>NZ_OY776223.1:0-638671 GCF_963675395.1 uncultured Vibrio sp. | reverse complement strand
ATTACAGCAATAACGTCGATTTTATTCAGAAGTACATTTTCCCAGGTGGGTTTTTGCCTTCTGTTACCTCACTTACTCAGGCGACAACTAAGCATAGTGATCTTGTTGTACGTGACCTATTCGATATTGGCCTCGACTACGCGAAAACGCTCAATGAATGGCATCGCCGATTTAATCAAGCTGAAAAAACAGTTCGTGCGCTTGGTTATGATGACCGATTTGTGCGTATGTGGCGCTACTACCTGAGTTACTGTGAGGGCGGGTTTCTGGCCCGAACCATCAGCACCGTACATATGACATTTCAGCGTCCGTAATTCGTCATGAGAGTGTTGCTTGCTTCAACTTGGTTTCAACTCTGCTGGTTTGCAGCAGTACTCGGTACCTATCAGTGGCAATGGTTTACGCTTTGTTTTACGTTGGGTACCATTGTCTATTGTGCCCGACGCGATGCGACTGCATTGAAACCCATCGCTGTGGTTACCATGTTCGGGCTTGCCCTCGATAGCCTTAACCAACAGTTTTCTGTTCTGATCTTTCCAACCTTATGGTTACCACTGTGGTTGTTGTGCTTGTGGGTGATGTTTGCCTGGTATGCCTACCAGCTAAAAACCGTTTTGTATCGTTTGCCTAAAACTTACGTATCAATAGTAGGCGGCATCGGAGGAGGGGCCAGTTATTTTGCTGGTGACAAACTCCAAGCCGTGTATTTTGGTTACGACGTTATTTTTACTCTGGTGGTTTTATTTATAGAGTGGGTCGTCGTAACGCTACTGATACTCAGGGTGTATGGAAATGAAAAGCTTGCAGGGAAATTTAACCAAGAGTCTAACTAGTGTATTGCTCGTGATCGGTCTAACTATGTCTATTCCCTTGTATTCACAGAGCGCGGGTGCCGATATGAGCAAAGTAAGCACAGCGGACTGGCGACAATGGAAAATGGTTGGTCAGGCGAAACTAACCTGGTTTATCTTTGATATCTATGAGTCCCGTTTAAGAGCGCCAGAAGGACGCTATCAAGTTAGTGGTGATGTGTCGCCTCATCCTTTTGCGCTTGAAATCTATTATCAGCGAGACATCACCAAGCAACAGTTACTTGAGGTAACGGACGAACAATGGCAAAAGCTCGGTGTGAATCAACAGCGTCGTCAACAATGGCTTTCTGAGCTAAATAAGATGTACCCGAATATAAACAGAGGTGATGAGCTTACTTACGTGACAGACGGGAAAGCGGGGCACCTTGTTTATCGTCGAGCCGGGGACACTGCCTCTAGAACGGTGGGCTTTGTTGAGGATGAAGGGTTGAACGATGCTTTTCTATCCATTTGGTTATCACCAAAAACTGAGTTCCCGAAACTTCGTAAACAGTTGATAGGGCAGGTAAGACAGTGAATGTTTTCAATCGTTTAATCATTTTGACAGCTAGCGTCGTTACCATTTTTCTAAGTTCATGCTCAGCAGACATAGACAATTACCAGACAACTAAGCCTAGCTTTGATTTGTTTGGCTACTTTGATGGCAACGTGAAAGCGTGGGGAATGGTTCAAGACTATACCGATCAGCAAACCAGACGATTCGAAGTAGAGATTGTTGGCACAGTAAAAGGCAATGAGTTGACTCTGGTAGAGGATTTCGTATTCGATGATGGTGAAGTAGACCAACGAATATGGGTGATTACCAAACTAGAGCATAACCGTTATCAGGGCAAAGCAGACGACATTATTGGCGTGGCAACCGGTCAGGAGCAAGGTAACGCATTGCAGTGGCAATATGATTTTGAGTTAAAAGTAGATGACGACACCTTTACTGTTGCTTTTGATGACTGGCTTTATCGTCAGGATGACAGACACGTGTTTAACCTGACAAAAATTAAGAAGTTTGGTTTAGAAGTAGGGGCCATCACCTTATTCTTTCAAAAACAATAGGTTTGGAAGTTTTTGATGATATTTGCAAGCTGAAATAAACAAAAAAGGTTGATGCGCTCACATCAACCTTTTCAATGTCTGGCTAAGTAAATTAGCGCTTACAGCTTGTCAGTTAGCTCGATTGCCTGACCAATGTAGTTTGCTGGCGTCATTTCTTTCAGACGTGCTTTCTCGTGCTCAGGAAGCTCAAGACCATCGATAAATACACGCATTGCTTCACCGTCTACACGCTTGCCACGAGTTAGCTCTTTTAGCTTCTCGTATGGCTTCTCGATGCCGTAGCGACGCATTACGGTTTGCACTGGTTCTGCTAGAACTTCCCAGTTCTTATCAAGTTCAGCTAGAAGTGCTTCACGGTTAACTTCTAGCTTGCTGATGCCTTTTAGCGTTGAAGTGTATGCGATTACTGCATAGCCAACACCAACACCCAGGTTACGAAGAACTGTTGAGTCAGTTAGGTCACGTTGCCAGCGAGAGATAGGCAGTTTTTGTGCAAGGTGACCAAACACTGCGTTCGCAAGACCTAGGTTACCTTCAGAGTTTTCAAAGTCGATTGGGTTCACTTTGTGTGGCATCGTAGAAGAGCCGATCTCACCAGCGATAGTTTTTTGCTTGAAGTGGCCTAGTGCGATGTAACCCCAAACGTCACGGTCGAAGTCGATAAGGATGGTGTTGAAACGTGCAACCGCGTCGAACAATTCAGCGATGTAATCGTGTGGTTCGATCTGAGTGGTGTATGGGTTCCAAGTTACACCTAGAGACTCAGTGATGAACTCTTCGCTGAATTTGTGCCAGTCTAGTTCTGGGTAAGCTGAAAGGTGAGCGTTGTAGTTACCTACTGCGCCGTTGATTTTCGCTAGGATCTCAACGTTTTCGATCTGCTGGTATTGACGCTCCATACGGTACGCCACGTTAGCCATCTCTTTACCCATTGTTGATGGAGAAGCTGGCTGGCCGTGTGTGCGAGACAGAAGTGGAATGTCGCGGTATTCAACAGCAAGCGCTTTGATTGCGTCGATTAGGTTGCGGATTTCTGGAAGAATGACCGTCTCACGCGCTTCTTTAAGCATTAGAGCGTGTGATGTGTTGTTAATGTCTTCAGAAGTACATGCGAAGTGGAAGAATTCATTAACCGCGTGTAGTTCAGGAACATCAGCCACTTTTTCTTTTAGGAAGTACTCAACCGCTTTTACGTCGTGGTTAGTCGTGCGCTCAATCTCTTTGATTCGGCGCGCATCTTCTTCAGAGAAGTTTGCAGCAAGGTCGTCTAGGAATTGGTTAGCTTCTGCGCTGAATGCTGGCACTTCTGCGATTTCAGCAGTAGCAGCTAGCTTTTGTAACCAGCGGACTTCAACGATAGTACGGTATTTAAGTAGACCGTATTCACTGAAAATTTCGCGTAACGCAATCGTCTTACTTCCGTAACGGCCGTCTACTGGTGAAACAGCAGTCAATGCTGACAGTTCCATGATGTTCTCCTGAATTGGGTTTCTAAATTTCGTGAGCGTTATACCAATAACTGTGGCATTTGTCACGAACATTGCGCAAACGTTTGCGCGAGAGTGGTTTTAATCTAAAAAAACCAGCTCGCGATAAACGCGAGCTGGTAGTTGTTATTCTTACATGCGGGCCAACAGGATCTGTGCCTGTTCAACCATTTTCTTGCGACCAAAAATCAAGTGACGACGCTTACCACCAACCTGACGCCAAAGAACAGCGCTGCGAATACCGGACAATAGCAGAGCACGCACTTTATGCTGAACTGAAGTTTGTTGTAGCACTGCTGGTGTACCCGTTACCTGAATACGTGGCCCGATAGGACTGACAACATCCAGATAAATGCTTGCCAGATTGCTGATCATTTGATCATCCATCAACTCAAAGTGGTCGGTTTGACGCTGTGCCATCTGGATTCTATCACCGAGTTGTGACATGGCGTCGTTACGAGCGGTCAATTTGCGTTCCAGTGCCATCAGGCTGATGATATAGCGCGTAAGCTCACTGCCAGACGGTGTACTATCGATTCCTTTAACCAGACACTCCAGACCGAGCTTCAGATCGGCTTCACGACCAAATACACCAATCGTGTTGGCTGGGTTGGTGTTCAAAATAGCGTTAATGGATGTTTCAAAGGCATCTTGATCACAATGTCCGTTTTTCGCTACTTGTTGAACCAAAGCAACAGCTTGGCAAATGCCAGCAAACGCGATAGTACGGTCATAAAGTGTATTCGCCACGTAACAACTCCTAAGCTTGAGAATATTTAATGCGTTGTTCGATGATACCGCCACCCAGACAAACGTCATCTTGATAGAACACGGCGGATTGACCCGGAGTCACTGCAATTTGTGGCTCGTCAAAGATAACTTTAATGTTCTCATCATCGATAGGGATGATTGTACAAGGAATATCTTGCTGACGGTAACGAGTTTTTACTGTGCACTTCATAACATCGCGAATTGGCTCACGATCTACCCAATGCAGTTGTGATGCAAGTAGACCTTCTGATTTTAGCATTGGGTGGTCTTTACCTTGAACTGCGATTAGGACGTTGCGTTTAAGATCTTTCTCACCAACAAACCATGGTTCTTCATTACCGCCACCGCCTTTACGGCCGCCAATATGTAGGCCTTTTCGTTGACCAAGTGTATGGTACATCAAGCCTTGGTGTTGACCAATCACTTCGCCTTCTGGCGTTTCGATGTTGCCTGGCTGAGCGGGTAGGTAACGGCCAAGGAAGTCAGTAAACTTACGCTCACCGATAAAGCAGATGCCAGTTGAGTCTTTCTTTTTCGCTGTAATTAGACCTTGCTCTTCCGCGATACGGCGTACTTCAGGTTTTTCCAGATCACCCACTGGGAACAGGCTGCGTGCAACTTGCTCATGGCTTAATGTGTATAGGAAGTAACTTTGGTCTTTGTTGCTATCCAGGCCACGTAACATTTGCGGTTTTTCACCGTTTTCAGGGAAAGAGCGGCGCACGTAGTGGCCCATCGCAATGTAATCTGCATCCAGTACTTCGTCAGCGAACTCAAGGAACGCTTTAAACTTAATTTCTTTGTTACAAAGAATGTCTGGGTTCGGCGTGCGGCCTGCTTTGTACTCAGCTAGGAAGTACTCAAAGACGTTATCCCAGTATTCGGCAGCAAAGTTAATGGTGTGTAGATGGATGCCAAGCTTGTCACATACTGCCTGAGCATCGGCTAAATCTTCTGCTGCTGTGCAATACTCTTCGTTGTCATCTTCTTCCCAGTTCTTCATGAACAGGCCTTCTACTTGGTAGCCTTGTTGCTTCAGAAGATACGCAGAAACAGAGGAATCAACGCCGCCGGACATACCGACGATGACTTTCTTTTGGCTGTTGTCAGACATTACTAAACACCACTTAAATAAACGGGAGGCAGATTCTATCAGAATCCACAAACCGGTGACAGATCCGAGATCGAAATCACACTTCGATTTTGATGTAAATTTAACCGAAAGAAGACGCTGTGTGAGAATTCGATAAGTATAGAAGGGATATATATGGCATAGTTGCCCAAAATCCAAGAGGTAATATCAAGATGACTGAAGAAAACCAATTTATGCAAGAAGCTGAGTTAATTGAGATTGTTGAAAATCAATTAGAAGACAGCAATCCAATTAAAACAAAAGAAACACTGATGCGTTTAATGATGATGGGAACGCCTCGCGAAGATGCGGTGGCAATGATGGCGTGTGCGATGTCGATTGAAGTATTTGATGTGATGAAAAACGAAGGTGAATTTAATCTAAAGCGCTATAGTGAGCACCTAGATCAACTGCCAGATTTAAGCTTTATGGAAGGCGAATAAGTCGCAGTAAATAAAAAAGAGAGGGGCAAACGTTTGCTATAATCGCTTTTATTGCCGCCATATTATTCGCGGTATAGAATCCGTTTTCCTTTTCATCCCTCACTCAGACTAACAATATGAAATTTCCTGGACAACGCAAATCCAAGCATTATTTTCCTGTTCATGCTCGTGACCCATTAGTCAGCCAAGCACAAGAAAGCAAGAAGATGACGCGTACTCACATCATCGGTATTGATCAAACTCTGGTCGATATTGAAGCAAAAGTGACGACAGATGTGATTGAAAAATACGGTTTGAGTAAAGGCCACTCATTAGTGATTGATGATGCAACAGCTGAATCACTGTATCAGCATCTAAAAGAAGAGAACCTAATCACCAACGAATACGCTGGTGGTACGATTGGTAATACGTTACATAATTACTCTGTTCTTGCTGATGATCGTTCTACCTTGCTCGGGGTGATGAGCCAGGACATTAAGATTGGCAGCTACGGTTACCGTTATTTGTGTAATACATCAAGCCGTATGGATCTTAACTACCTTCAAGGTGTTAACGGCTCGATAGGGCGCTGCTTTGCTCTTATTACAGAAGAAGGTGAACGTACATTTGCCATCAGCGAAGGTCAGATGAACCAGCTTCATCCGGACAGCATCCCAGAGAAGATATTCAAGAATGCTTCTGCGCTGTTATTAACGTCGTACCTAGTGCGTTGCAAAGAGGGTGACCCGATGCCTGAAGCAACAATGAAGGCGATTGAATACGCGAAAAAGTATGACGTGCCTGTTGTACTGACCTTGGGTACAAAATTTGTTATTCAGGACGACCCTCAATATTGGCAAGAATTTATTCGTGACCATGTTTCTGTTGTCGCCATGAATGAAGATGAAGCTGAAGCGCTGACTGGTGAATCGGATCCTTTAGCGGCATCAGATAAGACGTTGGATTGGGCAGATTTAGTACTTTGTACTGCTGGGCCTGTAGGCTTGTTTATGGCTGGCTATACAGAAGATAACGCCAAGCGTGAAACCACCTTGCCATTGTTGCCAGGATCAATTGCAGAGTTTAACCGCTACGAATTTAGCCGACCAGCACAAAAAGACGCCTGTGAAACACCAGTTAAAGTGTATTCTCATATTGCACCGTATATGGGTGGCCCGGAAAAAATTAAAAATACCAATGGTGCAGGTGATGCAGCTTTGTCTGCGATTTTGCACGATATGGCTGCGAACAAATACCATAAAGAAAATGTGCCTAATTCAAGTAAGCACACCAATGAGTATTTAACTTACTCTTCTTTTTCGCAAGTTTGTAAATACGCAAACCGTGCGAGCTATGAAGTTCTTGTTCAGCATTCTCCGCGTCTGTCACGGGGCTTGCCAGAGCGAGAAGATAGTTTAGAAGAAGCTTATTGGGAACGTTAATTTAGTTAAAGTTAACAGCTTATTTACAAATGTAAAAAATGGCGCATTTCATAATGCGCCATTTTTATTTATCTAAAAGCACAGAAAAGGCTCTCTAAGGAGCCTTTAATATATTCAGAATTTAGATTAGGAAATCATCCAGTGATTTACCTGCATCAAGCTGCTCTTGGATTGCAGAAGGTGTGCGACCTTGGCCTGTCCACGTTTTTTCTTGGCCGTTAGTATCCGTGTACTTGTATTTCGCAGGGCGAGGTGCACGCTTAGATTTTGTTTTAGTCTTAGTTTCGCCCGATAGCGCATTAATAAGAGCTTCAACGTCAATGCCGTCTTGAGCAATTTTTTCTGCGATTTCAGCTAATTTAGCTTCTTGCTCAGCTTGTGCTGCGCGTTCTGCTTCTTCCGCTTCTTTACGCTCTGCTACAACAGTAGACAGTTTATCTAGAGCTTCTTCCAATTGTTCAAGAGTCAGCTCACGAGAAAACGCACGAAGGCTACGGATATTTAGAAGTGTTTTAGTCAGCTCAGACATAACGATTCCTATTAATAGGTTAATGTGTTTGGCACCTTTTATCGTTACGATGAAATAATGCCATGCTACAAATAAATAGTAAGTCCTTATATTTAACTTTATCTTTTACTTATGTGCAAATACTAAATCATGATTTCGTTTAATTTTAGCCACTTTTTTAGAGAAACTAATATTATTATTGAGAATTAAAACTTATAAGGTGGTAATTCTGTTAGCTCGCATAATTCTAATCACAGCAATTGGCCAATTACTTTTATTAAATGGTTAGATGTTTATCATTTGTTGGCAAAGATAAACGCTCTATGTATTCGCATTACATTTACCTTATTTATCAGTGTTACATTAACCATGGTAATTGAATGTAGTAGTAAAGTTTCATATATAGCGTAATTGAACTGATGTTAGTTGCACAATAATGATTTTAGTAACATCGGAGTGAGTTAACACTTCAGGTTGGTTTAACTGAGTTTTATACGTTTAATTTAGTTTGATGTGTTGCATTGACTCCCATCATAAGTACAATGGCGCAACCTGATGCAATATCACAGATAATTTGTTGCTAATTTGTATGATTAGCGGTCAATTGTTTGTTATTGCCGTAGAGGCGCAGTTTCGAAGAGTAGCTATTATTGGGGTGATGCCAATGAATAATAGTGGAAGGCGAAGATTGCCGAAGCAAGTAATCCATCAACATTACTTGTTGGGGTTGTATCCGAAAGGAACAACACTGCCATAGTATATTTACATTAAACTATGGAGCGCTACTGTAGGGTTGGGTGGAGTGTTCGCTTCCCTGTCGCTAAGTTCAACATGAGTACGTTTTAAGTGAAACGTAACTTGTCTGCAGTAGATCTCTAGCCAAACTTTGGTTTTTGAAGATCATGAATTTAATAGATTTTTCTAGTTCTCCTGTTTCATTATTGCCGCCGCTTGTCGCTTTGACACTGGCGATCTTGACTCGACGTGTATTAATTTCTCTCGGTGTGGGTGTCGTACTCGGTTCGGTGCTACTAAATAGTTGGTCGCTTGGTGATACCGCTAGCTATGTTGGTACTCAAGTCTCTTCTGTCTTTATTGAAGACGGCGGCCTTAACACCTGGAATATGAGTATTGTTGGTTTCCTCATCTTATTGGGGATGACAACGGCATTATTGACACTATCTGGTGGTACCCGAGCATTTGCTGAGTGGGCACAATCTCGCGTTAAAAGTAAGCGTGGCTCTAAACTTCTTGCTGCCTTCTTAGGCGTATTCATTTTTGTCGACGATTACTTTAATAGCCTGGCTGTTGGTGCGATTTCTCGTCCGGTTACTGATCGCTTCTATGTTTCTCGCGCTAAGTTGGCTTACATTTTGGACTCAACTGCGGCTCCAATGTGTGTAATTATGCCTGCATCAAGCTGGGGTGCTTACATTATCACTATTATTGGCGGCATCTTAGTATCGCATGGCATCACCGAATACTCAGCTTTGGGTGCATACATTCGTCTGATTCCTATGAACTTCTACGCGGTATTTGCTTTATTGATGGTGTTTGCTGTTGCGTGGTTTGGTCTGGACATTGGTAAAATGCGCGAGCATGAGATCTCTGCGTCTCAAGGTCGTGGCTTTGACAAAGATACAGAGAACGACGCGCCTGAAGCTCATGAAATCAATGAAGAGCTTGATATTCGCGAGAGCGATAAAGGCCAGGTATCTGACTTGATATTGCCTATCGTAACACTGATTGTAGCGACAATTGCTGCGATGATGTACACCGGTGGTCAGGCTTTGGCTGCGGATGGTAAAGAGTTTGCTCTACTGGGCGCATTTGAGAATACCGATGTGGGTATGTCTCTGATTTACGGTAGCTTGCTTGGTCTGGCGGTTGGTCTGTTTACTGTGCTTAAGCAGGGTATTCCAATGGGTGAAATCATCCGTACGCTTTGGATTGGTGCGAAATCGATGTTTGGCGCAATTTTGATCCTAGTATTTGCGTGGACGATCGGCTCTGTTATCGGTGACATGAAAACGGGTTCTTACCTGTCAACGTTGGCACAAGGTAATATTGACCCACACTGGTTGCCAGTGATTCTGTTCCTGTTGTCTGGTTTGATGGCATTCTCGACAGGGACATCTTGGGGTACGTTCGGTATTATGCTGCCTATCGCGGGTGATATGGCGGGTGCGACGGATATCGCGCTTATGCTGCCTATGTTAAGCGCAGTTCTAGCTGGTGCAGTATTTGGAGATCACTGTTCTCCAATCTCAGATACCACTATTTTGTCATCAACTGGTGCCCGTTGTAATCATATTGACCACGTGTCGACACAGCTACCTTATGCGCTATCTGTGGCGTTAGTATCTTGCGTTGGCTTCATTACTCTAGGGATGACGGCGTCTATCGCAATGTCATTCACAGCAGCAGCAGTGACTTTTGTGATTGTGTGTAGCGTACTCTCTTGGTTGTCTAAATCGAAAATGGCATCATGTCAGAACGCTTAACCGATTGAATTATTGGTAAAAAATACAGGGGGCTTCGGCCTCCTTTTTTATTTGTACTATACAAATTGAATTTTTTTGAAATTAATAGTTGAAAAAATCAATCAGCTTAGTTAGTGTTGTTTACCAACAGAGCAACGAACCAGAGTCTTAAATAAGTATGCGCAATTTCGTAATGAACATTCATCACCATCATCACCCATTCTAGTCTTTCGGGAGATGTGCGCATACCCGGGAGACAGGAAACTCCCGGAGGTTAAAATCAAAGAATTTCAGATTTAAAACCCTCGGGAGTTAACATTCTTCCGAGGGTTTTTTCGTTTTTGGTTTAAAAAAATAGTTAGTTTTCAATATCTTGTACAGGGACATAGCAATGCAATCACAACGCTTAAGAATCGCAATTCAGAAAAAAGGTCGTCTTAGCAAGGAGAGCCAAGCTCTACTTAAACAGTGTGGCGTGAAGTTTAATCTAATGGGTGAGCGTCTTGTGGTTCATTCAGAAAATATGCCAATTGATTTGCTACTCGTACGTGATGACGATATTCCAGGGCTGGTTATGGATGGCGTTGTTGACTTAGGTTTCATTGGTGAAAACGAACTGGAAGAAGTGCGTTTAGACCGTAAAGTACAAGGTGAGCCATGTGAATTTGTTCAACTTCGTCGTCTTGATTTTGGTGGTTGCCGTCTGTCTATTGCCATCGATAAGGACGAAGAATATAACGGCCCTCAAGATTTAGCGGGTAAGCGCATCGCAACAACCTACCCACACCTGCTTAAAGCATACATGGATAAAGCCGGTGTACCGTTCTCAGCTTGTATGCTCACAGGCTCTGTAGAAGTTGCCCCACGTGCTGGTCTGGCTGATGCAATTGCCGACTTAGTTTCAACAGGTGCAACACTAGAAGCAAACGGTCTTAAAGAAGCGGAAGTTATCTTTAAATCGAAAGCGACGCTTATTCAACGCTTGGGTGAGTTTGACGCAGATAAGACGGCACTGATCAGTAAGCTACTTACGCGCATGCAGGGTGTTCAGCAAGCAAAAGAGTCAAAATACATCATGCTACACGCGCCAGCAGAAAAGCTGGAGCAAATTAAAGCGCTACTGCCGGGTGCTGAAGACCCAACTGTATTACCATTATCAGCAGACAAACAAAAAATGGCGGTTCACTTGGTGAGCTCTGAGAATCTGTTCTGGGAAACAATGGAGCAGCTAAAAGAGCTAGGTGCGAGCTCAATTCTCGTGCTACCAATTGAAAAAATGATGGAGTAAGGGTCATGAGAACAGTTGTTTGGCAATCACTGAGTGAAAATCAGCAAGATTCGATCTTAGAGCGTCCGGCTATCGCGGAAGGCGCAAATATTACCGCTGCGGTCGCAGAAGTTATCGCAAAAGTGCGTAGCGAAGGAGATGCTGCGCTTACAGAACTTACGGAAAAGTTTGACCGCGTAAAGCCGGATTCAATTCGTGTTTCTGCTAATGAAATTGATGCCGCTGCTGATCGTCTTTCTGAGAAGATGAAAAGCGCTCTTAATCAAGCTTACGCAAATATTGCTAAGTTCCACAAAGCGCAAAAGCCTCAGCCAATTAAAGTTGAGACTCAACCTGGTGTAATGTGTGAGCAAGTGACTCGTCCAATCCAAAAAGTCGGTTTGTACATCCCAGGCGGGAGCGCACCATTGCCATCAACCGTTTTGATGCTTGGTGTGCCAGCCAAAATTGCCGGATGTCGTAAAGTTGTGCTTTGCTCTCCTCCGCCAATTGCAGATGAAATCCTCTACGTTGCAAAACTTTGCGGTATTGACGAAGTATACAATGTGGGTGGTGGTCAAGCGGTTGCTGCGATGGCTTACGGAACGGACACGGTTTCTAAAGTTGATAAAATCTTTGGTCCGGGCAACGCGTATGTTACAGAGGCAAAACGCCAAGTCAGTAATGATTTCCGTGGCGCGGCTATTGATATGCCAGCGGGACCATCAGAAGTGTTGGTTCTTGCTGATGAAACGGCTGACGCTGATTTTATTGCCGCCGACCTGCTGAGCCAGGCAGAGCACGGTCCTGACTCACAAGTTGTACTGGTTACTCCTTCAGCAATCATTGCAGACCAAGTAACCGATGCAGTGCAGCGTCAACTGAAGCAGCTTTCGCGTGCAGACATCGCACAAAAGGCGTTAGCATCAAGTTTGATCATTATAGCTGAATCCCTGACTCAAGCGGTTTCTATCTCGAACTACTACGGCCCAGAGCACTTAATTGTTCAAACTAAAAACCCTCGTGAGTTGCTACCTCTACTTGATAACGCTGGTTCTATTTTCTTGGGTGACTGGTCGCCTGAGTCTGCTGGTGACTATGCCTCTGGTACGAACCACGTGCTTCCGACGTACGGATACACTCGCACCTACTCTAGCCTTGGCTTAGCAGATTTCTCGAAGCGTATGACCGTTCAGGAACTCTCTGCTGAAGGCCTGAAAAACCTGGCGCCTACGGTTGTCACCATGGCAGAAGCGGAAGGCCTGGATGCGCACAAGCGTGCGGTAACGATTCGTGTAGAAAAACTGGCAGCGAAGTAAGAAGGAAACATTGAGATGGAAAAGCTAGCGCGTAAACAAGTCCAGGAATTAACTCCTTACTTATCTGCTCGACGTATTGGCGGTACGGGTGATGTGTGGCTGAATGCCAACGAATCACCATTTGATAATGAATACAAAACCGATTTTGCTCGTCTTAATCGTTACAGCGAGTGTCAGCCAAAAGAACTCATTGCGGCATACGCGGCTTATGCTGGTGTGAAACCAGAGCAGACACTGACGTCTCGTGGTGCTGATGAAGGTATTGAGCTACTCGTACGTGCTTTCTGTGAGCCGGGAGAAGACGCCATTCTTTACTGTCCGCCAACTTACGGCATGTATTCAATCAGTGCAGAAACGATTGGTGTCGAGCGTAAGACCGTGCCACTGACTTCTGATTGGCAACTGGATCTGGCGGGCATTGAAGCAAATCTCGATAACGTCAAGCTGGTATTTGTGTGCTCTCCGAATAACCCAACCGGTAACTTGGTTAAGCGCGAGGACATCGTCTCTCTGCTTGAGATGACCCAAGATCGTGCGATTGTGGTTATGGATGAAGCGTACATCGATTTCTGCCCAGAAGCATCTACCGTAGACTTGCTGGAGCAATACCCGAATTTAGCGATTTTGCGTACGTTATCCAAAGCCTTTGCGCTTGCTGGTCTGCGCTGTGGATTTACGCTTGCAAATGAAGAGCTGATTAATGTACTCCTTAAAGTTATCGCACCGTATCCGGTACCTGTTCCGGTTGCCGATATTGCGACGCAAGCATTATCAGAAGCAGGTTTGGCTCGCGCTAAGTTTCAGGTTCTGGATCTGAACGCCAACCGAGCTTACCTACAAGTTGGTTTGTCCATGATTCCTGGACTCGAAGTGTTCGAAGGCTGGGGGAACTATTTACTGGTGAAGTTCCCAGATGGTGACGCCCTGTTTAAAGCCGCTTGGGATATGGGCATTATTTTACGTAACTCGCCGATTGAAAACTGCGTGCGCATCAGTATCGGCAATCGCGAAGAGTGCGAAAAGACACTTGGATTTATTCGAAACTACTATTCGTAAAGCCATAAAGTTACTTTGCTCTCACACTTGAGTGAGAGCCAACCAAGATTAGCAATAAGGATGTTCTAGTGAGCAAACAACAAAAAATCCTTTTTATAGACCGTGATGGCACACTGATTGTTGAGCCGCCGATTGATTTCCAAGTAGACCGCCTTGATAAGCTGAAACTAGAGCCATACGTGATCCCAAGCCTCCTAGCACTTCAGGATGCAGGCTACCGTTTAGTCATGGTGACCAACCAGGATGGTCTGGGTACGGAGAGCTACCCGCAAGCAGACTTTGATGCGCCACACAATATGATGATGGAGATTTTCGAATCTCAAGGCGTGAAGTTTGATGATGTTCTGATCTGTCCTCACTTTGACGACGAAGACTGCTCTTGCCGTAAGCCTAAGCTAGGAATGGTGAAAGAGTACCTTCAGGGTGGAAAAGTCGATTTCCAGAATTCGGTTGTGATTGGTGACCGTCCAACGGACCTTCAACTTGCTGAAAACATGGCGATTCGCGGCATTCAATACAACCCAGAGACCATGGGCTGGAAGCAAATCCTGAAAGATCTGACGGTAAAAGCCCGTGTTGCTGAAGTTATTCGTACTACCAAAGAAACGGACATCAGAGTTGCCGTTAACCTTGATGAACAAGGTGGCAATGTCATCTCAACAGGGATGGGCTTTTTCGACCACATGTTGGATCAAATCGCGACTCACGGTGGTTTCCAGCTTGTATGTAAGGTAGAAGGGGATCTTCACATTGATGATCACCACACTGTTGAAGACACTGCGCTGGCTCTTGGACAGGCACTGAAAGAAGCCTTAGGCGATAAACGCGGTATTGGTCGCTTCGGCTTTAGCTTACCGATGGATGAGTGCCTGGCACAATGTGCGTTAGATTTATCTGGCCGTCCATACCTCAAGTTCGATGCTGAATTTGGCCGCGAGCAAGTGGGCGACTTATCTACAGAAATGGTTGTGCACTTCTTCCGCTCTCTGACAGATACTCTAGCATGTACGCTGCACCTGTCTTCTGCTGGCGACAATGATCACCACATCATTGAAAGCTTGTTTAAAGCCTTTGGCCGAACTTTGCGTCAGGCGATCAAAGTAGAAGGCAACGAGCTGCCAAGTAGTAAAGGCGTTCTTTAAGGGCATTGCTTAGCGTATTGATAGGAGATGAGTACAGTGACAGAACAAAAAGTTGTGATTATTGATACTGGCTGTGCCAATGTTTCTTCGGTGAGATTTGCCATCGAGCGCCTTGGCTACACAGTAACCGTTTCAAAAGACCCTCAAGTTGTCTTGTCGGCGGATAAGCTTTTCTTGCCAGGTGTAGGCACAGCAAGTGAAGCGATGAAAAATCTTGAAGAGCGTGATCTAATCGAGCTAGTTAAAAAGGTCGAGAAGCCGCTGCTTGGAATTTGTCTGGGCATGCAACTGCTCGGCAAGGTTTCTCAAGAGAAAGGCCAGAAAGCCGATGAATTGGTTGAATGTCTGGGTCTTTGTGATGGCGAAGTGAAGTTGCTTCAAACGGGCGATTTACCGCTGCCTCACATGGGTTGGAATACGGTGCAAGCGAAAGCTGGTAACCCATTGTTTAAAGACATCGAAGAGGGTGAGTACTTCTACTTTGTCCACAGTTTTGCCATGCCTGTTGGTGATTACACCATTGCTGAGTGTAATTACGGCAATCCGTTTACCGCTGCGGTACAGAGCGGCAACTACTACGGAGTGCAATTCCACCCTGAGCGTTCTTCAAAAGCGGGCGCGAAGCTTATTCAAAACTTCTTAGAATTATAAAAAGGAATTTAGTGTGATTATTCCAGCTCTTGACTTAATTGAAGGACAGGTGGTTCGCCTTTACCAGGGTGATTACGGACAAGTTACCGAATACAAAGTAGATCCAGCAGAGCAATTCAACTTGTACCATCAGGCTGGTGCAAATTGGTTGCACTTGGTGGATTTAACGGGCGCAAAAGATACCTCTGCGCGACAGCTCGATTTGATTGCGAAACTATTGGCAAGCACACCAGCAAACATTCAGATTGGTGGTGGCGTTCGCGTTGAACAGGACGTTGTGGATCTGCTAGACGCAGGTGCTCAACGTGTCGTAGTAGGCTCTACAGCCGTTAAACAGCCAGAGTTAGTAAAAGGCTGGATGGAAAAATACGGTGCGGAAAAAATCGTTCTGGCGCTTGATATCAACATCGACCAGGATGGCACACGCAAAGTGGCAATTTCTGGTTGGCAGGAAGACTCTGGTGTTACGATAGAAGCGCTGATCGACGACTACCTGACTGTGGGACTCAAGCATGTTCTGTGTACGGATATTTCTCGTGACGGCACGCTAGAAGGGTCAAACGTTGATCTATACGTCGATCTTTGCAAGCAATACCCACAAGTTCAGTTTCAATCTTCAGGTGGCATCGGCTCACTGGCCGACATTGAAGCTTTGAAAGGCAGCGGAGTAGCTGGTGTGATTGTTGGCCGCGCGTTGCTTGATGGTAAATTCACAGCAGAGGAGGCATTCACATGTTGGCAAAGCGAATAATTCCGTGTCTTGATGTGCGTGATGGTCAGGTGGTGAAAGGGGTTCAATTCCGCAACCATGAAATCATCGGTGACATCGTTCCTCTTGCCCAGCGCTACGCAGAAGAAGGCGCGGACGAACTGGTATTTTACGATATTACGGCATCGAGCGATGGACGTGTGGTTGATAAAAGCTGGGTGAAGCGCGTAGCCGAAGTTATCGATATTCCGTTCTGTGTTGCTGGTGGCATTAAGTCGGCAGAAGATGCCGCGCGTATTTTGGAGTTTGGTGCTGATAAAGTCTCGATTAACTCTCCGGCTCTCGCGAATCCACAGCTGATTACTGATCTGGCGGATAAGTTTGGTGTGCAATGTATTGTGGTTGGTATCGACTCATACTACGACAAGGATACCGGCAAATATCAGGTTTATCAGTTTACCGGTGATGAAGAGCGTACCAAAGCAACACAATGGGAAAC
Source organism: uncultured Vibrio sp. (assembly GCF_963675395.1). Taxonomy (NCBI): domain Bacteria; kingdom Pseudomonadati; phylum Pseudomonadota; class Gammaproteobacteria; order Vibrionales; family Vibrionaceae; genus Vibrio; species uncultured Vibrio sp. The sequence continues at coordinate 621,861 of NZ_OY776223.1, read as the reverse complement.
ACGTGACTGGGTTCAAGAAGTACAAAAGCGCGGCGCTGGTGAAATCGTACTGAATATGATGAACCAAGATGGCGTGCGCAACGGTTACGACATTGAACAGCTCAACATGGTACGTGAAGTGTGTAAGGTGCCTCTGATTGCTTCAGGCGGCGCTGGTGCGATGGAACACTTTGCAGAAGCTTACCAAAAAGCGAACGTTGACGGCGCATTAGCGGCGTCAGTGTTCCACAAACAAGTCATCAATATTGGCGAATTGAAACAATATTTAAAACAGCAAGGTATAGAGGTACGAGTATGAGTTTTGCAGCCGCCGAAGTAAGTTCGCTACAAGAGCGAATCAACTGGGAGAAGGTGGATGGTCTAGTACCTGCTATCGTTCAGGACTTCCAGTCCAGCCAAGTGCTGATGATGGGTTACATGAATCAGGACGCACTGGCAAAAACGGGTGAAACTGGTCAGGTGACATTTTTCTCTCGCACCAAAGAACGTTTGTGGACCAAAGGTGAAACCTCGGGTAACGTTCTACAACTGGTGAACATCTCACTCGATTGTGATAACGACACTTTGCTGGTTAAGGTTAACCCGATAGGTCCAACTTGCCACACTGGCACCACAACGTGCTGGGATGGAGAACCACAAGAAGAGTCGCAAATGGTGTGGCTTCATCAACTTGAGCAGCTACTGGCTGCCCGCAAGGACGCCGACCCAGAGTCCTCTTATACCGCCAGTCTTTATGCCCGTGGCACCAAGCGTATTTCGCAGAAAGTGGGCGAAGAGGGCGTTGAAGTCGCGCTTGCGGCAACGTCGGGTGACAAGGCGGAACTAGTATGCGAATCGGCGGACTTGATTTATCACTTGTTAGTTCTATTGCAAGACCAAGGCTTGTCGATGAACGATGTGGTAAATAAGCTCAAAGAACGTCATAAGTAAGATAAAAGAAAGCCCCTAAGCTGGAGAGTTTAGGGGCTTTTTCTATAAAGTAAGTATCTCCCTCGTCATTCCGACGAGCCTAGGCGAGATCAGGAATCTAATTAAAGCGCGCTTTTTTGGGCTAGAAGTCAGCGTTATTACCCACAACACTTCTTAAATTTTTTACCGCTACCACAAATGCATGGGTCATTACGGCCGACTTTCAGGCTGCTTACTGGTTGGCTCAGACGAGGGTCTGGCTCTGGTTCGTCTTCGTCTTGTGGAAACGTGCCGTCAATGTAGTACCAAAGATCATGCTCTTTGACAAAGCGTGAACGCTCACTCAGACAGTAGCGTTTACCGTCTTCATTGAAGTAGGCGTTGAACTCAACAAACCCTTCATTGTCGTTACTGCCAGTTTCAGATTTTATCACTTCAAGCTGACACCAGTCGTTATCGATAGATTGAGCGATGTCTTCTCGTTGCTCTTGTGCTTGACAGCTCGGGTGATAAGTCGCTACAACATAATCCACTAAACTCAGAACATGAGCACTGTAGCGCGAGCGCATTAACTGCTCAGGTGTTTCTACGTTGGCGTGGTTGCTATGAGCAATTTCACAGCATTGCTGGTAACTGAGATTGGAGCCGCACGGGCAAGAAGAAGACATAAAAAGAAATCTCTATTGAATTAAACAGGCTCACGTGGGTGAGGTAATACGAGGAGGATTATACACTCGAATTACTTTAGCAAAACATCAAACACCTAGGATCTTTGGGAAAGCAGTTCCTGAGCCCAGACAGTGGACTGATTAAAGGCTTCTACAAGCTGCTCTTCTGTGAGCTTTAGAGCCGTGCAATATTTCTCAACCCTTTCCCAGTTAGCTTGTTCATAAGCGATAGTCATCGACAGCAAGTAACCCAAAACACCTTTATGGCTTGTTAGCGCCAATTTGATATCGTCGTCCACAGGGATATCGTTAATCACATCGCTCAGGGGTTGGTCGAGCAGTGAGTCAAGCAGTGAAAACATCCCGGTCAGAAAAGCTTGCCCCGGATCGTATTTAGTCTTCATCAGGCTCAGCAATAATTCGCACATTCGTGCGCGCTGGATTGCGAGGGTATACAGGGAATCCGGCTTGTCATCTTGGACAGAAGCGATGGCAACGAGTGAGATAAACCGTCGTAAGCGATCTTCACCCAAGTAAATCAGTGCTTGTCTGAATGACTTAATTTTGGTGGCGAGCGTATAACCGGAATTGACGTAAGTCAGTAGTTTGTATGAAAGTGAAAGATCAATAGAAAAGAGTCGTTCAACTTCATCAAAGTCGATCGGCTTATCCGCGATCTCTTTACACAATTGGATAACTGCCAGAAATGAGGGTTTCAGTTGTTTTTTCTTGATCATCTCCGGTTTGCTGAAGAAGTAGCCCTGAAAATAATTGAACCCCGCTTCTAGAGTTTGTTCAAACTCTTCATAGGTTTCTACTTTTTCTGCAAGAAAGTCGATGTTGTAATGGCTAAGAGCTTGAATAAAAATTGCCGCTTTTTCTATCGGCACCAGGCGAATATCAAACTTGATAATGGATACATAAGGAAGAAATCGTTTCCAGGCTTTGGTCGGTACAAAATCATCCAAGGCTATTCTGTAACCATACTCATGCAAATGTTTAATCGCTTTAAGCAGCTCTTCAGTTGGCTCGCAATCTTCCAGAACCTCAATAACTAACGAGTCTTTAGGAAATAAAGTTGGAACCAAATTAATCAGACTTTGCTGGGGGAAGTTAACAAACCCCAGCTTGTTACCTAATGTGTTGTAATGCGTCGATAGAAAATGATCAGACAGCAATCGACTAGTAGCCAGCTCGGGTTCTACTTCAGGGAAGGTATTTTTGGGGCCGTCTCGAAAGAGAAGCTCATAACCAATGGTTCGCTTTTCTCTGTCTAAAATTGGTTGGCGAGCTACGTAAGAATACTTCAATTAGGTACTTCATTCTGCTTAACTGAGTCATATGATGATAACGATTTTTTGTAAAATATCTATGCTCTAAGTCCGAATATTGTAAGCTGTGGACACGTTTTGCGTCATTTATGAGTTGAAAGGCCTTGTTTGTAGAACTAAATGGTCAGAATTTACTTGTAAAACTGAGCCTTGTGTATACCAGTCACCTAAAACTATGCGCGTTTTGTTAATTCCGTTAACGTCAAAGTTATGTGTGTCTGGACGATGGGTATGCCCATGAATCATCAGGTCGACGCAATGTTGAGACATCACTTTCTCTACTTCACCTTGGTTGACATCCATAATGTCCAAGGGTTTGCTACTTTTGTCATCTCGAATATCTGATTGAACTTTGGCGACGATTTTTTTCTTTATAAACCAAGGGATATGGTTGAAGACCCATTGCAACCAAGGTTGGTGAACAGTCTTACGAAACTTCTGATAGTCCACATCGTCTGTACACAGGGTGTCACCATGTAGGATCACCGCCTTTGTGCCATAAAGATCAATGGTACAAACATCATCGAGAAGTGTAATTCCCGTTTGTTGGCAAAAACGTTCTCCTAACAGGAAGTCACGGTTGCCTTGAATAAAGAAGACGGGAATGCCCCTATCGGTGAGCGTTTTGAATTCGGTTCGAATTTGGTTTGCAAAAGGTGTTCTATCGTCGTCACCGACCCAAAACTCGAAAAGATCGCCTAATACGTAAAGTGCATCGGCATTTGTGGCTTCTGTGCGCATAAACGTCACAAAACACTCTGTAATGTCAGGGCGTGACGGCGTGAGGTGCAAGTCTGATATAAATAATGTTGTCATAGAAATAAGGGGAGGCGGTGCCTCCCCATTCAATTAAGTGGTGGGAATAACTCGTGCGAATTACTCTTCGATTGTTGTACCAGTGATTACCACGTCTTCTAGTGGTACGTCTTGGTGCATGCCGTAAGAACCAGTGCTAACGCCTTTGATTTGGTTAACTACGTCCATACCTTCTACAACTTCACCGAATACACAGTAACCCCAACCGTCTAGGCTTTCGCTACGGAAGTCTAGGAATGTGTTGTTGTTTACGTTGATGAAGAACTGAGAGCTTGCTGAGTGCGGCTCCATAGTACGTGCCATAGCAAGAGTACCTACTTTGTTGCTAAGGCCGTTGTTTGCTTCATTTTTGATAGGTGCACGTGTTGCTTTTTCACGCAAACCTGATTCCATGCCGCCACCTTGAACCATGAAACCATCAATAACACGGTGGAATAGAGTGTTGTCGTAAAAACCGTCGCGGCAGTACTGTAGGAAGTTTGCGCTTGTTTCTGGCGCTTTCTCTTCGTTTAGTTGAATCTTGATGTCACCAAAATTAGTGTGAAGGGTGATCATGCTACTGTCCTTTACTGTGTTGTATTGAGCCCGAGATTCTAGCCTAAGTTATAACGCTTTAAAAACTCAGGAAGAAGAAATTAATTGTTTTGTGCTTGAAGTTTAGCCGATTATCGTTTTATCGGTTAATTCCTATTACCTAATAAGGTCGGAGTTGTTATACTCGGCCTTCTTGTATTCATTCACAATCATAGATAGAGATCATGTTAAAGATATATAACACACTCACAAGACAGAAAGAGGAATTCAAACCAATTACAGCCGGCAAAGTTGGCATGTATGTCTGTGGAGTTACCATCTACGATCTCTGTCATATCGGCCATGGTCGTACGTTTGTGTCTTTTGACGTTGTTTCTCGTTACCTGCGTTACTTGGGTTACGATCTTACATTTGTGCGTAATATCACCGATATCGACGATAAGATCATTAAACGCGCGGCAGAAAATGGTGAATCTTGTGATTCATTGACCGAGCGTCTTATTGGTGAAATGCACGCTGACTTCGATGCGCTAAACATGAAGCGCCCTGATATTGAACCTCGTGCTACCCAGTTTATCCCTGAAATCATCGAACTGGTCCAAAAGCTGATCGAGCGTGGTTTCGCCTACGTTGCTGATAACGGTGACGTGATGTTTGAAGTTGGCAAATTTGACGAGTACGGCAAACTGTCTAAGCAAGATTTGGATCAGCTTCAGGCTGGTGCTCGTGTTGATATCGAAACAGCAAAACGTAGCCCGTTGGACTTTGTACTCTGGAAAATGTCGAAGCCAGGTGAACCAACATGGGAATCACCATGGGGGCCAGGTCGTCCAGGCTGGCACATTGAATGTTCTGCAATGAACTCATCAATTCTTGGTGATCACTTCGATATCCACGGCGGTGGTTCTGATCTGCAGTTCCCTCACCACGAGAACGAAATCGCTCAGTCTTGCTGTGCACACGACACTAAGTACGTGAACACATGGATGCACAGTGGCATGGTGATGGTAGATCGCGAGAAAATGTCTAAGTCTCTGGGCAATTTCTTCACCATCCGTGACGTTCTAGGCCACTACGATGCTGAAACCGTACGCTACTTCCTGATGTCTGGTCATTACCGTAGCCAGCTAAATTACAGCGAAGATAACCTTAACCAAGCGCGTGCTTCTCTTGAGCGTTTATACACCTCGCTACGCGGTCTTGACCTGAAGGCAGCACCAGCGGGTGGCGAAGAGTACGTGTCTCGCTTTACTAGCGCGATGAATGACGATTTCAACACGCCGGAAGCTTACTCAGTACTGTTTGATATGGCGCGTGAAGTCAACCGCCTGAAGACAGAGAGCATTGAGAAAGCGAGTGAACTTGGCGCATTAATGCGTGAGCTTGCAGATGTTATCGGTATTCTTTACCAAGATCCTGAAGCCTTCCTGAAAGGAGATGCCGGTAATGATGATGAAGTGGCAGAAATTGAAGCATTGATCAAACTGCGCAACGATTCTCGTGCCGCTAAAGATTGGGCAAACGCAGACATGGCACGTGACAAGCTAACAGAAATGGGCATCGTGCTAGAGGATGGCCCAGAAGGCACAACATGGCGTCGTAAGTAATTGAATTTTCATTTTTAAAGGGCTGATAATTCAGCCCTTTTCATTTCTATTTCCATAAATTAATCATTTTAACTTCAGGTAATGCTCTGTGGCTCAGATGTATTTCTACTACTCTGCGATGAATGCGGGTAAATCAACGACTCTTCTTCAATCTTCTTTTAACTATCAAGAACGCGGCATGAATCCAGTGATATTCACTGCAGCACTTGATGATCGCTATGGTGTGGGCAAAGTAAGCTCACGAATTGGTTTGCAGTCAGACGCGCATCTTTTCTGCCAGGATAGCAATTTATATCAAGAGATTACGGCTTTAAACGAGGTTGAGAAGCGTCATTGTATTCTGGTCGATGAGTGCCAGTTCTTAACTAAAGAGCAGGTATATCAACTGACAGAAGTGGTGGATAAGCTACACATCCCTGTACTTTGTTATGGCCTTCGAACCGATTTTCTTGGCGAACTTTTTGAAGGCAGCAAGTACCTATTGTCATGGGCAGACAAGCTGGTTGAGCTAAAGACGATTTGTCACTGCGGACGTAAAGCCAATATGGTCATTCGTACTGACGAGCATGGTGTTGCCATTAAAGAAGGTGACCAAGTCGCGATTGGTGGTAATGAACGCTATGTTTCGGTTTGTCGTCAGCATTACAAAGAAGCGTTAGGTAAATAGTCCTAGTTCGCTCAACGTATACCAAAAAGCCACCAAAATCGGTGGCTTTTTTGCGATTTGGCGTTAGTCAATTATGCGAAGTTAAAACCGAAACGTTGCAGTAATGCCTGATAAGACGACTCGACATTTTCCGGAATGACTTGCTCAGTCTGAAAACCTTTTTCAGGGTAGGTTTTGACGCGAGAATAGTCTTCCATCAATGCTTCTAACACCATCATCAACGGCATGTCTTCATTAATGTAGTCGAAGAATGGATGCGCAGTGGAGCTCACTTGAAGTTGAGAATAGGGCGATTGCCATTGCTTCTCGAACGTAGCGATGGCTCGTCGCTCCATAAATGGTTTTTGTACTACAATCACCGAGTCACACAATATACCTTTGTCTTCGAGTAACTGATGAGTAAAGCGTACGTTTTCACCGCTATTTGTTGATTGGGTTTCTACCAATACTGCATCGTCAGGGACGCCTGCCATTTGCGCTATTTCTGCGAAGGTTTCAGCTTCACTTTTGTCAAACAAACCATCTGTAAATCGCCCTTTACCGCCAGAGAACACAATGAGTGGTGCAAGTTTCTGTTGATACAGCTTTGCGGCATGTTCTGCGACACGAAGGTCATTACTGCACATGACTAGCAAGCAATCCGCTGGTTTTAGCTGATGCTTGAGTTGCATGTAATCCCAGAGCGTTTCGATATGTTGATAAAGCTTCATAGTGCATCCAGCGTTGAGTTAAATTCAAATTGATAACCGAGCGAAACGAGCTTATCTGCGACAATGCGCTTGTCGGCATCTTCTGTCACCGGAGGCAGAGAAAGTTCACTGCCACTCTTAGTGATTGCGGCCTGATAGAACTCGGCTTTGCTGACTGTATTAGGTGTTGTGACGTTAACAATTTCATTATCGATATGCTCCAGTGCAAATCTAGCAGCGGCAACCGCATCTTTTTGATGAAGCATGTTTGCAGGGGCTTTGCGGCTGACTTGTTTTAGTCGCGCAGCAAAGCGAGCCGGATTTCTGTCCGGGCCAATTAACCCGCTACATCTTAAAATAGCATAGTGAATACCAGAGTCGATGACAGACTGCTCCGCTTGCAACATGATACGCGCATTTTCAGAAAAATGAGGATGGTTTTGTGCCAGTTTGAGCGAGGCGGAATCTTCATTCATGTCAGAGGGTAAGTTAGGGTAGACCGTCGTGGAACTGATCATCACTAACTTTTCAATCTCTTGCTGCTTCGCGGCTTCAACTAAGGTGGCCCATTGTTGAGCATACTCTTGACCACCACCTTTTCTAAAACCAGGGGGAAACGCACCGACGATGTGCTTGATTTGATAACGTTGGATAAGCTCTGGCAATTTTATTTCGGCGTTTGCCTGACTGAGATCGAGTCGCTCTGCATTCATGAGTGTGGAAGGTAATCCATCCAATCTTTCCTGACTGCGGCGGGTCACAACTACAGTCTTTCCTTCTCCTACTAAAGCTTGGGCGAGTGGTGTGCCTAGCCAGCCTGCACCTACAATCAATGTGTTTGCCATATGTATTTTCCCGACTTAATTAAAGTTGTTAAACAGGATTCTGCGCATTTTATTGTTCACTGAAGAAAAGGAAGGGGTACCATACTGGCGTCTTGACCAGCGTACCGATATATGTGATTGATTGGGTTAGTCAAACTTCAGTGTGTCAGGAACAAGTGTAAACCTATTGGGGAAATATGTGAATGCCACCTAAAATAAGTGGCATTTTGAGAGTGGTTTGTTAGCTTGCAGCAAGCACCCGTAGAATTTTTTCCGCGTGTTCTGCTACTTCGATACCTTCGTCAGTTAAGTAACCACCATCCGGCAAGGTACAGAGTTGTTTCTCATACAGGCGAGCAATCGCGGTTTGGGTTTCTTCGGACGCATCTTTGTGAACTTTAATGCCCGTAGCCGCACTGCTTAAATCGAATTGAAGAAGTAGATTCAGTTCGGCCATGTGTTCAGCTGAATATTTCATAAATAATTCCTTTGCGCTTTTTTATCCAAGCTAGTCTCAAAACCCCAGTTGAGCAACACAAAACCGCGAGAAGTGTTAACTGTATTGCTATCAGGCTGATATATCGTGGGATTTTTACTCGAAAGAAAATATTCTTGTCACATATCAATGACAGTATAAATTTGCCTTTTTAATGGTTCAAATTTGGCGATGAATATCCCATAAACAATATTTTTAGTTAACACTATAAATACCCCTTGAAAAAGTATGAGAATCGCGCGATTATCGCCGCCTCCTTAATTGTTTCTAAATGTTACGCCATCATGAATTTCAATCAGTTTGACTCATTATTACCGCCGCAAGCTGCTGAACGCGCTGCCGAAGTTGGTGTAGGTAAAGCGACTAAAGCACCTGCTAAATCTTTCTTACTTGCTATTTCTGCAGGGCTTCACATTGGTATTGCCTTCATCTTCTATACCACTGTGACAACAGGCGCAGGGGACTTACCTTGGGGCATAACTCGTTTAATTGGTGGTCTTGCCTTTAGTCTTGGTTTGATTCTTGTGGTGGTTACGGGCGGAGAGCTTTTTACCAGCTCGGTGTTGACTCTGGTAGCGCGTGCCAGCGGTAAAATTTCCTGGAAGGCCTTAGTTAAAAACTGGTTTGTGGTTTACTTTGGTAATATGGCCGGTGCCGCAATGCTGGTGGCGTTGATGCTGGTAAGCAAGCAGTATATGTTTGATGGTGGACAGGTTGGTCTCAATGCGATGGCTATTTCCCAGCATAAATTACATCACGGTTTCTTTGCGGCTGTCGCCCTAGGCATTATGTGTAACGTTTTAGTCTGTATCGCTGTCTGGATGACATTCAGTGGACGTACGTTAACCGATAAGATTGCCGTAATGATTCTGCCCGTCGCCATGTTTGTGTCAGCAGGTTTTGAGCACTGTATTGCGAACATGTTCCAAGTGCCAATGGCTATTGGTATTAAATACTTTGCTCCAGAAGCTTTTTGGCAAATGACAGGGGCAGATATTGCGAATTACGCGGATTTGAACATGACAGGCTTCATTTTCAACAACCTCATCCCTGTTACATTAGGGAACATTATCGGTGGCGGCGTGTTTGTCGGTATGTGGTATTGGATGATTTACCTGCGTGATGAAGACAAGCACCTGAGATAATCAATGATCTTCTCCATTTCAGATTAGTAAAAAGGCGAGCTCAAATAGCTCGCCTTTCTCTTGTCTGCGGTCTTGCGTCTGCTCGCTTTAAACCTATGCAGCTATACCAACTCTTCGTTAATTCCAAACTCGATCGGCACCCAGTGTGACGTCATTTCGCTTGGTTCCTGAACGAGCCATTCCAGCGGCGTGTCAGACAACAATTCATCGTACCTTTCAGAGATCATTAATACATCCATGATAGTTGCTCCTTTTTTGCGACTCTCTGCACTATAAAACTAGAGTATTTAAGCCAAGTGATCAATTTATGACCGTTGTGTGTAGGGTTGTCCAGACAACCCGTTATGTTTCTGATTGCGTATGTATTTTCATTGCTTATCCACATTTTCTGTGGATAACCTGTCTTAAAGATCGTGTGTATCTATCTGACTGCAGAAAATAACATAAAATTAAACGTTTATATGCGAGTACCTCGAGTTTATTTTGTAGGACTTTTTTGCTCGATTTTTACTCTAACCCGGCCTTCTTTGGTTTGCACACTGCTTAATGTCATTTCTAAGGTGATAGCTACCGATACATTTAGCATGACGAAAATCGCCAACATGATCACCAATTGATACTTTATTGCGATCATAGGGCTTGCTCCGCCCAAAATTTGCCCTGTCATCATCCCGGGAAGTGTGACAAGGCCAGTTGCAGTCATTGATGCTAAGATCGGTGCCATGGACTTTCTTAGCGCCTCTTGTACAAAGGGAAATGACGCGTATTTGGGAGAAGCGCCAAGTGAAATCGCCGCTTCGTATTCTGACTTGCGTTCTTCAAAAGCGGTAAAGAGATTTTGCAGTGCGATGATGTTGCTGCTTAAGCTATTGCCTAACAACATACCTGCCAACGGGATCATGTATTGGGCGTTATAAAGAGGTGTTGGGTGAACTAGCCCCACCGTCATGGCAATGAGAAGTGGAAACAGGCCACTAATCAGCCCTGTGAGCAGAGGGAACATCAATGGCTTTTTGGGTAAGCGAGCTTTGCCTGCAATTGTGCTTGCCCCAACCACAAGCATGACTGCTAACCATAATACATTGATCAGTAAACTATTTAGGTGGAAGAGGTACTCTAAATAAACGCCTATCAGGATCAGTTGCACTGTCATACGAAGGACACTGATTAGTGTGTCTTTTGCAATCCCCAGTTTATAGCGACAGTTAATTGCCAGAGGGATGAGTAAAATCAAACTGAATATCGCCAGTTTTATCCAGCTAATATCGACTACACTGTCCATTAATTCTCCTTAATTACCTTCTCCACTCACTCTATATTAACCCACATTTCTTTGATGATCTTAGACGAGAGTGAATGCCTCTTTTATAAATCATTTCTTATCAATTTGTTTACATTATTTTGTTTTTCTTCGATATGAAAATGCATTTTGTCCGTGATGTTAAACCTAAAAATGTTATTTTTGTTTTTATTTTGTTTCCAATTTAACGTTTATTCAAAAGACTTATTTTTTCATATCTGTTCATGTTTTTTAATAAATAATATCAATCCCTCACATCTCCGTTCCAACTCAAAAAAGTGTTGAATAACAAGGCTTGTAGGGTGGTATTTGATTGAACCCTACTAATAATATGGCTTAACATTTTCGGTTATAAATTGTAAAAAACTTAAGCTTGGTTTTCTGGGCTTTTCAATAACACTAAATACAAAGTAGGCAAATGTATGAGAGATGTTAATAATATTGAGTGCAGTGAAAAACGCTCCCTTGAATGGAAGTCGTTTTTCTTCATCGCGGTTGTTCTATTTCCAATTTTAAGTGTGGGTTTCGTTGGTGGCTACGGATTCATCGTATGGATGTTGCAGGTTTTCTTCTTTGGACCTCCTGGTGCGCACGGCATGTAAGCCGTGAGCTCATAACCACACTTTTAAAAAGATTTTAAGAGAGCAAATAATGAAATCATTAATCATTAAACTGTGGCGTACGATGACACGCCCTGCCGTGCATATCAGCCTTGGTGTGCTAACAATGGGTGGCTTTATCGCAGGCGTTATTTTCTGGGGTGGCTTTAACACCGCATTAGAAGCAACCAACACGGAAGAGTTCTGTATCAGTTGTCACACCATGCGCGACAACGTTTATGTTGAACTGCAAGAAACGGTTCACTGGAAAAACCACTCTGGAGTGCGTGCAACTTGTCCTGACTGTCACGTTCCACATAACTGGACAGATAAAATCGCGCGTAAGATGCAGGCTTCTAAAGAAGTGTTTGCACAAGTATTTGGTAACTACGATGAAGAAGGGGTGTTTGAAGCGCGTCGTATCGAGTTAGCGAAGCATGAATGGGATCGTTTTTCTGCGAACAAATCTCTTGAATGTAAAAACTGCCATAACTATGACTCTATGGACTTCGACCAGATGTCTCCGACAGCGCGTATTCAAATGAAACAAGCAGCCGAGAAAGATCAGAGCTGTGTCGATTGCCATAAAGGTATTGCGCACCATTTACCTGCGGGTATGGATAGCATTGGCGGTATTGTGGGTGATTTGGAGCAGATGACGTCAAACACTGATTACGCCGTAGGCCAGCAACTTGTCAGCATTCGCCATCTTCCAATTTATTTTGATGAGCAAGGTACCAAAGAAGCGGGTCTTCTGAACCCGGCATCGACCGTAAAAGTTATCGAAGAAAAAGGCGACTTTGTTGAGATCGAAATCGATGGTTGGCGCAAAGCAAAAGGCTTTGGGCGTGTAATCCAAGAAGATTTTGGTAAGAACATTGCGACAGCATCTCTGCTAAAAGAAGCGTCTACCGACAGCAACATGGTGACGACAGGTGAAAAACGTGTTGACGAACTCACCGGTCTTCCATGGGAAAAAGTGACAGCGAAAGCCTGGCTGAAGAAAGAGTCGGCGTTGAACGATATCAACCCAGTATGGGAAAAATCACGTGAAGCTTACAAAACCAACTGTTCTGTTTGTCATACACAACCTGCTGAAGCGCATTTCGACGCAAACACTTGGCCAGGTATGTTCGACGGTATGCTCGCGTTCGTTAACCTGGATACGGATAGCGAAGCGCTGATCCTGAAGTATCTACAGAAGCACTCTTCAGATTATGCTGAAGGCCATCACTAATAAGCGTCGGATTGGAGAATTTTAAATGGCTATTACACGAAGAAGTTTTCTTAAAGGCGTAGCAACCACGAGTGCCACGTCAGTTATTGGTCCAAGCTTATTGGCGTCAGCTTCTGCCAAAGCCGCGGAATCAACCGGTACCTGGAAAGTGACGGGCTCCCACTGGGGCGCATTCCGCGCTCATATCTACGCGGGTAAGGTTCAAGAGATCAAACCATTAGAGCTGGATAAGAACCCGACAGAGATGCTTAACGGCATCAAGGGCATCATTTACAGCCCTTCGCGTGTTCGTTACCCAATGGTTCGTCTGGATTGGCTGAAAAAGCACAAGTACAGCGCAGATACTCGCGGCAATAACCGTTTTATCCGTGTAACGTGGGATGAGGCGCTGGATCTGTTCTACCGTGAGTTAGAGCGTGTACAGAAAGAATACGGTCCGTGGGCACTGCACGCTGGCCAAACTGGCTGGAACCAAACGGGTGCGTTCAACAACTGTACCGCACACATGCAACGTGCGGTGGGCATGCATGGTAACTTCATTACGAAAGTTGGCGACTACTCGACAGGTGCGGGTCAAACCATCATGCCTTACGTACTCGGTTCGACAGAAGTTTATGCACAAGGGACGTCTTGGTCTGAAATCTTAGAGAACTCGGACAACATTGTTCTGTGGGCGAACGATCCAGTGAAAAACCTTCAGGTAGGCTGGAACTGTGAAACGCACGAATCTTTCAAGTATCTTGAACAGCTAAAAGAGAAAGTCGCGAAAGGTGAGATCAACGTTCTGTCTGTTGACCCAGTGAAGAACAAGACTCAGCGCTACCTGGAGAACGATCATCTGTACATCAACCCGATGACAGACGTGGCGTTCATGCTGGCTGTTGCGCACGTGTTGTACAACGAAGAGCTATACGATAAGAAGTTCATTGAGACTTACTGTTTAGGTTTTGAAGAGTTCATTCAATACGTTCAGGGTCAAACCAAAGATAAGACGGAAAAGACTCCAGAGTGGGCGGCATTAATTTGTGGCGTGAAGGCGGATAAGATTCGTGAGTTCGCCCGCATGTTGGTAAACGGCCGCACACAAATCTTAATGGGTTGGTGTATTCAGCGTCAGGAACATGGCGAGCAGCCATATTGGGCGGCTGCAGTTGTTGCTGCGATGGTAGGTCAGATTGGTCTGCCTGGCGGTGGCATCTCTTATGGTCACCACTACTCGAGTATCGGCGTTCCATCAACGGGTTTCGCTGGCCCGGGTGGCTTCCCGCGCAACCTTGACCAAGGTATGAAGCCTAAATGGGACAATAACGATTTCAACGGCTACAGTCGCACTATCCCGGTTGCGCGTTGGATTGATGCTATTCTGGAATCAGGTAAAGAGATCAATTACAACGGCGGCAAAGTTAAGCTGCCAGATTTCAAAATGATGGTGATTTCAGGTTGTAACCCATGGCACCATCACCAAGATCGCAACCGCATGAAGAAAGCGTTCAAGAAGCTACAAACGGTTGTGACCATTGAATTTGCCTGGACTGCCACTTGTCGCTTCTCCGATATCGTATTGCCAGCATGTACTCAGTGGGAGCGCAACGATATCGACGTTTATGGCTCATACTCAAGCCGTGGTTTGGTGGCGATGCACCGTTTGGTGGATCCACTGTTCCAATCTAAACCTGACTTCCAGATCATGAGTGAACTGACACAACGCTTTGGCCGCCGTGAAGAGTACACTCGTGGTATGAGCGAGATGGAATGGATCGAAAGCCTGTACAACGATTGTAAGAAAGCCAATGAAGGTAAATTCGAAATGCCAGAGTTCAACGAATTCTGGGAGAAGAGTGTACTGGACTTTGGCGAAGGCAAACCTTGGGTTCGACATGCGGATTTCCGTAAAGACCCAGAGCTGAATCCACTGGGTACGCCATCGGGTTTCATCGAGATTACCTCTCGTAAGATCGGCCGTTACGGTTACGAACACTGCCAAGAACACCCAATGTGGTTCGAAAAATCAGAACGTTCACACGGTGGTCCGGGTTCAGACAAATACCCATTCTGGTTGCAGTCTTGTCACCCAGACAAGCGCTTGCACTCACAAATGTGTGAATCTGAAGAGTTCCGTGCCACTTACGCAGTACAAGGTCGTGAGCCTGTTTACATCAACCCGGTTGATGCAAAAGCAAAAGGCATTAAAGATGGTGACTTGGTACGTGTATTTAACGGTCGTGGTCAGCTTTTGGCGGGTGCGGTTCTGACCGACAGTTACCCACGTGGCGTTGTTCGTATCGAAGAGGGGGCTTGGTATGGTCCTCTGAACGAGAAAGAAGGCGCAATCTGTACCTACGGTGATCCGAATACGCTAACGCAAGACATCGGTTCGTCCGAGCTTGCACAGGCGACTTCTGCGAACACGTGTATCGTCGACTTTGAGAAGTTCACAGGTAAAGTACCACCAGTAACCTCATTTGGTGGCCCAATCGAAGTCGCTTAATAAACGCATAAGCACGAAACGCAATACCAGCCTCCGGGCTGGTATTTTTTTAGCTAAATTTTGGGGAGCGTTATCTCAATAATTATGTTTCACTAATGGCTAGGGTGTATTCGTGAGGCAACTAACGATTTCCTCTTCTCAGCCGTAGGATAATGGTGGCGGTACCTAAACGGTTCTTTTTAAACCGGATCTCTTGGGTATAAAGATAATAATAACTAAGTAGATATAATATGACTCAAACCTTTCAGCTCGCTAACCGCACAGAAATCACCGTTGTTGACAATGACCTGCGAGTCGATGTCATCGGCAATCAAGCCCATTTTTCTTTTGCTGGTATCCACCAGAAAACCTTTACTGATCGCGAAGTACTTTTTGAAGTCCCATTTTTATATGAACATGGCGCTCGTGTGATCGGAGACGGTTTTCAGATGTTGGCACAAACCTCGGGTACCATAAGCCAACCAATCGATGTTGGTCGTTGTCCTGATAACAGTTCAAGTTATCGGATCTATTCTCAAGATGCACCAAAGCGTTACTACAACTACTTAGTGGTTGAAGACTCTGATGGCTATACGTTATTTGGCTTTACCAGTTGTCGTCGCTTCGCTGGCTATTTTGATGTGCGATTGCGTGAAGAGCAGTGGATTCTGGCTGCGGCTATTGATGGCGAGCATACACAAGTGACCGACTGGGAAAGTAATGCTTTGGAGTCAGTTACCGTGCTGAGCGGAACCTCATTGTCAGCACTTTACCAACAATACAGCAAGATGATTACAGACAATCATCCGGTGCGCAGCCGTGTCAAACAACGTGCTCCTGTCGGTTGGTGCTCTTGGTACGCCTATTATGCTGAAGTGACGGAACAGAACATACTGCAAAACGTCGAGTGTATGAGCGATAAGCTGGCGGATCTGGAGTGGGTGTTACTTGACGATGGCTATCAGGTGTTCATGGGTGACTGGCTTACGCCTTCCGATAAGTTTTCTGGCGGTGTAAAAGAGTTGATTAAGGACATTCGATCTAAGGGCAAAAAGCCAGCGATTTGGATGGCGCCATTTATTGCTCAACCAGAGTCGGAAGTGTTCAAACAACACCCTGATTGGTTTGTTCGCCATCATGATGGCCGTTTGATGAAAGCAGAAGATGTTACGTACGGAGGCTGGCGATGCACGCCGTGGTATATTCTCGATACTTCGCTTCCAGAAGTCCAAGATCATCTTACCCATGTGGTTTCTGTCATGCGCGAGGAGTGGGGCGTCGAATTGTTTAAGCTGGATGCAAACTATTGGGGCACCCTCAAAGGAAAACGCAGTCAGTCTGGCGTGACGGGGGTTGAAGCGTACCGAATGGGCATGGAAGCGATAGCGAGAGGGGCAGGTGACGCTTGGTTACTTGGTTGCAATGCGCCGATGTGGCCTTCACTGGGGTTGGTGGATGCGATGCGTGTCTCCGACGATGTAGAGCGTCACGCGCAGCGCTTTGATCAGATCGCAAAAGAGACATTTTTCCGCAACTGGCAACACCGAAAATTGTGGCAAATTGATCCTGACTGCGCCACGTTTACCTCGTTACCAAATCAATCGGCTTCGCGTGAGGACTATGAATTTCATCGTACAGTGCTTCTGGCTTGTGGCGGTTTGTTGCTGTCAGGCGACCCGTTGCCGGAGATGACCCCGTTTGCGAACAAAACGTTGTCGAAGCTTATGTTGCGCCAACGTCGCAGCCAAGAGTCGGCACTCTTTTCGTCATTGAACTTAAACCACGCATTTTTGAAGCTCACCAACAAGAATGATCTGCATTGTTTGTTTAACTACGCCAATCAGGATGCGACAGAGTTTACTCTCACCGCGAATAAGCCAGTAGATTGGTATGATTTCTGGACGGGAGAAAAGCTCAACCAAGACGTTTGTCAGATGTTTTTAGTTAGCCTAGATAAGGGCTTGAATGCAAGAGCGATCGTCACAGTATAGTGTGATGAATTAAGCGTAGAAAAGAGCCTCATTTGAGGCTCTTTTCTATTCTGAAGCGGTTAAAGTTCAAATAGAAAGTAATAACCGTAACCGACAATAAACGCAGGAATCGATGAGTAAATAGTAGCGACGAGTGCTGCTTTGGGTGCCATCGCAATCGCCGGGAAAAGTGCATCACCATCGTTTGAGATTGCATTGGCTATTTGTGCTGAAAAAGGAGCGGCACCGGACAGGTACAAACTTGTCACTAAAATTTGAGGCCCACAACCAGGAAGTATTCCTATCATCAATCCGGCTAATGGCATCCAGAACCCCCATTCTGAGAGAGAAGCGGCTACATCCAGACCGGAAAAGTAAATCGTAAACTCAAACGCAATGAAGGCAATAATCACCCACGCGCTGACGAAGTTGGTGTCTTGCGCCGCTTTTTGAATCGGGTGGGAGTCGATGATTTTCTCATCTTCGGATACCGTCGATTGATAACCGCCTAATTCTTTGGTCATTGCCCAAAGCGACATCGTTATGACTGAAAAAATCGCCCCAATCCATTCAATAAAATTTGAAGGCAGGTTAAAAAGCTGATTGATATCCAATTGGAAAGACATCATCAGGGCGATAACACTGGTCGGCAATATCAGCCATTTCCAGAACGTGCCTTGTAAATTGATCGCCTTCTGTTCCTGAGCGCTGTAACCCTCGCTTTGGCTTTGAGGATTAAATGGTTCATTTGGGTTTATTTTATGCTCGGGACGTAAAAAATCTTCTTTGTGAACCGTATTTACAACCAGTCCAGAAATTGTACCGACAACGATCCCCGTAACCACGACGCCAATCCCGACCACAGGTTTAGCTGCGAGCAGCAAGAAAGCAGCGTCACCCATTGTTGATGTCAATACAGCAACGATGGCACCAAAACCGACTCGCCCACTAATAAACTGCGTGGTAACAACAATTGCACCGCCACATCCCGGTAGGGCACCAAGCAGCGCAGCGAAAAATACCTGATGAGTTTGAGAATGACGGTATAGTTCAGTGAAGCGATTGGTTTTCGATAGGAAGTGGGATAGATAATGATAAATCACCAGAGTCGCACAGACATAGCACGAAACAGCCCAAAAGGAATCGGACAGTGTCGTCACCGCGACTTCACGAGTGTGGCCATTCACCAACAGCGCGAACATAAAAACAGGTATAAGCAGGCGTTTATACGCTAAGCGGAACTGAGTTGGCCGAAGCAGGTGCTGGGCTGAATGCAAAAATCTCGTCGCGTTCATCATGGCCTCAAATGCAAATGGGAATAATTATCATTGTATACGAATGAGAATTATTCGCAACCGCGTTGTGCACTTTTCTTCGTGTCAAAGTCCGTTAAATCAGGTAAAGTACTGGCCTTTGTGAGCAAACAGCTTCCAAGGCACAGGGTGCCATTATCCGGAAGCGTATCAAATTGACTTGAATAGGAAGAAACATGATTCTAGTTGTAGGTCATAAGAACCCAGACAGTGATAGTATTTGTAGTGCACTCGTTGCAACTGAACTTCTTAAGGCGCGTGGTGTTGAAGCAATGCCAATTCGTCAAGGCGAAATCAACCGTGAAACTCAGCACATTCTTGAAGTAGCTGGTGCTGAAGTTCCAGAACTGCGCACTTCAGTTGCGGGTGAGACCGTTTGGTTAGTCGATTATTCCGATCTGGCTCAAGCACCAGACGACATCGCTGAAGCTGAAATCGCGGGTATCGTTGACCACCACCGTTTAGGTGATGTGATGACAGTGAACCCAATGGAAGCATGGATCTGGCCTGTTGGTTGTACTAACACGGTACTGTTCAACATGTTCAAGATTGAAGGTCACGAGATCAAGCCTCAAATCGCGAAGCTAATGATGTCAGCAATCCTATCTGACACAGTAGGCTTCGCTTCTCCAACTTGTACTCAAAAAGACAAAGATGCCGTTGCTGAGCTAGCTGCAATCGCAGACGTACAAGATGTTGACGCATTCATTAAAGATCTTCTGATCGCAAAAACTAACATCGAAGGTCTATCTGCAGCTGAGCTAGTAGAAAAAGACCTGAAAGGTTACCCATTCAACGGTCGTGACGTAGTAGTAGGTCAGGTTGAGCTTGCAACTCTTGAGCAAGTTGACGGCATGATCGAAGCACTAGAAGCAGACCTAGAATTTCGTTGTGAGAAAGATAACCTAGCGTTCGCTGCTGTGATGCTAACAGACATCACTACTGCTCAAACTCGTCTTCTATACAAAGGTGAGTGGGCAGAGAAGCTAGTTAAGCATGAGGACAACGGCGTGCTAATGATGGAAAATACTCTAAGCCGTAAGAAGCAAGGTTGGCCTTGGCTTCAAACTGAGCTTGCGTAATTTCCACATTACCAGCTTATAATTGAAATGCCCGCCAATAGGTGGGCATTTTTCTATGGGAAACAGGAGACCAACATGTCCGAAGCATTGACCCAAGAGCAAATGGATACCATCAATCGTTACAATGAAGAGCAACGATTGAAGTACTGCGTAAAAGAGATCGTTACGAATCGCAAAGTATGGATTCTAAAAGATGAACACGGTTGCGTAATGCTTAATACAGAAGATGACGATTGTGTTCCTGTATGGCCGAATGAAGAATTTGCTCAGCAATGGGCAACAGGTGAGTGGGAGAATTGTGAGCCAGAAGCCATTTCTCTTAACAAGTGGCACAGTCGTTGGACTGTGGGACTGGAAGATGACGAGCTTTCGGTCGTGGTATTCCCAAACCAGAACGAAGAGGGCGTTGTTCTGTTTCCGGATGAGTTTGATTTCGAACTGCGTAAGCTCGCTGGTCGACAATAGTTAACTTCAAAGATCATTTTCCAGCATCAGAATTAATAAAGCCTGCAAATCATGCAGGCTTTTTCATTACATTGAGTGGTTTGGTGCTTTGTAGAAGTGGCTTTCAACCAATCGTTGAGTAATCGCGTGCTCAGGGTGAGTAAGCACTTGTTGGGTATCACCACATTCAACGACTTCGCCTTCATGCATGACCATCACTTTATCTGTAATGTGTTTGACGATACCAATGTGCTGCGACACATAAACGAAAGACAAGCCCATCTCTTCTTGCAACTCCAAGAACAAGTTCAGAATCTGCGAGCGCATGGCCATATCGAGACCGTTTAACGCTTCATCTGCGACAATAATTGAAGGTTGAAGTATCAAGGCACGAGCCAGACAGACACGTTGTTTTTGTCCAGCAGCAAGCATCTGTGGGTAAAAGTAGGCATGTTCAGGTAGCAAGCCTACTCGACGAAGGGTCTCTTTAACGCGTTTCATGCGTGCGTCTGGCGGCATGTTGGTGTTTCGTTTTAATGGCCCCTCTAATATGCGACCAATTTGAATTCGTGGGTTCAGTGAGGTATTTGGATCCTGAAAAATCATACGAATCAGCTTACAACGGGTCGCATAGTCTTTATGTTCCAAACGTTCGCCATTGACGCGGATTTCGCCAGAACTTGGCGCAACGACACCCGCCAGCATACGGGCCAGTGTCGACTTACCAGAACCGTTCTGACCAATAAAGCCGATGGTTTGCCCTGGTTCCAGGGTGAAGCTGACAGGCTTTACAGCGACAGTCGTCTGACGTTTAAAAAAACTTGAGCGCGTGACAAACTGTTTCGACAAATTATCGACTTCAAGTAACGCACTCATGACTTTTTCTCCGTATTGAGTGGAAAGTGACAGTTGAACTTATGGTTCTTGATTCGCCGGGTGTGCGGGATTTCAACACATTGCTTTTGCGCATAAGGACAACGAGGTCCTAATCGACAACCAATTGGCAAATGCTGCAAAGGTGGAATTGAGCCAGGCAGAGATTGGAGTTTCTGTTTGTGTGGAACCCAGTCGTTAAAGTCTGGCATCGCCTTTAGCAGCGCATCGGTATAAGGGTGCTTCGGAGCTGTAATGATCTTACGTGTGTCAGCAGACTCAACCGACTGACCACAGTACATCACGGTAATACGGTTTGCCCATTGAGTGATAGTGGTTAAGTCGTGACCAATAAGCAAGATCGTTGTATTGTTGAGCTGATTCATCCGGCTTAACAGACGCAGGATCTGCGATTGAGTGATTGGGTCAAGGTCATTAGTCGGTTCGTCTGCAATCAACAATTTAGGCTTAGTGGCAATCGCCATGGCAATCATGACTTTTTGACACTCACCGTCCGTCAGCTCGTACGGATAGCTGCCCATTATCCGCTTGTGATCTTTGATCCCAACTTTATGCAGTAGGGCAATGGCTTGTTTTTTACGCCACTTAAATCGTTCCCACCATTTGCCATCGAATGAACGAGATGGAATCGATTCAATAAGCTGTCGGCCGACTTCCTCTGAAGGGTCCAAACAGGTCGAAGGCTCCTGAAAAATCATCGCAATATCTCGTGCGATTACTTTCCGCCGCTCTTTAGGAGTAAGCTGAAGGAGATCGATATTTCCTAAGCGCATCCGGTCTGCGGTGATTCGCCAGGTATCTTTGTTGACGCCAACAATGGCTTTGGCAACAAGACTTTTTCCTGAGCCAGATTCACCTACTAAGCCGCGAATTTCACCTTCGTTTAACGTTAGGCTCATTCTGTCTACAGCGCGCACCATTCCTTGAGGTGTTTCAATTTCAATGGTCAAATGACGAATGTCTAATAACGGCATTATTCGATCCCCGCATTAAGCGATCGGCGTACCCCTTCACCTACTAAGTTTAGGGTAATGACGGTAAACATGATAGTGAGGCCTGGTAAGGTTACCGTCCAAGGGGCGATGTAAATAAGTTCGACTGAATCGCCCAAAATAGCGCCCCATTCAGTACTTGGTGCTTGTGCTCCCAAACCCAGAAAGCCCAATGCAGTAATGTCTAAAATCGCAGTAGAAAGCGCCAGTGTGAACTCTGCGGCGATAACGGTAAGAACGTTCGGCAGTATCGAGCTCCAAAGTAGGTAGAAATCATTTGCACCATCCAGACGTGCTGCCATGATGTAGTCTTTCTCTACCTCAGTATGCACTGCAATATAAACCGAGCGAATAAAACGCGGAATGAGCGCCAAACAAATCGCCAGCAAGATATTGAACTCTCCAAAGCCCAAAAATGCCACAAAAATGATCGCTAATAGCAGTGAAGGAATGGACATTACTGTGTCGAGTAGGTGGTTCAAGGTACTGGAAAGCAGACCTCTAGTCATACCAGCCAATACACCAATCAGACAACCGATGATGGCTGCGGTAATTGTTATACCAACCGCCGCTCCAAACGTCAGCTGAGAGCCCATGATGAGACGTGACAGAATATCGCGTCCTAAATCGTCTGTTCCCAAGAAGTAATCGACAGATCCTGATGGTGACCAAGACGGTGGCACCAGTAGCTCTCCGGATTGAGCCTGAGGATCAAAAGGCGCGATGAATGGTGCAAACAGGGTGACTAATACAATGAACACGAGGCACCATAAACCAAACATTGCTAACCCGTTAGCACGGTAACTACGCCAGAATCGCTCGAACTGAGTGGGAATGTGTTCTTCCTGATAAACGTTATTTGTTAGCATACCATTCCTTTCTCACCAGAGGGTTAATCATGGCACCAATCAGATCCGAGAGGATATTGGCGGTTAGAACCAGAGTCGCAAGTACCATAACGCCAGCCTGGATTGAGGCATAGTCTTGGTTTGCCAATGCATCCAGTAGCCAACGGCCGATACCTGGCCAGTTAAAAACGGACTCGGTAATGATCGCAAGGGTGATCATGCTTGATAGTTGAACGCCGACTTTCGGGATGATCGGTGGAATCGCGTTGCGCAGCACATGCTGAGTGATGATCTCTCTATTAGAAAGACCTTTAATTCTAGCGGCTCGAATGTAATTTTGACTCATCACATCGGCAACCGATGAGCGCATTAGACCAATGACTTGGGTGGTTGGCGCGAGAGCCAAGACCAAACATGGCAGTACCATGTGCTCAATGACACTTTGTAACGCATGAACTCGATACTCACCTTTTGCCATAAAGGCATCGATAATAGCAAAGCCAGTGATGTGATCGATTTCGTACAGCAGATCATAACGGCCGGCTACTGGGAAAAATTGATATTCAAGTGAAAACACCATGATAAGCAGCAGTGCGACCCAAAAGATTGGCGCAGAATACCCAGACATGGCTAAAAACGAGATACTGGTATCTAACACTTTTCCCTGCTTCATACCAGCTAAGGTTCCTAGCGGGATGCCAATTAAAAGCGAAACAAGAAAGGCAAAAAAACACAGCTCTAATGTTGCCGGAAAGACGATGGATAACTCATCAAAAATGGCATTACCACTCTTGCTGTAGCCGAAATCCAGTTGTGATAGGTTTACAAGGTAGTGTTGCCAACCCGACCAAAAATCAACTTGTGTCCAATGTGACATCGGGTCGAGACGCAATAGAGAGAAGCCCACTAAAGTGAGGATCATCAATGTGATGAAAAACAGGTTAAAGCGTCGAATGGTATACAAAAGCATCAGTGAACTCTCTCAACTCTATCAAATGGTTGTGCATTGAAAGGGCTTGATTTGAAGCCTGTCAGCGATTTGTCGTGAACACGGAATTGCACACCATGCGCGAGTGGAATAACGGGGAACTGTTCATTCAATATGTTTTGCGCCTGACGATAGAGATTCAAACGATATCTTGGCTCTTGTGTCTCTATTGCCAAATCCAGTAAGAAGTCAAAATCGTCGTTACACCACATTGAAACGTTCAGACCAACCCGATCAGACTCACATGACAATAAAGGACGGAAGAAATTATCAGGGTCACCTGTGTCACCGATCCACCCCGTGAGCAGCAGGTCAAGATTGTCCAGATTGTCCAAATCGACGCGTTCAAACCTATCATCGGTCAATAGCGTTAAACTAACACCGATATCGGCAAAGTTAGCTTGGATCAGTTCAGCGGTCTTCCGAGGGCTTGGGTTGAACGCGCGGGGCTCTAAAGGTACCCACATGGTGAGCGCTAAACCGTCTTGATAGCCAGCTTCGCGTAGCAGGGCGAGCGCGTAATTTCTATCGTAACGTATTTTGACACTGTCCTTTTGATAAGCCCATGAGTTTGGCGGAAGCAAAGTGTAAGCTTGAGTGCCTGTGCCGTAATAGACAGAGTCCAGTATGTTTTGGCGATTAATCGCAAGGTTAAGCGCTTGGCGAACTCGAGGATCGGTCAGTGCTGGGTTACTAGTGTTAATCGCGATGAAAGAGACGTTGTTCGCTGGTGTCGCTTTTAACTCCAGATTGTCATTTTCCTGTATAACTGGTATTTGGCTTGAAATTGGCGAAGACAACACATCGCATTGATTTCTTAGTAACTTTGCCAGCGTACCCGTTCCGCGATGAGAGATGTCAAAAACGACTTGTTCCATTTTCGCAGCAGAGTTCCAGTAGTTAGGGTGACGTTCTAAGCGAATTAAATCATTTACCTGGAATTCTTTTAGCTGGAATGGTCCTGTGCCAATCGGTAGTTGATCAATCAGCTCTTTATGATCTTGAGCAGCGAGTAGTTGTCCATACTCAGCCGATAACAATACAGCGTGGCTGGTGGCGATGTTGGCCAGAAAAGAAAAGTTTGGTTTTGAAAGCTTAAACATGACGGTGTCATTGTCGACGGCAATCACATCTTGCAGTAAATTCTTGAAGTCCAGGCCAGCAAACCATGGATACAAACCGCCGCCCACTAGATGGAATGGGTGATTCTCATCAATGATTCGTTTGAAGCTAAACACCACGTCTTTCGAATTCAGTGCACGGCTGGGCGTAAACCAGGAAGTCGTCTGAAATTGGACACCGTGCTTGAGCTTAAACGTGTACTCAGTCCCATCCTCATTCACAGACCAGTTTTCTGCAATACTGGCGATCGGTTTATGGGATGTTGGGTCAAGCGTAACCAATGTGTCATACAACTGAGGACTAAGTGCTTCAGCGGTAATACCACTATCAACCAGTTGTGGATTAAATGTTGTTGGCTTACCTTGCCCACAAAACACAAACCTTGTTTGGCGAATATCGTTATGGTCGATCTCATCGCCACAGGCGGTGAGTAAGCTAATCCCTATGAGGCTCAGCGCTAATCTTATAAAAGCATTCATAATATGAAATGTTCATTGGATCTTGCTTGTTTCATTTGAAATTACTCTTCCAGAGCTAACAAGCGAAAATGATCCCGCTAATTTAACACCTTTGTGAACTTGCTCCAAATACAAAATCTTTTGCTCGCAGTGTGTTAACAGTCTAATAATCACTGTAGACCTAAATTGACTCAGATGTTTAGGTCCTCACTCGGTTTGGGTCATCGAATATGAGTCGCATTGATAATTTAACTTTGTCCCACTAACCCGTACTTTCGAACCATTCCACGCAATTGATGGTAACTTAGCCCCAGCAATTCTGCAGCCTGACGTTGATTGAATTTGGCTTCTTCCAGAGCACGTTTAAGCAAGCTAATATCTTGTTCCACTTGCCATTGCTTATAGTCGAGTGGAAACTGAACGAGCATATCTTGCTCTTCGGCTTGTTGCTCTGGTTCATCCTGCTCGCGTGTGTGACCTAATGTGTTGTCCCAGACGGTTTCGAAAGGATTGAATATTAAGTGGTCAATTGGATCAGCGTTTAAGCCATGCTGGTAGATCGCGCGTTCAATAACGTTTTTCAGCTCCCGAACGTTACCTGGCCAAGGGTGGTCAAGAAGCGAACGTTCGGCATCGGCGGTAAAACCGACGAAATATTCAAGCTGAAGTTCGCGGCACATCTTGATGGCGTAGTATTCCGCTAAAGAGAGAATGTCTTCTTTTCGTTCACGAAGCGGAGGAAGCATAATGACATCAAAAGCAAGCCGGTCGAGCAGATCGGCTCGGAAATCGCCTTGTTCCGCAAGTTGAGGTAAGTCAGCATTGGTCGCGCAGACTAGCCGAACGTCAGCGTTCAGAGCGGTATGCCCACCAACACGTTCATACTCGCCATATTCGATGACGCGCAACAATTTTTCTTGCACTAGCAATGGAGCCGTTGCCAGTTCATCGAGGAAGAGAGTGCCGCCTTCAGCTCGCTCAAAGCGACCTTTATGTTTGCCTTTTGACCCGGTGAATGAGCCGGATTCATGGCCAAACAATTCAGAGTCAATCAAACCTTCGCTCAATGTAGCACAATTTAATGACAGTAGTGGCTTATCCCAACGTCTTGATAAATAATGTAAACGCTGTGCGATGAGTTCTTTACCTGTACCGCGCTCACCAATAATGAGAACCGGGCGCTCAATTGGCGCAAGTTGTGATACTTTATCTAATACAGCGAGAAAAGCGGGCGATTCACCAATCAGGTTTTGCTTCATAGATTCCTTCTTAACTTAGCTGCCTAGGTGTGAATTCAATAGAGAATTGGTGAAATTCACCAACAGTTGGTGAAAAACATCATAGCACAATGGTGCATAACAACAACACGATACATAAATTATTGATTTTAATGAAATGTTTAAGTTGGCACGTAACTTGTTATGTATTTAGGTAGACACAAGGTAAATCACCACCTTGGCGGGTTTTAATAGGAAAAAGAGGAGTTCTGTCATGGGTATTTTTTCTCGTTTTGCAGATATCGTTAACTCAAACATCAGTGCATTGTTAGACAAGGCGGAAGATCCTGAAAAAATGATCCGTCTCATCATTCAAGAAATGGAAGAC
The DNA here is from genome assembly GCF_963675395.1 of uncultured Vibrio sp. NCBI lineage: Bacteria > Pseudomonadati > Pseudomonadota > Gammaproteobacteria > Vibrionales > Vibrionaceae > Vibrio > uncultured Vibrio sp. The sequence continues at coordinate 594,856 of NZ_OY776223.1, read as the reverse complement.
ACGCTGGTAGAAGTTCGTACTAACTCGGCGAAAGCCATTGCAGACAAAAAAGAGTTGGCTCGTAAAGTCGAAGCGTTAGAAGACCAGATCAATGAATGGGGCAAAAAAGCCAGTCTTGCATTAGTAAAAGAACGTGAAGATTTAGCTCGTGCTGCACTTATTGAGAAGCAAAAGCTTGAGCACCTGATAAAAGGTCTTCATACAGAACAAACTTTGGTTGAAGAAACCATTGATAAGTTAACTGGTGAAATTGGCAAACTGGAAAACAAAATTGCTGAAACACGAGCAAAACAGCAGGCGTTAGCCATCCGTAACCAAACTGCATCTAATCGTCGTGATGTGCAAAAACACCTTCACACCAGCCGTACCAATGAAGCCATGGCTAAGTTTGAGCAATACTCACGTAAAGTCGATGAGTTAGAAGCTGAAGCCGACCTATATTCGAGTACTGGTCAGTCAAAATCGTTGGAGCAGGAATTCGCAGAGCTTCAAGCGCAAGATGAAATTGAGAAAGAGCTGGCAAAACTGAAAGAACAAATGTCATCACAAGATAAATAAGAAAGGAGCCATTTATGTCGACATTTTTTATGACTGGACCACTGATTGTCTTTTTAATCTTTGTCGCTCCACTATGGCTTTTCTTACACTATCGCAGTAAACGAAAAACGGATAGTGCACTGTCGAGCCAGGATCTGGAACGCCTTCAGGTACTATCCGAAAAAGCAGAATCAATGCAGTCCAGAGTGGAAACTCTGGAACGCATATTAGATGCTGAGTCGCCAACATGGAGACGCAAGTATGAATAAACGAGAACTGTATCGCGATCCTGCAAATGGTAAGCTTGCTGGTGTTTGTGCAGGGTTTGCTAACTACTTTGGTGTGGAAGTCTGGCTGATTCGTATCTTGGTTATTTCTGCTGGCTTGCTAGGTGGTACGTTTTTGGTGCTTCTCGCGTATGTTGCTTTGGCGTTTATGTTGGAAAAGCAGCCAATGACGTATTCGGAAAACATCAAGGCCCAACAGGATCATACTTTAAAGAGTAAACCGTGGCAGAAAGGCCAAAGCCCAGAGCAGTTATTGGGCGTGCTTGAGCGAGATTTCGAACGCATTGATAGTAAAATTCGCAACATGGAAGCGTATGTCACTTCCGATACATTCAGAGTAGACAGAGAGTTCAGTAAACTCTGAGGCTCTCCTCTAAGTATCCATTTTAAGAGCAGGCAACAAGTCTGCTCTTTCCTCACAAATTACTAATTTTAAAGTAATATTATCCCTGCTCCATGTGGCAGCTTGAGCATTGTTCATCTATTTTAAATAAAGTCTCTGTATTCATTGGATGAATGTCATGAAAAAATTGCTCATTCCGATCGCCATTTCGGCCGTTTTATTGGGTTGTGGTGAAGAGCTTCCCCCCGTACCAGAACCAGAATCTCGCCCCGCCAAACTTTTTACCGTCTCTGTCGGTCATTCACAGTTTGATCGTTATTTCCCTGCAACGACTGACTCCGGAGACAAAGCCGTACTCGCCTTTCGTGTGCCCGGTTTGCTTCAGACAATTGATGTTCACGAAGGTCAACTCGTCAGTAAAGGTGATGTGTTGGCAACATTGAATCCAGATGAATATACGCTTCTAGAGCAACAAGCGAGGGCTAATTTTGCGCTCGCGGACGTGCAATACCAACGGTATAAAAAGCTTCGTGTCGATCAGGTTGTCTCAGAACAGGATTTTGATGAAGCGAAAGCCAATCACAACTCCGCCAAAGCTCAGTGGGATCAGGCCAAAGCGAATTTGAGATACACCAAACTCGTTGCTCCTTATGATGGCACGATTTCATACCTTCCTGCGGAAAATCATGAATACGTTGCCTCTAAAGAGGGTGTGATGAATATCCAAACCAATCAATTGATGAAGGTGATATTCCAGCTTCCTAGTCACCTGCTTAATCGTTACGCTCCCGGGGTTAATGTTACTGCAAAAATGGAGTTTGATGCCTTTCCAGAGCGGTCGTTCGATTTAACTTTTCAAGAGATCGACACCGAAGCTGATCCTAAAACGGGCAGTTACAAAGTCACTATGGTAATGGAACGGCCTGAAGGGGTTGGGATCTTACCGGGGATGTCCGGTAACGTGCTTGTTACCTCACTGAACTCCGGTGTTACAACTATTCCCAATTCAGCATTGTTTGAGGAATCAGGGCAAAGTTACGTCTGGCGCGTTGATGAGCAAGGTATCGTGAACAAAGCCGCGATCACACTGAATGAAAAAAAGCAGGTACTACAAGGGCTTGATGATGGTGATGTGATCGTAATATCAGGCGTCAATGTGATAGAACCCGGCATCAAAGTGAGAGCCTGGGTTAAGGAAAGAGGGTTGTAATATGAGAAGAATTATAGCCTTAGCCACTCTAAGCTCAGCTCTTTTTATCTCTGGTTGTGGTGATAAAGGGCCTGAAAAAGAGGTGGAAACACCTCGAGTAAAAGTGGTTTCGTTAGAGGGAAGCAAGGTCGACGATAACCTGTACTTTCCTGCCGTAGCAAGTGCGGCAGATCGCTCTCACCTCAGTTTCAGAGTCGCAGGAGAAGTCAGCAGCATTAAAGTGAAAGAGGGCGATATGGTGAAAAAAGATGACATCATAGCTACGTTAGATCCCACCGATTATCAATTGGATGTCGATAACGCCTCTGCTCGTTTTTCAGTAGTGGATAGCCAATACCGTCGCTCTCGTCCTCTGGTCGATAAAGGCTTACTTGCCAAATCACAGTTTGATGAAATTGCCGCTCAGCGCCAAATTGCTCTGGCAGAGTTGAAGCTTGCTCAGCTGCGTCTGTCATTTACAACCTTAAAAGCGCCAGTGGATGGCATCATTTCCAGAGTCAATATTGACCAATTTGAAAATGTTCAGGTTGGTCAACACGTTGTTAATATCCATAGTCTGGATCGATTCGAGGTGTTGATTCAATTGCCAGACCGTTTGTATGTGAAGCAGCCTCCGACAGAAGAAAGGCTCACCTCTATTCAGGCCGTGGTGCGTGTTCCAAGCGGAAATGAATATACCGGCACCGTTAAAGAGTTTACCACTGAGCCAGATCCTGCCACTGGCACTTTTACGGTAACGCTCTCACTACCGATGCCAAAAGATGAATACATCCTCGATGGGATGGCTGTTGAAGTTACGTCAAAGGACCAAAAAGTCGGTTTGGATCTGGATGTCGGGATCAATGTGCCAATCGAAGCGATTTTCAACGCAGATGGAGACGACCTCAGTCGCGAAAATAAATTCGTTTGGGTTATTAAGGATGATAATACCGTTTCTCGCAAACAGATACGCACGGGAAAAGCGTCTAAGACATCGATACAAGTACTCGACGGTCTTGAACTAAATGACCAAGTTGTCGTCGCTGGTGTTTCGAGGCTCAGAGAAGGCATGAAAGTAGAAGTGGTTGAGCAGGAGGCCGGTTTATGAGCGAGCAAAATAGAGTGCCTCAAACAGATGAAGACGTAACGGGTATCGCAGCGTATTTCATTAAAAACCGAGTGATCAGCTGGATGGTTTCACTGATCTTTTTGATCGGCGGGACTGCTGCATTTTTTGGGTTAGGGCGCTTGGAAGACCCCGCGTTCACTATCAAAGACGCCATGGTAGTAACCTCGTACCCAGGAGCGACACCTCAACAAGTGGAAGAAGAAGTCACTTACCCGCTTGAAAAAGCGATTCAGCAATTGACGTACGTGGATGAAGTGAATTCTATTTCTAGTCGTGGGTTGTCTCAAATCACCGTAACGATGAAAAACAATTACGGCCCGAATGACTTACCGCAAATTTGGGACGAATTACGACGAAAAGTTAATGACTTGAAAGGCACGTTACCCCCAGGTGTAAATGAGCCTCAGGTTATTGATGACTTTGGCGATGTCTACGGCATTCTGCTTGCAGTGACCGGAGATGGTTACAGTTACAAAGAACTTCTGGATTATGTTGATTACCTGAGACGGGAACTCGAACTTGTAGACGGTGTGAGTAAAGTGTCTGTGTCTGGCACACAGCAAGAACAGGTCTTTATCGAAATCTCGATGAAGAAATTGAGCAGTCTGGGCCTGTCTCCTGATACCGTATTCAGCCTCCTCTCAACTCAAAACGTTATCTCAGATGCGGGTGCAATCAGAATTGGCGATGAGTATATCCGTATCCAGCCAACCGGGCAGTTCCAAAATGTCGATGAGTTGGGGGATTTATTGATTACCGAGGTAGGAGCTCAGGGGTTAATTTTCCTTAAAGATGTGGCCGAAATTAAACGTGGCTACATCGAGGTTCCAACCAATATCGTTAATTTCAATGGCAGCTTAGCACTGAATGTCGGGGTTTCGTTCGCACAAGGCGTCAATGTTGTAGAAGTTGGCAAGGTGTTCGATCACCGACTTGCTGAACTTAAGTATCAACAACCCGTCGGAATTGAGATTTCAGAAATTTATAGCCAGCCGAAAGAGGTAGATAAATCGGTAAGCGGATTTGTTATTAGTCTTGCACAAGCGGTAGGGATAGTGATCATCGTATTGCTGTTCTTTATGGGGCTCCGCTCAGGCTTGCTGATCGGTTTAATCCTATTGCTAACTGTACTAGGCACATTCATCTTTATGAAGTACCTAGCGATTGATTTGCAGCGTATTTCTTTAGGGGCGTTGGTCATCGCTTTAGGGATGCTGGTGGATAATGCCATCGTTGTTGTCGAAGGGATATTGATCGGTACTCAAAAAGGAAGAACGCGTTTACAAGCTGCGACTGATATTGTCACCCAGACTAAGTGGCCTTTGCTTGGGGCGACGATCATTGCAGTGACCGCCTTCGCACCAATTGGATTGTCTCAGGACTCGACCGGTGAGTACTGTGGTACTTTGTTTACCGTACTGCTTATCTCTTTGATGTTAAGTTGGTTTACCGCAATTTCTTTGACGCCATTTTTTGCGGACATTTTCTTCAAAGGCCAGAAGATCAATCAAGTGGAAGGGGAGGATAACGACCCGTATAATGGCATTGTTTTTGTTGCCTATAAGACGTTTCTTGAATTCTGTATGCGTCGCGCATGGTTCACAGTGGTGGTGTTGATTGCAGGCCTTGCTGCAAGCGTTTATGGATTTACGTTTGTAAAACAATCCTTCTTCCCGTCTTCAACGACGCCGATTTTTCAGTTGGATGTTTGGTTACCAGAAGGCACGGATATTAGAGCAACCAATGACAAGCTGAACGATCTTGAACATTGGTTATCGCAACAAGAACATGTTGAGCATATTACGACGACTGCAGGTAAAGGCTTGCAGCGTTTCATGTTGACTTATGCGCCTGAGAAAAGCTACGCCGCCTACGGTGAAATCACCACTCGAATGACTAACTATGAAGCGCTTGATCCATTAATGGCGAAGTTCCGAGAGTATCTAAAAGCTAATTACCCAGAAATTAACTACAAACTCAAACAAATTGAATTAGGTCCAGGCGGTGGCGCAAAAATTGAGGCGCGCATTATTGGCTCCGACCCAACGGTGCTCCGCACCCTGGCGGCTCAAGTGATGGATATTATGTACGCGGATCCTGCTGCGACAAATATTCGACATGACTGGCGTGAGCGTACTCAGGTGCTTGAGCCTCAGTTTAATGAGAGCCAAGCTCGCCGTTACGGCATCACTAAGTCAGATGTTGACGACTATCTCTCCATGTCATTCTCGGGTATGACCATTGGCCTCTACCGTGATGGGACGACGTTGATGCCAATCGTCGCTCGATTGCCTGAAGATGAACGGATTGATATTCGTAATATTGAAGGAATGAAAATCTGGAGCCCAGCGAAAAGTGAATTTATCCCTCTTCAACAAGTGACAATGGGATACGACATGCGTTGGGAAGACCCAATCATCATCCGTAAAAACCGTAAACGCATGCTCACAGTGATGGCGGACCCAGACTTATTAGGGGAAGAGACTGCTTCTACATTGCAAAAGCGTCTACAACCACAAATTGAAGCCATCGAAATGCCTTCGGGGTACTCAATTGAATGGGGCGGTGAATACGAATCTTCAGGTGATGCTCAAGAGTCGTTGTTCACCACAATGCCAATGGGCTACCTGTTCATGTTCCTTATTACCGTATTTCTGTTCAACTCTGTTAAAGAGCCATTGATTGTGTGGCTAACCGTACCACTGGCTCTGATTGGTGTTACAACAGGCTTGCTGGCACTCAATACGCCATTTGGTTTTATGGCCTTGCTAGGGTTTTTAAGCTTATCGGGGATGGTACTGAAAAACGGCATCGTTCTGCTTGATCAAATTGAGATTGAAATGAAGTCAGGTAAAGACGCCTATGATGCGATTGTTGATGCCGCAGTGAGCCGTGTTCGACCTGTGTGCATGGCCGCAATCACAACGATTCTAGGGCTGATTCCGCTATTGCCCGATATTTTCTTCAAGCCAATGGCCGTAACCATCATGTTTGGTTTGGGTTTTGCTACCATCTTAACCTTGATTGTTGTCCCTGTGCTGTATCGTCTATTCCACAGAGTAGTCGTACCGAAATAGAAGTATACCCAAACCGTTAACGCCTCTGGCTAGGGCTACAGACCCTAATGAGTCAGGGGCGTTTTTATAAGGACGTATAATGACAGAAAATAACAGTTGCGCTTGGGCGATGAACCACCCGTTAGAACGCGAGTACCATGATGCAGAGTGGGGGATACCGGTTTATGACGATAAGGTGCTGTTTGAATTTATCACTCTTGAAGGTGCACAAGCGGGACTAAGCTGGATAACCATACTAAAGAAGAGAGAAGGCTACAGAGAAGCATTTGAAGATTATGATTTAGATGCTTTGCTACAGCATGGTGAAGAACGCGCTGAATATATTGTAGAAAATTATGATGTCGTCAAACATCGCGGCAAGATCAATTCAGTGTTCAGTAACGCAAAAGCCGCTAAGGCGTTGATTGATGAGTATGGAAGTTTGTCCGAGGCTTTGTGGCAGTTTGTCGACCATGATCCTGTGATTAATCAATGGCAGGATATGAGCGAAGTGCCTACTTCTACCGAGCAATCAAAAGCGATGAGTAAATTCCTTAAGAAAAAAGGTTTTAAATTTGTCGGAGAAACCATCTGTTATGCGTTTATGCAAGCGGTCGGAATGGTAGATGACCATATCGTCGGATGCCCTTGTAAAACGGCTAAGGCTAACTAAACCATAGTTGTTGAGTTAATAGATTGAATGCGCCGCGAGCGGCGCATTCAATCCATCTGGTCATTGTGAACAGTGAGGGACGGCGTGATTCAGAATCTACTATCCGAGTTCGCAGCAGCTAGATTACTTTCTGATGTTTCTCAGCACGTTGATATTAGATTCCTAGTCTCGCCAAGGCTCGCTGGAATGACTCAGATGAGAAAATAGTTCACTTTCTACTTATAGAATTGAGTATTTATTTCGACAGTGACGCTTCGTTCTCAAGAACCAGGGCATTGTAGCGAGCCAGCCCAGCTTCCAGATCGGCAATCAAGTCATCAACATCTTCCAAACCAATATGAAGACGGATCAAAGTACCTTCAAAATGTGGGTGTGCGACCGTGCGCAAGCTGTCAAAGCTCTTTGGTTCATTGGCGAGAATCAGGCTCTCATAGCCACCCCAAGAGTAGCCCATACTGAAGTGTTTCATACCATCAAGCAAAGCGGTGGTGGCTTTCGGGCATGATGTTTTGAGTACGAATGAGAACAGACCATTACCGCCGGTAAAATCGCGTTTGAAAAATTCATGGCCTGGTGACGTTTCCAGCCCTGGATGAAGCACCCGATCAACTTCTGGTCGAGTTTCTAACCATTTAGCTACTTTCAAGCTGCTCTCCGCATGCTGGCGAAGACGAACATCTAAAGTACGCAGACCGCGTAGGCCAAGGTACACATCATCAGGAGAAACACACTGACCCATTAAGTAGCTTTGTTCACGCAACTGCTCCCAGTACTTGTCTGAAGCCACGGCCGTACCCAACATCACGTCAGAGTGACCGACGATGTATTTGGTTGCAGCCTGTACCGAAATATCAACCCCATGGTCAAATGGAGAGAAATTAACACCTGCACCCCAGGTGTTATCGAGGATTACAATGATATCGTGTTCATGGGCAATACGCGCCAGAGTCGGAACATCTTGCACTTCCATTGTTACTGAACCAGGAGATTCCAGGAAAAGTACTTTGGTGTTAGGTTGAATCAAATCGCGGATATTTTCGCCAATCATAGGATCATAGTAGGTTGTCTCGATCCCCATTTTTTTCATGATGACGTTACAGAAGTCACGAGTCGGCTCGTAACAAGTGTCGACCATGAGAATATGGTCGCCGGTTTCTACAAAAGACAGGATAGTGTTAGAAATCGCAGCGGTGCCACAAGGGTAGAGAGCACATCCTGCCCCGCCTTCAATTTCAACCATGGCGTCTTGAAAAGCAAAGTGTGTATTGGTACCACGGCGTCCATAAAACAGCGTTTTGTTGGCGCGATTCATGGTTGCTTGGTTTTTCTCTGCAACACTATCAAATACGATGGTTGAAGCGCGTTGAACGGGTGGGTTAACGACACCGTTTGTCCACTTTTTATCGCGGCCTGCGGTAATCAGTTTGGTCTTTTTACCCTCTGACATATAAATTCCCTGTTTAAATAAAACGATTTTGAGTATTTAAAACATGGACTACGGGGTGTTTGCAAGGGAAAACTCTATTATCGAGCCATAACCACTAGGAACACCTAATAGCGTAAGGGAATAGCTAGCGACTGTGATTAGGTTTTTCTCACTTAATTGAAGCTAATAAAACAATCCCGCACCAAAGAATTGAGCGCGGGATTGACGTTTTTTCACAGGCGGAGGGCATTACAGAAGAGGGTTAAAGAGATAGAACACGCGTTCTAAAAAGCGAGAGAACAGACTCCGTTTATCCCAGACCTTTTTTTCAACCGGATAGGACTGTTTAATGTAACTGTCTTGCAAGCATGACATCTCTTTGGTGAAGTCTTCATCATCGACCGCCAGCGTAACCTCAAAGTTCAGCCATAAGCTGCGCATGTCCATGTTTACGGTGCCAACCAAGCAAAACTGACCATCAATAACGACGGATTTTGTATGTAGCAGTCCGCCATAGAATTCATAAATCTTCACGCCAGCAGCGAGTAGTTCGCTGTAAAAAGCACGAGAAGCCCATTGAACCATAACCGAGTCATTCTTATGAGGAATGATAAGCTCGACTTCGATGCCGCGTTGCGCGGTCATTTTCAGTGTCTCCAGTAAATCTGTGTTAGGGACGAAATATGGAGTGGTGATTCTCACTGAGCGATTGGCTTGGTTGATGGCTAACGTAAGTACCTGATAAATTATGTATTCAGGCATGCTCGGACCTGACGGTACCACTTGTATCGGATGTTGGTACTGATAACTATCGATGTTACATGTCGGTCGCTTAGGAAATTGGCGCTCGCCAGTCTCGACTTCCCAATCCCAACAGTGAATGGCGCTCAACACATTAACCGTTGGGCCTGTAATCCGAACCATAATGTCAACCCAATGGCCGACACCGCTACTTTGTTTGAAGTAAGCAGGGTCGACAAGGTTCATCGAGCCAGTGTAGGCAATCTCATCATCAATAACGATGATTTTTCTGTGTTGGCGAAGATCTAAACGGCGCAAGAAAATACGCCACATTTTTACTTCCAATGCTTGTATCACTTCTATACCTGCGTCCTTCATCATCCTGTACCAAGGGCTTCTGAAAAATCGTGGACTGCCAGCAGAGTCAAGCAAGAGCTTTACGTCTACGCCGCGTTTGGATGCACGAATAAGGGCGGAGGCTACGGAGTCTGCCAAGCCTCCTGGGTGCCAAATGTAGAACACCATCCGAATACTGGTTTGGGCATTTTCGATATCTTCGATGATCGAATGCAGAATTTCGTCAGGCTTCTGCTGTAATGAGAGCGTGTTACCGCTGAGTGCTGGTAAACCAAGACGGTTATTACACAGTTCATCAATGCGATAGATGTGACGCCCCATGGTTTCTGGCATGTGCGCGTGGCAATCATTCAGTTGGCTGAACCACTCGGCAAAAGGGGCAAACATCACTTTTGCCCGTTCAGCTCGCTTTCGGCCTAAATTAAGTTCGCCGAAAAGGAAATAACACGCGACCCCAAGAACCGGAAGAATATAAATGATCATTAGCCAAGCTAACGAAACACTCACGGCGCGGCGTTTTAAAACCACACGGATGGTGACACCAGCGACGAGTAACCAATACAGCCCAATGCCAGCAAGAGTAAGAAAATGATAAAACTTATCCATATACGCTCAAATTATTACGCCCATTTAGGATATTAGGCATAAAAGTGTGTTGGGGAAATAGCTTTCTTGTTAAGAATTAAAGTGATTTTATATGAGGGATTGAGTTCATAACAGGGGAATCTGTTATTCATGCTTGAGTTACAAGGCTAATCTTTAATCGATGGGTAAAAAAGCAGCATATAACATGCGTGATGCAGCAATTGTGCGATAAATATACTTGTTGAGACTTTTAATTTTAACGGGGAACTGGTTTACTGATGTTATAGAGCGTCTAACAATAATTTTATAAGTGTATAACTTAATATAAACACACATTTTCGACGCCTATCTCTATGCAAACACAACACATTTAATTTTGGAGAAAAAACGTGGCTACAACTAATACAGCACCACGTGATACGTGGGGGTCTAAATTAGGCTTCGTTATGGCCGCGGCGGGTTCCGCTGTTGGCTTAGGTAATATATGGAAATTCCCTTACACGGCAGGAGAGAGTGGTGGTGGTGCATTTGTTGCTATTTACCTTATCTTTGTCATTTTTATTGGTTTTAGTGTGATGCTGACCGAGTTCGCGGTTGGTCGTAAAACTGGACGATCTGCGGTTGGTGCATTTAAATCGACCGATCGCCGCTGGACGTTTACTGGCGTGATGGGGGTGCTGAGTGGTCTGCTAATCATGGGATTCTACCCTGTTGTTGGCGGTTGGGCTCTGGCGTACATCTTTAAAGTTGGCGGTGGCCTGTTGAGCACACCTGAAGCAATTGGTGACAGCTTCGGTGGCTTCATTTCTGACCCCTTTCAGCCTCTGATATGGATGGCGCTTTACCTGTTCATGAATATTTTCATTGTTATGAAAGGTATTTCTGGCGGTATCGAGAAGGCGGGTAAGGTTTTGATGCCTCTTCTTTTCCTTATTTTGATTGTCGTGTCTATAAAAGGTCTGATGCTACCAGGCGCAATGGCAGGCGTTGAGTTCTTGTTCATGCCTGACTTCTCTGAGGTCAACAGCAGTGTCGTACTTGCTGCGCTCGGTCAGGCGTTCTTCTCACTAAGCTTGGGTATGGGTTGTATGATCACTTACGGCTCCTACCTGAAGAAGAAAGAAAACGTGGTGCAAACCACAGGTATGATTACAGCGATGGATACGGGCGTCGCAATCCTTGCGGGCATTGCTATGTTCCCGGCGATGTTTGCTTTCGGTATTGAGCCAGCAGCAGGACCAGGTCTTGTGTTCGTTGTTGTGCCACAGCTATTTGCTGAAATGGGTGGTCTCATCGGCTTCGCGTTCGCGATCATGTTCTTTGTTGGTCTGACTGCGGCTGCATTAACGTCTTCGGTTTCACTGCTTGAAGTTGTGGTTTCTTACCTAATCGATGAAAAAGGTATGAAGCGTTCAAAAGCGGTGCTTTCAGCAAGCTCGGTAATGGCAATATTGTGTGTATTCGCTTCTTTGTCACTGGGTGGAATGGGGCCAACACTGTTTGGTACCGGTGCGTTTGATATCTTCGACCTACTGACTGACAAAATCTTTATGGCTGTTGGCGGTATGTTGCTGTGTATTTTCGCTGGTTGGCGACTCAATCGTGATGAGCTTGAAAAAGAGATCACGAATGACGGTAAAGTAGCTTTCCCATTATTTGGGCTTTGGTACAACCTAGTGAAATTCGTGATTCCAGTTGCGATTGCTATTGTTGCTTTCATGGGTATTAAGTCAGGATTTGACAGTGGTAAAGGTGAAATCATGGTACTCGGAATCGCGACGATAGGCCTGGCGGCTATCTTCTCGAAGAAGCTATAAACAGCCAGCATATTCTTCTTTAAAACGGGAGCACGGGTTGGCTCCCGTTTTTTTATGCCAGTCATATTGGCTTGATGATTGAGGTGTCACTCGTTTATGAGAAGTCACGAAGAAGCTCAAGGTTGGTGAACTGGAAAGGTAGTGGGGCAGTTTACGCTCGCCTAATCAGTCAGAATCGGTATACTTCTCGCTCCAAACGCGGAGCCAGATTTTTATGTTCGATATTCTATATACCCATCCCGACTTTCTGATCATCAATAAGCATCCCAATGTTTCTGTTCACAAAGACGATGGTGACACAATGCTGCTACAAGAAGTGGCTAAGCAGAGTGGCGATGAGCAGCTTTATCTCGTCCATCGGTTGGATAAAATGACATCGGGTATTTTGCTCCTTGGACGTAATGCCAAAGCGGCCAGCGCGTTATCTCAAGCTTTTGCTGATCGCCAAGTAAAAAAGTTTTATCTGGCAATTGGCGCGAAAAAACCAAAAAAGAAACAGGGTTTGGTGATTGGCGATATGGAACGTTCGCGCCGTTCATCATGGAAGCTGGTAAACAGCAAACACAACCCTGCCATTACTCAATTTTTCTCCCTTGCCGCAGAACCGGGAGAGCGCTTATTTTTGTGTAAGCCACACACCGGTAAAACCCACCAAATCCGCGTGGCATTAAAATCGGTCGGTTCCGGCATTGTCGGCGATCCTATTTATAATGCAGGTAGCGAGGCTGATCGTGGCTATCTGCACGCCTTTTCGCTCTGTTTCCAATATCAAGGCGAGCAATATCGCTTTGTCTGCGATCCGAGAGACCACAAAGATCTTGGTAGCAGATGGCATAGTGACATTGTCTCTCAAGGCTTAGATACCTGGCTTTCTCCTTGGGAACTAAACTGGCCAACCATCAAATAAAAGTTTGAAAGATTAAAAAGAGAACTCGATGCAAGCATCACAACTTCCGCTGTTTTTTCAGCACCTAGAAAACGAGCTCGCACAAGCTCCGGATGAAATTCGTCGACTGTTTCACGGTCGTGGCCGTCGTTTTGAAGGTCTAGAGCAAATCACTTGTGACTGGTTACAAGGTCAGTTGATCATTAACTTGTTTAAAGAAGTCGACGACGCGTTTCTCGCTGATCTGAAAAGAGGCCTCAACGCGTTGGTACAATCACAACTTTGGGCAGACAAACAAGGTCGTACTATGGTACTTCAGCACCGTTATGCCGATGGCGCGCCTTCAGAAGTCTTAATCGGTGAGTTAGATGCTCGCCCGGTCGTCGAAGAAAGTGGCCTGAAATACCAGTTAGATATTGGCCGCAACCAGAACTTCGGTCTGTTTCTGGACATGCGCTATGGCCGTGATTGGGTGCGTGAAAATTCAAAGCATAAAAACGTGCTTAACTTGTTTGCCTACACGTGCGGCTTTTCTGTTGCTGCTATTGCGGGTGGCGCGGACAAAGTCGTCAACGTAGATATGGCGAAAGCATCGCTGTCGAAAGGTCGCGAGAACCACAAGCTGAATGGTCACAACACAAACCAAGTCAGTTTTATGGGCCATGATATCTTTAAGTCGTGGGGCAAAATTAAGAAATCTGGCCCGTACGATATGATCATTATCGACCCGCCTTCATTCCAGAAAGGCAGCTTTGCACTGACCAAAGACTACAAAAAGATTCTGCGTCGATTGCCTGATTTGTTGGCAGAAGGTGGCCAAGTGATGGCGTGTGTGAACTCACCATCTGTGACCAGTGAATTCTTGATTGAAAGCATGCAAGAAGAAGCGCCACAACTGACGTTCCGTGAGCGTCTGGATAACCCGCCAGAGTTTACGGACGTGGACAGCGAAGCGGCATTGAAAGTGTTGCTATTTAGCTAGAGGCAATCATCACGAATTAAAAAGCGCCGATACTGGCGCTTTTTTGTATTTGGAGAATTAACCAATCTGCACTTCAAGATCTGCTTCAATGGTTGATGAGCAGGCGAGTACATAGCCTTGTTCTATCTCTTCTGCTGTCAATGTTTCTTGGCTGGTGGAAGAGATGCTGCCTTTACCAACCTTGCACTTACAAGAGCCACAAATGCCGCTGCGACAAGCCACGATTAACGGTAAACCTGCACCTTCAAGTACATCGGCCAGTACCTGCCCCTTTTGTGCGTCGAGGGTTCGACTAAAGTCAGGGACGGAGACATTGACGGTTTCATCGGACACAACCGCTGGCTCACTGGCTACTGTTTCGCTGGCCGCTGGTGTAAAACTCTCTTGGTAGAAGTTCGCCATATCAAAACCAAGTTCACTCAAATAGCCGTGAACATCTTGCATGAACTGGCTTGGTCCACAAAGGTATACCGTGCGTTGTTTGAAATCAGGAACAAGCTCTTGTAGCCAGTCTGCATTCAAACGGCCTTGTGGATGCGAGGTGCCTTCTCGATTTTTCAGCAACAGTTTTAAGTGGAAGTTTGGATACACAGCATCGATCGTTTCTAGCTGATCATAGTAAATCGTCTCTTCCGGGCTGCGTGAGATATGTAGAAACTCGATATCCACGTCGTTGTCATTTTCATTTTGATTACTCAGCCAGTGTCTTGCCATCGAAAATACAGGCGTGACACCGCAACCCGCACTGATGAGCAGCGCTTTTGCTTTTTCGTCATGTAAAATGGGTGGGTGGTCAATGCAGTTAAATTCGCCTGCTGGTGGCAGCGCCTGGACGGTATCACCAAGTAGCAGTGAGTCGACGATGTAGTTAGAGACTTTACCGCCAGCTACGCGTTTGATGGTGAGCTGAAGGTGATCATCTTCAGTAACAGAGCTGATTGAATAGGCACGAAATTCCATTTTTCCATCAATTTTGACGCCCAAGTTAACAAACTGTCCGGGTTTAAATCGAAACAGAAGTGACTCGGTTAACTCGGCCAACTTAATACTGACGGTATCGTGTGTTTCAAAGTATTTTTCGATACAACGGAGCGTGACGGGTTGGTTGCCTTGCCATTCAAAAAACATAACAATCTCTTTAGTTGTGGCTATTTCGTAAGCTAAATAGATAGAAGCGCCCCCAATTAAGGAGGCGCGTAAAAGCAACGCAATTAGGCTGCGAGGATAGCTTTTAGGTCATCCTGTACATTGCCAATGCTGCGCATATCGAACTTCTCTTGGATGATCGCAATTAGGTTTGGTGTTAGGAATGCGGGTGCGGTAGGACCGGTGTAAATGCCTTTTACTCCTAATGCGAATAGCGTCAGCAAGATAACGATCGCTTTTTGTTCAAACCAAGAAAGCACGAGTGTCAATGGCAGCTCATTGATGTCACAGTCAAACTCTTTCGCCAGTGCCAGTGCAAGTTGGATCGCAGAGTAAGCATCGTTACACTGGCCTACATCCAATAGGCGAGGGATACCATTGATATCACCAAAGGTATTCTTGTTAAAGCGGAACTTACCACACGCTAGCGTCAGGATTAGCGTATCTTCCGGAGCTTCTGCCGTGAAATCGGTGTAGTAACTGCGTTCTGCTTTATCACCGTCACAACCACCGACGAGGAAGAAGTGTTTGATGTTGCCTTGTTTTACTTGGTCGATAACCGCAGGCGCGGCATTCATCAGGGCATTGCGACCGAAACCAACGGTGATATGGTGTTCGATTTCATCGTGTTGGAAACCGTTTTTTGCCAAGGCACATTCAATCACTTGGCTGAAGTCATCGCCTTCGATATGAGCGACGCCAGGCCAACCAACAATGCTACGTGTGAATAAGCGATCGGCATATTGACCGACATCTGGGTTCAATAGGCAGTTAGAGGTCATCACGATCGCACCAGGGAAGTTCGCGAACTCTTTCTGTTGGTTTTGCCAAGCGCTGCCGTAGTTACCTACCAGGTGAGGGTATTTTTTCAGTTCAGGGTAGCCGTGCGCGGGTAGCATTTCACCGTTGGTGTAAACGTTGATGCCTTTGCCTTCGGTCTGTTGCAGAATTTTCTCTAGGTCATGCAGATCGTGACCTGAAACCAGAATACATTTGCCTTTTACTGGCTTAACGTTAACGGTGGTTGGTTCTGGGTGACCAAAGGTTGAGGTTTCACCTTGGTCGAGCATTTCCATGACTTTGTAGTTCATCAGACCAATGCGCATTGAGCAATCAAGCAGTTCGCCGAGATCTTCTGGATCGGTACCTAGCCACGCCATGATTTCATGGTATTCCGCATAGATATTGTTGTTGGTTTGCTCAAGAACTCGTGCATGTTCCATGTATGCTGCGGCACCTTTAAGACCGTACAGGCAAAGCAAGCGCAAGCCAATGACGTCTTCATGTACTTGGTCTTTACCACGGTTAACCGCGACTTGAGGAGCAAATGCTAAGATCGCTTCAGCACTGTTTGGCAGCTCAAAGTTTGCTACGGCAGGAATGTTAGTGACTTCAGTATCTGCCAGAGTTACCGCAGACATCACTTGCTGTTTTAACAGCGCTTTGTAATCTGCGGCTTGAGAGGTCAGTTCCAGGATACGTTCAGGGTCGAAGTTTACGTTAGTCAACGTAGAGAAGAAGGCTCTCGGCGCCCATTGGTTGATTTCATCGTTAATGATGTTGAATTCAAGTGCTTTTGATGCCCAAAAAGAAACCCCTTGTAGCGTGTAAACCAACACGTCTTGCAGGTCAGATACTTCAGACGTTTTACCACACATACCTTGTGCAAAAGAACAACCTTTAACAGCAGGGGTTTGAATTGTCTGTTCACATTGAATACAGAACATATTGGGGTCTCCAGTGATTGTTTTAATAGTCGTGATGTTGACCACTAGAGAGCAGAATGCGTGCCAGTTTTTATCTTGTTGATTTTTATTGGTTTTGTTTATTTCTGGTGAGGTGTGCGATGTAATTAAGACAACGTGATTGATGTCTTAATTACATCGTATGCTCACGTCTGTTTATTTATTGATTCCAAGCTTTTTACCCATTCGATATAAGTTACCGCGATCCATTTGTAAAAACTCTGCCGCTTTTGCCCAAACGCCAGAAGTTTGGTTTAAAGCATGTTCAATCAAATCACGCTGATAACTTTCTACTAGCTCCCGCATTGGCTGACTTTCTTTCGGCAGATAGTGTGATGTGTTTTTTACATCGTCTAAAATCAGCGAAGCGTCAAAGTGGTTTAGCATGATGGTGCTTACACCTTGTTGAATTGCGTGCAGCGCTGCGCGCGTTAACGAGTGCTCAAGCTCACGAACGTTACCATGCCACGGCGAAGACTCCAGTTGAGCCAATACCTTAGGGTGGACATGCAGGTTTGGTGCGTTGAATTGCTGGCGTACTTTTTCCAGCAAGTAGCCTGCTAACACAGGGATGTCACCGTCACGTGCACGCAGGGGCGGCACTTGAATTGGGAAAACATTTAAACGGTGGAAAAGGTCAGCTCGAAATGTACCGGCTTCAACCTCCTTTTCCAATTGTCGGTTGGTTGCCGCGATAATACGTACATTTACCATCAAATGCTGGTCACTACCGACACGTTGCAACTCTCCCTGCTGAATAACACGGAGTAACTTAGCTTGCAAAATCAATGGCAGTTCACCCACTTCATCCAGAAAAATAGTGCCACCATCGGCCAGCTCAAACTTACCGGCTCGGTGGCTATTGGCGCCTGTAAATGCCCCTTTGACATGGCCAAAAAGCTCACTTTCAGCCAGTCCTTCGGGTAGGGCAGCACAGTTCACGTAGATCATTGGCTTATCGCTACGGTGTGATTGTGCGTGTACGGAGTGTGCCACCAGCTCTTTACCCGTGCCTGTTTCACCCGTTATCAGTACTGCGTAGTCGGATTGAGCGACTGTGGCTATATTGTTACGGAGTTGATTGATTTGCGGACTTAGGCCAACCATTTCGCCTTTTTGGGAGCGTGCTTGCTGGATCAATGTTTGGGTGACATTTTTCTGTTTTTGGTTTTGTGCTTTCAGTACTTTGAGCTGAGCGATATTACGCAGTGTTGCCGCTGCCAGTGCAGCGAAGGTTTCGATCGTCACTGGGTCGATATTATCAAACGCGCCAACTGCGAGGGCGTCTATGGTCAGGGCGCCGACCAGTTGTCCTTCTACGTACAAGCTAAATCCCATACAATCATGCACATCAATACATTGATCTTCCGTCAACAATGTGCCGTCAAACGGGTCAGGTAATGGGCAGTGAGCATCGAACCGAACGGGGTCCCGACTTTGGATAATGGCTTCTAGCCTAGGGTGAGCTTTAGGAAAATAGCGACGCCCGAGTACTGAGCTTGATAATCCTTTTACCGCAACTGGTGTGAGGAAGCCATCTTCATCAAAGATAAACAGACAAGTGGCATCACATGGAAAGACTTGCGCGACACCATCGATCAGGCTTTGGTACTGTTGAGCATGTGAGAGATTGGAGCTGAGATTTAATGCGATATTAAGTAAAACGTGATCGACCGTGGGAGACATAGTGATTCCAAAGTTATCTTGAATAAAACCATGCTAACAACTTGATGTCATTTACACATCGAAAAGGGCAGAAGTTTGATGTTCCATTGACGACGATCAAATTTGGTCGCAAAAGAAACGCGCAAGCATACGGGTAATGTGGTCATGCTTGCGCGGATTATTAATTCGAATCAAAATTTCGGAGCTTGGACGCCGATTATACGTGCTCAGATTAACGAGGAACGACTCTTGCGTCACTGCCATACATGTTGATTTGGACCGCCTGGCCAGGCTGGAAGATCATATTTGGGTTCGCTTCTTGGACGATAGAGATTATTTTCCCATCTTCTAAGCGAATTGTCAGATTGACACCGTTTCTTTTCGCGGTTGCTTCAGCGGTTTTACTACCCGCATAACCACCCAACAGACCGCCACCAATGGCTGCGATATCTGAGCCAGAGCCGCCACCGACTTTAGAACCTAATATCCCACCAACAGCAGCACCGGCTATTGTCCCTATGGCGTTGGCTTGAGTGGAGGCATCAATGGTGACTGGTTCAACTTTTTCCACTGTTCCGTAGTAAACCTGCTGAACTTTACGAGTGTCTGCCGAGCCATATGCATCACCGTATGGGTTAGGAGAAGTACAGCCTCCTAGCGCGACGATGGAAAATGTAAGTAACATGCCTAGCTTGACGTATTTTTTCATATAACCTCCAAATGGTTTCTGTACCCAAAGAGTATATACCCCCATTTTAGTATGTGCTTAGATATTTTATAAAACAGCCACTTAACGGTACTTTGTCTCAAAAAAGCTAACACTTTAAAACGGTGTTAATTGTCTTTGAGTGTATGGAAACCGGAATAGATACGGGTAAAGGTCGTAAACCAGCAGGCTGCACCAAATAAATAGGCAATCAGGGCGAAATTTTGAGGAAAAATACAAAATGCGATGAACGCACCAATGGTTTCCGTGCCTTCAGTTAAGCCGCTCATGTAGTAAAGAGATTTGTGCTTATAAACGGGATTATCAATACCCTGTTTACTGGCCATAATCGCGAAGGCCAGGAAACTACTGCCTGTTCCGACAAACGAGAAAATCAAAAAGGCACCAGCAATGGCATTTTGTTCAGGGTTGGCGAGCACAAACCCGAAAGGGATCAGGGAATAAAACAGGAAGTCCAAGCTGATATCGAGAAAACCGCCAGCATCGGTGATCCCCTGAATCCTTGCTAAGGCGCCATCGAGCCCATCACAAAACCGATTGAGCAGGATAAACAACAGAGCGGTTAAGTAATGCTCTGTGATTAGGGCTGGCACAGCCAAGCAGCCAACAACAAAACCAACTAGGGTGGTTTGATTGGCCGTGATGCCAAACTTATCAACGAATTTTGCACTTTGAGTGAGTGGCCTTCTGATGACTTTGATACTAAAGCGATCAAGCATTCTCTGTCTCCCATGGCCAAGTGATACAGCGACTTCCTTCGGGAATGTCATCTTCATCGTGAGTGACCATTATCGTCGGTATATTAGCTTGCTGAAGTTGCTCCACCACCCAGTTGCGAAATTGGACTCTGAGGTCTTTATCTAACTTGCTAAAAGGCTCATCTAAAAGCGCAGCTTTGGGTTGTGCAAGCAACATGCGCGTCAGTGCAATACGGGCTCTTTGCCCACCGGAAACCTGGTCGGGGAACGAGTTGGCAATTTTGAGTAAAGAGATATTCTTCAAAGCTTGTATCGCGCGTTCTTTTCTTGCATTACCTTTGATGGAATTGGGTAGTGCGAAGGCCAGATTTTCCCATATCGTTAAGTGAGGGAACAGCATGTCATCCTGAAATAGGATTCCTACTTTGCGTTTGTGCGCAGGAAGCGGATCAAGCGTTGTATCATTGAGAGTCACAGAGCCTGAATAACGAAACTCGTTAGAGAGATGTCCGGCAATGGCATCTAACAGAGTAGATTTACCGCAGCCGCTTGGTCCCATCAGGGTCACAATTTCGCCTTTCTCTACGGTGATATTAAATCCTGAGAAAAGCGTGTCACCATTGTTTTTACGGATGGCGAGGTTTTCGAGACAAAGACTCATGGTTAAGTAAACCTTTCATTGAAAGTCGGTGATATTTACCGTTTAAACGGCTAAGCAAAATGGCAAAAGAGAAGAACATTAATGGCAGTAACGCTTGGCAAATAGCATAAATTGCCGTAACCCGGCGGTCGAAGCCACTGGATAGGGCCACTGCTTCTGTTGTGATTGTACTGATTCGACCCGCACCAAGCACCAGTGTTGGCAGGTATTGCGCCAAGCTGACGCTGACACCCACCGCCCAGGCGAAAACAATGGCTGGCAGCAGGATTGGCAGTTTTACTTTTAGCCAGGTTTGCAGCGGTGTTTTGCCCAGACTAAGGGAAACGCGAGTTAAGCCGTTATTGAAGCTACGCCAGGGGCCGTCCATCGACAAGTAGACAAACGGAAAAGCAAAGAAGACGTGTGCCCAACAAACCCAGAAAAAGTAGGCGTTGCTGTTAAAGTACAAGGTAACGACCTGCATGCCAAAAAGCACTGACAATTGTGGAATCAGCATCGGGATGGCAATAACGTAGTCTGGCACCTGCCAGCGGTGACGAAGCCTATATTCGTGGGCAATTAACGCCAAAATTAAAGCAATGCAAGCACTGATCATAGCGATGATGATGCTTTGCTCTATCGTGCCTATAATACTATCCCATTCATATTGCCAAAAGCGCAGGGTGTAGCGAGTCGGTAAGAGATCGGGAAACTGCCAGCGCTGAGCAAAACTCCAAAGCACCATTAAAGGTACGATAACAAAAGTAAGCAACGTGATCAGGCCGAAGAGTGTTTTTCCGGGTAGACTGAGTCCTGATCGGCCGGAGTATTGCCATCGTTTAATACCTTTGGTGATGACCCACTCAACAAGACGTGTAAAGCCAATCAACCCCGTAGCAATAGCAAATAAAATCACCGCCCCCGAAGCCGCTCTTGGCAAAAGCGCCAAATCAGGGTCATTAAACCACTGCCAAACCAGCACAGCAAAAGTCGGTGGATTGGTTGGGCCGATGATCAGAGCAATATCGACAACCGATAAGCTATAAGCAATCACTGCCAGCATCGGGAATCTCAGTTTTGCTAACCATTGAGGGAAAATGCATTTCCACCAAGCTTGTGCAGTACTGTAACCCATAGAGTGGCTGATTTTTTCAATCTTACCAACATTCAGTTGCTGCAAAATAGGCATGCTCATCAACAGCAGGAAGGGCGTCTCTTTTAACGCCAGCATGATAATTAAGCCAAGCGCATGCGGGTCTTTAATCAGCAACGCTAAATCATTCACGGTTTGTGCGTTTGGATCGAAGCCAAAAAATTGAGTAGCAACGCGAACTCCCATGCCAGTCGGAGCAAACAAAAAGGCAAAACCGATGGCAAAAGCAACGTGTGGCATGGCTAATAAAGGTGAAAGGAAAACCTCTACTTTTCGCCAAAACTTGCTGTTCCAAGCCGATTGCAAAATAGCAAACGTGAGCAAGCACGCCAGATAACTGCTGAAAACAGCCGAGTAGAGCGTGAGTCCGATAGAGGTCGATACCCCTTGCCAATCAAATACGGCATCAAAGCCGCTTAACGAGAACTGGGTCAGGCCGATAGGAGGTACATAACCGAGCGCAGAAACCACCACCCCGAGTAAGCCGGGGATGGTAGGTAAAATACAAACTGCGATAATAACTAAATACAGCGCTCTTAACATTTGTCTGTACTAATTCCCGTAACGTTTTAACCACGCTTGCTCTAGCGCGTTTTGCCAGCTTGGGTGAGGTTCACTGATTGATCTAAATTGTTGTGTATTCTTCGCAGACCCTGTCAAATACTCACTACTTAGCACGGAAGGATCACCCCAAACATTGATATCGCCTTTACGAGACTGTGCCTCAGGGCTTAGTAAAAAGTTTATCGCAACTTGCGCACCTGCACTGGCATTTGCATTCCACGGGATAGCCAGAAAATGGATATTGGATAGCGCACCAGCGTCCATGGCATAAGCTTGAGTCGTTTCAGCAAGGGTGCCGCTCGACTGGGCAGAAAAAACCGCATTTGGGTTGAAGGTAATGGCTAAATCAATCTGACCATCGTCAAGCAACTGCAGTGTTTCTGCCGTACCAGCAGGGAACTGGTTACCACCTCGCCAGGCTACTTTGTGGAATTTATCTAGGTATTGCCATAGCGGCTGCGTAACTTGCTCAAACGACTCGGTATTTACTGGCTTGTGCAAGGCTGGATCATTATTAGTCAGTTCGATCAATAGTGCTTTGATAAAACTGGTGCCGTGGAATTCGGGTGGGCGTGGGTACGTCAGACGATTAGGAAACGCGTTGGCATAGCTGAGCATTTCTGCAAAAGAGTGAGGAGGGTTGTTCAACTTTTCCGTATCATGGATGAAGACCAACTGACCCACACCCCACGGTGCTTCTAGTCCGTCGGTTGGCTCAGAGAAATCCACATTGACAGGTAACGTTTTGTCTACGTATTGCCAGTTTGGTAACGTATCAACAAACGGGCCAAATAGAAGCTGGTTGTCTTTCATCGACTTGAAGTTTTCACCGTTGATCCAAACCATATCGACACTGCCCCCCGTGTTTTTGCCAGCGGCTTTTTCAGCGATCAATCGAGTCGTGGTTTCAGAAATATCGGTGACTTTGACATGGTTGAGCGTCACGTTGTAGCGAGACTTAAGTTCTTTTCCAGCCCACTGGATATAGCGGTTGATCTCTTGGCTGCCTCCCCAGGCATGAAAGTAGACGGATTGTCCGTTAGCTTGTTTTTCGATGGTTTGCCATTCTTCGGCAAACGTGTAGGTAGCGAAAGTTGTGGCTAAAATGCCGATGGTGCTCAGTAGCTTATTCATACATTATCCGCTTTTCGTTAATTTATTCTTACTTCGATGAGTGCGATAAGGCTTATAAAATTCAATCTCTTACATGGATAGTAAGCTATCTATTATTAATATCAACGTGAATACCCGTGGGGTTCACGCATTGACTCATAGAATTACCATCAATGTGAGATCAATTAGAGAAAATAGAAGGTTAGTACTTGAGTGCTATTTCAAGGTAAGAGTGACCGTACGGAGCGAAAAATTCTTTCAGATGAATGTATTTATCCGAACTTCGGTTGAGATTAGAGACACAGACAAGAGCATTTTGAGGGGTTGAAAGTTAGGGATTGAAAGCAAGAAAGCAGCCGTCGTAGGCTGCTTTCTTAATCTCTCTTTACTCGTGGTATTGGATTAGTTCATCCAGTCACGCAGTGTAAATGTCAATTCGTGATCTGCGTTTTTAAGAACCAGACCATCTTTTGTTAGTGTGATGTCGCTCCAATCGGATAGTGTTTCTGACATCGCTTTTTCTACATTCATGATATCGCCAACACACATCTTCATGGTCATACCCATTTTTTCGATGCGCAGTTGGTTGTCTTTTAGTTCAGCCTGGCCAAAGAAGTTGTTACAGCCAGCATTACCGTTAGCTGTGAGGTTTTCACCAATTTCTAGGCGAGGTGCTTTTTGACGTTCAGTAAGTTCGAGGTTTTTACCATCTATCTGAACCAGCTCCCAATTGTGGTGCTGTAAGTCTTGAGCCGTTATTTCTTTCACATTGTCACCGTTGCTTGCACATGCAGTCATCAGAACAGGAAGGGAGATTGCAGCAACTAACGTTTTTAGACTAAGCTTCATTTAATAGACTCCGTTATAAAAAACGAGAAGAAGTGTAATTAATAAAACACTGTTTTTTGTCAGCATACGGTAATAGTTTCGTATAAGCCTGACATAACGCAGTTTACCGCCGGATAACAGCAATGTATTGTTGTATTTGAGTCGTTTTTGACATTCACAATTAAAGAACGGTTTTAGCATGGAGCAATTGGAGTTTTTTAGCGTCCCCAGCCCTTGTGTTGGCATTTGTAGCGCTGATGAAAAGGGTTATTGCAAAGGGTGTATGCGCAAGCGAGAAGAACGATTTAATTGGCAGAAGTATACACCTGCTCAGCAGCTTCATGTGATCAAGCTATGTCGTCAGCGGTACAGAAGAAAGATGTTAGCCGGGAAAGGCAAGGCTGAACCGCCAAAAGAAGATGTTTCACCCCAACAAGACTTGTTTTAAAACATTTACTTTTTAAAACAATGGGCTTTAAAGCGTTTGTTCCCGGCCCGCGTTAACGTCGTGTGAGCCGGGAAGCTCCTATCTGTTCTATGCACTTTAAAACAGGTATCTGGCGCTACTTCATTTTCATGGACCAAGTATCGCTAACCCAACCTCCTGCTTGTTCGTCGAAGTGGTTTCCTGCAAATCGATGGTTGAGTTCAACATCTAATTTGCTTGTCGGATGTTCATCCATCAGTCTATGGATATATTTCGCCATAGGATCCGTACAGGCTTCTCGTTCTCTACGGGTAACCACTTCCTTAATCATTTGAAGTCGGTAGCTATTGCTGGCTCGTTTCATTTTTGACCTCCTGAACTCGATGGCAGCATTTGACACACATTGACGTCCATAATCGCTGCTCATTGATGTACGCGTTGAGGCGAGTCACCGTAGTTTGAAGTCTAAAGACAAATTGTTTGAGAGCAGTGTTTGCAACGCCATTCGCATCTTTCTCACACTCGCTCTCACTACCGTTCAATTTGTCCGGAAAAGCTAATTAACGAGCCTGTATATTCGAAAGACCTTAACAAACATAGAAGCCCAACACAGGGGCGTCAACAACACAAATGAACATTTTTTGAACAGTTTGTGAAGGTGGAGAAATTTCAGCAATTTATGGAAACAAAAAACCGGAACAAAAATGTCCCGGCTTTTTTAGAAAGAAATTTCGGCTTGTAAACGTGTTTAGCTTCTGTACAAAAAATTATGCAATTCAGTAATTAGCTACTCGTTGCTGGGCAACCTGTCACTGCTTGGCTGTTGCTGAAGTACTGAATATTACCTAAGTTCTTCTCGTAGTCTGCCGCTGAAATTTGCGGGTTATTAACAAAGAACTCTCGCAACACAGAAGCATCGGTCATTTGGGTTGACTCAACGTCAATGACAGGATAGTCGTCCCCACCAGCGGCACTGAAGCTGATCACAGAGAAGGTATAAGTGGCGTCCAAGTCAAAACCTTTGCCATTAATGTCAGTGATTGATACAGAGCCAGCGTCACAATCGACATCCAGCGTAATGTTATCCAGTTGAGCGTAAGCACCAGAGCCTGCAGACTTCGTAGCAACAACATCTAGGTAATCCTGTACTTGTTGACCTGTCATGGTCGCTTTCGTTACGAAGTTACCAAATGGCTGTACAGTAAGGACGTCACGATAGGTAATATCGCCTGTCTGAATTGAGTCGCGAACACCACCAGAGTTCATCACGCCAAAGTCAGCATTAACTAGGTTGTACGTTCGGTATGCTTTGCCCAGAAGATGGCCGAGGTTCGTTTGCTGTGAGCGTACAACGCTGCGATCACCTTCCAGTTTTCCGTCGGTGTTAGAGACAACAACATCAAGCAGTTCTTGCCCTTGCTCCTGGTAGGTACGAAGCGTATCTTGGACGGTCGCGTCAGGTTGGATATATTCACCAATCACTTGGTCGTTTTCATCGAGTAGGTTAACTGGAATCAATGCGTAGTTGGCGAGGTGCAGTTGACCGTCAAAGTATTCAAAGTCGGCGCGACCCACGTACTTACCCCATTCATGGGCTTGCATGATGTAAGTGCCATTTTGTTGGTCTGGAGTACAGTCATCGCCTGGGTTGAAATCCGCGTATTCGTTGGTTCCCGGTTCCATACAAACAGGGTTTTGTGAGTGGCCACCAATGATGGCATTTAACTGACCTTCTTCAAGAGAGCGGGCTAGCAGTACATCACCCGGTGCTTCGCTGCCATGGTTACCGTCGTGATAGTGACCCATGTGAGTGGTTGCAAAGACAAGGTCGACATTTTCGTTGTCTTCGATTTCTTGAAGAACTTTCTTAATCTCAACTTGAGGATCTTCGAAGTAGATGTCCGCCACGTTGTCCGGGTTAACCAGTTTTGCCGTATCTTTTGTGGTAAGGCCAACAACCGCCACGTTTAGGCCGTTAATCGTGAACACTTTGTACGGTGCAAAGTAACGTTCATCGGTCACATTACCGTCGGTATCTTTCTTGTAGATGTTGGCTGCCAGCATAGGGAAGTCTGCCAATTCAGCTTGCATATCCAATATATCTAGCGAATTATCAAATTCGTGGTTACCAACAGCCATTGCATCGTAGCCGATAAGGTTCATGCCGATGAAATCTGGCTCAGCATTTTGCATATCTGACTCTGGTACACCAGTGTTGATATCTCCACCAGACAGGAGAATGGATTCACCGCCGTTTGCTTCCACTTCTGCACGAATAGATTGGATTAAAGTTTGGCGTGCAGCCATGCCGTATTCGCCATCATCGTTATGCCAAAAGCGACCATGATTATCGTTAGTATGAAGAACGGTGAATTTTGTACATGAATCAGCGGTTTCGCAAGTGATGGAAATACTGTCGCTGTCTGACCCACATCCTGCCAAAACCGCGCCGACTGAAAGTACCAAGAGAGATTTCGAAAATTGCATAAAGAGAACCTTTGTTTGTGATTTTGTTATTGTTACGGCGTGCAATATACGGAATTAACGTTAAAGTTTAGTGACCAAGATCTTATTTATATTTTTATCAAATCAGTCAGTTAGTCAGCCTGCAAGCGTTGTCTACAAATAAACAGAAACGGTTTTTAGAGTATAACTTGTATTTTTTGGGGCTATTTTTGTGAAGCAGTTAATGGAATTGCACCCTATTGATGTAGATCGGGACGAATATTTTGAGGCATCAAGCAGGCAAAGAGTGAAATTTTAGATTTCTCTATTATTGTCTCAATTAAGAAGCAGCGAGCGCATGACCTTATACTTTTTAGGGCAGTGGACAGCTTACTGAGATGGGAGGGGGAAGGGCCTAAAATAGTAAAACCCCGGAGGTGGTAAGTCTCCGGGGTTTTGAAATTTTTTAAGATAGGTCGGTTGGTAAGTCCGGTTATCTTTTATGCAAAAGGTTTGGATTTAATCCGAGAAATTCCTTGGTAGGGAATTAGATACGGATGAAGTCCATGTGTTCAACTTTTGGCTTGAACGCGTGACGTTGAACGTCTTGTGGCTTAACGTTAACTTCTTTGCCATCGATAACTAGAACTAGCGCTTCGTAGAACTCAGGCTTGTCCATTTGGTTAACGATTTCATCGTGGTTAAGAACGATAGCTACTGCTGCTTCTTCACCGCCGTATACAACTGCAGGGAATTTGCCAGCGTGACGTAGGCGGCGGCTCGCACCTTTACCTAGTTCAGTACGTACTACTGCTTCGAATTTCATAGTATTTACTCTCAAATTAGTAAAAATAAAATTTTCACAATCAACAATGCGACCTTGTTGTTTGTGGTAAGGCTTGAAACAGGAACTGTTCAAGCGAGCGCGGATACTATCATTCCACTCGCGCTTCAGCAACCCAAATTGTATCTAAATCAACAAAAACAACCGAATAAAAGCTGTCTGAGAGGGGCGTTGTACATATGTCAGTCAACAAACGTGCCACTTGCGTTTATTTTCGCCGCTTTGCCACGTTTATTCAGTGAGACAGCAGGGGTTACTAACGCGATTAAGTGCGGCTTCTTTGCAATATCAGTGTCGCTTTCAATCCACCCATTTTGCTTGCTTCTAGCTTTAGTTGTCCGCGGTAACTATGCGCCATTTCACTGACTATATTTAATCCCAATCCCGACCCTGGTGTTTCTTCATCCAGTCTAAACCCTCTTTGAGTCACACGCTCTAACTGCTCTTGAGGAATTCCCGGGCCGTCGTCCTCTATGATAAGGCGGATATTTTCCTTATCTTGAGTGGAATGGACGCGGATCATTTGGTTTGCCCACTTGTAGCTGTTCTCAAGTAGGTTACCTAACATCTCGTCAAGATCACTTTTCTCTACTGCCACGTTTAATTCAGAGTCGAGTTCATTGACCAAAGTGATGTCACGTTGGGCGTAGACTTTATCAAAGGCCATTGAAATGGCATCGACTCGCTGCGCTGGATTGGCTTTGACGGAGAGGATATTCATTGATCCCGCCATTCTCGCTCGCCCTAAGTGGTAATCAATGTGAGATTGGATTTGATTCAGAGGTTCATCTAATCGGGACTGGACGGTTGTATCCAAGGTGCGGACTTCGTTTTTCAGAACAGATAATGGTGTCTTTAACGCATGGGATAAATTCCCGGCATGATTTCGTGCCCGTTCTAACAGTTCCTGATAATGAAACAGTAGCGCGTTAAGATCAGAGATTAAGGGGGAAATCTCTTTAGGGTAGGTCTCTTCCAGACTGGTTTTATTGCCAGATTTGAGCTCGGCGAGCTCCTTCTGTAATTTAGTCAGCGGGCTTAAAGACCATGCTATCTGCACCAAAATTACGGTAAGCACACCAGCAAACAGCAAACCTAAAATTAACCACAATTGTCCAATTAACGTTTGAAGTGTATTTTTGATTGGGGCTTCATCAATGCCAACAACAACATGAATAGGGCCATTATAATCGGGTAAATACAGTACCTTTTCCAAGGTGATTAGCTTCTCATCGCGAGCGCCATAAGCGTCTTTGTCGAGCTCTTTATATTCGATTCTTTTGTCCCATAGAGAGCGTGAACGTTCGAGGTGAGTTTTGGTTGAAGCGCTCCAATATAAACCGCTATAAGGTCTGTTAAAGCGTGGGTCAGAAAGTTGTGCCGCGAGAGATAAGTGGCCTGTTTTGTCGATTTCTAATTGCGCAGCGATCTCGTCCATGAAGACGCTCAATTGTGAGCGAGTATCATCCACCATGTAGTTATACACTTGAGTCGGAATGGTGACGCCAGCAGCAAGGATCATTGCGGTTAACCAAACGACGGCAGCCAGTACCAGTCGGCTTTTGATACTGAGCCGTTTTAAAGGGTACAGCGGCAGTCGATATTTATTTGGCATTTAACTGGTACCCTAATCCTCGGACAGTTTTAATGATTTTAGGGGCGATTTTTTTGCGTATACGACCAATAAACACTTCAATGGTGTTCGAGTCTCGGTCGAAATCTTGTTTGTAAATATGCTCGACGAGCTCTGTCCGTGAAATCACTTTCTCGGGATTATGTACAAAGTACGCAACCACTTTATACTCAAGCGCAGTTAAGCTAACAGGTTCACCTTTCCACATCACTTTAGAGGTGCGGGTGTCTAAACTCAGATCACCAATTTGCATCACAGGAGAGGCATTGCCAGAGGCTCTGCGAAGCTGGGCACGGATACGGGCGATCAATTCCACCATCTCAAAAGGCTTGGTGAGATAATCATCGGCGCCGGCATTCAGTCCTTCAACACGCTCTGTCAACGCGTCGCGGGCACTAAGAATAACGACAGGCGTGTTAATGTTTTCATCTCGGATGCCTTTCAATACTGATAAGCCATCCAGCTTCGGTAAGCCGAGATCTAAAACGATCGCATCCCACTCTTCTGTTGTCGCACGATATAGCGCGTCAATCCCATCTTGAGAGAGTTCAGGTACCCAGCCAGTGTTTTCCAACGTCTCGATGATTTGCTCACCAATGCGAGGATCATCCTCGACAACAAGTATTTTCATAGTGGCTTCTTTTATTCATTTATTTGTTGCTGTGGTTTCAGTGCGTTGTTGAAGTTACGACCTTTCACTTCGAGCATTTCTAATGTTGCTGCATCGTACTCAACTTTTAGTACGTTGTTGTCAAAGAGAATTTTTAATTCGTAAACCCACGCATGATTGTCTTCTTCGAGTTCGACTTTAATAATACGACCAAACAAGTCCTTTTCGACCGTTGCGTAGAGTTCGGAGAATGGTCGAATATCTCCGTTTTGCACCGCGCGGTAGACTTCATCCTGGTCTTCATCAAATTCAATCTCGGTGCCAGGTTTTATGACATCCTGTACAATCGCATGGCCGTCTTGTGATGCCAACAGTTCCTTTTGTTGTGCGAACGTAGGTACCGAAATTAGCATCGGAAGCAAACTTAAAAACAACGCAACACGCTGAGAATTCGTTGATTTGTTCATAATAAAACCTTTTCAGAAGAATTGGCAGAATTATAGGCAGTGGTATATGAATAGAAGGTGAACCTGTCAGCAAGAAAGTTGAGAGGTTCACTGGTTACCTGCATTGAAATGGATCGCCTGAGTTGGTAAACGCTACTTCAGTTCATCATCAAAAATTTTGTCACGCAGTTTCCAAAAGCGTCCTGACTTCCTGGCTATCACAAACTGTGGCAAGCGAAAACGATGCTGATTTGCTACCACTCGAGTGGGGGATGCTTCTTCAAACGGGCGATGCTTATCCGCAAGGTGAGGACGGACAAATTGATCTTTGAAGTTCTGTTTCTGCTTTTTGGTAGTGAGAAACCAAAACTCATGAACTAAGGCGTTCCCTTCACCTTGATAAGATTCTCCTGAGTAGGTGACTTTTAATTGAGATTTACCGTCATTAGATTTGAATACCGACAGATCCATCTCAGTGCACTCGAATATCAATGCGTCTTTGAGGTTTAGCGCTTCTTTTAACTTCTTATCCGGGTCGACTAATGTGGCGTCACATTCGTGGCAGATGCGAGCTGCAATGTCGTTGTCAGCGCCACATTCACCACAATATTTCGCTCTGAATCGGTAACCGCAATGCTCACGTTCACCTGTGTCTTCGTCTTCGAAGTAACCTTGGCAACGGCGGCCGAAGTGTTCCAGCAAAAAGCCATTGCTATCCAATTTGCCCCAGAAGTTGTTATTAAAACCACAAGCTGGGCAGGGAATGGTAATGATCTCGCTGGTGGAATCGGGTTTGGGATCGCCGACCTCAGGTTGATACAAATCGTAACTGTTGCCTGCGTAATCAAGCACCAAACATTCGGACTTACCTTCTGACAGACGTAGCCCGCGGCCAACGATTTGCTGATACAAACTGACTGATTCTGTCGGACGCAAAATGGCAATCAGATCAACGTGCGGTGCATCAAATCCAGTGGTTAATACCGACACGTTAACCAAATACTTGATTTCGCGGTTTTTAAACGCCTGGATGATGGCGTCACGCTCCGGTGTTGGCGTATCTCCGATGACAATTGCGGTTTGGCCTTCAGGTAATAAACCATGAATTTCCTGCGCGTGACGAACCGTGGCTGCAAAAATCATCACACCATGTCGGTCTTTTGCGTATTGAATGATTTGTTCGACGATTTGAGGTGTGGCACGTTTGGCTTTGTCGATCACCATGTCCATTTCCGCTTCTTTGTAGCGCCCGGTACTGGCGGGTTTCAGCTGCGAAAAGTCGTAGGACAAAACAGGTGCGTCCATCATGCGTGCTGGCGTGAGGAAGTTTTCATCGAGCAAGTATCGAATCGGTAATTCAAATATGCAGTCGCGGAAGAAACGCGGTTCTTCAGTGCGGACCTGTCCACGCGTATGATATTGGTAAATCCAACCCATTCCTAAACGATATGGTGTGGCGGTAAGACCGAGCACTTTAATGCCCGGATTAAGCTCGCGCAAATGAGTAATTACTTTCTGGTAGCTACTGTTTTTATCGTCTGGCACACGATGGCATTCGTCGATAACCAGAAGTGAAAATTGATTTTTGAAGGCATCTAAGTTTCTTACCACCGACTGAACAGACGCAAACACAACTTGCTGATCGGTTTCTTTGCGTCCAAGGCCGGCAGAGAAAATAGAACCTGTTAAATCATAACCTTCGTACTTAGCGTGGTTTTGCTCGACCAATTCTTTCACATGCGCCATCACTAACACTCGCCCTTTAGCCAGACGAGCCAGTTCGGCAATCACCAGGCTTTTGCCCGCACCAGTTGGTAACACAATGACGGCAGGTGTCGAATGTTTACGAAAGTAATGAATGACCGCTTTTACAGAGTCAGCTTGATAGGGACGAAGTGTATACATGAAAAAATGTGAAATTGCTCAACTATTCCAACCAGGGACGTTATAATACCTGACTTTTATACCCAAGTGATCTTTGAACCATGATTCGGAGAGCATTTGGGTATAATTCAATGAGGTATTCATGCGTTTAGATAAATATTTGTGTGACGCTCTGGGTGCGACGCGCAAGCAGGCGACAAAGATCATCAAAAGTGGTGAAGTGACCGTTGATGGTGACATTCAAAAAAGTGGATCATTCAAGGTACCGGAAGGTGCGGAAGTCATGTGGGAAGACCGCGTAGTTGCAGCGCCGGGGCCGCGTTACATTATGTTGTACAAACCTGCTGATTTCGTTTGTTCACATGAAGATGGCTTCAATCAAACCGCATTCATGTTGTTAGATGAGCCAAAAATCGAGAATCTACATTTTGCTGGTCGTCTCGACGTCGACACTACCGGTCTGGTGCTTATTACCGATGATGGTAAATGGTCACACCGCATCACTTCGCCAAAACACAAATGTGAGAAAACCTACCGTGTGTGGCTAGTTGACGCTATCCAGCCAGATTATGCAGAGAAACTGGCTGAAGGCATCATGCTACGCAATGAGCAGGATGCAACGTTACCGGCTCATCTAGAGATAGTGAATGAAGCTGAAAATGAGCTGTTGTTAACCATCGTTGAGGGTAAATATCACCAAGTGAAGCGCATGTTTGCTGCTCTCGGTAACAAAGTTGAGTATCTACATCGTGAACGCATTGGTTCTATCGAGCTTGACGAATCACTCGAACCGGGTGATTACCGCTATTTGACCCAAAATGAAATTGATTCCATCTGGAATTAATTAAAGCCCTGGGAAATTATTAAGTTCCTATTGGGAACTGGTTTTTTGGTAGGAAATCGCTCAAAATGGCGGCTCCTACCAAATAGATTTAGTGCCAGACAGCTTTAGTCAGTGTCAAACCTCAAGTAATTAACTGAGGTTCGTTTATCTAAGACACTTACTTTTCTCGTAAAACATCCGATGTGGTGAAGGAATGATGGAGTGAGTTCCATTATTCATCGTCTTACTATCATCGACGGCGTATGAATATGAATATGAATCGCTATCATGCGCGTTATTGTTCGAGTCGTTTGCAGCACCTTGGTATCCATTCGTCCTGTTGAACCTTGTAAACTGAGATTGTGGCGTTGCCGTGACTCCTACAATCGATGATATGAGAGGCTTCATCGGTCACAGCATCCAAGCCAGGGTGTGAGTGGTTAGGACACAACTAGAGGTAAAAGAATGACAGAAAAAGCTCAAAGTGCTCCGCAATCCCAAATCTCCTTTTTATTATTCATTGTTCTTGGGGCGATTGGCGCACTGACACCGCTTGCCATTGATATGTACTTGCCTGCGATGCCTGCTATTGCGAAAGATCTCGGTGTAACGCCTGGCGCAGTACAAATTACATTAACGGCGTATACCGCGGGCTTTGCTATCGGTCAGTTAATCCACGGCCCGCTTTCAGACAGTTTCGGGCGCAGACCTGTTCTGATTTTAGGTGTATTATTCTTTGGTTTGGCAGCCGTCGTGAGTGCCACCACAAATGGTATCGATGCTCTGACTTATGTTCGTACCGCACAAGGTTTCGCTGGAGCCGCAGCGGCAGTTATTATTCAGGCTGTTGTTCGCGACATGTTTGAACGCGAAGACTTCGCCCGTACGATGTCATTTGTCACTCTGGTCATCACAATAGCGCCGTTGGTTGCACCGATGATCGGTGGTCACTTTGCGATCTGGTTTGGATGGCGATCAATCTTTTGGGTACTGGCGATATTTTCCGTGGTGGTTGTTTCAATGGTGTTTTGGAAGATTCCTGAAACATTGAAACCAGAAAATCGTCAACCTTTACGTTTTCGCACCACGCTGAGAAACTACGCGCGTTTGTGCTCTAGCTCAGAAGCGTTAGGCTTAATGTTAGCTGGCGCATTCTCATTCTCTGGGATGTTTGCTTTCCTTACTGCAGGCTCATTTGTCTATATTGATATTTATGGCGTTCGACCTGACTACTTTGGTTACCTGTTTGGTTTGAATATTGTCGCGATGATCATTATGACCAGCATTAACGGCCGCTTAGTGAAAAAAGTCGGCTCGCATGCGATGCTTCGTTTTGGTCTGTCAGTGCAGCTTTTTGCGGGCATTGGCTTGCTGGTGAGCTGGATGCTGGATTTAGGCTTATGGGGTACAGTACCTTTTGTTGTGCTCTTTATTGGGACGTTATCAACAATTGGTAGTAACGCGATGGCATTACTTTTAAGTGGCTACCCATTAATGGCTGGTACCGCGTCGTCACTCGCCGGCACTTTAAGGTTTGGCATGGGGTCGCTGGTTGGTGCGTTCGTGGCGGCACTTCCTGGCGGAGTTGCTTGGCCAATGGTTATTGTTATGTTTGTTTGTTCAGTGCTTTCGGCACTGTTTTATTGGACTTTAGGAAGAAAGGCGTAATGTCGGATTACACCAAAGAAATTCAGAATCTGGTTAACTCTGCGTTGGCAGATTTGGACGCAGAACATCGCTCAGGTAAGTTGACGAATGCGCCTGTGGCTAACAATCATTACTTAGTACGTTGGGTAACAAAAGCACTCAAATCGCAAAAGTTTGGCCGAGTAGTGGGTGATGATCTAACCCGCTGGCAAAAAGCGGGGCGTTCAAAGGGTAACGATTCAGGCTTATTGTTTATCTTTAAACGTATTTCAGCCTATTACGCACAGTTCTTCCCTGAAGGAGAAGAAGCCAAAGCGATTAAAGACTCTGACATTGACGCCTTTTTGGATTTCATGGAGCAAGACGGCTGGGAAGTGTCTACCTCTGAGCAATTGTTGGGATGCGGTAAGGTTCAGATTTTTACCGAAGGTCCAAACTCATTAGCACTTTGTACCGATCAGTGTGAAAGCTGTTTTGATGGTGAGTTACTTGTTAAACCAATGAGTTGGTTTGTACGCGGTAATCATGCCGAGTTCGTCGAAAAAGCATCAAAAGCGGGCTTTATGGTCCACAAAGTAACGGATTACAAATCGATTGTGAAATACCACGGTGAGTACCTGATCTTCCCTGCCAATGAAGGCAACCAGCTAGCAGAGATCCCGCTAAACTTCCAAGCGTAATTGATTCGACTGAATAAACAAAAAAGCATCAGATGCGTAGAGTGTATCTGATGCTTTTTTATAACCTCTACATTTTCTATGCTTTACTTGTTGTCAGCCTTGCCAACAGAGCTAGAATTATCGCTTTGCGCTTCACTTGCCATCGCTTTAACCATGCCATTAAAAATGAACAGGTGAGCTGGCATCATCGCAAACCAGTAAAGAAGCCCTAGAAAGCCTTGCGGGTGCCACCACGCCGTTATATCCAACTCTCGTTCATCGCCCTCATCTTTGATAGTGATTTCTAAGCGTCCGAGACCTGGCCCTTTCATACCAAAAAACAGTGAAAGGAATTGATTTTCCTCACAACGAATCACTTTCCACGAGTCAATATAGTCGCCCACTTTCAGTTCTGGTCCGGGAGGGGAGACGCGTACTGGTTTTCCGCCACCAAAAAAGATATCCAGCCACTCACGTGTGCGCCATAGAATATTTGCAAAGTAATATCCTTTCTCTTGGCTACCAATTTTCTGGGCAACTTTCCACAATGCCTCGGCAGATGCTTTGGTTTTAATGTTGGCTCCGGCGTGCTTGGGAAAGTAGCCATACCCGGGCTGCCAGCGCTGTAATGCCGCAGGTTCAAACCCCCAAACATTGCTACGCACAAACGTTCCTTCGTGCGCAATTGCTTCTGTTACTGCCTGATCGTAACTGATCATATCTTGTGGAAACCTCGCTTCAATAGCCTCGGAATTTGCGATGTAATCGTGTTCTAACCCCGCGAGTAATGCTTTACCAATACTTGATGGAACGGAAGTAATCAGCCCAAGCCAGTAAGACGCCATTTTGGGGGTAAGCAGTGGGGTAGACCATAAACGGTAAGGCTTGTTGGTTACTTGGCAAATAACTTGAAATTGTTCTCGATAGCTTAATGTATCTGGTCCTCCGACTTCGTAGATCTTACTTTCTTCAGGTGGTGATTCTGCGGCCAGGGAGAGCAAGTAATGATTGAGGTTCGGCAGAGCGATCGGATTGGCTCTGGAGTCTACCCATTTTGGTGTGATTAAAACGGGTAGGTTATAGACAAAGTCACGCATTATCTCAAATGCTGCAGAGCCTGGCCCGATAATCACGCCTGCACGCAATTCTGTGACAGGAACGCCAGACTGACGAATGATTTTTCCCGTTGCTTTCCGTGCCGCTAAATGGCGCGAGTTCCCGGTCTGGGGCTGAATGGCACTCAGATAAATGACGTGTTTGACTTTGCTTCTTTCTAACGCGAGTTTGAAGTTCAGTGCGAGGTTAAGTTCGTATTCGACAAAGTCATCGCCCTGAGCCATTCCGTGTACCAAAAAAAAAGCCAGATCAAAATCATTCACAATAGATAATGTTGCTTCAGCGTCCGCCAAATCCAGATATTTCAGAGTCAGGTTTGGGTGAGGTCGGGCTCTTGATTCTAGATAATCAATATTTCTCGCTGTCGCCGTGACGTTGTAACTTTTATCTAGCAAGAGGGGAAGAAGTTGAGAGCCTATGTAGCCAGACGCGCCAAGTACCAACACCTTTTTCATTATTTGTCCTTTTTTTGTTGGTGCAATAATCACCACCAAGTATAATCATGAGACACTTTCCCCGTTTTTTCAATAAGTTGTCGTTGGAGTGCTCGTGTCTTTTTTTTCTCAACTCTTAGTTCACGCCGATAAGGCATTTCTACGTCGTTTGTTTGCGATAGCGCTTCCAATCACTCTGCAAAGCATCATGTTTTCTAGTCGTAGTCTGGTGGATGTCTTAATGCTCGGCCAGCTTGGTGAGGCTGAAATTGCCGCCGTTGGCGTGGCCGCTCGAGCTACGTTTGTTACCACCATCATGTTAGTCGGTGTCACAACCGGTGGAGCACTGTTGACTGCTCAATATTGGGGGGCTGGAGACAAAGCGGGCGTTAGGGAGAGTACATCTCTGACCTGGGTGATAGCAATGGTGTTTGCTGCGATGGCCGTTTTCTTGTTTGTGATCTTTCCTGATCCAATCATGAGTTTAACCACCGATTCCCAGCAGGTGATTGATCTGGGGGCAAACTATTTGGTGGCTTCTTCTGTAAGTATGTTTGCTGTTGCGTGTGTTGCCAGTATGGCCGTTGGTCTGCGAGCGATGCACCAACCGGGATTAAGTACATTCTTTAGTGGTATTGGAATCGTCTCAAACGTGTTCTTGAACTGGGTGTTGATATTCGGTCACTTGGGCTTTCCTGCACTTGGTATTACTGGGGCTGCCATCGCAACCGTGATCAGCGGTGCGATCGAAGTGGGCTGTCTTTTCGGTTATTTATGGGCAAAGAAACATATTCTTGCGTTTGGATGGAAGGACATCCGAGCAGGACTCGTGTTGGAAAAAATCACGCGCTTTCTTAGCTTGTCATTACCAACGACGTTTAACTTTCTGGCGTGGGCTGGTGGGCTATTTGTTTATCATGCGATTATGGGACAAGCAGGCGTCCAAGGCTTAGCGGCTCTCTCAGTCATGACTCCCGTTGAATCAATAGCGCTGGCGATGATGATAGGTTTGTCGAATGCTGCTGCAGTTTTGGTGGGCAATCAGTTAGGTGCAAAGAATTTTGAACCTGTTTACTATCAAGCCTGGGCAACGCTGATTTTGAATCTTCTGATCGCAGTTATGGTTGCCTTAATATTGTTGGTTTCAAACCAGTGGATACTGAATGCGTTCAGTGCATTGACGCCGGAAACGCGTCAGTTATCAGAGCAATTTATGCTGATCTTAGCGATTGGTGTCATATTGCGTTCTATTCCTATGATGGTCATTGTAGGCGTTCTCCGTGCGGGAGGTGATGTTAAATTCTGTCTTTATCAGGACTTGATAGCACAGTGGGTTATTGGTATTCCGCTTGCTGCCTTTGCTGCCATTTACCTTGGTTGGGAGCCGCAATGGGTGTACTTGCTCTTTTTAACCGAGGAAGTGGTGAAGTGGATGATTTCCTTACCACGTGTGAGAAGTAAAAAGTGGATGAAAAACTTAATTGGGAATTAATCATACAAAGGGAGAAGATCGATTGTTAGTAATAGGAATTTGCCTTTAATTTCAATAAAAATAGTTTCAGAAGTTGAGTCGAGTTGCATTTGCGGTTTGATAATGTGATCTAGTATTCAAATTACTTCCTACTGGTCGGATTTTAGTGTAGATTCATACCCCGATTTTAAATACCTCTTGAGCGGCTATATTAATGTTAAAACTGTCAGACCTATGTAAAGGCTATGTAGATGGGGGAGAGTTTCACCCAGTTTTACAAGGGGCAGAATTAACATTACAACGTGGTGAGCAAGTCGCTCTAATGGGTGAGAGTGGCTCAGGTAAGAGTACCTTACTTAATTTGATTGCTGGGCTGGATACAGTGGATTCCGGGGAAATTCAGTTTGTCGGTTTTGCGATGCATGATGCTCCGGAGCGTCTGAGAACACTCTATCGCAGAAATAATATCGGCAATATTTTCCAGCAATTTAACCTTCTTCCGACGCTAAACATTGCGGATAACATTCGTTTTTGCCGCCAACTAAAAGGCTTACCTGAAGATCAAGGTTTGTGGCGTCAGATTCTCTCCGCGCTCGACTTGATGCCACTTCTTGGCCGTTACCCTGAAGAAGTCTCTGGTGGCCAGCAACAACGTGCTGCGATTGCACGAGCTCTTTACATGGAACCGCAAATTCTCTTGGCCGATGAGCCAACCGGGAGTTTGGATGAACGAAATGCCGAAGCGGTGATGCGTTTATTAACCACGCTTGCACGCCAACTGAATTGTACACTGTTGTTGGTGACCCACAGTGAGAAGGTGGCTGACCATATGGAAGGTAAAATCCGACTGCAAGGGGGACAACTGCATGTTATGGCCCGTAGTTAAAGCACTACTCGGTCATTACCGTCGTTACCCACTGCAAATTATTCTCGTCTGGTTAGGTTTAACTTTAGGCGTATCCCTTCTGGTTGGTGTTACCTCGATTAACCAGCATGCAAAACAGAGCTATACAACGGGAGAGAGACTTTTCTCTAACCCGTTACCTTATCGAATCAGTGCCAAGCACTCCGCCAATAAAGTTCCTCAGGGTTTCTATATCCAACTGCGCCGAGCTGGCTTTAACCAATGTGCCCCGTTTGATGTGATCCATTTAGACGCTAGGTCAGATATGAATCTGATGTTGGTCGGTATTGATCCTGTCGCGATGATTCCTCTTCAGCAAGGAAAGTCTCTGGGGGAAATGCCGATTCTATCCATAATGAAGCCGCCTTATCCTATTCTGATCAGTCAAGACTTGGCTTCTTACATGAGCTGGCAAGATGGTGACTTTATTGAGATGAGCGATGGCAGCCGTCTGGGCCCGCTTCAAGTAGACCAGAATAGCCTGCTTTCAGGTACCAGGCTGATCACGGATATTTCTTTACTACGCATGTTGAAGCGCAGCTCGGGCTTGTCTTCGATTTTGTGTGGTGAAATGTCAGAAGAGAAACTGTCCGCACTGAAAAAAATGCTGCCTAATGGTATGACGCTGACGCATAACACGCGCAACGAATTAGAGTCTTTGACTAAAGCATTTCATATGAACTTAACGGCGATGGGAATGCTGTCGTTTTTGGTCGGTCTGTTTATCTTTTATCAAGCCATGTCTTTATCGCTGATTCAGCGACAACGCTTAGTAGGGATATTACGTCAAGCTGGTGTAAGCGGAACACAGCTTGCACAAGCCTTATTACTTGAACTGTCTATTCTTGTGACCATAGCTTGGGCTTGTGGCAACTTCTTAGGTGTAATACTCGCAAATGAGCTGATTCCAACAGTATCGACAAGCTTAAGTGATTTGTATGATG
Source organism: uncultured Vibrio sp. (assembly GCF_963675395.1). Taxonomy (NCBI): domain Bacteria; kingdom Pseudomonadati; phylum Pseudomonadota; class Gammaproteobacteria; order Vibrionales; family Vibrionaceae; genus Vibrio; species uncultured Vibrio sp. Next base: position 554,282 of record NZ_OY776223.1, on the reverse strand, counting down.
CTAACGTCGGTTTGTCTATTGGTTGGTCGTGGAAGTCAAGCATATACAGCTTAATCATGTCAGCGATGGGGGCCCTCATTTCTTGTTTGTGGCCGCTAATCCGCCTACTTAAATCCCAACCAATTCGATTGTCGTCTCGCCTTTCTCTGATGCGTTTTGCTGGTCGAGAGTTCTCTTGGCAAGCGCTGGCCGCATGTGCTTTCTGTGTTGCTGCGGTAGCCGTATACCAAGCGCCAAAAACACAGGAGATTGGCTTCACGATTGTCGCGCTGATGATGTTAAGTGTTGCCCTTGTCATGCCATTTATCATGTGGCATCTATTTCAGAGTTTTTCTTACTCGCTGCGTTGGGTAAGAGTCAGGTGGTTCTTCGCCGATGCTGCGGCCAGTATGAGTTATCGTGGGGTAGCGAGCATGGCATTTATGCTTGCACTCGCCGCAAATATTGGTGTTGAAACTATGGTTGGTAGTTTTAGAGATACGACCGACAAATGGCTGAATCAACGTTTGGCGGCGGACATTTATATTTACCCAAACAACAATAATGCCGCACGTATGAGCGGCTGGTTACAGCAGCAACCTGAAGTGAACTCTGTGTGGTGGCGCTGGGAAAAAGATCTACCCACTGATAAGGGCGTTTTGCAAGTTGTGAGTACGGGAGCATCTGAAGGAGAGCTTGACTCCTTAACAGTTAAACTAGGTGTGCCTAGTTACTGGTATCAGTTACACCATGGAAAAAGTGTGATGGTGAGTGAGTCCATGGCGTTGAAGCTCGATATTCGACCTGGTGATGTGATTGATCTTCATGCGCCGCTTGGTGAAGGCTGGCAAGTTGCAGGTGTCTATTATGACTATGGCAACCCCTATAACCAAGTGATGATGTCTCATCGAAGCTGGCTGTATGCTTTTGCAGGAACCGGCAATGTGGGACTTGGTGTTGTCCTTGAAGATAATGTGAATGGTGAAGGGCTGAAAAATAGGTTGGAAAACGTGTTCCGCTTATCTCAGGATCGCATTTTTGATGACAGTAATATTTATAACCAAGCAATGCGTGTTTTTGATCATACGTTTGCTATCGCGGGTACGCTGGGTAACATTACTCTTATCATCGCGGTTTTCGGTCTTTTCTTTGCGACACTGGCAGGTGAACTCTCGCGGCAACGTCACTTCTCATTGCTCAGATGTATGGGCGTGTCCGGTAAAGAGCTGGTTTTACTTGGTGGCTTACAACTCTTCGCGTTTGGGGCGATATCTGCACTGATCGCAGTGCCTCTGGGCTTAGCTCTGGCTCATGTGATTGTGGATATTATTATCAGGCAGTCTTTTGGTTGGTCACTGGAGTTACAGACGATCCCGTGGGAATACGCTAAGACGATCGCTTGGGCAATGCTGGCTATCATGGCGGCAGGTGCTTTGCCTGTGATTAGAATGATCAAAAGTACACCAATGAAGTCATTGAGGGATGCGTTGTAGTGGTAAAAAAGAGTTCCAAAAAGCGCTTCTTAGCAGCAATATTGTTTTTTGTGGCAGGCGCGGTACTACTAGGCGCTTTGTATTCACTGTTTTGGTCGGAAGAGACAGTAACTCAGGAAACGACAATTAACTCGCTCCTGACCAGAGAGGACAAAACCATCTTCGAACCGGTTTTGCCTGATGAACATGTTTCATTGCCAGCTGATTTTAGGTTTCACCCCAAATACCAACACGAATGGTGGAACTACTTTGCCAAGCTGCAAGATAAAAATGGTGAGGTGTATAACGTTCAGTGGAGCTACTTTAGAGTCGCGACTGATGAACGTGAAACGAGAGGTTGGCAAAATCCACAGCTATACATCTCACACATCGTCATCAGCCATGGTACCCAGGTGTGGAAAGAGCAGCGTGTCGCGCGAGGTGGTATAGGTCAGGCTGGGATGCAAAACCGCCCATTTAGCTTATGGATTGACAATTGGAACTGGCGTTCGCTTGGCGCGACACCTTTCCCCGGTAAACTGGTTGTCTCGACAGATGAATTCAGCGTTGACCTTAATACGCAGACGAATGGACCTTTTGTTGTTAATGGTGATAGAGGCTTCCAAGTTAAGCATGCTTTGCAGTCGGTTGCCTCATTTAGCTTTAGTGCGCCTTTCCTGAATGTTAAAGGAAATTTGAATGTCAATGGGCAGCGAATTCCGGTTTCAGGATCGGCTTGGACTCAAAAAGAGTGGGGCAGTGGTTTAATCGGAGAAGGCCAACAAGGTTGGGACTGGCTCACGTTAAATTTAGATGATGGCAGAGGGTTGACGGTAAGTCGATATCGACATCATGGGCAAATGCCTCATATATTCGGCACGCTATCAACACGTTCGGGACAAGTGATTAATCTGACAGAGAAAGATATTACGATTCAACCGTTACAAGTAACCAGTTTATCGAACGGGAAACGACTGCCATTACAGTGGGTTATCCGCGTACCACAACACGATATTAATCTGACGACACGCGTTGTTAACACGAATATGTGGCTCCCGTTTGTTATCCCTTATTGGGAAGGTCCCACATTGGCATCGGGCTCTAACGAGGCATGGGGATTTATGCAATTAACTGGCTATTAGTTTTTAGCTAACTACCATCCGTTTTCATTTATACAGCCACCCTTGAGGTGGCTTTTTTTGTTCCTGTAGTTGGATACAAACATGATGATTCCCTGTGCTTACCATACACATTTTAATCATGTTATGCTGAATTGTGAGTAATACTGATTAATAAATAGCAAAAAAATGATATGCAATTAGTCGTAATGACCATAAAGTTAATGTTGGAAAATACGATGTGTTGTGAATCAATCATCGGAAATAACGAAGTTTATACTCTGAACAAGCGATTATTCTAAAGTTTCTTACAGCTATAAACTCATATCATTCTTTGTCGATCGTTTATTAAGATAATAAATATAAGGGTTAATGTATGAACGATGCCATTCGTGACTTTTTCAAAATGGAATCCGCAGGAGGCATTCTTCTCGTAATTGCTGCTGCGATTGCGATGACCATTGCAAACACACCTCTGGGCGAAACTTATCAATCTATTCTGCATACTTATGTTTTGGGTATGTCTGTATCTCACTGGATCAATGATGGCCTAATGGCTGTGTTTTTCTTACTAATTGGCCTTGAGGTTAAACGAGAGCTACTTGAAGGTGCGTTGAAATCAAAAGAAACAGCGATCTTCCCTGCGATTGCAGCGGTCGGTGGTATGTTGGCACCCGCGCTTATTTATGTTGCATTTAATGCGAGTGATGCTCAAGCGGTCTCTGGCTGGGCAATTCCAGCAGCAACCGATATCGCCTTTGCATTGGGTATTATGGCCCTTCTGGGTAAACGTGTCCCGGTAAGCCTAAAAGTATTCCTGTTGGCTCTGGCTATCATCGATGACTTAGGTGTTGTGGTTATCATCGCGCTATTCTACACGGGCGATCTATCGACAATGGCTTTGCTAGTTGGTTTTGCCATGACTGGTTTACTTTTCTTGTTGAACGCTAAGAAAGTGACCAAACTAACACCATATATGATTGTGGGTGCCATCCTTTGGTTTGCTGTTCTTAAATCGGGTGTTCACGCGACGCTTGCGGGGGTGGTAATCGGTTTTGCTATCCCGCTTCAAGGCAAGCCGGGCGAGCATTCGCCGCTGAAACACATGGAGCATGCTCTTCACCCATACGTGGCGTTTGGTATTCTTCCACTGTTTGCGTTTGCCAACGCTGGTATTTCTTTAGAAGGCGTATCTTTATCTGGCTTAACGTCAATGTTGCCATTAGGTATCGCGCTTGGTTTGTTAGTTGGTAAGCCTCTGGGTATTTTCACCTTCAGCTGGGCGGCAGTGAAGCTGGGCGTGGCGAAGCTACCAGAAGGTATCAGTTTCAAACATATATTCGCTGTGTCTGTGCTTTGTGGTATTGGCTTTACGATGTCTATCTTTATCTCGTCACTTGCATTCGGCAATGTGAGTCCGGAGTTCGATACTTACGCACGACTAGGTATTTTGATGGGGTCAACGACAGCCGCGATAATCGGATATCTATTGCTGCATCTATCTTTACCTAAAAAGTCACTGGCGTAACGCTTAGTCAAAAACAAAACCTCCCACATGGGAGGTTTTTTTGTGCTTGTAATGCAACTAGCCTAAGTTGAAGAGAAAAAGTGACAGACGAAAAAAAGCCCAGTCGAAACGTTGACTGGGCGGATACAAACATAGGAGTTAATAAGAAAAAAGCAGCAACGTAACAATTAGATGGGAAAGTTTGACGGCCAGTGAAACTTAAAATGCCCTAGTTGTTACATATATTCAGACCGAGCATTTTCCGAACAGTTCCATTTTTTTTGAAAAATATTTCCCCAATGTACCGCGCATTTGATGTGACTATGTAAGTCATTGTATCTGTGGACAATGTCACCGACAGTTTATCACCCGTAATCCACCGAGTTACCTGAGAATCTTGTGTACATGGTTATCACACTTAAATCACGTCACTTGAAATTTATTTTGTTTAACGTTGATTCTTTTTATTGAAAGAATAAATTTTGAAAATGTGATGTTAATCGTTTGTTAATCTCGGTGTTCGGGGTATATTTTAAACAGTTGTTTAATACGAGTGATTAAAATGGCCCCGAGAACTTCAACAAAAGAAAAAATACTTAATGTCGCAGAAGGGTTGTTTGCTGAGTATGGGTTCAATGATACATCACTGAGAACCATTACTGGCAGAGCGAATGTAAATCTTGCATCAGTAAATTACCACTTTGGCGATAAGAAGACGCTGGTTCGAGCGGTTTTAGACCGATATCTAGAAGCACTGATGCCGAGTATCAAAACCTCTCTCATCGAGCTAAATACACGCGATAACTACACAATGGAAGAAGTGTTTGAATCGCTAAGATTGCCATTAAGTACACTTAATGAAGTAAGACCAAATGGTACAGCCCTATTTATGTTGTTATTAGGTAGAGGTTACACGGATGTACAAGGGCATTTACGTTGGTTCATCACCACTCGTTACGAAGAGGTATTGAAATTATTTACTGCCTCTATCATGAAAGCGAACCCAGAGCTAACGGAAGAGCTACTGTTCTGGCGATTACATTTTACGCTCGGAACGTGTGTTTTTACGATGGCATCTAGTCAAGCACTATCAGAGCTTGCAGATAGTAAATTTAATAAAGAAGTCGATATTAAGTCTGTCGTCGATTTGTTAATTCCTTACTTGTCAGCAGGTATGTCAGCGAAGTAATTGACCAGAGCAAGTAAGCTGTTAGTTAAACCAATAATAAATTAGTGACGTGAACAAAAGGATCTGAACAATGAGCTCTTTACGAAGAAAATGGATTAGTGACCCAGCATTTAAGTTGTTTAAAAAAGTACTACCTCCGTTGTCCAGTACGGAAAGAGAAGCAATGGAAGCAGGTAGTGTCTGGTGGGATGCAGAGCTATTTTCCGGCAAACCAAATTTTAAAACGCTGCACCATTACCCAACTCCGACGCTAACAGCAGAAGAGCAATCCTTTATGGATAATGAGCTTGTAACGCTGCTCGACATGCTTGACGAACAAAAGATCGTTAAAGAAGACCGAGATTTATCTCCGGAAGTGTGGGAGTTTTTGCGTAAAGAGCGCTTTTTGTCCCTGATTATTTCTAAAGAATATGGTGGTCGTGAGTTTTCATCGTTGGCTAACTCGACGATTGTTTCGCGTATCGCGACTCGAAGCATCAGTGCCGCTGTATCGGTAATGGTACCAAACTCACTTGGTCCTGGGGAGCTTCTTTCTCATTACGGTACACAAGAGCAAAAAGATTACTGGTTGCCACGTCTCGCTGACGGTACGGACATCCCATGTTTCGCGCTTACAGGCCCTGAAGCAGGTTCTGATGCGGGCGGTATCCCAGATCAGGGCGTGGTTTGTTACGGCAAGCATAATGGTGAAGAAGTGCTTGGTATTCGCCTTAGCTGGAACAAACGTTACATTACTCTTGCGCCGGTTGCTACGGTTCTTGGTCTGGCATTTAAACTACAGGACCCTGACGGTTTGCTTGGTGACAAGAAAGATATTGGTATCACTTGTGCACTGATTCCTGCCGATCACGAAGGTGTTGAAATTGGTGAACGCCACGACCCACTAGGCTCAGCGTTCATGAATGGCCCAACGCGTGGTGAAGATGTATTCATCCCAATGGATTGGTTGATCGGTGGTGCGGATTATGCTGGCAAAGGCTGGCGTATGTTGGTTGAATGTTTGTCGGCTGGTCGCGGTATCTCATTACCAGCGCTTGGCGCAGCTATTGGGCACCTAACAACAAGAACAACCGGCGCATACGCATACGTACGTAAACAGTTCGGCATGTCTATCGGTAAATTCGAAGGTGTGGCAGAAGCGATGGGCCGTATCGGTGGTTTAACCTACCTGCTTGAAGCGACGCGCACCCTGACAACCACGTCGTTAGACATGAAAGAAAAGCCGGGGATCGTAACCGCTATTGCTAAATATCATATGACTGAGATGGCACGTACGCTTCTTAACGATTCATTTGATATTCACGCAGGTCGAGCTATCCAAGATGGCCCAATGAACTACTTGGCGAAACATTACGTTGGTATCCCAGTTGCGATTACTGTAGAAGGTGCAAACATTCTGACTCGTAACCTGATGATCTTCGGTCAAGGTGCGACGCGTTGTCATCCATACGTACTAAAAGAAATGGAAGCAGCAGCAAACCCAGATACGGAGCAAGGCGCGAAAGAGTTTGATGATTTGTTGTTCAAACACATCAAACATGCAACCGGAAACACATTCGGTGCATTGGGCGCAGCATTGACGGGTTCTCGTTTTATCAAAGCAGAAATGAGTGGCCCAACGAAGAAGTACTACAAGGACATCACGCGTCTAAGTCGAGACCTTGCGGTAAGCGCAGACTTCGCTATGTTGACACTGGGTGGTGACCTGAAACGTAAAGAGATGATCTCGGCTCGTCTGGGCGATGGTCTGAGTTTCCTATACATGGCGTCAGCAGCGCTTAAGAAGTACGAAGACGAAGGCCGTCAGCAAGGCGATCTAGACTTCGTTCACTACGCCGTGCAGCACTGTTTGTACAATGCCGCTAAGTCACTAAACGAAGCTTATACTAATTTCCCGGTGAAATACGTTGGTGGTGTATTGAAGGGACTTCTATTCCCATTAGGTAATCACTTCAACAAGCCTAGTGATGAACTGAGTACACGCATTGCAGAAGCTATGATGACGCCGGGTGCACAGCGAGATCGTTTGACTCATTTATGCTACGTAGGTAAAGCAGAAGATGACAATATCGGTTTGATGGAGAACGCCTTCCTTGCGATGTACGATATCAAACCGTTAGAGCGTAAGCTTGTTAAGGGCGTTAAAGATGGGAAAGTCGCTCGTAAAGGTCTGTTGGACGACCGCTTACAACAAGCGCTAGAGGCTGACGTATTAACTCAGGAAGAAGTCGATAAGATTAAAGCGGCGGACAAACTGCGTTCCAAAGCGATTCAAGTGGACCACTTTAGCCACGACTTTTCGGAACTTCGTACCGATGCGCCAAAAAAGTCACATCTTAATTCAGCCGCTTAACGAGCCAATAGATTTATTGATGAAAGCACCTCTTTGAGGTGCTTTTTTGTTTAGCATGATACTAGAGTGCTCCAACCACTTGCATTTTCGAAGCATTTTTACAGAAATTAGATGCGAACACCGAGCGAAACTTTTATCCTTACAAGGTTTTTTAAAGGAAGTTGAATATGATCATCAAACCTAGAATTCGTGGATTTATCTGTACTACTACGCACCCTGTTGGTTGTGAAGCTAATGTAAAAGAACAAATTGCTTTCACTAAAGCACAAGGCCCAATTAAAAACGCACCAAAACGCGTTCTTGTTGTGGGTGCATCAAGTGGGTATGGTCTATCTTCTCGTATCGCTGCGGCATTTGGTGGCGGTGCATCAACTATCGGTGTGTTCTTTGAAAAAGAAGGCACAGAGAAGAAGCCTGGCACAGCAGGTTTTTATAACGCTGCCGCTTTCGAAAAGTTGGCACGTGAAGAAGGTCTGTATGCGAAAAGCCTGAACGGCGATGCTTTCTCAAACGAAGCAAAAGAGAAAACAATCGAGCTGATCAAAGAAGACTTGGGTCAGATTGATATGGTGGTTTACTCACTGGCTTCCCCAGTACGTAAATTACCAGAAACGGGTGAACTGATTCGTTCATCTCTAAAACCAATCGGTGAAACTTACACATCGACAGCGGTTGATACCAACAAAGACGTGATCATCGAAGCAAGTGTTGAGCCTGCAACAGAAGAAGAGATCAAAGATACAGTCACCGTAATGGGTGGTGAAGACTGGGAACTTTGGATCAACGCACTTTCTGAAGCGGGTGTACTTGCTGAAGGTTGTAAGACCGTCGCATACAGCTACATCGGTACCGAGCTAACTTGGCCAATCTACTGGGATGGTGCGCTAGGTAAAGCGAAAATGGACCTGGACCGCGCAGCAACAGCACTTAACGAGAAACTAGCAGAAACAGGCGGCAGCGCGAACGTTGCAGTTCTTAAATCTGTTGTCACTCAGGCAAGTTCTGCAATTCCTGTAATGCCACTGTACATTGCAATGGTGTTCAAGAAGATGCGTGAAGAAGGCGTACACGAAGGTTGTATGGAGCAAATCTACCGTATGTTCAGCCAGCGTCTATACAAAGAAGATGGCTCTGCGGCAGAAGTGGACGACATGAACCGCCTTCGTCTGGACGACTGGGAACTTCGTGAAGACATCCAGCAACACTGTCGTGACCTGTGGCCACAAATTACGACTGAAAACCTAAAAGAGCTAACTGATTACGTAGAGTATAAAGAAGAGTTCTTGAAGCTATTCGGTTTTGGTGTTGACGGTGTGGATTACGAAGCAGACGTGAACCCAGCAGTAGAAGCAGATTTCATTCAAATCTAATGGCTATTATTTAGGTCGTTTCTAATATTTATTCGTTCCTAATATTTATGTAGTAAAAAGGCGCTCACTGAGCGCCTTTTTTGTGTCTGATGTCTGCTGAATCAACTCAATATGATGAGAATCGTACCCGCTAGCGTCATTAAGATGTTTGCTATTGCATACGTGCCAGCGTAGCCTAGTGCGGGAATCGTTGACTTCGCGTAGTCGTTTACTACGTCCATGGCCGGTGCACATGTACGAGCGCCAATAATGGCACCAAAAAGCAATGCTCGATTCATTTTAAGTGCATAGGCGCCAACTAAATACGCCAGTGCTACAGGAACCACGCTGACAATAAAGGCCAAGCCGATGACTTTCGGACCTACCTGTGTCAGATGCTCGAACATTTTTCCACCAGCACTGAGGCCAATGCCGACCATAAAGAACATTAAACCAAGGTCTTTAACCATGTTCAGCGCGCCTTGTGGTACGTAGCCGAAAGTAGGGTGGTTGGCACGCAAGAAGCCCAAGGTAATACCAGAAAGCAATAAACCTACCGCATTACCTAAGCTGAACGACACTTGGCCAAATGTCATCGTGATAAGACCAAACATAATGCCCAGAATGAAGAAGCTACAAAATGCTAATAAGTCTGCCATTTGGCTGTGAATCGAGATGAAACCGATTTTTTCAGCAAGACCATGTACGCGACTTTTTTCGCCACTGACCTGAAGAACGTCACCTTTGGCAAGCACAATGTCTAAATCCATTGGCATTTCAATTTGAGCACGCACTACGCGGTTTAAGAAACAACCAAACTCAGACAAGTTAAGGTCGGATAAACGTTTACCGGCTATTGCGTCACTTTTTACCACGATTTCTTCTTCAACAATGCGTAAATCCAGCAAGTTGCGATCAAAGACTTCTTTGCCGTTGCGGAAACTGGAATCCAATCGAGCGTGGCTATCCGGGAAACCAACCAGTGCAATCTCATCGCCTTCTTGCAGAATAGCGTCACCATCAGGGTGGGCGAGAATACCATTTCGGCGAATTCGCTCAATGTAACAGCCTGTTTGACGGTAGATACCCAGTTCACGTAGGTTTTTACCATCCGTCCAGTCAATCAATTCTGGACCAACGCGATACGCGCGAATGATAGGGAGATAGACTTTTCTCTGCCCTGAGTTACCAAGCCCACGCTCTTGAGCAATTTGTTGTGCTGAGTCGGACAGGTTTTGTTTCTGTAGCCGTGGCAGCAGCTTGGCGAACATGATCATGCTGATTAAGCCAATCAGATAAGCCATGGCATAACCAACAGATAAGTTTTCTAATACCAGCGAAAAATCCATATTGCGTGGTATCGTCGCCAAACCTGAGTTAAGTGCGTCTTGTGCACCCACTAGAACAGGCGTTGCGGTTAATGCGCCCGCCATCATACCTGCTGAAAGCCCGAAATCGAGCCCAAAATAATGGCTTAACCCATAAGTTAAACATACCGCTGTAACCAGAACAGTCATGCTGAGAATAAAGTAATGCTTACCATCTCTAAAAAAGATACCAAAGAAGTTGGGACCAGCTTCGATACCTACGCAGTAGATAAACAGCATAAACCCAATTGTTAACGCTTCAGCATTAAAAGAGAAGCCCAAGTGGCCCATGATAAGCGAAGTGATGAGAACTCCGATTGAGTTACCTAGTTGTAATTTACCAAATCGGATTTTTCCGAAGGCAAGGCCGATGGCTAATACGACGAAGATTAGAAGGATAGGGTTTTGTTCGAGAAGATATACGACGTCTATGTTCACTGTGTGGCTCGATAAATTGTGTGCCAAGAAAGATTAGAGTGGAGAATTGTAACTAAATATAGCAAAAAGATAAGTGAATTTTTTTATGTTTTTCCATTAGCAGACTTAGGGAAGTAACCATATGAAAAATAATAAAAAAGCCGCAATACGGAGCGGCTTTTAAAAAATTCTACTGTGTTATTACACTACGTCGAATAGACCTAGGTGCTCTTTCGCGTAAGCTTCAAACTCATCACAACCACCAATGTGTTCTTGGTCGATGAAAATTTGAGGAACAGTTGCAACTGGTTTGCCTACAGTTTTCTCAAGGTCTGCTTTAGAGATGCCTTCAGCATGAATGTCAACGTAACGGTAGTTAAAGTCATCACGTTTTGCTTTTAGCGTTTCTGCATGCTCTTTTGCACGAACACAGTAAGGACATGCTGGGCGACCGAAGATAACAACGAACATAATTTTAATTTCTCCTAAATCTATTCTTTTCTGAAAGCAGACAAAAACGCGTTGGTTAAGTGGCTCTCTTTCACTTGGCTAACTATGCCCGATCCAAATACGGAAATAAAGTGGCAATTGCCTGTTGGTTTTATAGGTGAAACCTATCGAGCAAAAAATCTTCTCATAATGACTATGTGAACCAACGCATAAAAGCATATTTTTTATATGGGTATTGATAGCAAGGTGGAATTGGTCAACTTTTTTTACTGCAAATCGTAGCAATCTATTGGGAGTAATTGTTTGTGGGAGGAAATGTATGTTTCAGTTCATGACTGCAACAAGGATTATTTTTGGTGAAGGCGCACTGCAGTCTTCGTTATCCATCATCAACCAATTCGGCTACAGCGTATTGTTAGTCACTGGTCGGGACAAGCAAAGAGCAATACCAATCCTCAGTTATCTCAAAGCACAGGGTATGCGTTATCAGCACGTCGCGATTACTGGAGAGCCAAATATCACAATGGTGGAAGAGACCGCGATTTTGGGCCGAAAATTTAAGCCGGATATGGTTATCGCTATTGGTGGTGGCAGCGTCCTAGATATGGGGAAAGCGTTAGCCGCTATTGTTCCAAATCATGGTGATGTTTATGACTATGTTGAAGTCGTGGGAAGAAATGTGCCGTTAAAGGCAAAACCTCTTCATTTTATCGCCATTCCAACTACCGCAAGTACGGGGTCTGAAGTGACTCGAAACGCGGTATTAAAATCTGGACAAGATAAAGTCAAAGTCAGCCTGAGAAGTCCGGATATGCTCGCAGACGTCGCGATTGTCGATCCTACCTTAACGTATGATACCGATCCCTATACCTCAGGGCGTGGTGCAATGGATGCGTTTACCCATTTGATGGAAGCCTATGTGTGTGGTGAACCCAATCCTTTAACAGATATGGTATGTGAAGAAGGTTTACGTCGGTTAAGTCGCTCAGTCATTGCTGGGTGTAAGCACAACGACCATAAAGCGCGATCAGATTTATCCTTTGCGGCTTTGCTGGGCGGGATGGCGATCACTAATGCAAAACTTGGTGCGGCACATGGTTTAGCTTCTGCTCTAGGTGGAAAGCTTGACGCTCCTCATAGTGTGATAACCGCGCGTTTAGCGCCTCATGTTATGCAGGAAAATATCTATGCTGCAAAAAAAGCGGGCAGGACGGACGTAATTAATCGCTATAAAAAGCTTGCCCAACTTGTTACAAATCGTACAAATGCGCATGAACATGATGGCGTGCTTTGGGTGAAATTGGTGCTTGATAAGTTAGAGTTACCTTCACTTGGACAATTTGGTGTGTGCCAGACGTCGTTTGATCAGGTAGCGAGCGATGCACTTAAGTCTGTTGCGATAAAGGGTAACCCGTTACCTTTGAATAAAGAACGTCTTATCTTCATTCTTAAACAAGTCTGTGATTGTAGAGACAACGTTGATGTTGAAAGTGTGCCGCAAGCCGGCTCTGTTGAGGTGCTAGAGTCAAGCACGGATCTGACGAGTGTGGATGAATAAAGCGTATCTGAACGTATGTGCATGGAGAATAATAAAGGGAGCTTAATAGCTCCCTTTATAAATAACGATAATTAGTATTGGCTTAATTTATCGTAGCGACTGTCTTTTAGTGCGTCTTTCACTCGTTTGAGGTTTTCACGGAAGCCCGTACCTCGACGGAGAGTAAAGCCCGTTGCCAAAACATCAATTACTGTCATCTGTACAACGCGGCTAGCCATTGGCATGTATACGTCTGTATCTTCAGGGATATCGAGCGTAATCGCCAAAGAGCTTGCCTTTTCTAACGGCGAGTCTTTTGCTGTAATCGCAATAACCGTAGCGCCATTTTCTCGGGCGAGGTTCGCAATTTCTACCTGGCTTTTAGTGCGGCCAGTGTGAGAGATCAAAACAATCACATCATTATCACTGCAATTAATACAGCTCATGCGTTGCATGACGATATCTTCAAAGCAAGTGATTGGAATATTAAAGCGAATAAATTTGTTTTGTGCATCCCGGGCAACGGCAGACGATGCGCCTAAGCCAAAGAAAGAGATACGTTTTGCTTGAGTCAGCAAATCGACAGCACGGTTAATTTGCATTGCATCCAGGCTGTTTTTCGCTACATCCAAGCAAGCCATTGTAGATTCGAAAATCTTATGCGTGTACGCATCAGGACCATCATCTTCTTCTACGTTACGGTTTACATATGGAGTACCGTTAGCCAAGCTCTGTGCCAAGTGAAGTTTAAAATCTGGAAAGCCTTTTGTATCCAGTCGACGACAGAAGCGGTTTACAGTGGGTTCACTTACGTCGGCCATTTTAGCTAACGTGGCGATGCTCGAGTGAATAGCAGTTTGTGGAGACGCCATAATGACTTCTGCAACTTTGCGCTCAGATTTACTGAAATTCTCCAGATTTTTTTGAATTTTTTCTAATGTATTCATAGTGTTCACGAGGGTATAGAGAACAACTCGCTGGTTCTGTCAACGGATAGAAACCCATGAGTTTCTCGGTAGTGAAGGGCGTTAACGAAAGCTACCAGCGCCATAGATTCAGTATAAACCTTATCTTTAATTCGGCTAAACCAAATACGGTTACTATTTAGTGAGAATTTGACAAACCTCAAACAAAATTTTCTGAAAACTACAGAAATGAATGGGGAATTTGAGGTTTGTAACTCTGGTTAGCCAGTAATGATTAATGAGTTACATTAAAAAGAAAGAAATTTTCAAGTTAATGTAACCCGATCTTATCGTCAAGAAGCCAAAATCTTAGAAACGAGTTCTTGGATTTTTGCGTTCAAATTTGGTGCTTGTTGTGCAATCTCTCTTTGCTCGTCTAACACAGCATCAAAGATGTCTGTCGAGGTAAGAGGGTTTGCAAGCACTACCCGGAAAACGATAGTACTTAGGCGCTCCCATTGCTCCGGGTTAAGTGTGGTACGAGATACAAATGACTTACCGGTTTCGCGTTGACGCTTTTGAATAAACTGAGTTAACTCGTTGATTAACTCATTTAATTGCTCTTTTTGCGTACCATGTGCTTGCTCTAGCGCCTCACGGATGTTTGGCGGCAAGTAACGGTAGGTAAGTAAGCATAGCTCTGGCTCAGAAACCAGTTCAAAGTCGTCCTGTTTCTTAATTAAGTCAGCGAAGTAGCGTGCTTTGTCGATGCTTTGATCGATTAACAGCTCATAGCCAGGTCGGCTAATGATATGCATTGCCGCATACACTAACATCGCCATACCAGAACGAGAGCCTTCTAGGGTATGGCTGCCTAAATCTTTAGAACCTTTACGCAAGATATACTGAGCGTGATGTTCGATGGATCGCATCGCATCAGGGTCTTTAAACAGCACCATGCCTGCGCCCATTGGTATGTAAAGCTGCTTATGTGCGTCAATCGTTACTGAATCTGCTAGCTCAACGCCATTCAATAGGTTGCGGTAGTTATTAGACATCAATGTTGCTCCGCCCCAAGCTGCATCGACATGAAAATGGCAATCGTGTTCCTGACAAACTTCAGCTATCTTAGCGAGAGGGTCGACATTACCGGTTTCAGTCGTACCGGCCACACCAATCACGGCAATTGGTTTGATATTTTGCTTTTCCAAGGCGATGATTTTCGCCTTGAGATCATCGACAACGATTCGGTTGTTGGCATCTGTTTTGACTGCGACTAGGCCTTCTTGACCCAATCCGAGTACATCTGCCGCTTTTTTGAGTGAGTAGTGACCACGCTCAGAAACCAAGACAGCTAAACCTTCATAACCGTAATGTTTCATGGCTTTGAATAGGCCTTCTTTCTCTACACCTTTAAATTCGCCGTCTGCTTTCAATGCTTTATTGCGGGCAACCCAAAGGGCAGTAATATTCGCAATCGTGCCGCCAGAGCAAAACGCGCCTAGAGAATGGTTGGCACTATGCATCCATTGGTCATAAAAGGTATTCGGCTGAGCGTAGATTAATCGATGCAGCATACCCAGTACTTGGCGTTCTAACGGCGTAAACGCTTTCGATGTTTCGATTTTCACCAAGTTTTGGTTCAGGGCAATCATAATTTTAGACAGGGGCATTAAAAAGTAAGGCAGTGCCGATGTCATATGGCCGATGAAGCTTGGAGCTGACGTATGAACCGAGTGCGACACTAAGGTGTCTAGCAAGTGCTCGGTATGGTCTGACACAAACTCGGGTTGCTCAGGAATCTGAGCAGAAGAAAAGTCTTTCTCTATTTCACGTAAAGGCTTTTCTTCTGCCACGATGTGTTCACGAAGAAATTGATTCAAGTTTCGAGAGAGACCTTCTTCAATTTTAGTTAACGTCGAGTCTGGACCTTCAGGGATAGTGAAGATCTTTAGTAAGCTCTCAAAACTAACGTCAGCGGTTTTTTGTTCCTTAACCATAGCAAAGAATCATTTGTATTAATTTGGGTGATGCGAGCGGCACAATCTAAACCAAAACGGTTTCAATGTCCCGTTTTAATTATGCAAGACCATGTTGATGAAATGAAAACTAAGTCATATGCAAATAACTTTGAAAGGCGGCTTCTCAACGGTCGCATGTTTGTAGATAGTACTGTACGCAACATCGATGTGATTTACGAAGGCTGTCTCAGAACATGGAACGGTATTTAAGCCTTGTCACCGACTTCTGCTGTCTCTGACAAGGCCTGGAAACCTAAACCATCAGGTTATTTGGTTATCGACGCTTATTCACATTGTTGTTTTTCTAGCTTCTCAATTGACTGATTATACTTATTAAGCGCCGAGTCAATTTTCTGAGGGTGGCTGAGCAGATCCGCGAAAGCAGAGCGAAGGTCGTAGTTCTTCTCGTGATTGGTTGATTGGCGGTCACTAAATGTTTTCTGTGCAGCCTCACCCAGTTTGTCACTGCGACTAGCCAGTTGCTTGACATCGTGTTGCTCGAGCTTTAGCCACGCTTCGACCGGTTGCTCTGTTGCTACGCGGCTTGGGTCATTCTTAAGAAAATAGTGTACCGCTTCGCGGTTGAGCTCAAAGTGGTGCTTACGGCCATCTAAAAACCATTGGCTTACTTCATCGAGATCCGGGTACTGAGCGACAGTCAAGTCTACAAGGTCTTGATACCACTGTAGCGAAGCATCGACATAGCCATCGTACTTATTGGCCAGACATTGTTGATCTGCGGCAAATGTAAAAGTTGAGCTTGTAGCGAGGAGCGCGGCAACGACAAAGCGTTTCATTCTTCTTCCTTCTATTCTAATAGTTATTCCTTAATTAACGTTAAATCTCATTCTACGACGAATGACCCTTAATTCATGTTGGAGCTAAGAGAGTTCAGTGCTGTTGATTCAAATAGCGAATTAAGGTGTCGCTTGTGTATTGACGACTTTAACGTTCATTAGGTGTTTAAATTTTTGCCGTATTGTAATGGATGTTAAAAACAAAACCTGAGATCTAGCTAGCAAGTGATACAAAGAAAAGCATCATCACTGGTACGAGCAAGCTCAAAATAAAGCCACTAACAATGGCAACAGGCACGCAACGTACCCCGCCCGTTGTTTGGATGACTGGCAAAGTAAAATCCATTGCGGTTGCTCCTGCATAGCCAATGGCGGTACATGGGTAACGACGGATAAATAGTGGGATGGCAACTAAGGCCACTAATTCTCGCATTAGTTCGATCAGGAAAGAAGCGCCGCCAAATACTGGACCAAACGCATCTCCCATTAAGATGCCTGCCAATGAGTACCAACCAAACCCAGATGCCATTGCCAATGCTTTATAGAGAGGAAGATCCAGCACAAATGAAGCGATAGCGCCACCTAGCATACAAGTAACAATGATAATCGCTGCAATTGCCATACCTTGCTTGTTCAACAAAATCTGTCTGAGGGTAAGACCACTATTGCGTAATTGAATACCAATAAAGAACAGCAAGAGGAACAATATCCACTCGCTTGCGGTGTCTACCCAGGACAGATCAATCGGAAGGATTAAACCTAAGACTAGGCCACCGCCGACTACCAGGATCAGTTTTGCAGACTCCAGAGCCATAGAAGAAAGAGGTAACTTACTGTGGCTTTGATCGGTTTTGAGAGGAATTATCTTATCGACAAGAGGTAAAGCTAAAAGGTTACAGACACTTAAGCAGATGAAGAAAGTGCTCGCATAAAGCAGAATGCTTTGTAAATTGCTGCCCAGATTATCAAGCGCAGCCAAGCTTAGCCCCATCAACGACAGAATGACGTAAATAAGGTACGACGTAGATTGGTTAATCTTCTCGAGTAAAGTGTCGCGAGAAATAGGAATTAAGTACCCTACAACGAGTGGGGCAAAAATGAAAAGCATCCCTGAGAACATAAAACTCAATTATTCCTTAGTGAGGTAAGCCTAAAATTTGCCACAGATAACAGTTCACTCAACCTTGAGTGACACCATAACTGTGAATGACGTTTAAATTAAAAACGGGTCTACAAGCCACTGGCTGTCAAAACCGTGTTCATTTCCTGACGGAAGTCCTGGTCACTCATATTACTGAAGTTATATAGGATTTCTGCACCCGTCAGATTGAATTCCACTTCATGTTCGTCGATGCGCTCATCTTGACTCCGGAACATCAACAAGTGATGTGCAATTCTGGCAATGTCTAAGTAACTGACATCTGGGCGTGATGTTATGAACTTTTGATTCGATGACACTTCTTTGTAATCGTCATCGAATCCCCAGCGTTCTAACACCAGCTTACTGGTTGCAGAGCAACGAGTTTGGAAGATTTGCAGCGCGATATCTTGGTCTAGGTAGTTGCCTCTTTCGATGTACATATTGTATTCATTAATAAGGCAAAACAGGCCAATATCTGCTAACAAACCGACTAACAACGCTTTCTCTTGTTCAAGGTGTCCATAAGTAACGGGATCGTGCTTCCGGAACTCTTGTACAATTAACACCATCACGGCACCAAGTTCACGGGATACCGCAGCACTTTTCACCATTATCTCGTTACATTCTTTGGTTAAGTTTAGTGAGTGTTTCATTTGCTCAATTGCCTGAGCAGTCACAATGTCACGTACTCGAAGAATGCCTAAACGTGAGACCGCAGTGGTTAGATCGTTGCAGGTAATGTTTCTACGATTGAAAATCACCGAATTTGCGACCCGAACCACAACTGCCGCTAATCCTGGGTCTTCTAATAAGCAGTTGGCAACATCAGCGATAGTTGTGCTTTCTTCTTGGCACAACTGCTGAATTTTGAGCACGGCATCAGGTATCGGAGGTAATGAAATTTTACCGATAGTGATCGACTGCTCTACCAATTGGGCGAATTCGGATTCCAGTGCTTTTAAAAGCTTATCTTTATTATTTGGTAGCCAAAAAAATGATAGGTGTTCCATTATGACGTTGTACTTATAATCTTTGGTACAGTGTACCTTTAGATTACGCGGATTATCAATGAAATGCGTACTCTGCCTTCATAATTGCCGCGTGTATCATGATGATTTGTTGCTTGCGGCTGAAAGGTGTCAAAAAAATATCACTAAAGGAAGGATAACTGTGAAATCAATCGCGTATGAGGAATTTTTACTTTTTTATATGTGACTTATGTCCAAACTTATTTTTCGTCGTTAAGTATGATTAACCAAGTTGGCAAGCAAAACTCACAAATACATCGCCAACAAATCGACATTTTGTAATTCGCTATAAGCTGCTGTTTATCTGGTGACATCGCTAATCGGGGTAATTTATTCAGATTAAAGAGGTCAATGGACATGACAGACCAAGCTTTTTTTAAGTACGTACGCAATTTTAGCCAGTATCAGAAACGTTCCATGTTCGGCGGCATCGGTTTATTTTGCGATGAAGCTATGTTTGCACTTGTTAGTAATGATTGTTGTTATATACGTGGAGGTAATGGGCTAGACGAAGAACTGATTCGGCTGAATTGTGATAAATATAAGCACGTCAAGAGACAAACGACGGCAACCGTTAACTATTATGATGTGACAGAGCTGTTTGAATCCGGCTTTTCAGGCTTGGATGAACTGTTGAAAAGGTCCATTGAGTACTCCGTTACGGAACGCAAATACCAAAAATCTTCAGCGAGTAGACGGCTGAGAGATCTGCCTAACATGCAACTTACGCTTGAACGTATGGTGAAAAAAGCCGGTGTTGATGATGTTGAGGCATTTTTGGAACTCGGGCCTGTGAAAGTTTTCAATAAAGTAAGACAGGCTTACGGCAACGACGTAGATGTTAAACTGCTGTGGAAGTTTGCTGGTGCGATAGATGGAGTGCACTGGAAACTTATTCAAGAGCCACGAAAAAAACAGTTATTGGAACTATGTGATTAAGGTGACGTATTCGCGCAACGATTAACGTTCCTTTGGCCTTAGCGATTCACCAAAGTAAGAGTCAAAGTAGAAAGGGATGTTGACACTTTTGACTCCGTATTTGAGATAATTATTGTAACCAAAAAAAACCGAGGTTAATGCCTCGGTTTTTGTTTTTAATTGGTATTATTAAAACTTGAAGCGCGTGGTGAACATAACTTGATCACCATAGAAGTCGTTAATACGTGCTTCTGCACCTAGAGAGAATAACTCAGTCGAGTGGAAACGTGCATAGGCAGCCCCCATCCAGTCGTCGTTGTCATCAATAGAAACATAGCCAACTTTACCACCTACTTCTAATTGAGGACCTAACCACTGACGAACGCCCAGGTTTAATTCCATACCCACATCAGTGCTGCTTGAGTGAGATGGTTGGACAACGCGCATCAGCATTTCGCCTGTCAGGTCTGCCCAGTTATTAAGTGGTGAGTGAAAGCCAAAACCAGCAGCTGAATCAAAGTCGCTTTCAAACTCAGAGTCGATACGAGCTACTACGTGTGCATTTGGGTGAACTGACTTGCTGACGCCAGCACCAAATGTCACAGGGCTTGCGCCAATGCGAGCTTCGAAGTAGTCGTAGCTAAAGTTGCTCATAGTTGCTGGCGTATTGCCGTTTGCAGCTAGGGCATGGCTTGATGCTAACAATAGGGCTGTGGCTAATAGTGTCTTACGCATAACTAACGATAAACCTTGTTTATTTTTCCATGAATTCAAGCAAGCACTTGAACTGTAATCTAATTTGTCCGACATCATAATCAAAAGAGAGGTCTTCGACCAACATAAATGTGTCGATGTTTTGTCAATTAACTTAATTGTTATTCAATTTAAGCAAAAAGTGCGCCATGTATGATGGCGCACTTTTTATGGTTTGGTTTATTCACCGAAGCTTGCTCTGCGCTCTGCCATTGCGTTTAGAATGGCGACGGAGTCGAGGATGGTTGTCCAAGACAATAAGTCATCATCATTTTCGATCACGAATGAAGTCAGTTGGGAGACTATCGCTTGTCTTAGTTCATCCCCTTTCCAAGGTTTGGCAATGTAATAGTCTAAACTGTCGTGGTTGATGGCCTCAACGGTGTCTTCCAACCCAGCCTGGCCGGTTAGTAATACTTTGCGGGCACTTCTTGTGTCGGCACTTTGGCTTAGTTCAATTAAAAAGCTAATTCCAGTTTGCTCTGGCATAATGTGATCACACAAAATGAGCGCAAGTTTTATTTCTTCGTCCGCCATGTCCTCAATGACTTGTCTTGCCTCTGTCACGGACTCAGCGCCTTCTAAAATAAAGTGTTCTTCGAAGGGAGCCAAATCTTGCAACACACTATCCAAGACTTCTCTTTCGTCATCGACGCATAAAATCAGATACTTTGTCATATTTCATCTCCTTCTTCGATGACTGGTAACCAGACTGTCATACGAGTGTATTTGTTGAGTTCTGATTCCACTTCAATCCATCCGTGGTGAGCAGAAACGATTTGTTGGCAGATAGAAAGCCCAATTCCTAATCCAAAGTTGCCTTCTTTTTTGGTCGTAAAGTTGAGTTCAAAAATCGACGTCTTTTGTGATTCTGGAATGCCGCACCCGTTGTCTTCGAATGAGATAACGGCATATCGCTTTTGATTTTTTTCTCCCATTCTTGTCTGGATTTTTAACACGCCTCTATCCGGAAATGCGTCAATAGCGTTTGAAACTAAATTTGTCCAAACTTGCTGCAAAGCAATTGGCTGGCAAAGAATACGAGGTAATTTATCGTAGTCTGTTGAGACTTGGTGACGTTTTAATTTGTTCTCAAAGATAACCAATGTGTCTTCGATGCCTTCGTGTATATCGGCGTAATGCATGCTTTCATCGTCGGCCCGTGCATAACCTTTTAGGCTTTTTACCATGTCGGCAATGCGGGCTGCACATACGTTAATGGAACGCAATGAAGCACCTGCCTTATGGTATTGTTCAAGTGTGCCAAGTGTCTCAGCAGCACTATCTTCTTTCTTAGCTAACTGGGTTAACAACTCGCTATCTGACTCCAAACCTAGCTGCACGACTTTTTTTGCTAACGTACGATCTGGCAGGATAGGGCTAAGTTGTTTTACTCGCTCTCTTAATTCTGCGGTAGAGGCAGGTTTCGCGTTTTGGGCTTGAGACAGCAGTTGTACGCCCTTGCTCTGTACATCAGAACTAGGAAGTTCAGTTAGTAGACTCTCGAGGGTATGAGTGAGATTTTCTACCCCTCTTAAAATTGCCGCAATGGGGTTATTGAGTTCATGGGCAACACCTGCAACCAGCTGACCGAGCATGGCCATTTTTTCTCGCTCTATTAATTGCTGGTGAGCCGACTCTAACGATTCAAGCGTTTTTTGCAGTTGTAGCTTTGTATTGATGCTGCGTTGCAAACGTCTATTGAAGTGGCGAAGTAGTAAGTTGGTGAACAGCGGCAGGAGATTGGAATCATTCTGCATGACATTGTGGAACACTTGCCGGTCAAGTTTGATCACTTCCGTTGTCGATAACGTCAGGGCGGTAGAAAAGGAATTTTCACCAGTCACAAATGACATGCTGCCGACAATGTTGCCTTTTGTATAGCGAACGACTTCGCGTTGAACGCCTTGCTCATCTTTCTTATATAGCGCAACGTCTCCGTTGGTAATAAACCAGAGAAAGTTGTTGGGTTCACCTTCAACGGTCAATAAATGCTCTGGCGAGTAGGTACGGCAGGCATGGGTATCATCGCTGTGTTTGAAAAACAGCTGTAAGGCATTAATAACTTGTTCTGCGAGCTCTTCATCTGGCATCGAATGATAGTCGTCATGCAGAAATCCCGCTTGGTATTTCTGCATCTGGTTTTCAACATGTGCTCGAAGCAATTTATGCTGATCCAGTATTTGACTATAGCCGAGCAAGTCCTCACGACAGTAACGTAAAATAAACTGGGTCAGCTCCTTTTGAACGGTATTATATAACACCTTATCAGGGAGGGGCTTTGTTAGGCAGTGGTCTAGTCGACCTTCATTGACGGCAGTAAGAATCGCTTGGATATCTGAGGAGCAACTGATGAGGATTTTTCGCGCGCTTTCGGTATGTGGTGCTCGGTCAAGACCAATCAGAAAATCCACGCCGTTAAAGTGAGCATGGTGACTAGCGATGACGAGTGCGACCGTCTGCTTCCGTTGTTCGAGGTATTCAAGTGCACTTTGTGCTTCTTCAATGGATTCAACAGAAAAAATATCAAATTTGCTCGCGAAAGCAGACAGCTCCAATCGAAACTGTTCAGCACTGATTGGATTGTTGTCGAGACACAATACAGCGTAGCGATTCACAGGTATTTGAGCTCCGGTTAAAACTTCTCCAAGCAAACATTATCAATAAAACGGCAGAATGAGTGCGAGCTGAGTATGATTCCTGATTAATGGTCTAGAATAAGCAACAATAGTCTGATTTATCTCAATGTTTTATCCATTGAGGGTTTGGGTTAGACTGAACACAAATCCCTGAAAAGTGACGTTATGCAAAATCTTAAAAAACTTGGCGCCATTGGCGGTGCAATCTCACTCGCGCTCTGTTGGCCACTTGCAGTTGGTCAAATTGGTCAGTCCATCATTGAAGATGGCATCGCGAACATGAACGATGAAATGATCAAAGGAGAAGTGATTGAGTACCAACGCGGGTACCTGTCTTCGGTTGTATTAACCCGGTATACCGTGGTTGACCCTGAGTTAAAGACACAGCTTGTCCGTGACAACGTGCCAACAACCTTTGACGTAACTAGTGATGTTAGCCATGGACTCACAAGCCTCACTGCGGATTCAAAATTAGTCGATAGCGACTTTGTTCCGCTTACTTTGCACAGTCAGACTCAACTCAACGGCAATACCGCATTTACATTTGACTTAGATAGCTGGCATTACCGCAATGAAGCTGAAGATCTCTCGGTGTCATCGAGTCCGGCGAAAGTCTCGGGTAACGTGACGGTTTTAGGTGTTCTTAATTACCAGGTTTCTGTCCCTTATGTTCAGGTTGATTTCGTCAATGGCGATGAACTGCATTTGAACGGTTTAACCGGGCAGGGTAAAGGAAAACAAGTTAAAGGCTACTGGTTAGGCGAGCAGGCTTTTTCGTTAGAGAAACTGGATGTAGTGGATTCAACCATGACCCCGGTGTTCTTAATTGAAAATGCGAACTACAGTGGCAACACTGCGACGGATGAAACGGGTGAGAAGCTCAATAGCCAGTTCAATCTTGCAGCACAAACCATGCGTTTGACGGATGGTACGGATGTTGACAACTTTAAGCTCGATTTTTCCATCGCAGATGTCGATAGCCAATCGTTCGATAAGATTATGGCGATTTATCAGAGCTCAGCCGTGTTGAGCGAGCAAGAAATCAACAGCCTGTTACCGCACATCGATACGTTGTTTAACAAAGGGTTTAACCTTTCTGTTAACGAACTGTCGCTCGCGTTTGGCGAAGGTAAATTCCACAACGAATGGGAATTGTCCGTCCCACAAGGCACCGAGAAAATCACTCAGAATCCGATGAAGTTGGTGAACGTCACTAACGGAACTTTGAGTACTTATTTCTCCGACGAATTGGTTGACCATTACCCGTTTATTCAGGAAGGAATCGATGAGTTATTAATCATGGAGTTAATTGACAAAGTCGAGGGTGGTTACCAACTTAAAGCTCAAATTGGTGACGGGAAGTTAAAATTTGAAAACGGCCACGAGTTTCCGTTGATCGCGCTATTGATGCCAGCTTTGATGCAAAAGTAGGCATCTGGGGTAGTTAATTACGCTCATATGGTGTTTTCAATTGAAAAAGAGGTCGTAGGACCTCTTTTCTTGTTTTTATCGCCGCAAAAACGTGATATACCCAACATATATCAAGATGAAGGTATCGGAACTTTTTTAGAGGGCTTGCACTCGATAAATAGTGTCTGCACTGATGACTAAAAAAGCTTTTCTGAGCCACACATCTCGAGATTATTTAAGTACATTAATTTCGACATATATACTGAGCAGGAGCGATGAGCATCATGGAACAAAATACGGACAACGTATTTAACTTCAGCGCAGGACCAGCTGGTCTGCCAAAAGCAGTTATGCAACAAGCACAAAAAGAACTACTAGACTGGCAAGGTCTGGGTACTTCAGTGATGGAAATCAGTCACCGTAGTAAAGAGTTCATTAAAGTTGCCGAAGAAGCTGAGCAAGACCTGCGTAACCTTTTAAACATTCCAGATAATTACAAAGTCCTATTTTGCCAAGGTGGCGCTCGCGCTCAGTTTGCTGCAGTCCCTCTTAACCTTCTCGGTGAAGCAAAAACAGCAACTTACATTGATGGTGGTTACTGGGCAGAAAGTGCGGTTGCAGAAGCGAAAAAATACTGTGAACCGGATGTTTTTGATGCGAAAACGGAAATTGATGGAAAACTGGCAGTAAAACCTGCAAGTGAGTGGGAAATTGCCCCAGACGCGGCTTACGTCCACTTTTGTCCAAACGAAACGATCGACGGTATTGAAATCAACGATCTACCTGTGACGGACAAGCCAATTGTTGCAGACATGTCTTCTACGATTCTTTCACGCGAAATCGACGTTTCTCAATACGGCGTTATCTACGCTGGTGCTCAGAAAAACATTGGTCCATCGGGTATCTCTATCGTGATCGTTCGTGACGATCTACTTGGTATGGCGAAACAAGTACTGCCAAGCATTTTGGACTACACTGTACTGGCAGAAAAAGAGTCTATGTTCAACACGCCACCAACGTTTGCTTGGTACCTGTCTGGCCTAGTCTTCAAGTGGCTGAAAGCAGAAGGTGGTGTTAAGAGTATCGAGAAAGTGAACCGTGCAAAAGCGGCATTACTTTACGATTACATTGATCAGTCAGACTTCTACCGTAATGGTATTCACACGGCTAACCGCTCACTAATGAACGTACCGTTCCAGTTAGCGAAGCCAGAGCTGGATAGCACTTTCTTAGAACTAGCTGATGCTAAAGGCTTGAAATCTCTCAAAGGTCACCGTGCGGTGGGTGGTATGCGCGCTTCAATCTACAATGCGATGACACTAGAAGGTGTTCAGGCGCTTGTGGACTTTATGAAAGAGTTCGAAGAACAGTACGCGTAGTTTGAACCAACGCTGAACTACTCAAAGAGCGTCGCACTTGCGGCGCTTTTGTTTATCTAAACTCATACAGTTCCAGGCAAGTAGAATGACCAAGCTTAATACTGAAGCGCTGATAAAGCAGTTTCCACTTTTAGCACCACTTATCGAACTTAAAGAAGTTTGTTGGTTCAACCCAAACATAACCTCTCTGGCGGAAGGTTTGCCTTATGTGGGCTTGGATGAGAAAGATATTCATGCCGCTAGTGAACGACTTAAGCGCTTTGCCCCTTATTTGATGAAAGCCTTCCCTGAAACAGAATCCTCTAATGGTATTATTGAATCTCAGGTTGTTGATATTCCCAAGATGCAAGCGTGTCTGGAAGAGCAATATAACACGTTTATTTCTGGCCGTTTGATGCTGAAGAAGGACTGCCATTTACCTATCTCAGGTTCAATCAAAGCACGTGGTGGTATTTACGAGGTACTGACGCATGCAGAGAAACTCGCGATGGAAGCGGGACTGCTGAGTGAAGGGGACAATTACAGCAAACTCTCTAGTGAAGAGTTTCGCCAGTTTTTCCAACAATACTCTATCGCAGTCGGTTCGACAGGCAACTTAGGTATGTCGATTGGCATAATGAGTGCGAAACTTGGGTTTTCTGTTTCAGTACACATGTCAGCAGATGCGCGCCAATGGAAGAAAGACAAACTGCGCTCTCATGGTGTTAACGTTGTTGAGTACCAGCAAGATTATGGCGTGGCGGTGGAGCAGGGCCGCAAAGAGGCAGAGCAAGATCCTAACTGTTTCTTTATTGATGACGAAAATTCGCAAACGTTATTTTTGGGTTACTCAGTTGCAGGGGAGCGATTAAAGCAACAGTTTGAACAGTTAGGCATCGTTGTGGATGAGGACCACCCACTGTTTGTCTACCTACCATGTGGGGTTGGTGGTGGCCCTGGTGGTGTTGCCTTTGGCTTAAAGATGGCCTTTGGCGATCATGTGCACTGTATCTTCGCGGAACCGACGCATTCACCGTGCATGTTATTGGGTGTGCATACTGGTCTACATGACGTCATCGCGGTTCAAGACTTGGGAATTGACAATATCACTGCGGCAGATGGTTTAGCGGTAGGACGAGCTTCCGGTTTTGTTGGGCGGGCAATGGAAAGATTGCTAGATGGATATTACACCATTTCCGATGAAAGAATGTACCATCACTTAGGTGAGCTCAGTGAACTTGAAAATATCCGCCTAGAGCCCTCAGCGCTTGCTGGAATAGTCGGTGTGATTCATGTGTCGAATAACAGTGAATATCTACAGCGTATGCAAATTAGCAAAGATAAATTAAATGGTGCAACCCACCTCGTTTGGGCGACGGGTGGTGGTATGGTACCAGAAGCAGAAATGGCGGCATATTTGACTCAGCCAAAACCTTGATGAGATGAGTTTCGTGGTTTGATATTTTAGAAATAAAAAGGGCTCATCTTTTGATAAGCCCTTTTCTCTATAGAGACTGCAACAATTGGTAGTAACGACCGTGCTGGGCCAGTAGCGTTTGATGATCGCCTTGCTCGATGATCTCACCTTGTTCCATCAAACAGATGTTATCCATGTTGTCTAACTCGATAAGTCGATGAGTGATGAATACCACTGTCTTATTAGCAAAGTGCTGGTTGAATAACGCCATCACTTTCTTCTCTGTGCGCTTATCAAGACCCTCGGTAGGCTCATCTAACAGCAGGATAGGGGCATCACGTAACAGTGCTCGCGCTATACCAATACGACGCTTTTCGCCACCAGAAAGTTGGCGTCCACCGTCGCCTAACCATGCATCTAATCCTGGCTCTTCAAGTAAAGCACCGAGCTCAACTTTGATTAGAATCTCAGAGAGTTGCTCATCAGTTGCATCGGGCGCAGCCATGAGCAAGTTGTCACGAAGCGTACCGTTTAGTACATCCACGCGTTGGCTTACAACAGTAATGGCGGCGCGTAGATCAGATTCGCACCAATCCGGAAGTGCAGCTCCACCAATGCGAACTTCACCTTGATTTACGTCCCAATAGCGACACAGTAGTTGGATGAGTGTCGATTTGCCCGAACCAGTTTGTCCTACCACTGCATTTTTTGAACCCTGAGGTAGTGAAAGCGATAGATCTTTAAGTACTTTTTGCTGACCATCAGGATAGGTAAAGCTAATTTTGTCAAACTCGATATCCAACGGTTTGTCTTCACGATTCGATTGTTCTGGAAAAACAACATCCGGTTTGGCCAGAATAACCTCGTTCAGACGACGTGCTGACGTCAAGGTTTGACCTAAATACTGAAATGCACCTGCAATAGGCATTAGGATTTCGAAACTGGCCATGGTTGCGAATGCAAACAGCGCAATCCACGGATCCGGAGCGCGTCCACCGACACCATCTGCGGCAAACCATAGCATCATGACCAGCGTTAGGCCGTTAGCCAACATAAGTAGCCCTGATGCCATACCAGTAAGATTCGCGTTCACAAACTGATTAGAAAGAAGCTGCTTTTGCTTGTCTAATATCAAGTTGCGGTAACGTTCTTCCGCACCGAAAATACTTAGCTCACTGTAGCCTTGTAGCCAGTCTAGTGTTGCTACCCGCAGTTCTGCTTTGCGGTGGGTCAGATGCGCACCATTCTTTTTGCCGAGTTTATAAAACAGTACCGGCCATACCAACAGCATAATAGTAAGAACCGACCCCAGTAATAGTGCCAGGTGCCAGTCAAAGAAAGCTAACACGGCCGTTAAGCTGAGAATACCGAATATGCCAATGATCACCGGGCTGATAAGGCGTAAGTAGACGTGATCCATTGCATCCACATCAGCAACCAAGCGGTTGAGCACATCGGCATCACGCATGGTAGAAACTCGACCCGGCATCAGCGGAGTCAGTTTCTCGAAGAAGAAGATGCGCAGATCGGTCAGCAGTTTAAAGGTCGCATTATGGCTAACCACTCGCTCACCCCAACGGCCAGCAGTACGTGCCATGGCAGCACCACGGACACCTGCGCCGGGTAACATGTAGTTGAAGGTTTCACGAGCAATAGTAAGTCCTGCGACTGATGCGGCAGAAATAAACCAACCAGAAAGGGTCAACAGTCCGATGGAGGCTGCAAGCGTCAGGAAAGCTAATAGCATGCCCAATGACAAACCAAACCAGTGTTTTTTATACAGTTTTAGATAAGGGAGTAAATCACGCATCCAAGTTCCCCTTGTCTGATTCTTGTTGTGCTAAGTTAGCCGCTAACATTTCTTTGAATAAACCGTCCTCTGATGAGAGAGTCGTGTAGTTACCACGTTGTACAATCTGACCGTCTTGCATCACTAAAATTTGTGAGACGTTCTTCAGCGGGGCGAGCTGGTGGGTGATCATCAAATTCGTGGTCGCCTGAGTGTATTTACCAATCCCTTCCATCACCAGCCTTTCACTGCGCGCATCTAAGCTTGCGGTTGGTTCATCCAGCAACCAAAATCGTCCGTTTTGCAGCATGGCACGAGATAGGGCAAGGCGCTGTGCCTGACCGACAGACAGACCACCAGAACGGTCTGAAATCGGATAATTCAGCCCGTGCATTTCAACAAACTCTGCAGCATGAGAGTCTTTTAAAACGGCATTGACGGTATCATCATGAACATTTTGCTTACCTAAAGTGACGTTGTCACGAATACTACCATGAAGCAACATTGGGTTTTGACCAATCCAGCTAATGGTTTTACGCCATGTGGCGAGATCGAGTTGTGACAGTTCACAGCCATTTATTTTTAGGCTTCCTTGATAGGGCATAAAACCAAGAATGGTATTTACAAGGCTGGTTTTACCTGCACCACTTGGGCCAACAAGTGCTGTGCTTTGATTGGCTTCTAGTGAGAAAGATAGAGGCCCAGCAAGTTGTTTACCTTCCGGACTAAGGACGACGAGATCATTGGCTTCAATCTGGATCGGTGCGTCTTGGTCTAGAATCTGGTTACCGTCTTTTACGTGGTCGACCTCAAGTTCCAAAAACTCGACAATACTTTCTGCCGCGCCAACCGCTTGTTGTTTCGCGTGGTAGTAAGTGCCTAAATCACGCAGTGGCTGATAGAACTCAGGGGCTAAGATCAGAATAAATAGACCTGCGAACAGAGAGACACCCGCGCCATAGTAGCCAAAGTTTAGCTCACCAATATAGCTGAAACCGAAGTAAACGGCGGTAATCGCGATAGAAATCGAAGTGAAAAACTCTAATACTGCGGAAGATAGGAATGCGATTTTTAACACATCCATAGTTCGGGTACGGAAAACCTCTGATGCACCTTTAAGCGTTTCTGTTTCAGATTTTGTTCTGTCAAACAGACGAATGGTCGTCATGGCTTGTAAGCGGTCGTAAAAGTGACCAGACAAGCGTTGCATCGCTTTAAAGTTTTTGCGATTTGCTTCCGCCGCCTTTTTACCAACTAGCGCCATAAAAATTGGAACCAGCGGGGCGGTGACTAAGAAGATTAAACCAGCTGCCCAGTTCACTGGGAAAACGACAATCAGAATAATGAAAGGAATCAATACTGACAACGACATTTGAGGAAGGTAGCGAGAGAAGAAATCTTGCATGTCTTCGACTTGCTCTAAGATCAGCGTTGCCCAGCTACCTGCAGGCTTACCTTTGATGTAAGCAGGCCCCAACTTATGCGCTTTATCTAAGATAAGTTGGCGAATGTAAACTCGGATTTGTTCACCGCAACGATAACCAGCGATTTCGCGGCCCCAAGTACAGGCTGCACGACCAATAACGGTTCCACCCAGTCCGACAAAGTGCCATATGAGTTCACTTTTGTCGACTTGTTCGATGATCAATTGATGAAGAATAGAGGCGAGCAGGGCTGCTTGAGCCAATAAAAACACGCTTGAAAGTACGCCTAGGCCTATCGCAATCATAAGCCAGCGCTTGGCTAACTTACTTTGTTGCTTAAGCCACTTGTTCAAGCTGCTATGCTTTTTCTTATCCATTGTGAAGGCTTAATGATAATTGTTTTAATGAGGGCGGTAGTATACAAAAGAAAACCCAGTGGGAATACCGCTGGGTTTTAAGGATATGACACAAATGTGAAAAGTTATTTGTCATTAAGCGCGTCTAAGAAGCGTTCCGCATCCAGTGCTGCCATACAGCCTGTACCCGCTGATGTGATTGCTTGACGGTAGTTGTGATCCATCACATCGCCTGCTGCAAATACACCTTCGATACTGGCTTGAGTCGCGTTTCCTTCCAAACCTGACTTAACGATGATGTAACCATCTTTCATGTCAAGCTGGCCTTCAAAAATTTGCGTGTTTGGCTGGTGGCCAATCGCAATGAACGCACCCATTACCTCGACATCTTCTATAGCGCCAGTGTTGACATCCTTAATACGAACGCCAGTCACACCCATGTCGTCCCCAAGTACTTCATCAAGGGTACGATCGGTATGAAGAATGATGTTGCCGTTTTCCACTTTATCCATCAGGCGGTTCACAAGGATTTTTTCAGCGCGGAAAGAATCACGACGGTGGATCAAGTGCACTTCAGATGCGATGTTTGATAGGTATAGCGCTTCTTCAACCGCAGTATTACCACCACCAACCACAGCAACTTTCTGGTTACGGTAGAAGAAACCGTCACAAGTAGCACAAGCTGAAACGCCACGACCTTTGAAAGCTTCTTCAGAATCAAGGCCCAAGTATTTTGCTGATGCACCTGTTGAGATGATCAATGCATCACAAGTGTACTCACCAGAATCGCCTTTAAGACGGAAAGGGCGCTGAGATAGTTCAACTTCATTGATGTGATCAAAGACGATTTCTGTTTCAAAGCGCTCAGCATGTTCTTTCATGCGGTCCATTAGCGCTGGTCCGGTTAAACCTTCAGCGTCACCAGGCCAGTTTTCAACTTCAGTTGTTGTGGTCAGCTGACCACCTTGTTGCATTCCCGTCACAAGCACTGGGTTGAGATTGGCACGTGCAGCGTATACTGCCGCTGTGTAACCCGCAGGGCCAGAACCGAGAATTAATAGTTTACAATGTTTTACGTCGCTCATTATGGCTCCAAAAAGGGCTGAACATTTTCTTCGATTGTATGGAAATTCTTATGGCTTTAAAAGCATAAACCAAGATAGAGATCGAATAATTGGTTATAGATTAGAACTTACTCAGAAGCTGCCGAACATTTGCCCTTTAGCATAAAATTCTGTTACTAGTAGAGTTATCTAGTTTCAAATGCTGTTAAACTTAAAAAATAGAACATAAATCTAATTGTATTTTGGTTCTTGGTTGTTTGTCGTGTTTTTTTATATCTGTTGAAGCTATCAACGTCAAAAGCTGGTAATTACAGAATATTTGCGTAACCTATTGTGTAAATTAAATGTTAATCAAATGTACCTCATTAAAGGAGAGAATGATGTTACATTCACGTGAGAATACTCTACATTTAACCCAGCTCAGCATGGCAGCAATTGAGCAACTGTCACCATCATTCGAAACGCTTCCACATACAGAGCATGCCGATGGTCAATACCGACTAAGACGTTATTCGGTAGTACGCTTTGAAAATGGACAGGTCGTCGATCTAAATAAAAATAGCTTTGTGCAATCTTCAGATATCAATCGCTTCCAAGGTGATGTAGTGCGTCAGTTTGAGCCTATCGAAAAGAATATTCTG
Source organism: uncultured Vibrio sp. (assembly GCF_963675395.1). Lineage (NCBI taxonomy): Bacteria > Pseudomonadati > Pseudomonadota > Gammaproteobacteria > Vibrionales > Vibrionaceae > Vibrio > uncultured Vibrio sp. The sequence continues at coordinate 521,883 of NZ_OY776223.1, read as the reverse complement.
GATAGTGAAGGCTTTCGAGAAATGTGTGAGTTGTTTGTCAACGCGAATCATCTAGTGAATGGACAAGAAATAGAAATTCACCAAATCCGCATTACCGCCTTTGAAGATGAGACGCAAGTCGCACCAGAAGGCGTACACCAAGATGGTTTTGATCACATCGCAATGGTAGGCGTTGGTCGTCACAACATCATTGGCGGCGATATCATGCTATATAGCAGTCACAACCAAGCGCCATTCTTCCGTAAAGTCCTGGAAAACGGTGAAGTCGCAGTATTGGCGGACAGCAAACTCTGGCACAACGCCTGTCCAATTCGTTCAGTGATTGACGATAAAGCTGGCCATATGGATGTATTTGTACTTACGGCGACGGATAAGCGTAATGAACTTCAATCTTAATCAAATCAGACAGCAGTTTCCTGCGTTAGCGCAATACCACAACGATAAGCCAGTAACGTTCTTTGACGGTCCTGGTGGTTCCCAAGTACCACAGTCAGTACTCGACGCAATGGTGGCTTACCTTGGTTACTACAACTCTAATTTAGGTGGACACTACTTTTCCAGCCAAACGACTGTCGACGTAATGCAAAGTGCACGCGAGTCTGCTCAGGCTCTTGTGAATGCGCCCTCGTCTGGCAACATTGTGTTTGGTGCGAACATGACATCGCTGACTTTCCAATTAAGTCGTGCGATTAGCCGAGACTGGCAAGAGGGCGATGAAATTATCGTTTCTGCCCTAGATCACTATTCAAACGTTTCGAGTTGGCAGCAAGCGGCTGAAGACAAAGGCGCAGTCGTTCATCAGGTTCGTATCAATGAGGATGACTGCACGCTTGATTTTGAACATCTACTAAGCTTGTTGTCCGACAAAACGCGTTTGGTTGCCGTTACCTACGCTTCAAATACCACAGGGTCTATCGTCGACATTGAACGTGTCGTGGAAATGGCACATCAAGTTGGCGCCCAGGTTTACGTCGACGCAGTGCACTATGCGCCACACCATCTTGTGGATGTACAGGCGTTAGGATGTGATTTCCTGGCATGTTCTGCCTACAAATTCTTCGGTCCACACGTCGGAATTGCTTACGTTGCTGACCAATGGTTACACAGCATCCGTCCATATAAAGTAGAGCCCGCGACTAATATCGGTCCGGGTCGATTTGAAACGGGCACGCAGAGCTTCGAAGGCTTGGCTGGTGTCACAGCCGCGGTTGAATACTTAGCGCAGTTCGGTGAAGAGGATTTGCCACTTCGCCAAAGGCTTGAACAGAGCTATGCGCTTTATACTCAGCATGAACAACGATTAAGTGAGCGCTTCTTACAGCGATTAGATGCGCTAGAGGGTGTCAAACTGTACGGAATCGATAAAGAGTACTGCCAGCTTCGCACGCCAACGTTTGCCTTGACCTTCGATAAATATTCGCCAGAGTTTATTGCGAAAACATTGGGTGAACACAATATTTGCGTCTGGAACGGACACTTTTACGCACTTGGTTTAGTTCGTCAGCTTGGACTGGAAGAAATCGGCGGTGTTGTTCGGATTGGTTGTATGCATTACAACACGCTTGAAGAAGTGGATATGTTGTTTGATGTGATTGAAAGCATCCTTGATGCTTAGAGGCCAACATTACTGAAATAAAAAGCTCGAGCCTAATGCTCGAGCTTTTTTGTAGATAACATCGTCAGTTTTTATGCGCTAACTTCAACTTCATAAGACGTAAACTTACGTACGTTGATCACACCCGTATCGAAGATCAGATATTGACCTTTAATACCTTGCAGAGTGCCTGTTACAACAGGGTTCTTGTCGAAGTTATGCGAGGTGATTTTAGTCGGGTGTTGTTGTACTGGGTAGCTAAGATCAGTGATGCTCTCATTGAGCACTACGATTGCGTCATCACCGTATTGTTGTTTGATTTCGGCGATTTTGTCTTCTACCAGAGGAAGCAGTTCCGCAAATCGGTCTTGAAGTGCAATTGGTTCTCCATCACCTTTAAGCAACGTGCGCCAGTTGGTTTTATCGGCAATATGTTTGGCCAGTTCAACTTCAATCAATCCGGAAATGTGGCGGGTTTTCACTTTAAAAATCGGTAAGCCTTGTGTCGCCCCCTGATCAATCCAGCGAGTCGGGATTTGAGTGTGACGTGTGATACCGACTTTAAGGCTAGAAGTATTAGACAAATACACGAAGTGGTCCACCATGCAGTTTTCTTCGCCCCATTGTGGCTCTCGACAAGTGCCTTGGTCGTAATGACAGGTTTCTGGCTTCATGATGCACATATCGCAGCTTGCTAACTTTCTCATACAGACAAAACAGTGACCCTGTGAGTAACTCTTTTTGGTTTTCTTGCCGCATGAACAGCAGAAAATGTTGCCAGTGTGGGTAAGCGTTAAGGTTTGACCGAGGAATGGAGAAAGGTCAATTTCTTCATCACCTACGGGAAGACGGTAACTTACTGCACCGTCCAGAGATGCACGCATTTTATTCAGCGTACCAGTTGCAATTAAGGACATAACATTACTCAGTATTGTGTTTTTGCACAGTATATACCGAATGCCAAGTGAGGGGCAGGGGAACTAAAATAAAAAAGGTGGCCAAAAGTGGCCACCTGTCTGGAAACTGCTGTACATCATTTAGGGGGAAATCAACGATGAGGCACAGCAGTGTAGTGCTAATTTAATTTCTAGGCTTACCAGAAAAGCCAAGCAAAAAGTGTTAGTACGCCGATACATGCAATATTCAGAACAAGCCCTATACGCATCATCTCTTTTTGTTTGATGTGGCCTGTACCAAATACAATCGCGTTTGGTGGTGTCGCTACGGGTAACATGAAGGCACACGACGCTGCGACAGCAATCAGTGCCGAAAGAATGACTGGTGACATCCCTAGCGCTTCAGCAATGGTCGCAAAAACGGGAACCAGCAACGCTGCGCTTGCGGTGTTACTTGCAAACTCAGTTAAGAATACAACGAAAGCAACCACGGCAAGAATCGTCAGCAGAACGCCGGCCTGCTCCAGAAAGCCTGACAAGCCGTGTGCTAAGAATACACTGGTGCCAGTCTCTTTCAGGACGTTACTTAAACAGATACCACCGCCGAACAGAATCAATACGCCCCAATCGGTTGTTTTTTCGATGTCTTTCCATTCAACCGAGCGAGAGGCGCCCAGAAGAAGGAGCGCGCCAATTGCAACCAAGGTATCAAATTTCGCAAAGCCACCTAGCATCGCATTGATTGGCTTACTGAAGATCCAAAGCGTAACCGTCAGGAGGAAAATCGCTAAAGTGACTTTTTTCCCATTTGTCCACTCGACGGGTTTGTGGTCAAGTTCAAACTTATGGCTCAAATCAGGCTTTGTCATGATGTACAGAACCAGAACCGCAACTGGCATCAACAATAATGAGATTGGCAGTGCAAGCTCCATCCACTCGGTAAAGTTAAGTCCCACTTCGGCTGCTGCAATTGCGTTAGGTGGACTACCAACCAGTGTGGCAATACCACCGATTGACGCACTGTATGCGATACCAAGCAGAACAAATAAGAACGTACGATGGTTTTTATCGCCATCCAGTTTGCTCATCACACCAAGTACCAGAGGAAGCATCATGGCCGTGGTCGCCGTATTAGAAATCCACATTGACAGACCCGCACTCACACCGAACAGCATGAAGACGGCGACCGACATCTTTCCTTGCGCTAATAACAACACCTTATCAGCAATCGCTTGGTCTAACTTCTGTTTGTGCAGTGCTGCCGCTAAGGCGAAACCACCTAAGAACAAGAAGATGATTGAGTTTGAAAAGTTGTTGAGCGCGGCTTGCGTATTAAACACGCCCAAGAACACGGCAAGTAACGGTATTAGCAAAGCGGTAATACTTACGTGAATCGCTTCGGTTAGCCACAAAATAGCAACAAAAACTAAGATGCTAATGCCGGTTACGACTTGCGGTTCAAAGGGTAGGGTATTAAACAAGATAATGAATAGCAGGATATTTGCGTTCAATATCATGCTGTTGCGAGTGAAGAACCAGTTCTTCAATGTCACAGCGAGTGCGGTCATAGGGTGTGCTCCTTATTCATTGCCTTTTTGTCGGTTTTTTATGGCAAGGTAACTGACTTGTATTTATTTATTGCCCAAATGTTACATTGGATGAGGAGTTAAGTTTGGCTTGAATCGCAGAGCAAAGATGAAAATGTGATGTTGAGAATTCGAAATGGGTAGAATGCTACCCATTCTTTTTATAGAACTATTATTAAAGCGATAACTTCGCTTTATTGTCTATTCTACTGGAACTTGTCTCGGCTCGATGGGCTCTTTGACAGCGAAAATTGGCTCTTGAGGGCCAAGGAATTTCGGCTGTGTGTCAATCACGTATAGATCGAGGAATGCTTTTACGCGAGCAAGCAGTTCACGCATGCGCATCGACGTTTTTTGTTTGTTTGTGACAGGCCCGGCAACCGCAAGACATTGTGCGTCGATGTGATAAGCATTGGCAATGAACAGTGCTCGTTCACAGTGGAAACGCTGGGTAACGATCAGAAAGCGTTCGGAAGCAAATATCTTTTTCGCACGTACAATCGAATCGAGCGTACGAAAACCAGCGTAGTCGAGGTGAATGAATTCTTCTGGTACGCCCGCTTTAAGCAGGTCGCGTTTCATCGTCCATGGCTCATTGTAAGAGCGGTGGGCGTTGTCACCACTGAGCAAAAATTGTTTCACTTTACCTTGATTGTAAAGCTCAATCGCGGCGTTGATACGATGGGTATAGTAAGTGTTGAGGATCTTGCCGATGTATTTACTCGTGCCGAGCACAACGGCCACCTCATGTTGAGGTATTTGTTCGTAGTCAGTAAAAATGTTCTCTTTGGCTTGCAAGACTACCCATCTGTCGATAGCTATAACGGAGATCAGCAGGCCAAGTACAGCGATCGACAAAATCAAAGCAAGTCGCTTCCATGTAAATTTAAGCATCCACTTTGACCTTATACGAGAAAACAACAAAACGTTTTTTATCCTTAAATGAAAGTGTATGCCTCATCATATCTGATACAAACAAAAAGAGAGAAGTCCATTTATGCCAAAATATGGTTAGGATGATGAAAAAACGCTTAAAAAACAAAAGCCCCTCTGGGTTAGGGGCTAATTATTAGGCGAGTTATTCTTTTGCGGTTAAATTTAGAACGCAGTTCGCTTGTAACGACGGTAAACTGGTTGCCAGAACGACTGTTCAATCGCAACGTGAAGTGCTTCGTCGGTGATTTCTAGTGCCACACCTTGTTCAATGGCTTTTTTAGCGACGGCAAAAGCGATTTTCTTTGATACTAGGTGAATCTCTTCCAGTGGTGGAAGAAGTGCACCGTGACCATTAATCGCTAAAGGCGAACACGTTGCAAGTGCACGGCTCGATTCCATCAGCATTTCATCAGTGACGCGTTTTGCATTCACAGCAAGAACACCGAGACCGATGCCAGGGAAAATGTAGCTGTTGTTACACTGAGCAATCGGGTAAGTTTTACCTTCATGCACAACTGGCGCGAATGGGCTACCAGTTGCCACTAATGCTTCACCATTTGTCCAACGAATGATGTCGTTTGGCGTTGCTTCTACACGGCTGGTTGGGTTTGATAGCGGGAACACGATAGGGCGTTTACAGTGTTTGTGCATCTCTTCGATGACTTCTTGGCTGAATAGGCCAGGAGCACCAGATACACCAACAAGCACGGTCGGTTTCGCGTTACGCATCACGTCTAGTAGAGAGTAACCAGTCCCTTCATTTTCCCACTCTTTGGTATTATCATGTTTCTGTACCAAACGCTGTTGGAAATCAAGAAGGTTAGGCATGCCTTCTTGTAATAAGCCCCAGCGGTCGACCATATAAACCTGAGAGCGAGCCCGCTGGTCAGAAATGCCTTCTGAAACCATTTGAGCGATGATGGCTTCTGCGATACCACAGCCAGCAGAGCCTGCACCCAAGAAGGTAATACGCTGCTGAGACAGTTTAGTGCCAGCTGCCTTACATGCGGCAAGCAGTGAGCCAACTGTAACTGCGGCTGTCCCCTGAATATCGTCGTTGAAGCAGCAAATACGGTCTTTGTAACGCTCAAGTAGAGGCATCGCATTCTTTTGTGCGAAATCTTCGAACTGGATTAAAGCATCAGGCCAGCGGCGTTGTACCGCTTGCATGAACTCTTCGACAAACGCGTCGTATTCTGCACCCGTGATACGAGGATGACGCCAGCCCATATACATTGGATCGGCTAGACGCTGAGGGTTATTCGTGCCGACATCCAGTACGATTGGGAGTGTGTAAGCAGGACTAATACCACCACAAGCGGTGTAAAGAGCAAGTTTACCGATAGGAATGCCCATACCACCGATGCCTTGGTCGCCCAAACCTAGAATACGTTCACCGTCGGTAACTACAATGACTTTTACGTTATGGTTTGCTGCGTTATTCAGCAGGTCATCAATGCGGTCACGATTAGGATAAGAAATGAAAAGGCCACGGCCACGACGGTAAATATTGGAGAAGTTCTCACAAGCTGCGCCAACGGTTGGCGTGTAGATGATTGGCATCATCTCAGAAACGTGGTTTTGTACTAAGCGGTAGAACAGAGTTTCGTTGGTATCTTGAATGTTACGTAGATAAATGTGTTTATCCATGTCACTTTCGAAACCTTTGTACTGTTGGTAAGCACGTTCTACTTGTTCTTGTATGGTTTCAGTGGCTTCAGGTAGCAAGCCCTCTAAGTTGAATGAACTACGTTCTTCAGCAGAAAAAGCACTGCCTTTGTTCAAAAGAGGGGTTGCCATAAGAGCGGGTCCCGCATACGGAATATATAGCGGGCGTTTATCGTTGTTCATTGGGTGCCTTATGTAGGGTTGAAGGATGCGCGCCAAATTTTAACGGTTTCCGACTTTAGTTGTAAACATTCGTTGATGCACATCAAGGCAATGTTGCAATAAAATTCACGTCTGGTGGAAATTTATACTCAAAAGAAATCATCCAGAAGGTTTCAAAGTCGCGTGATTCTCTCTGAAACAAGTATCTCGACGTTATTTGGGTATAATGCCCCTCATTATCAGAACAAATCCCGTATCCTATGTCTTTATTACCTATCGATACCCTAAAAGCCGAATTCGACCAAAACCTGAAACATCACCATCTTGTTGTAGAAGCTGAAACTGGTTCGGGTAAATCAACTCGCTTACCACTTTGGGCTGCTGGCCATGGTCGCGTTTTAGTGATTGAACCGCGCCGAATAGCCTGTACGTCATTGGCGGAGTTCCTTGCGCAGCAATCAGGTGAGTCGGTCGGTGGGAAAATTGGCTATGCGATTAAGCTGCATTCTTATTTTGATGAAAATACGGAAGTAGTTTTTGTTACGCCAGGTGTTGCGCTACGTTGGTTTGCAGAAGACAAGCTGGCAAGCTTCGATATCGTAATGGTCGATGAATTTCATGAACGCCGTTGGGACATCGATCTCCTTACCGCGATTTTGAAACAGGAAAATCGCCACCGTCTTATTGTCACTTCTGCCACTTTAGAGGGAGAGAAGCTTGCTGATTATTTACAGGCTAAACGTCTTCGCTCTGAAGGGCGCTGTTTCCCTGTTTCAGTGACATACCGAAGCGCTGATAGCCGTTACCTTCCGAACAAAAAAGGTTGTGAGAATGATGTCGTTCGAGCCGTTAAAGAAGCGTTGGAGGATGAAGAGGGAGACATTCTGGTATTTCTTCCGGGTCGCAAAGAGATCACTCAGTGTGCGCAGATGCTGCAAAGTCTGGAAAGTGTATTGGTGGTAAAGCTTCACGCTTCTGTAAGTGATGAAGAGCGCAATCGTGCATTAACCATTCAAAGTCAGCGAAAGGTCGTGCTTGCTACTAATGTCGCTGAAACGTCACTGACCATTCCAAATATTCGAGTCGTGATTGATAGCGGGCTCGAAAGAAGAACCGTGCAGCGTAATGGTCGCACGGCATTAACGTTAAGCAACATTTCAAAAGCCAGTGCTGAACAGCGAATGGGACGAGCAGGTCGTGTTGCACAAGGAACTTGCATAAGGCTATACGGAGAACATGCACCTTTAGAACTCATTACGCCCCCAGAGCTGCAACGAGAAGAATTAGTTGAGCCTATGCTGGCGGCAGCTTGTTGTGGATACTGTCTGGCGGAGTTGCCGTTTCTCGATAGTATCCCAGAAAAATCATTAAACCTGGCGTTTAACACCTTGAAAGCGATGCAAGCGGTTGATGACCAAGGTGAGGTCACTGAGCATGGCAGAAAAGTATATCCATTACCGATTGATGCCTTGTTTGCGGATTTAGTTACCCGTATTCAGGCCAGAGCAGAAAAAGAAGCCATGATTGATTTAGCGGCTGCGCTATCGGTTCCAGCTCAGCTATATCAATTGCAAGGTGGTGAAGCGGCTGAAGCGTTGGCGCAAGAAGAGCCTGCGGGATGTGATGCTTCTCTGATGATTCGTTTAGTTCGCGGTGACCAATTACCGGGGATCTCAGTAGATTCAAGTGTGCTGGAAGAAGCACAAGGGCTTGCCAAGCAGATGCGGGAGCTATTTGAGTTGCCACAACTGGAAGTCGCATCGAGATACAGACGTGATTATCTCTGTCATGCAATAGCTGAGCTTCACCCTGAACTGGTGTTCGTACGCAGAGTACGCCGTCGGGATGCACTGGGTAACGGTATGATGGAGATGGTGGCAGGGCGTAATAGCCGCTTTCCTGACAACGAAGAAGCGGCACTAGTGTTGGATAGCCATAGTGTGCCGGGCAAAGGTGTTAAGCAGACTCTCAATCTTGCTTCGGTGATGATGCCAATTCCGTTATCCTTCATCAGAGACCTTGGCTTGGGGGAGTGGCAACAAGGTGAAACGAACTACGAAGAAGAGTCGCCACGTGCAACCATGAGTTTGGTGTATGCAGGCCGTACCGTCTTAACAGAATATCAGACGTTGCAAGGAGAAGTGGCTATTCAGTCTATCGTTGAGATGATTGAAGATGAAACCTTGTTACCGGGGTTTGCTCCAATAAGAAAACAGCAGATCCTACACTGGAAACTGTATAACGCACTTGGACTCAATCAACTAACCATCGATCGTGCTGCTATGGAATCATTGACGTTTTCAAGGTGGCTAACTGAGCAGCTTCAAACACTGGGTGTAGAGTCAGTTGAAGACATGGCGCTCTTCGATGCTGATGATTTGCCTTTTGAAGGCGTTCCAGAGTGGGAATACGAGGATTTTGCTCAAAAATTTCCGCTAAAATTATTGCTTGCAGAACTCAAGCTTGATGTTGAGTACTTCGCCAGTCGCAAGCTGGTCCATGTGATTTACAGTGAAGGAAGCAGAAAGGGCGATCCAAAACGTTGGGAACTGCCGCGTTGGTCAGGTTGGAAAGTACAGTACAGAAAAGCCAGCCGTGTTATTGATGTGAAATAATAACGATTTAGTATCTTCGCCACATGCTGCCATTTTTGCCATGAATGCTTATTGGCTAAGTATTTGTATGCCAAATATCCATGAGGTTGTTTCTTTTTAATTTGAAATATTAATCAATTGATTGCGTATGTGGATAAAGCTGTACATCACTTGTTACAAGGCTGGTTTTAATATTTCTTTTTGACTATAAATTAGGGAATAAAAGACTATTCTCTTATATCCCATTGCTATATCAAAATAGTTGGACGATAGTTGGTATATCTCATTTCGAGTGTCGGAGCATAGAGTGAATCAACATAAAAAAACATGCATTGAATTCGACTACACCAGTTTTTTAGGCGTTACTGCCAGTAAGAAGTGGACCTTCCTGGAAGCGTTTGCCACGATAGCCCCTATTTTCGGTCTGATGTGGAAAAAGAACCTTGCAGAGCTCAGCGAGCCAAAAGACCGATTGTGGGACGCCGCCTTAAAGTCAATGTCTTCACGTCATAGTGACGAGTCGAATCTGCTAGAGTTAACTCGACTGGCTAAAGGTGAAGGGATAGATGAACTGCGTGTTGTCATGCCATATTCGTTAGACTTAAAACAGATTGAATATATTGAATCTCGAAGCCATCTGAAAGTGGACACAACAGAGCAAGATATTCTAAACATCAAACTATAAGTATGCCTCTACCGCTTTTACATGGTTAGAGTGATCAGTTGCTGGGTTTGACTGATCACTTTCTTAGTAGACGCGATTTGGTCACAACTCATTCAGCCTCGAAGATTGACGGAATCACGTTAAATATTGCGTAACCTGATTTAACCGTAGAATAAAAAAGTCCGCACTGATGCGGACTTTTTTATCAAGAATGTTGAGTATCGCTATCGAATGGTTTAGTCGATTAATCCGTACTCTTTGGCAAGAACGTCAATGATCTCTGCTTTAGGATTTTCGCTTAGCGTGATTGGTTTGCCGGTGATTTTTTCTGCAATACCGATGTAAGTTTTAGAAATATCCATCAAGGAATCAACTGGCAGTTCATTGTCACGAGCCAGTGCTTCACGCTCAGGCATACGCTCTTTGTTCAGCAGGATATCTGGGTCAGGGAAGTGGTTCAGCAGGAACTGGCGGAAACCTTCTTTTGAGTTTTCAACGATATTACCTGCTTGGTACTCTTTTGCGTCCCAAATACGAGAAGAGTCCGGCGTACCCACTTCATCCATGTAAATCAGTTTTTCGTTGCCAGCTGCGTCGTGAACGTAACCGAATTCAAACTTAGTATCGACGAAGATTTGATCAATGGCTTCTAGTGCGTTGCTGATAACATTAAAGCCTTCTTTGAGTAACTTTTCGTAAAGCGCGATGTCTTCTGCGCTAGAGAAGTTAAATGCTTCGTAGTTATCGACGATATTCTCGCGAGTGATGTTAACGTCATCCGCTTCTGGTACACCCGGGATGCCTGTTAAAATGCCTTTGGTTGAAGGTGTCATCAATAACTCTGGCAGAGCTTTGTCTTTTTCCAAACCTTCAGGCAGCTGAATGCCACAGAACTCGCGTTCACCGTTTGCGTATGCTCGCCACATAGAACCTGTAATGTACTTACGGCAAATCGCTTCGATTTTAACTGGTTTGGCTTTCTGTACGATCCAAACGAACGGGTGAGGAATATCTAAGATGTGGCTGTCAGCCAGGCCGTTGTCTTTAAATAGTTTGAACCAGTGGTTCGAGATGGCGTTTAATGCGGCGCCTTTACCAGGCACACCTTTCAGACCACCTTCGCCATGCCAAATGCAATCAAAAGCAGAAATACGATCACTGATCACCATGATCGCCAGAGGTGCATCTGGGGCAACATCGTATCCTTTTTCTTTGATCAGGCGGGCGCTGTCTTCTTCAGTTAACCAGTAAACTGAACGAACTTTACCGCTGTGAACGGGTTTGTGAGTGCGAATTGGCAGGTCGTCATTGACGGCAAGTACTTGATTAGCAAGGCTCATTGCGACATTCCTATCATCTTAATCAAACGTCATAAAGAGAAGATATTCAGCTAAAGTAAGTGGCTGAATAAATCGAATGAGGGCATCATACCAGAACTATTTTAACTCGCCAGAGAAAAAGCAAACGTTTGCTTGATTTATTAATTCTCTAACTCGAAGTAAAAAAAGGCCCCCTTTATAAGGAGGCGAGATGCAGGATGGATAACGTCGATCTTGTTAGTGATACTGGTTTACTCTGCCTTCGACGAAAAAGACTTCACACTGATAACGTAGGCCAATGTCTCGCAACATCGATTGATTCATAGGTGCTATGTCATTAGATGCGACAACCGCACTCGCGTTACCTGAACGAATCGCTTTAACCACAATTTCGACTTCAGAAAGCTGTTGGGATGGCTTCATCTGAATCACATTTTTACAACAAATATTGGAAGCAGCGAGCTGATCAAAGTTGGGACGAGGGCACTCGGAAGTAAATAAGATCCATTGCTTCTGCTGAGACAGAACAGCCAATTTTGAAAGAAGCTGATCAGAAACGTCCATAGGCTGAGTAGCTTGTGCCAGTACATTGTAACGAGAGTATGTTTGAGTTTGACCGTATAGCTGCATCTTACTGTTCCTTTATACATGCTGTATGTCTATACAGTAGTTTGTTTTAGACGATCGATCAAATGGTTTTATGCTTTTTGTGGCAATGCATTTTGGTCTTTTAGTTGGGTATTTTATTTAAGAATTTGAAATATAAAGAATTAAATTTTAGGTGATATGTTTGGTATGGATTATGAAATGTGAAGTAACTAACAGTATTAGTTGGATATCAAGGTAAGAAAACCACTGTATATACGGTAACTATGACCAGTTTATACAGTAATTTTTACTGTGTTTGGTGGGCTCCCCAAGGTGATGGCGATCAGCAGATAACAAAAAAGCGCCTTTGAGGCGCCTTTAGAAATCAGTTCCATTGATTTGAGTGGTTCAGCTTGCGTCTTGAGTCATACGCTCACGCATTTGCAATTCACCTTGGTTAAATAGGCGGACATCGATTTTCGCCATATCGTAACAAGATTTACATGAATGATGGTGTTTACCATCTAAATAGTCATGTCGCGTGATAAGCGCTGGTTTCTTACACCAATCGCAGGTGCCTTCTTCAGTGAACATTGATTTTTCTCCCCACCTAGAAAAATTAGAGTCTTTAGGTGTTATTTTTCGCCGCATATTATGACACAAGTAAGTGGATTTGGTTAAATGTCTGTTAATTGTTTTGAGAAGGAGATCGATTGCAGCTCCCTATTTGTAGGGGATGAACGGTTTTGGCTTCGAATGGTTGATGGAAATTTACGCTTTTGTAACATTTTGTGTGATTGTTCTAAAAGCTTGATTCAGACGTTTCATCTCCGCTTCACTTCCTCGAGCGTCGGGATGGTAAAGCTTGGATAATTGACGATAACGTAGCTTTATTGCTTGAGGTTGTGGAATAGAATTCGGCGTGTAACCAAACATAGCACAGGCAATGCTCAGATCATGGAGCCCGGATTCAGATTTGGCTTTCTTAAACTCTCTAAATACCTGCTCTAACTGGCGCTTTAATTGCCTATTGGTGAATTCCAACTCTCTCACCTGTAAATCCAATTGTCGGGTTCGATTTTCGTCATCAACCAATTGAAGTTTGCGCTTCTGCTGTTGTTTTCTATACCCAAACCAACCAGCGCTGAGCATGAATCCGCAGATACCAATGGGAAGAATCGGCTCAACGCTTAACCCTTTCGCTTGGTTAGTGCGGTTTGATTGCATTGGTTGCACTTCAGCGGCACTTTGGTCCAGTTCAGTCATCGCCGACACTTGCTTGGCTCTTAATTGGTTAAAACGTTGTTCTAGGAAATGGTTATACGCGGTTTCTGCATCTTTGTTTTGCTTTGCGGCAAGTTGATACCATGCTTCGACCAAGTCATCGATAGAGATGTTTTGCTGGTGCTTTTCCAAAAATCTGGCAAGGGAGTAACCGCTGTCTGTTGGGTCACTCAGCGCTATTGAACTAAACCAGTAGGTGGCTTGAGGGTAGAAAACTGAACCCGTTAGTCCCTGAGCCAAATCTTCCGCTAACTGTTTTTGCGCGGGTAGGTAGCCTTGGTTTGCGGACTGTTCTAACCAGTAGCGAATTTCTGCTGAAGACGCTGAGTTTGTCTTCATTGCCAGTTGTTGTGCCAGTTTAAACTGATCCTCCGCTGAAGAAGGGGACTGAGAGGCAAATACGAGACCTGAGAGGCAAGTGCTTAAGATAAAGCTAAAAATGAGGGTTCTTAAAAACATTGATATGTCAGGCCTAGAAGTCGTTTCTAGGCCTGCTCCGGTAATTATCCGTAATTACCTAATGGTGCAATCAAATCACTTCAGAGGCAAGATTTGGATTTCAACTCGGCGGTTACACGCGCGGCCTTCGGTTGTTTGGTTTGAACAAAGTGGGTTACGTTCACCGTAACCGCGTGCAATTGCACGGCCAGGCGCAACGTTTTGCTGTATCAGGAACTGACGTACCGATTCTGCGCGATTTTCAGATAGTGACTGGTTGTGTGACTCACTGCCTGTGCTGTCAGTGTAGCCGTCAATCACAAGGCTGGTATCTGGGTATTCAACAAGAATACGAGCAACACCGCGAAGTGTGTTATGGATGCCGTAATCAAGTTGGTAAGAGTCTGAGGCAAAGCCGATGCCGTTTTCCATACGAAGCAGAAGCTGGTTTTCACCAACACGTTGCACTTGTACACCAGAATTCAGCAACTCTCGACGCAGTGCAGCTTCTTGCTGGTCAAAGTAGTAACCCACACCCGCGCCTGTTGCACCACCAGCGGCAGCACCAATCAAAGCACGTTGACGACGTTCTTTCGCATTATCACCTGTTGCCAACCCGATTGCTGCACCAGCAACAGCGCCGGTTAAGGCTCCCAGGGTCGTGGAATTAGTTTCGTATTCACCAGTGGTGGCGTTTTGACGTTGCGTGGCTTGACAGCCTGTAAGAGCAAGCACTAAGGCAAGTGCTATAGACAGCTTTTTCAAGGGAAAATCTCCGTATAAAAGTGAGGCGAAACGCTGCTTTATAAAATTTGATACAAATTATTAATCAGTCGTTATCGATCTTTGTTAGGTAAAAGTAAGATGGAAGCAGAAAATTGTAAGAATTGTCTTACTCAGGCCAAATAACGTCAATGAGTTTGCTATGCAATTAACATTATGTGGCCTGATAGAGGAGGTTATTCTGAGTGATTGTTGAGCATTTTACGAGCTTGCTCACCACCAACCCCGCGGTTCACAGACACTTTTCGACCTTTCTTCAAACCAACTTCATAGTCTGCAGTGAGATTTTTCATCGCTTCTTTAAGTTGTTTCTTGAAGGTTTCGCGATCAATGTTTTTGAATTCTTTGTCGATGTAGTCGTTGATTTTGTTCGCTGACTCGTCGTCAGGGGAGATCACGGGCAGCTTTTCAATTGCACCTTCAACCCAACCAGAAACAAACGAGTTCACGCGGCGGGTTACTTCCATGGAAGAAGTGCCACTACCAGCAAAACTATTGCGGAACTGGCCAGTACTTTCGTTCATTTCACGGTAGATAATATCGAAAGCGAAGGCGGCGAAAATTGCACGGTCGGCTTCGCCAATAAACTCCACGCGTTTAAGCCCTTTGTGATTCAGCAGTACTGCCTCAACGCCAAACTTGGTGTTGATGCCGCGAATCACTCGCAAAATGGTAGAACTTATGTTTGCGGGTAACAGATGGGAAGATTGAGTTTTTCCCATTTTAATGAACTCAATATCGTCTTTATCCAGACCATATTTCATCATCAGGCGGTGCGCCATCTTGATGGCGTTGGCAGCCTCATTTACATTGGCGGAGTTACCTAGCTCTAAACACTTGGCGATTTTTTTCAGGGCTTTTTGTTTATCCATCGACAACCAATTACGAAAGCAAAAAATTTATGAAGTCAGATATATTACCTTTTTTGACATAAAAACGAAATACAATGCGACTGCTAAAGATGGAAAACGCCCCGTTGCGAGCCGGAGCGTAGTATTTCTACATCCTATTCAAAACGTCAGGTTTCTCTGATGAGGAGGGACAACGACGTTGTAAGTTGTTACAAGCCCAGTTGGTTCAGCAAGTCATTGGCGTCATCCGTTACGCGTGATTTCTGAGTATCCCTTTCTGCCATCTCTTTGCGAGTGGCCTCTAGAATATCATCCGGATTTTCGTCTTCGGCAATTTCAAACTCTTCAAGCTGAATGAATTCGGTTTTATCCATCGCCAGTTCGAGATAAAAGATGTTGTTATTGGCGGTCGAGAAAGTCACACGGCGCGCCTGAGGGCGATCCAGGTTGGTGTCTACCTGCAAAATTACCTGTTTATTCAGTGACAGCATTTTAGGCTGATTTTGCGTGATGATTGTTTGCAACTCTTTGCGAATTTTATTGGTAAAATCACCCACTAATTGATTCATCAGCTCACCAAGTACATCGGCTACTTCATCGGATGTATGTGAGATGGCGAGCTCTTCTTCGGGCATCCCCATATTGCGCATGTAATTGGTGTAGATCTCAAGTGCTGCTTTGGCAGTAAAGTTAATGACGACTAAGCCAGTAAATCCACCATCAAACAGGACAAAGCAACCGAAATCAGGCTTAAGGCTGGTTTTGTTGATCTTTTGTACCATGGCGGAATAGTTTACCTGAGAGGAAGTCGCTGAGGTAAGCACGCCAGAAACTGACTGGCAAAGTTTCAGAAGGATATCTTCTGTGGTTACTACTTTATTCTTTTTCATTCTAAAAGCTCATTGAGAAAGGCTATTTCTCTTTCAATGTAAGGCATTAATAGTCAAGAAATAAAGCATAAGTTTCAATATTGTATTGAGATTCTGATTTAATCGCTTTTTCAAATGTTGTAAAGTGATCAAACCCGAAGAAAATCATTCCACTCTAACTCTACTGTCTGGCTCGAGACTCTATCGAAAACCAGCTTGAGGATTGAGTAATATAATTAGATAACCCGCAGCTGATAGGATCAGCGTCGTAGGGGCAGGAAGCAAATGTTACCAAGATTACACTCGCAAACTGACGTCGACCCTCTTGTTCTGATTTTTTTAAAAGAGCTTGAACAAGCTGGATTCACCGGCGATATAGAAAGCCAATATTCAAGCCGACTCGCGGTTGCCACTGACAACAGCGTGTACCAACAGTTACCTCAGGCTGTTGTACACCCGAGAACGACGCAAGATGTTGCGCTTATTGGTAAACTGAGCAATAAAGAGAAGTACGAGCGAATTACGTTTTCACCTCGCGGTGGCGGCACTGGTACGAATGGGCAGTCTCTGACGAAAGGTATTGTGGTTGATTTGTCTCGCCACATGAACAACGTGCTTGAAATTAACGAGGAAGAAGGCTGGGTACGCGTTCAAACTGGTGTCATTAAGGACCAGTTAAATGACGCCGTTCGCCCATATGGTTATTTTTTCTCACCTGATTTATCCACCAGTAATCGCGCCACTATCGGCGGCATGGTTAACACTGACGCCTCTGGTCAGGGATCACTGAAATATGGCAAAACGTCCGATCACGTCCTCTCGTTACAAGCCGTGTTTGCCGATGGCTCGATTTTAGAATCAGACTTGTCTCATGGTTTGCCAGAAGAGGGCGAGTTTGCAGCAACCGCACTGAATGTCACCGAATCCGTATGTCGTGAAAAGCGTCAGCAAATTAATGATAAATTCCCGCCTCTAAACCGTTTCTTAACTGGTTACGATCTGAAAAATGCACTGAACGAAGAGGATGATAGTTTTGATCTCACCCGCGTATTGTGTGGTGCAGAGGGCTCACTTGCCTTCATTACGGAAGCGAAATTAAACCTGACTCGCATTCCTAAAGTGCGTACCTTGGTGAACGTTAAATACAATACGTTTGACTCCGCCTTACGTAATGCGCCACTGATGGTGCAAGCGAATGCAATGTCGGTCGAAACGGTTGACTCAAAAGTTCTTAACTTAGCGAAACAAGACATTGTGTGGCACACGGTCAGCGATCTGATCACGGATGTGCCGGACAAAGAGATGCTTGGTATCAACATGGTGGAATACGCGGGAGAGGATGCCGAACAGATCGCGTCACAAGTTGCGGCGTTAACTGCCAAACTCGACACCATGATCGAAACAGAAGAAGCGGGCATTATTGGCTATCAAGTTTGTGATGATGTAGCGAGTATCGGTCGTATTTACAACATGCGTAAAAAAGCGGTGGGTCTGCTTGGTGCGGCAAAAGGACGCGCTAAGCCGGTACCGTTCGCAGAAGATACCTGTGTTCCACCAGAAAACTTAGCGGATTTTATTGTCGAGTTCCGTGAACTTCTTGACGGCAAGTCGCTTAATTACGGTATGTTTGGCCACGTTGATGCGGGCGTATTGCACGTTCGTCCTGCTTTGGATCTGTGCGATCCTCAGCAAGAAGCGCTAATGCATGAGCTCTCAGATGAAGTGGTTAAGTTGGTCGCCAAATACGGCGGTTTGATGTGGGGCGAACACGGTAAAGGTTTCCGCTCTGAATACGGGCCGGAATTCTTTGGTGAAGAGCTGTTTACCGAGCTTCGACGTGTGAAAGCGGCCTTTGACCCACACAACAAGATGAACCCGGGGAAAATCTGTACGCCGTTAGACAGTGATGCAGAGCTGGTAAAAGTGACCGACACTAAACGGGGTTACTATGACCGCCAGATTGATGTACAAGTTCGTGATAGCTTCAAGCAAGCGATGGAATGTAACGGTAATGGCTTGTGCTTTAACTACGATGCCAGTTCGCCAATGTGTCCATCGATGAAAGTGACGGCCGATCGTCGTCATTCGCCAAAAGGTCGTGCTGGATTAGTCCGCGAATGGCTGCGTCAGTTGACGGAACAAGGTATCGATATTCTCGACCTTGAAAAACAAGCGTTGGAAAACAAAGCTTCGATCAAAACCATGATCGATCGCGTTCGCCATTCAATTAACCGTCGTCATGAATATGATTTCTCTCATGAAGTCTATGAGGCGATGAATGGCTGTTTGGCTTGTAAAGCGTGTGCCAGCCAGTGTCCGATTAAAGTGGATGTGCCAAGCTTCCGCTCTCGCTTCTTAAACATCTATCACTCTCGTTACCAACGCCCGGCTAAAGATTACTTGGTGGCGAATATTGAAACTATCTTACCGCTGATGGCGAAAGCACCAAGCGTTGTGAACGGTGTCCTGAAGCAATCTTGGGTGAAAAACTTAACCGCATCGACAGTAGGCTACGTGGATGCGCCTTTGTTGTCTGTCCCTACATTGCAAAAGCGCATTGAATCTCTGACGACCAATTATGATCTTACTGCGTTGTCGAGGTTGTCTTCGGAAGAGAAGAGCCAACACGTTCTGATTGTTCAAGACCCGTTTACCAGTTATTACGATGCCGAAGTGGTAGAAGATTTTGTTAAGCTGGTGAGAAAGCTGGGAATGAATCCGGTTCTGTTGCCATTTAAACCGAATGGCAAAGCGCAACATATCAAAGGCTTTTTGCGCCAGTTCTCTGAAACGGCAACGGATACCGCGAAGTTTTTATCTTTGGTTGCCGATTTGGGCATTCCAATGGTGGGTGTTGATCCTGCATTGGTGCTTTGTTACCGAGATGAATACAACGAAGTATTGGGCAGCAAGCGCGGTGAATTTGATGTACTGACGGCTCATGAATGGCTCTATCCAAGACTGGAGAGCTTCGCTGCGGTAGAGTCTGCGCAACAAGAACCTTGGTATTTGTTTGCACACTGTACAGAGAAGACCAAAATGCCAAACGCGGAAAAAGAGTGGGGAGCGATATTCGCTCACTTTGGTGCGGTGCTGAATACCGTACCAGTTGGTTGCTGTGGTATGGCTGGTACCTTTGGTCACGAAGTGGATAAGTTGGAGATGTCGAGAGATATTTACAACCTAAGCTGGAAACCAAACTTAGATAAGTTGGACAATGAGAGATGCCTCATCACGGGTTACTCTTGCCGAAGCCAGGTTAAACGCTTCGAAGGAACCAAGCCGAAGCATCCGGTTCAGGCGTTGTTAACACTTATTTAATCACTTTTATGAAGATTAAGCCCAGTTCTGCTGGGCTTTTTATCGAATACTCAACTTGAGACTTCAAAGGATTGAGCCTTGAGAAAACTTGAACTGAGAGTGCCACCGGTCGCGGTATTCTTGCTGGTGGTTTTGCTGATGTACTGGCTGAAACGACTCACGCCGAACTTTATGATCACCGTGCCTTTTGTCGAATTTGTTGTCGCAATTCTAACCCTTTTATCGGGTTTTATCGGTATTGCTGGACTTTATGAATTCCGCAAACTAAAGACGACCGTCAATCCGGTTAAACCAGAGTTCGCCACAACGGTAGTGAGTACAGGCGTCTTCGCTTATACCCGTAACCCGATGTATTTTGCGTTACTGCTACTGATTATCGCTCTGGGGCTATGGTGGCAGCATCTTAGTGTCATTCTTTGTGGTGCTCTATTTATCTCTTATATGAATCGCTACCAAATAAAACCAGAAGAGCACGTGTTAGAAAGGCTGTTTGGTGAAGACTACCTGAAATACAAAAATCGGGTGCGTCGTTGGGTATAACCGCAGAGTTTTGAGTTGCCATAGGAGCGATGGCGCTTTTAATTTGGCTTACATTACTCCGGGACCGTTGAGAAAAGTGTTCTCCCACGAAATCAATACGTTCATTCGTTTTCAACGGTGCTTAATTTTTAGAGGAGCAGGGTATGTTTGTGAATGGCAAATGGACAGAACACTGGAAAGCGTTACAGAAGCGGCAACGCCTTGTAGGTTGTTGCCACTGAAAAATTGGGAGCTTGCGAGCTTGAGGCAGTAATTACGCTGCCTCAACGAACTTTGCTAAGAATGCGTCCTTACGCTCATGGAAGCGCGCGACCAAATCATCAACAGCTTCTTGGTCGTAAGGTTTTAAACCACTTGCAACCATACGCTTAATGCCGTTACCGACAACTTCACCATCTTCTTTGAACGCGAAGTTCAATGTCACTACGCCACGCTTACCGTCTACGTCGAAAGTTGCGCCTGTAAATTCCACTTCCGGATGGGTTAGATCCAGACGAGAGAACTCAACTTCCATACTTTCGTAAATCACTAATGGGCGTTGGCAGTTGATCATCATTTGTTGTTCTTCCATAAGAGGAACCATGATGTGAGGGAAGTTCATGCCAGAAAACTGAACGTAATTTGTCACTACATGCTCAATAAATGCTGGGTCGCGATTGGTTTCACCTTCGCGAGACATGTGCAAATATTCTTTGCCAGCTGCATCAACAACTGCACTTTCTTTCTCACACTTATTCTCAATATGAAGCGCAACGCCGTCATTTACCATGCCAGAGAAGTTGAAACGCATTTTTTGGCTGATGCCTTCTTTGCTTAGCAGTACGGCAAACAGTAGATCGCCAGGTACACAGAAGCGTTTGTTGTCTTCATCATGGATTGGGTTGTAATCGCCAGCTACGCGCTTCGCAAAGTGACTTGCCTGCTCGCGAGTGAACTGAAACTGGTGCTCATTGTTAGAAAAATAAGGTGTTAGAAACATAATTTTCACGTAGTAACCAAAACTGTAAGGGATTATATGCGAAACACTGACGGGCAATGGTCCATCCAGTGACATTTTAACCTATCTTAACGACCATGTAGTCATTGAAAGATAAATGGTTAAAAACGCATACTTGATTCACTTTCAAACTTACCAACCTCATCGTTCCGTGCTTATGATATGACGGTACTTGGGTGTGAAGTTGTATGATAAAAGTATAGACATAAAAAAGCCCCATGTTTTAGATGTAATATCAATCGCTTAACGATTTTATCTGAGTCATTCCAGCGAGCTCTAGCGAGACTAGGAATCTAATCGCAGCGCGGTGAGCAGTTAATGAAATATTTCGGCCATAAAGTGCTCAGAAATTAGATCCTGAATCACACTCCTTCGTCGTTGTTCAGGATGACTGGAGGCTTAAAGACGCCGTTAGCAGCTAAGCGAACGGCATTACATGTTTTAGATAGAGCTTTTGAATACTGCATTAGTGTCAGAAGCTTAAATAATAACGGCTGTTACTTCTCTGCCATCGCGTTGGCGATATCCCAACATAAGCGAGCCGCTAAGCGCGCGGTCTGACTATCGACATCATAATTTGGGTTGTATTCGGCAATATCGGCCAACATCAACTTGTTTTTACAATGCAGAATCCGTTCTAGAAACGGGGCGATGGTGTCGTAACTCACCCCACGAGCTGCTGGCGCGCTGACGCCCGGAGCCGTTGCTGCCGGAAACACGTCTAGATCTATCGTAAGATACAGGTAGTCACAATCGTCGATAAAGTGTTGCAGTTGCGTCAGGTGGTAGCTGAGGTTCAAATAGCTAAGCTGATGATCTTCTACGTACCACACGTTTAAGTCATCAGCTTTTTGGAATAGAGCCTGAGTGTTGCTGCTGCGGCTGACACCTAAGCAAGCGTAGTGGAAAACCCAATCATTGCGTTGGCAAAGGTGATGAATTTGGTTGAATGGCGTGCCAGAGCTTGGCTTCACGTCGGCTATCGGGCTTTCAAAAGCACGCAGATCGAAGTGCGCATCGAAATTGATAATGCCAATTTTCGGCTTTTTATCCGGATGATTTAACTTAAAGTATTCTGCAATTCCTGAGAAAGAGGCCCATGCGATTTCGTGTCCGCCACCCAGAACAATAACCGGGGTGTGGGGCAGTGCATGAGAAATAGTACTGGCACAAAGAGCCTGACTTTCTTCCAATAAGTCGTCTTCACACACTACCGTTCCGAGATCATAAATTGGCGCGTCTTTGTGCCACGCGAGATTTGCCAGCGCTCGACGGATTAAGTCAGGAGATTTCTTCGCTCCGACGCGACCTTTGTTTCTTGCTACACCTGCATCCGTTGCGAAGCCTAATATTGAGACACCATGCGGCTGTTTTTCCAGTTCGCTGACTGACTGATGTTGGACGATATGGTGGATACGTTGACCAAGCTTTCCGTCTTCAGCATCATGACGGCCTTGCCAATGAAATAGTGGGTTATGTAAGTCTGATTGAGACATATTAAAGGCCTCCATGTGCAATGTACTCACCATTTACTATACGACCTACCAGACGTTTTGCACCGACTTGATAACTCAGATCGGCTGGATGGTCGATATCCCAAACCGAGAAGTCAGCATCAAAGCCAACTTTTACCACCCCTCGAGAACCTTCGTAGCCTAATGCTTTTGCTGCATGTTGAGTTGCGCCTCGTAGCGCTTCCTGTGGAGTCAGGCAGAATAGGGTGCACGCCATATTCATCATCAGGGTCATATCGGAAAATGGCGACGTGCCTGGGTTAACATCCGTTGCGATCGCCATCGGTACCTGATGCTTTCTCAGCAACTCGATTGGCGGCAGTTGCGTTTCACGCAAGAAGTAAAATGCGCCTGGAAGCAGGGTTGCGACGGTGTTTGATTTGGAAAGCGCGATAACGCCTTCTTCATCAAGGAACTCAATATGATCGGCAGAAAGGCCATTGTATTGTGCCGTAAGCGCGGTACCACCAAGGTTAGAGAGCTGTTCTGTATGGCCCTTTACTTTTAAGCCGTGCTGTATTGCCGTGGCAAATACTTTCTCTGTCTGTGCTAGGTTGAAGCCGATCGACTCACAAAAAACATCAACGCTGGTGGCCAGCTTTTCGTCAGCAACGATTGGAATGATATCCTGACAAATATGTTCAATATAGTCATCAGCGCGACCAGTAAACTCCGGAGGAAGTGCATGAGCGGCAAGTAACGTTGTGGTTACCTTCACTTTTCGTTCTTGTTCCAGTGCTTTGGCAGCACGTAGCATTTTGAGCTCATCATTGTACGTCAGCCCATAGCCGGACTTCACTTCTACCGAAGTCACACCACTGGCTAGCAGCCCGTCTAAACGAGGCAGTGCGAGTTCGACTAACTGCTCTTCGGTTGCTGCTCGTGTTGCCTTTACTGTCGAGAGAATACCACCACCTTGTTGAGCAATCTCTTGATACGGCACCCCGTTTAAACGCATCTCGAACTCATTGGCACGATTGCCGGCATAGACAAGGTGAGTATGACAATCGATCAGACCCGGCATCATCAACTTGCCTTGTAGATCAAAACATTGTGGGTAGTGTTGAGGATTTAGCTGTGACTCGATTTGAGGGGTATCTTCACCACGTGCACAAGTACTGATGGCGACAATTTTCCCCGATTGAATACCGACACGCGCAGGTGATGTAGGCAGATATCCTGCTTCCCCTTGCGTCATAGTGACCAGACGCGCATTTTCAATCAGCAAATCCATTTTTGTATCCTATTTGGTTGGTAGCATTAAATGTATATACAAATATGTATAATAAGAAAGTATCGATGACAAGATTGATGTTGCAAAGGTGTGATCGAAGAGTAGGGGAATTGTAATTCCCACACGTTTAAACGAGCACTTTTGAACTTAGTTTGTACTTATTTCCTGGGTGGTAGAGCAAGGCGGTACTGACGAGTTTATCTTGGCTCCACGTTCTGCGATTTAATAGCAGGCAAGGCTCATTAGCTTGCATTTTTAGATCCAGTTTTATGCGGCTATCCGGAACGATAGCTTCAACCGTATGTTCGATGGCACTGAGCGGACAGTTATCGGACAAAAACTGGTTTGGCGTTATATTAGTGAAGTCTTGGTCCAAGTAACTTGGCGCATATTGGCTATTGACCCAGCGTAGTTCTAACTGGATTGGAGTGCTGTCCTCATAGTGAATAATTTCACTGTAGAACACGGTTGTTCCAAGCATCACCCCAAGTTTTGTGGCGATAGTCGCATCAGCTTTTATCGCTATCTGTTTCAGCACCTTGCTGCGATATTGACGGCCCCGCTCACTGACTTCCTGAGCAATATTACGGATGTCTAACAGTGGTGACTCGGATTTTTCAACCGGATCACAGACAAAGGTGCCAAGTCGCGGTCGGCGTTGAAGTCTGCCTTCGTTAACGAGATCTCGAATCGCTTTGTTCACGGTCATCCTACTGACATCAAATTGTTCGGTTAACTCGAACTCGGTTGCGATGCGTTGTCCGGTCATCCACTCTCCGGTTTCAATTTTATCGAGGATAAATTGCTTAATTTGTATGTAGAGTGGCGCAGACATAATGATTTCCTTTAATTGACTATACAAATAGTGCTCAATTTAAGGAGAAATAGCAAATAGTTCTCTCAAACTGGTATCAATATGGATGGTTTAGTAACGGCATTACGTGAGCGATTCTGATGTCTAATGTGGGAGCTTGTGTGGTTATTTTTGATAGATAGGGGAAATAGCCCGAAATCTGGATGTCTATTACTTGAAGCGCACGAAGCAATTGTGTACACAGATGACAATCACAATAAAAATGATAGAGACGTAAGGGAAGAAATGTTTAAAAAGTTAAAAGCATCATTAGGTATTGGTTCGGCAAAAGTGGATACCATTTTGGATGAGATGAGTGTTTATCAAGGTTCAACGCTTAAGGGGCATGTCCACATTATTGGTGGCGATGTTGAGCAGAGAATAGATGCCATCACGATCAAACTGAATACGGAAATGAAAGTAGAATTGGATGACAGCGTCAGATACGAGACGTTTACGCTTGATCAGTTGAAAGCTGTTGAGCCCTTTGTGATTCAAGCTAATGAAGAGAAGCAAGTCCCGTTTCAATTAAAGTTACATGATGAAGCACCAATCACATTAGTCAACGCATTAAAAAATCAGTGCCATGTTTGGTTAGAAACCACATTAGACATTGATTTCGCCATGGACCCACGTGACCGTGACTATATTGAAGTCAAACCGTTGCCAGTGGTATCGCGAGTGCTTCAGGCTATTGAACAAGCGGGCTTTACGATGGTGAAAGCGGATGTAGAGAAAGGCTTTTTGCGTGGAGGCTCTTTCTCTTCTCGTTCAGGCATCTATCAGGAACTGGAATTTCGCAATAATGGTTTTCTCTCTTCGAAAGAAATTGAGCTTTCCTTCATTTTAGAAGGGCAGGTCATCCATTGTTTGGCAGAAATCGATCGCTCACTCAGCTTGTCTGGCGATCAGTATCGTTCGTTTACTCTGCCGATCGGTGCAACCGATGCTCAAGTCGCAGCAGCAATTGAACCTACTCTAAGCTTATAGCTTAATTAGTTACCTGAATCTTGTTTAAATAATTAACTTTAGCGTCTTAAAGTGGCAGCCGTGCTATCTATATAGCTAGGGAAATTGAGTGTTGCACGGCTGTCGCAGTGAAATGACATACCTATTATTGAATACAAGGTATGTGCGGCATTCAGGTAGCCGTCGTTTGTTGACCGATGGATGAAGATTGAATGACAGCGTAAATCGTTCTTTGCATTCTAATTGTGAGCTAGGTACAATCTGCTGTCCCGATAATGGTCCGGTATTCGTGTTACCGAGAGACCTTTGTCGACTCTCAACTATTTTCCAACAAATAGCTTCTAATTTGAATAACATGTGTTGCTTGGTATGCAACACCACTGTAAAGGACATAGCATGCCTATTATTACTCTTCCTGACGGCAGTCAGCGTCAATTTGATAACCCAGTTTCTACTATGGAAGTTGCGCAATCGATCGGTCCTGGTCTTGCAAAAGCAACTATCGCTGGTCGTGTAAACGGTAATCGTGTTGATGCGTGTGATTTAATTGAAGAAGACGCAAGCCTTGAAATCATCACAGTAAAAGATGAAGTAGACGGACTGGAAATCGTTCGTCACTCATGCGCTCACCTTCTTGGTCACGCTTTAAAACAGCTTTACCCACAAGCTAAAATGGCGATCGGTCCAACCATCGACAGCGGCTTCTACTACGACATCGACTTAGACGAGTCTCTAACGCAAGAAGATCTTGAGAAGATTGAAAAGCGTATGAAAGAGCTTGCGAAAACCAAGTACGAAGTTGTTAAGAAAAAAGTAAGCTGGCAGGAAGCGCGTGATACATTTGAATCACGTGGTGAACCGTACAAAGTGGAAATCCTGGACGAAAACGTATCTCGTGATGATCGTCCAGGGCTATACCACCATGAAGAATACATCGACATGTGTCGTGGCCCTCACGTTCCTAACATGGGTTTCTGTCAACATTTCACGCTATTGAATGTTGCAGGTGCTTACTGGCGTGGCAACAGCGACAACAAAATGCTTCAGCGTATTTACGGCACTGCTTTCCACGATAAGAAAGCACTTAAGGCCCACCTGACTCGCCTAGAAGAAGCGGCGAAGCGTGACCACCGTAAAATCGGTAAGCAACTCGACCTATTCCACATGCAGCAAGAAGCACCGGGTATGGTGTTCTGGCATCACAATGGTTGGTCTATCTTCCGTGATCTAGAAGTATTCGTTCGTGATAAACTAAACGAGTACGATTATCAGGAAGTAAAAGGCCCACTGATGATGGACCGTGTTCTTTGGGAACGCTCTGGTCACTGGGACAAATACGCAGAGGCGATGTTCACGACTTCTTCTGAAAACCGTGAATACGCAATCAAGCCGATGAACTGTCCAGGTCACGTTCAGATCTTTAACCAAGGTCTAAAATCATACCGTGATCTTCCGTTACGTATGGCCGAGTTCGGCTCATGTCACCGTAATGAACCATCAGGTGCTCTACACGGTATTATGCGTGTACGTGGTTTTACTCAGGATGACGCTCACATCTTCTGTACTGAGAGCCAAATCCAAGAAGAAGTCACCAGCTGTATCAAAATGGTGTATGATACGTACCAAACATTTGGTTTCGACAACATCGTCGTGAAGCTGTCTACTCGTCCAGAAAAACGTGTAGGCTCGGATGAAATCTGGGATCAATCTGAAGAAGCATTGAAATTGTCTTTAGAATCAATGGAAATCCCATATGAGATTCAAGAAGGCGAGGGTGCATTCTACGGTCCTAAGATTGAGTTCACGCTATACGACTGTCTAGACCGTGCATGGCAGTGTGGTACTGTTCAGCTAGACTTCAACCTACCTGGTCGCTTAGGCGCAACTTATGTAGGTGAAAACAACGAACGTCTTGTTCCGGTAATGATTCACCGTGCAATTCTAGGTTCACTAGAACGTTTCATCGGTATCCTTATCGAAGAATACGCGGGTTTCTTCCCAACTTGGTTGGCGCCAGAACAAGCAATTCTTATGAATATTACTGATAAACAGTCAGATTATGTTCATGAAGTAGTACAAAAATTACAAAAAAGTGGAATTAGAGCTAAAGCGGACTTGAGAAATGAGAAGATTGGCTTTAAAATCCGCGAACACACTTTGAAGCGTGTACCGTATATGCTTGTCGTTGGTGACCAAGAAATGGAAGCTGGCGAAATTGCAGTGCGTACTCGTAAAGGTAAAGATCTCGGTAAATTTAAGGTGGATGATTTTATCTCTTACATCCAAGACGAGATTTCAAGCCGTAAGCTCAATCTGGAGGAATAAGCTATTAAAGGCGGAAGACGCGGCCAACAGCCGGTAAAACAAAACCCACACCGTTTAAACGGTGAAATTCGTGGCGTTCGTGAAGTTCGACTAACAGGCGCTGACGGTGAATCAGTTGGTGTTGTATCGATCCAAGAAGCGATTGCTGCTGCTGAAGAAGCAGGTATGGATCTTGTTGAGATTAGTCCTAACGCTGAGCCGCCAGTTTGTCGTGTGATGGACTACGGTAAATTCCTCTTTGAGAAGAGCAAGGCTGCGAAAGAGCAGAAGAAGAAGCAAAAGCAGATTCAGATCAAGGAAGTAAAATTCCGACCTGGAACTGATATTGGAGACTACCAGGTAAAACTACGCAACCTGGTGCGTTTCCTAGAAGAAGGCAACAAAGTGAAGGTAACAATTCGCTTCCGTGGCCGTGAGATGGCACACCAAGACATCGGTGTCGACGTTCTAAACCGCTTGAAAGAAGATACTGCAGAACTCGCTGTAGTAGAATCTTTCCCTAGCCGTATTGAAGGTCGTCAGATGATCATGGTGCTAGCCCCTAAAAAGAAGTAATTAACGGCTTATAAAGTAATGAAAACCTAGCCGACTCCTTTGAATAGAAGGTAAGCGGTTGGGTTTTGTTCGCCCTAATTACATTGTTTATTAAACTACTACAATGCGGAGTTATTCATCATGCCTAAGATGAAAACCAACAAAGGTGCTGCTAAGCGTTTCAAGAAAACTGCTGGTGGTATTAAGTTCAAGCACGCTACAAAACGTCACATCCTGACTAAGCGTACTACTAAGAACAAGCGTCAACTACGTCCAAATGCAATCCTTCCTAAATGTGAAGTGGCTGCAGTAGTTCGTATGTTGCCATACGCTTAATTCTTTTTAGTTTATCAATCGTTTAGTTTAGGAGAAGCATAATGCCTCGCGTAAAACGTGGTGTACAAGCTCGTGCACGTCATAAGAAAGTTCTAAAACAAGCTAAAGGTTACTACGGTGCGCGTTCACGTGTTTACCGCGTAGCTTTCCAAGCAGTTACTAAAGCTGGTCAATACGCTTACCGTGACCGTCGCAACAAGAAACGTCAATTCCGTCAACTATGGATTGCACGTATCAACGCGGCATCTCGTCAAAATGGTCTATCTTACAGCCGTTTCATCAACGGTCTTAAGAAAGCATCTATCGAGATCGACCGTAAGATTCTTGCGGACATCGCAGTATTCGACAAATCTGCATTTGCAGTTCTAGTTGAAAAAGCGAAAGCTGCTCTTTAATTAGCAGTTTAGGTTTAAGAAAAGGAGAGCGTTAGCTCTCCTTTTTTATTGCCTCTACAATTCAAATCCTTCTTATTTCTTTCACTTCCCTTGTCTCCACTTTTTTACAGCGATAAAGCCTTCGTAGTTAAAACCTATACGACCTTCCCAACCTGATCACTCAGCGCTTATCACGGGTTTTTACCATGACCCACGTTTTTAATGTCATAAAGTGGGAGAGGTAAGATATTTCCCTGTTTGATAAAATGCATTTTGCATGCACTGTGTGTGAATATAAATTCAATTTGTCATATTGATATTTAAAGTTCAACATTCTGAAATAGTGCAATTTCTTTGGTGTAACATACTGAAGTTTATGATGGTGATGTTGTAAGTATCTAAATAAATGTTGAATTTACTTGTTTTTATTATCAATAAGATTTAATAGGCATAATGAAACCAACAGCATTCTTCGATGTGCCATTTGTCATGCGAATGTAAGGGGCGGTATATTAATTCATATTTTTATGATAAAAATATGAACTATTAACTAGCTGAGTGGTTCTAAGTTGTTACAAATGTTGTACAGCTGTAACTTTGCCAAAAAGGAATCGTAGATGAGAGATTTGACTCCCGAGTATTTGTTAGCCGCTTTAAGACAAGCGATTAAGACGAAAGGGCTAACATATCGAGAGCTATCTGAAAAAATGGGCATGCCGTTGTCCACTTTTAAAAGACATTTAACCAGTACCAACCTGGCTTTAGATAAATTACTCGAATACTGTCGAGCTATTGATTGCACGTTAGATGAACTGCAAAAGTTAGCTGACCAGCTGCAAGGTGAAGATGAAGACTACTTTAGCCGCACCCAAGATGAAGTGTTCTTCCAGTTTCCACACCTTTACGATTTTTATCGTGAGTTAAGGATGCTACGTGGAAAAGATGGCTACTCAATCTTAAAGAAAAAGTACGAGCTGTCTAAACAGAGTATGTCTGATTACCTAAAAGCTCTGGAGCTATTGGATCTTGTCTATGTCGATGAAGAGAACAACATTACGCTTCATGGACCGCTTTTCTACAGCTATGCTGAAAACTCGAAGCTTAACGATAAATACACAGAAATCATTAAAGAGCAGGCCACTGCGGCTGAAAACTGTGTTCGTGTCGCTTTGGCAAGGATGAAGATTACAGAAGAACAGCTTTTACAGCTTGAAGAACTCGTCGCCAAGACAGTGCTTGATTTCCACTCAAAGAATGTTGTTGCTGAAAACTATAACGTCTCAGATTTCACCAATGTCGTGGTGCTTGCGGGCCCGCATCATCCAGTGACATTCTCAGATGGCATAACTGAGACAAATGCTCACTTTATTGATGATATTCGCTACGCTATTGCGTCAGCAGGTGAAAAGCCAAGCTTATCTATCTAATGTCCTTTCATAATTTGGCTGGTTAGTATCGCGACTATTTCTTAAACCATTGGATGTCTGAAATACACATTGGTTTGAAATAGAAGCGGTATCATGCGTGTTCTGTGCAACAACTCTCGCTGTGCATTTTCTCGTTTAACTTTGCCTATTTCGCATTTTTAAAATCACTGCTTCTCGCGGTTTTGTTTTCGGTAAATAACTCAGTTTAATCAGGCTCAAATTAATCGCAACACTGCTTTTTTTGCGTTTTTGTGTTCTTTTTATTCAATAACCCCTTCTTTTCGTAATTCAATTTGGCATTGGTGTCTGGTTTGGCTACTATGTACAGCTATCAAAAAACCAATCACTCCCTTATGGACACTACCAACAGGTAGATGAGGAAACGATGCAACATCTAGAAGAGATCATTGCTAGCGCGAGCACTGCAATTGAAGCTGCCGAATCGCTAGTCGCACTTGATGAAGTGCGCGTTCAGTATCTAGGTAAGAAAGGTGAGCTAACTGCTCAGCTTCAAAGCCTAGGCAAATTACCACCAGAAGAGCGCCGTGAAGCTGGTCAAGAGATCAACAAAGCGAAAGGTGCCGTTCAGCAAGCAATCGCAGCTCGTAAAGACGCACTACAACGTGCAGAGCTAGAAGCGAAACTAGCCGCTGAAACCATCGACGTTACTCTACCGGGTCGTCGTATTGAAAACGGTGGTCTACACCCAGTTACTCGTACCGTTGAGCGTATTGAGAAGTTCTTTGGCGAACTTGGCTTTAACACAGAGTCTGGTCCAGAGATCGAAGATGCTTTCCACAACTTTGATGCGCTAAACATTGCCGCTGACCACCCAGCGCGTACTGATCACGATACTTTCTTCTTCAACCCAGATTTGATGCTTCGTACTCATACGTCAGGCGTACAGATCCGTACGATGGAAAATGGTAAACCACCATTCCGCTTCATCGCTCCGGGCCGAGTATACCGTAACGACTACGACCAAACGCATACGCCAATGTTCCACCAAGTGGAAGGTATGTTGGTCGATGAGAACGTGAATTTCGCTCAACTGAAAGGTATCCTGCACGATTTTCTATGTAACTTCTTCGAAGAGGAAGTTGAAGTACGTTTCCGTCCATCTTACTTCCCGTTCACAGAGCCTTCAGCAGAAGTAGACGTGAAAGGTAAAAACGGTAAATGGTTAGAAGTTCTAGGCTGCGGTATGGTTCACCCGAACGTACTACGTAGCGTAGGCATCGATCCTGAAAAATACTCTGGTTTCGCATTCGGTATGGGTGTTGAACGTCTGACAATGCTTCGTTACGGCGTGAACGACCTACGTGCGTTCTTCGAGAACGATCTTCGTTTCCTAAAACAGTTCAAGTAATCCAGAGGGTTCATTAACATGAAATTCAGCGAATCATGGCTTCGTGAGTGGGTAAACCCTGCGGTTACTACTGACGAGCTAACTCACCAAATTACAATGGCCGGCCTAGAGGTAGACGACGTTCTTCCTGTAGCAGGTTCTTTTACTGGCGTTAAAGTTGGTCACGTTGTTGAATGTGGTCAACACCCAGATGCAGACAAATTACGCGTAACTAAAATCGATGTTGGCGAAGAAGAGCTTCTAGACATCGTTTGTGGCGCGCCTAACTGTCGTCAAGGCCTAAAAGTTGCGGTTGCAACGGTAGGCGCGGTGCTTCCTGGTGATTTCAAAATCAAGAAAGCAAAACTACGTGGTCAGCCATCTCACGGCATGCTTTGTTCATTCACTGAACTCGGTATCGACGTAGAGTCAGACGGCATCATGGAACTGGCAGAAGACGCAGCGATCGGTACTGATTTCCGTGAATTCCTAGGTCTAAATGACGTAACAGTAGACGTAGATCTAACAGCAAACCGTGCTGATTGTTTCAGCATCCGCGGTATGGCCCGTGAAGTTGGCGTACTTAACCGTGCTGACGTCACTGAGCCAGCAGTAGAAGCGGTTGCAGCTTCAATCGAAGACACCGTTTCTATCGACGTAAAAGCGCCAACTGCGTGTCCACGTTACATGGGCCGTGTGGTTAAAAACGTAAACGTTCAAGCTGAAACACCACTTTGGATGCAAGAGAAACTGCGTCGTTGTGGTATCCGTTCTATTGACCCTGTAGTAGACATCACGAACTATGTGCTGCTAGAGCAAGGCCAACCAATGCACGCATTCGACCTAGCGAAGATCGAAGGCGGCATCGTCGTTCGTCTGGCTGAACAAGGTGAGAAGCTAACACTTCTTGACGGTAGCGAAGCAGAACTAAACGCAGACACTCTCGTTGTCGCGGACCACAACAAAGCACTAGCAATCGCTGGTATCTTTGGTGGTGAAGACTCTGGCGTAACATCAGAAACTAAAGACGTTCTACTTGAATGTGCATTCTTTGCACCTGACCACATCCGTGGTCGCGCTCGTAGCTACGGTCTGCACACTGATTCTTCAATGCGCTTTGAGCGTGGTGTGGATTACGCGCTGCAAGTAAGCGCAATGGAGCGTGCGACAGAACTTCTTGTTGAGATCTGTGGCGGTGAAGTGGCTCCTGTTGTTTCAGTAGAATCTGAAGCAGACCTACCTAAGCCAAACAAAGTTGCGTTACGTCGTACTAAACTGGACAACCTACTTGGTCACCATATTGCAGATAGCGATGTAGTAGAAATCCTAGAGCGTCTTGGTCTGACGGTTGAAGCTTCTGTTCTTGAAAACGGTGAAGCAGGTTGGGTTGCTATTGCTCCAACATGGCGTTTCGATATCGCTATCGAGCAGGATCTGATTGAAGAAGTTGGTCGTATTTACGGTTACGACAACATTCCTAACCAGCACCCAGCGGCTGCGCTTAAGATGCACAACCACGTGGAAGCGGACCTTCCACTTAAGCGCGTTCGTGATCTTCTTGTTGACCGTGGTTACCATGAAGCGATCACTTACAGCTTCGTTGAGCCTGAGCAACAAAAACTGATTGTACCGGGTGTTGAGCCGCTAGTGCTGCCAAATCCAATTTCAGCAGACATGTCAGCAATGCGTCTTGGTCTTATCCAGGGCCTATTGAACACGGTTGTTCACAACCAGAAGCGTCAACAGCCACGCGTTCGCCTATTCGAATACGGTCTACGTTTCATCCCATGTGAATCTGCAGAAAACGGCATGCGCCAAGAGCCTATGTTGGCGGGTGTTATTGCTGGTACTCGCGGTGAAGAGCACTGGGATATCGAGACAAATACCGTAGACTTCTTCGATCTTAAAGGCGATCTAGAAGCGATCCTTGAACTGTCTGCTAACGAAAAAGCATACTCTTTCGCAGCAGCGAAGCACCCAGCACTTCACCCAGGTCAGTCTGCGGCAATCATCGTAGATGGAAAAGAAGTGGGCGTTATCGGTACGGTTCACCCAGAGCTTGAGCGCAAGTTTGGTCTAAATGGCCGTACTATCGTATTCGAAATCGAATGGTCTGCAATCAACTCAAAAGTGATTCCAGAAGCGGTTCAGCTTTCTAAATTCCCATCAAACCGCCGCGATATCGCGGTAGTAGTTGATGACGCAATAGCTTCAGGTGACATTGTTAATGCTTGTTTAGAGCAGGGCGGCGAGTTCCTGAAAGATGCGAAACTATTCGACGTGTATGTAGGTAAAGGCGTTGAAGAAGGCAAGAAGAGTCTTGCAATCGCTCTGACTCTCCAGTCTCTTGAACGTACGTTAGAAGATGCAGACATCGCGGGTGCGGTAGACGCTATCGTTGCTCACGTATCTGAGAAGTTTGGTGCGACTCTGCGCGACTAAGCGTATCGAGATTCTTCACTAACTAGAAAGTCTAAAAACCCTGCCAACTCGGCAGGGTTTTTTTATACTTCAAGCAAGTCAATGAACTGAAAATGATTGAATACGGATAAAGGGAACGTTCCAATTTTAAAATGGAATAGTAGGTGTTTAATATGTTGAATTGACTGCTAAATCGCTTCAAAAGTAGATCTATCTCAACTATGAGTGCTTGAAATTGCAGACAAACTAGGAATATTGTGGGGGGTGTGGTATTTTGCAATCGTTCCCAATTTAAATGTTTAGGTAAACTGATGTCCATAACAGAAATTCTTTCTCTTAGTGGAGGTATTGAAAATATCTCTCGCACGCTGCTTACAGAAAAAGATCTTATGATAGAAGTCCGGAATATCGATTTGGTTCAGGACTCTGCTCTGATCGAAAAGCGAGAACAGGTTCAAGGGGAGACTCAGTTAACCTTCTCCCGCCCTGCGGGGTTAAACACGGAAGCGTTGCTTGAAGTGGGAGAGTCTATTTCTGCACAGCAATCTAAACAATTTTCTGCTTTACAAAATCCTGTTGAGTGCGAACATCGTCCGTCTTGGCATATCTCCCCACCTCAGGGATTACTCAATGACCCAAATGGTTTCATTTATCATAATGGTGAATACCATCTCTTCTATCAGTGGTACCCGTACAGCTGCGAACACAAAGATAAACACTGGGTACACTTAACGAGCCAGGATCTGGTTAATTGGAAGTGGCACTCTGTTGCTCTGACGCCTTCTCTTTGGTGTGATAGTCACGGTGTATTTTCTGGACACGCGTTGAGTCATGGTGAAGAGTTGATGTTGTTTTATACGGGTAACACCCGGATAGGGCAAGAACGAGACCGTCAAACGACTCAATGTTTAGCGACTTCCCGTGACGGGGTGAATTTTACCAAATATGGTCCTGTTATCGATACGTTGCCTCCACATGTCACCCCTCACATTCGAGACCCTAAAGTAGTTCGCCATGATGGCAAGTGGCTAATGTTGCTGGGCGCACAAACGGACGACCTGAAAGGACGGCTTGCCATTTACCAGTCAGAGGATTTACGTCAATGGCAATTTAACGGACTGTATGGCGAAGAGTTAGGCGATTTTGGCTACATGTGGGAATGCCCAGACCTATTTACTCTGGATGAACAAATGTTCGTGGTGATTGGACCGCAAGGCATACCGTCTTTTTCTGTGCACAACACTATTCCACATCACAACGGCATTGTGAAAGCGGAATGGGTTGATGGCAATGGCTTAAGAATGGGCGATTTTCAGCATTTGGACTTCGGCTTCGACTTTTACGCACCACAAAGTATGCAAACTCCAGATGGCAGACGTGTGATGTGTGGCTGGATGGGCTTGCCTGATGAAATTGACCAACCAAGCAGCGACAACGGGTGGGTCCATCAACTTACCGCGATGAGAGAACTGACGTATCGCGATGGTATTCTATACCAATGGCCTATTGCGGAGATGGAATCCCTGATTGAGTCCTCTTCTGAAATCGACCTTGACGCAAATGGGCTGAATATTGGAACTAAGTCTTTTGATTTAACCATCACGTTAGAGTGGGGCGATGAACTAAATCTATTTGAGAATCCGACGCAGAAGTTTGTTTTACGAGCTGACGCGAAAAAGCGCTGTTTAATCATGGACCGTTCTCAAACGTTGAATCGTGCACAAGATACCATTCGCGAGTTGCCGCTCGATAGTGAGCGTATTGAATTACGTATCCTTGCTGATACCTCTTCGGTTGAAGTGTTTGTGAACGGCGGCGCTGCGGTTATGTCATCTCGTGTATTTACCGATCAAGATGCAACCAGAATATCGCTCAGTGGCCAGGCAGCAGATGCGACATTACATCGGTTCAGAGCAGCGAAAGCGCCATTTCAGCAGCAATAAAAACCAATTATAAAAATCCCCGCTATGTGCGGGGACTTTAATTTTGTCTTTACTATCAAATGTAAGCGAGCAGGGCTTCCTGAGTAGGCAATGCCGTCATTGCCCCTTTTTGAGTGGTGGCAAGCGCACCGCAGCCATTCGCCCAATTTACCGCGGCATGAATGACCTCTTTATTTGCCCACTCTGACTGTTGCGCCAATTTCGCCAGTAAACCACCGACAAATGCATCACCAGCACCTGTTGTATCGACAGGTTTCACAGCTTGACCAGCAATCAGTTCTTGCTCTTCTTCAAATACGGTTAGCGCGCCTTTTGCTCCTTGAGTGATCAATACGAGCGTATTATTGAAGTACTTAATCGCGTCTAAGCCTTCTTCTAACGAGCTGGTATCGGTTAAGAAAAGCAGCTCGTCGTCTGAAAACTTAACAACATCTGCCAGCTCAACCGCTTGACGGACGACAGGTTTAAGTTGCTCTGGTTGTGCCCATACCTCTTCCCGAAGGTTAGGATCAAAGCTAACAAAACCGCCTGCTTCTTTAATGTCTTGCATTGCTTTTAGTGTAGTGCTTCGGCTTGGCTCATTTGCTAGAGCTATCGAACATACATGTAGCCAGTCTCCCTTGGAGAAAGAAGGAATATCGGTAGGAAGCAAGAACTGATCGGCACTTGGTTTGACCATAAAGGTAAAGCTGCGTTCGCCTGAGTCATCCAAGTCAACAATGACGGTCGACGTTCGTTGAGCCTCATCAAGCAGCATAAAATCCGTATTCACCGCTTCCTTAGCCAAGGTTTCTTTCATAAAACGACCCAACGGGTCTAGCCCTACACGACCAAAAAATGCGCTGTTGACTCCCAAGCGAGCGATCGCTACCGCGACATTGGCAGGCGCGCCACCAGGGCATTTTAAATATGTGGAATCGGAATCCGGAATCAAGTCAACGACCGCATCACCAGTCACCCAAATTGTGCTCATAACTTATACCTTAAAACAGCTTAGATTAACTGAGAGTATTTTTAGCTAAAACGGTTTAGCTAATCAATCAAAATTCGTTTATCAGAAGGAGAAATGCTGCTGATTGTGATCTACGCCATAGGAAGGGATCGCTAAGTGACATCCATGAGATTAAAGGGGGATGGCTTTCAACGCTTTCATCGGTATGATGGCGTCCGATGTAGTAAACCTGCTCACGAGACTAATTAACCGAAGTAACGACTTGATATTTTTAGCGTTACGTACGTTATTGCTGGTGTTTTGGGTTAATCGGAAGTAACTCATTATGGAAGGGTATGTTGAAAAAGAAAAAACTGAAGTTAGCAGATATTGCTGAGCTCGCTGGAGTCTCTAAATCCACAGTTAGCTTTGTCCTCAATGGTCACGCAAAGAAACATCGTATTAATGAGGAAACGGTAAAGCGAGTTCAGGCTGTGGTTGATGAGCACAACTATGCGCCAAGCTTGTACGCGCGAGCTTTAAAGGCAAACCGTACCTATACGTTGGGGCTCGTGATTCCTGATTTAGCCAATATGGGCTTTGCTACTACTGCGAAATTATTGGAAAAGTTAGCACGTAGCCATGGTTACCAGCTTTTGATTGCCTCTTCGGAAGATAATCCAGAACAAGAAAAATTGGCAGTTAAAAGCCTGTTGGAGAGACAAGTTGACGTACTCATGGTCGCAACGGCGATGACTGACGACAAAGCTTATCTGGAAATCACGCAACAGATCCCGGTCATCTTGTTTGACCGCATCGTTGAGTCCACCTCGTTAACCACAATCAAAACTGACGCCTACAGCGCAACGCAACAGGTTGTAGAAAAACTTTGCCAACAAGCTAGCGAGTGCGCGTATTTGGGCGGGCAATTAGAGCTTTCACCGAGTACAGAACGGTACTCAGGTTATCAGGCCGCTTTGCTGGCTACGGGCATAGAGTTGGATGAAAAGTTAGTGAAACATAGGGATTATCAGCCTGAGTCTGGATATGCCATGTTGCAGGAAGTTCACCAAGATATTGGCCGTCTACCGGCACGAATATTTGTCGCTTCTTATTCCATTCTGGAAGGTGTTTTACGATATCTGACGGAACATCGGTTGCTGGATGAGAATATAAAAATAGCCACCTTTGATAACTCTGCAATTTTAGACTGCTTACCAATAAAAATTGATTCAATCGAGCAGGACTGTGAACTTATAGCGCAAACCTTATTTGAGCAAGTCACAGCGCTGGTTGAGTCCCCAGACCGCCAAGCGCAACATCTGACGCTTCCTGCAAAATTACATTATCGTTAGGGTCGCTCTCTGGTATTAAGAGAGCGATAAAGTGTAAGTGAGCAGCAGAGGCAGGGTTAATATGCTAAAAAAGTTGCCAAATAACACCATCGAAGCCACGTTCATCGGCTCTATGTTTAGTCGCTCTGCAAATAAATAGTTCATCACCGCAGGCGGCAGCATGGTGAAAAGCACCATCATTTGTAACTGCATGGTTGGCAGAGGGATAAACCAGTAGATTAAAGCGAAAGCGACCGCACCTGTCGTTAGCGATTGTACAGTACATATCACGCCAACTTTTAGACCATCAAGACGTAAACTGCACATCTGTGCACCGAGTGACAGCAGCATAACAGGCACTGCAGCCTGACCTAACAACGCCGTTGCCTCATAAAGGGGAGCCCAAGCTCCAACCCCCGATAAGTTCAAACCTAATGCAAGTAAAGCCGATGAAAATACGGGCATTTTTACGATCTGTTTTAGCGGGTTGCCGTTGCTTAATAGCATCATTCCCACACTAATATGTAGACAAGCCGACACAACAAACAGTAACACCGCCGAAGAAAGGGCGATATCGCCAAATGTATAGGTAAACAAAGGTATGGCTAGATTGCCGCTGTTACGAAACATGTGCGGTGGTGCCCACGCTTTAAAGGTTAGCCCACTTATTTTGCAGATTGGAATCATGAGCAATCCTGGTACCAAGACTGCAATAACGGCGGCGAAAAGTAGGGGGCCTTGAGCATTGTCCAGCGGCATGCTAACCAGAGAGGAGAACACCAGCGCAGGAGTAAAGACATCAATGTTGATTCGATTGATTGGGCGAAAATCTGGCTTAATATGACGACCGACTAAATAGCCTACGCCGACAAGAGCAAATACAGGAAAAAGAATATTGATGACTTGATTAATCATGGCCGTACTTTAAATAATGGTAAGAATTGTAACTATTTCGTTATGAAGTGAATCTAGGTTCACACTATCAACCTTTGATTGGCTAGTCATCGTAAAACAGTGAGAATCTTGGAGTTAATCAAGCTTTATAAAAGTAAAACCGGTGGTAAGTGGTCATACTTCTTGTCGGTTGTTTATGTACCTAGTTACTTACAAATCAATGAAATACAGACGAGTTTTATGTCAGGTGTTTGTAAAATAGCCTATACCTGACAAATTTATTGAATGGTTTTTTATATCGAATTTATTAAATAAAATGGTTTAATCAACTGGTTGGCTTTTGTATTTAAGAACTCTCTAAATAAAATATGTTAAAATGTTGGTATTTAACAATAATTTATCCAGCCATTTTCCATTTATTCGCAAAGAAAAAAGTTGGCGAAAATCATAAGCTTGTCATACACTTCCTGATGTAACCCCGATATGTTCTTGAATTGGTAGGGTAAAACTGCTCTGGCGCTACACTAAGTAGCATTGTTTAACATAGCTTTGAGGAAAGTTTTATGGCGCTCACAAAAGCCGAACTGGCGGAAAACCTGTTTGATAAATTGGGATTTAGTAAGCGGGACGCCAAGGAAACGGTGGAAGTGTTCTTTGAAGAAATTCGCAAGGCACTAGAAAGTGGCGAACAGGTAAAACTGTCAGGTTTTGGTAATTTTGATCTTCGTGACAAGAATGAACGGCCTGGTCGTAACCCGAAAACTGGTGAAGATATTCCAATTACTGCTCGACGTGTCGTGACTTTCCGCCCGGGTCAGAAATTAAAAGCTCGCGTAGAAAATCTTAAGAAAGAACAGTAAGCTAACCAAATAGATCACGCTTAGTCGTGGTCTTTTGTCGTGCATGCATTTTCGTTTCGGCATGCAAAAGAAAACCACCGCATTGCGGTGGTTTGTTATTTTCAGAGAAGCAAATTTTTATGCCGCTTCTAAGTGAGTTGTTAAGTATGGTTGCCATGCGTGCTGGTACAAGTTCTTAGCTTGGCTGCGCATACTTCTGACCGTCGCCGTTTCAAATTCAGTCAGAGTGCGTTTCTCTGCCATTGCCTGACGCTCAAGCTTTTGGATTTTTTCATAAAGGTCATGCTCCGGGCCATTCTTTACATCGGCAATGGCTTTCAAGTGTAGCTGGACTTCTGCGATAAGGTTTGTTTTCGGTAAACGAACCAGTAGGTTTAAATCTCGGTAACCCGATGGCCCTGGCTTTTTAAATCGGTTTTTCACTTTAACGATTGTCGTTTCGCGTTCTAGTGTTTCGTAGATTGAGACTAAACTTGCCACGTCTTCCGCAACAATTGTCGCTCGTGCCAGATCCGTGATGCGTTCAACCTGACCATCGAGTTCGTGAGCGATTTTTTCCTCTGCTCGTTGCTTAGATTTTACGCCAGCAAAGTAAGGTTGGGCATCATTAAGAAGGGCGGTACTTTTACAGATGGTCTCAAGTTCGAATTGAGCTTGATGTGCTTTGGTGTAAAGGATATCAAAATCAGAGTATGGCTGAGTTGGGGTGGCGTCTATTGTTCGAATGCCATATAACCCGCTTAGGCTGTGTTTGAATAGTTTTGGGCAAACCTCATTTTGACTTGTTGAACGATTCTGTTCACTGCTGATTGGCGCAATAGGCATTGCGGCGAATGCAGGTGCACGGCTTAGTACCAAAAGCATCAATGCTGTCGTACGCAAAAATAAGCTCATTCACTCTCCTTAACTTGCTGCACTTAGAAAATGGGAACTAAAAAGTCGCTAAGATTTGCAAATTAGGTTGTTACATATAAATGGGGATTTTTTGAAATATTCCAAGGCTAACTCTCATGTTTACAGTGTAATTATGCGTTAGATCACGATTTATATTTTCATTATTCTGTTAATTAAACGTCAGTATCCTTCTGTAGAGCGTAAATGCATCGTAGCATTTGGAGATTAACGAAAGATGAACGCCATAGACAAATTCGAAAAAATCATTAGTCTTACCCCACAAAATGAAAATCAGCCGACAAGTGACAAGTAGAAAGTAAAATGAGAGACCCAGAGTTTTGGCACAATAAGTGGGCCAGCAACAAAATCGGATTCCATTTGGAAGATGTAAATCCATTATTGCCTCAGCATTGGCACCACACATGCCCCAAACGCGAAGATACCGTATTGGTTCCACTATGTGGTAAGTCGGAAGACCTTGCATGGTTGGCGACCAAACATGACGAAGTTATTGGTGTTGAGTTAAGCCAGATAGCAGTTCGTGCTTTCTTTGCTGAGCATTTTTATACTCCAATGGTCACGCCGATAAGCGGAATGCATGAGTTGTATCAGTTTGATGAGCTTTCAATTTATACCGGAGACTTTTTTACCGCACCGGTTTCTCAGGTCGATATCGTTTACGACCGAGCGGCACTGGTTGCATTGCCGCAAGATATGCGAGAAGAATACGCTGATCGTTTAAAACAACTTCTTAATCCGGGTGGCCGTATTCTGCTTGTGACACTCAACTACGCTCAGCAAGAAATGGCGGGGCCTCCATTTAGTGTACCGGCCAATGAGATTGAACAGTTGTTCTCGGGTTATAAAGTCACTTGCCTGAATGTTGACGAAGCAGATGAGAGCCATCCGAAAATTGCTAAGCAAGGCCTGAGTCGTTTCTCTGAAGAAGTATACTTAATTGAAGCGTCTTAAATATTGATCTTAGGAGAATTGCGCACCGCTATTTTAGCTAATGCTAATCGCTTAACTGCCATAATCGGGTCATTCCAGCGAGCCATAGCGAGACTAGGAATCTATTATCAGCAAGCTAAAATAATATAGGAATAATTTTGGCGACAGAGTGTTCGGATAGAAGATTCTGAATCACGCTCCTTCGTCGCTGTCCAGAATGACGGATGATAATACCGTTCGCTGTTAAACGAACGGTATTAAGCTAATTATAGCTGCGCTTTTTGTTATGGCAGAACGTCAGAACGGACTTAGTAAACGATATTTACTTTCGATGCACTTTCTACCGCATCTTTAACGGACTCTTCTGTGCTGTTTCGACGAGTCATTACAACGCCTAAGCGACGACGGCCGTCGATTTCTGGTTTGCCAAATAGACGAACTTGCGTTTGTGGCTGCGCCAAAGCTTCCGATAGGTTATCAAAACGAATGTTCGTTGAAGTACCCTGACCAAGAATGACCGCTGATGCAGCAGGACCATATTGAACAATGTTGTTAATTGGCATGCCGGTAAATGCACGAACGTGAAGTGCAAACTCAGACATTTCCTGAGAAATCAGGGTAACCAATCCAGTGTCGTGTGGACGAGGAGAGACCTCGTTGAAGATCACTGTGTCGCCTTTTACAAACAGCTCGACACCGAAAATACCGTAGCCGCCTAATGCATTGACGACTTTTTCCGCTGCGTACTGTGCTGCTTGTACTGCATTGTCTGACATTACTTGAGGCTGCCATGACTCGCGGTAGTCACCGTCTTCTTGGCGGTGGCCAATTGGTGCACAGAAGTGCACGCCATCCACAGCGCGAACGGTGAGCAAGGTGATCTCGTAATCAAAATCAATAAAGCCTTCAACAATCACGCGACCAGCGCCAGTACGACCGCCTTCTTGTGCGTAATTCCACGCCTTTTCAATATCAGCTTCTGCTTTGATAACGCTCTGGCCTTTACCAGATGAGCTCATCACTGGTTTAACAACACAAGGGATACCCGTGAACTCGACTGCCGCTTTGAAGTCATCGTAGTTGTCTGCGAATTGGTAAGGGGAAGTGGTCAGTTGAAGTTCTTCTGCTGCTAAACGACGAATACCTTCGCGGTTCATTGTAAGCTTAGTCGCCTTGGCCGTTGGAACGACATTCAGACCTTTTGCTTCAAGCTCGACTAGTTTGTCGGTCGCAATAGCTTCAATTTCAGGAACAACGTAAGCAGGTTGCTCTTTATTAATGATTTCTTCTAATGTTTGACCATCCAGCATATCAAGCACGTAGCTGCGGTGAGCAATTTGCATTGCTGGTGCATTCGCATAACGGTCACAAGCGATGACTTCCAGACCCAGACGTTGACATTCAATCGCGACTTCTTTACCAAGCTCGCCAGAGCCTAAAAGTAATACACGAGTAGCATTTGCGCTGGTTGCAGTACCGAACATATCGTTCCCTTACAAAATAAAGTGATGAGACAGAATTTGCAGGGGATCATACTGAAATTTCATCTTAAAGCAAACGTTTGCGTATGGTTTTTTGCTAATAAAAAAGCTCTACATGTTGTAGAGCTTTCATCGATATCGTTATGTGAATCATACGTTAACGAAACTAAGCGGGATGTCAGGATTCAACGCTTCTAACGTTGATTGGGTGTCAGCAAGATGACTGATCTTTCCTTGAGAATTCTCCACTAAAGCGGCCGCTTTGATGTTATCAAAGGTTTCACCCGCCAGTAGTACCTGAATCAAAGCAACTTGAAGAGGAGGAAGGCTCGGGTTAAACGCCGCATTCTCTGCGTAAGCGCCTTGGAAAACGCGACCATCAACA
Source organism: uncultured Vibrio sp. (assembly GCF_963675395.1). NCBI lineage: Bacteria > Pseudomonadati > Pseudomonadota > Gammaproteobacteria > Vibrionales > Vibrionaceae > Vibrio > uncultured Vibrio sp. Next base: position 477,785 of record NZ_OY776223.1, on the reverse strand, counting down.
AGCTCTAACGCCAGTCCACTCAGGTTATTGGTGTAAGGAGCATGGCTCATGTTCATTGCATCGACGGCTTTTTGAATCAACACATCGTTCTCATCACATTCGAACTGATGCTTAACTTCTGCCATTAAGCCAGATTGGATACCCAGATCGGCCGGGCCAAATGCTTCAGGTAGGTATTCATGTAGCGATTTTTCTTCACGCTCTGGCAATTGGACTTTTAACTCTTTCGCTGTAGACAGCTCGTTCATGAACTGACGACAGTGGCCACAAGGGCTAAAGTTAATCGTGATGTCTTTAACACCGCGTTCACCCTTCATCCAGGCATGACTGATTGCCGACTGCTCTGCGTGAACGGTTTGACCGAGCTGAACACCAAGGAACTCCATGTTTGCACCGAAATAAAGGCGGCCAGAAAGTCCGCGAACAATGGCGCCAACATAGAACTCTGAAATAGGTGCGTAAGAATAAGCAGCGGCAAAAGGAAGCAGCGCAACACGTAGCTCTTTGTCAGATAGCGCGGTAGCAGACAGTAACTGTTCGAACTGCTGTGCTGAAAGAGTAGCATCAAAATCATCGGCTAGGACGATAGGAGCAAGTTGGTTTGAAAGTGCTTCAGGTGCGCTTGCTAGCGCTTGTTCAATGCGACTTTTCATGTTGAATCCTTGTTATTGCATGGACAGTTATTCTATGCAAAGTGGAGAAATGTTCCGTGCTTTAGATCACGTAAAATAATGCAACTAAAATTCTCGTTACATAATTAGAGTGATATCACACATGTATTCGATTGCAAAGGCGTTGCATATTACTTCGACCTCTTAAATATATTAACTCATACTCATATAGCCAAGTAATAGGATGGTGAGAGTCACCTCTATTCACTCTACAAATAATTCGATTCGGTTTTAAATGGTCAGAGGAAAGGCTGAGGAGAATAAGGGGTAGCCTGCCCATAGGATAAGCAGGCCAAAAGCAGTGGCTTATTGATAGAGCCAGACAGCCAAAGCAAAAAAGCTTGGAGCCAGAACCGACGTAATAATGCCGCACAACACTAATGCTAAAGAGGAGAATGCCGCGTCTGCTGGCTGTTTTTCAACACATGTCGCGGTACCTAGTGCGTGGGACACTGTACCCATAGTTAAGCCTCGGGCAATAGGATGCTTAATTCCGATAATGTTGTAGATAGGGTAAGCCACAATCGCACCCAGCAAGCCAACCAGAAGAACCAGGATCGCTGCAACCGCCGCTTCGCCACCAAGGTGGCTGGAGATTTCCATCGCAATAGGGGTGGTCACTGATTTACCAACCAAGCTCGCAATCAAACTTAACTCAGTGTGAAATGCAACCGCTATCAGGGTTGTGGTCATCATCGACATCACACTGCCCAGAACACAAGCGAAGGTAATGATTCGCCAGTTTGCCCTGATCTGAGGAAGCTGCTCATATAGCGGGTAAGCTAGAGCCACAACGGCAGGTTGCAGTAGGAAACTAAACACTTCGTTGTCGGCGTAATAAGTGTCAAACGGGACGTTCAAATAGGTCAATAGCGGAATGATAACCGCAATACTAATAAGCAACGGGTTAACAATAGGGTGATTCGCTTTAATCGCAATTTTGCGTGCAATAAGGAAAACGACAATAGTGACGAGTATCCACATACTAATGATTCTCCTTTAGCAAATAATCCAATAGCCATGCGAGACTCACCAACACGATTAACGTACCGCCTACCGCACTTGCAAGAATGGGTAGTGCATTGGCAAACAGCATGTCGAAATGCTGCATCAGACCCACACTAATTGGGACGAACAACAAAATCATGTAACGAATAAACAGAGTTGCGCCGGGTTTTACCCATTCGACTTTGACAAGGCCAAGTACCATCGTCAAAAATAACAGGATCATGCCGATAACACTGCCTGGAACAGAAGTGTCAGTGAACTTTTGGATAGTAATTCCGATTCCAAGTGCTCCCATGATGAGAAAGAGGGAGATGAGCAATTGGGTCAGTTGTAATAATCGATCTTTTATCATTTGGGCAGCATATAAAAACGACAAGTGCACCATACGGTGCCCTTGACTAAGTAAGAAGTTAAGAGGCTAAGCTCTCTACGTAACGATAAACGGATTTTAATAGTGCGATTTTCTTTTCGTCACTTTCATGTTCGTGAACTAAGTTTTCTAAATTCAGCATATACTCTTCGATTTGGCTTTCAAACACTTCACGGCAGTGCTGTGTCCAACGTCTTTGTTCCTGTTCGTCGAGCGTACCTGGGAAGTTACGTGCACGGTAACGGAACAGCAGCGGTTTAATGCGCTTGTCATCAAATTCGATATCGAGTGCCGCCAGATTGTTCGGGTCGGTTTCACGAATAATATCCATTGCAGCGCGATCCGCTGGTGAGAAGAACCCATCGTAAAGCTGAGTATCCACATCATCACTTTTTTCAAAATTGCGCTCGATCGCAAACAGACCAATCAGCTTCTCACGAATCTCTGGATGTTGACGTAGTAAAGCCAGGTTGCTCAAACATTGTTGACGGTCAATACCAATAGACTCTGCATTTTCAGCGGTCAACGTTTTCGCTGGCGCCAGAATAGGGCACTTGTTGAGGTGCACGAGTTTGACGGGTACAGGTAATAAATCACCCAGATCTTCCCGTTTAGTGTACAGCCTCTCATGCAGTTCTTCCGCGGATAGCTCAAGAATTGGTTGCGGATCTTTGGCTAAATCAATGGTGATAACTGCGTTGTTGTTGGTAGGGTGCCAGGCAACAGGCACAATCCAGCTTGTGTACTGGCACTCTCGTCCCAACATACCGGAAACGTGCATCAGAGGCGTCATATTGACGATATCAACTAGCTCATTCAGCTTACGTTTTTGACGCATGGAGAAGAAGTAATCAAACAACTTAGGCTGCGCAGCTTTCACTTTCTTCGCCATCTCGATAGTCGCGATAACGTCCGCCATTGCATCGTGCGCATTGCTGTGTTCAATACCATTAGCAACAGACAGGTGTTCTAGCTTAAAGCTGGGAAAGCCATCTTCGTTTTCTGGCCACTCAACGCCTTCTGGTCGGAGGGCATGACAAGCGCGCAGCACATCAAGCAAATCCCAACGAGAATTGCCGTTCTGCCAACTCCACGCATATGGGTCAATAAAGTTGCGGTAACAGGTGTAACGCGTGACTTCATCATCAAAACGAATACTGTTGTAACCCAAACTGGTGGTATTTGGCTTGGATAACTCGGCATGAATTTTGGCAATAAACTCAGGCTCAGGCAGACCTTCTTGAACGGCTTTTTGCGGGGTGATCCCGGTTATTAATGCAGCTTCAGGGGAAGGAAGATAATCAGCGGGTGGCTGGCAATACATAACGAGAGGTTCGCCAATGATATTGAAGTTTTCATCTGTGCGAACACCAGCAAACTGACTTGGACGATCTTTCGCGGGATTCGTACCCCATGTCTCATAGTCAAAGAAGAAAAAAGTGGGCTGATTATCTTGGTGCATTCTGCTTACCGTTTACGGAACCGATAAGAGTATTAGACCATTCAATGCCTTAACTCGCAACGAAAGATGCAAGGTAAAGTTGTGAATATGAAAAAGCAGATAAGTGTCCATCGGCTTGATTTTTCTGAGCTGCTTTTGGCGCAATTTAGAAGGTTACGCGATAACCTGAACTTACCTCACTGGCGAACCCACGATTTTAGACGCAGTATTTCTACCACTTGTTCAGAACTAGGCACCATGCCACACGTAACCGAGAAAATGCTCGGGCATGAGCCGGTAGGCGTAATGGCGATTTAAAACAAGCATGACTGGCTATCCGATCAAAAAGAAGCGTATGAAAAGTTCGCAGAAGCGTTGTTTGCCCAAGTGCAAAAAGAACTGGAACATGAAAAAGTTGCTGTGAGCTAGTATGCTTATTGCTGATCAATTAGTCTCATAGATCACTAACTCACTGATTAGCTATGAATCTACCAATGAAAGACTGCAGTATAGTGAAAGAGAAAGTGGCTTGTAGCCGACTAATAAGCGTTATATTAATTAGTAAGGAGATTCGATTATGCCGATGATTCCAGCATTTTGTGATAACTGTGGTACTCCATTTCCATCAGGCATATTTGTCGAGAATTGCTTACAAATGACAATGACTGGAAATCGATCTGGCCCTTGTCCGAAGTGTGGTGGTGTGGGAAGTGTTCCTGACGGGGTATTCAAAGTCTTAGGAAATGCAATTGAAATAATAAATGCACCGAGTAAAACGATAGAACAATTACAACGTTATGCTCAAGTACTTGATGAAGCTAAAGAGAAGCGGCTATCGCGTGAAGAAGTAAAGCAAAAGATTGATGAAGAAGTCCCAGAATTTTCATCAGTCAGCCAATATCTACCTAAAAGTCGCTCCGATCTGTACGCATTTCTAGCTTTAATTGTGTCTATTTTAGCCTACGTAACACCTCTCATGATGTCAGACGACGGGATGTCAGAAAGTGATGTCGAGAGTTTAATTAATAGCTCAATGCAAAAAATGTTAATGCAACAAGAAATAGAGAGCCTTAAAAGAGAAAATCGAGAGTTAAAAGGTTTTGAGTTTTCTAAGCCATCTAGAAACTCTGATTGCCCGTGCGGTTCAACAAAGAAATATAAAAATTGCTGTGGTCAATTAATATAACAACAATTTAAAAGTGAGTCGCAACGCTTTGGCATTTCATCATTTATTCGCAGGCGTGTTTAAGGTCGTATTGCATGACACATCCTTTAGCATTTACTAAGTTACTACCTAAACTTTTAACCATGCGACATTTTAAGCAATTGATACCATATATACTTTTAGTTTTTAATGAAGGATATGATGGAGTGTCTTATGGATTTTATCGAACGAGTTCAGGCTCTTTCTAAAAAAATACCCCAAATTTCAGCTAGCTTAGCCACTGAAGAAGCAACTAAAAACGCATTGGTCATGCCATTTCTACATTCTGTGCTAGGTTATGATGTTTTTAATCCAAACGAGGTTATTCCTGAGTTTACTGCTGACACAGCTACGAAAAAAGGTGAGAAGGTGGATTATGCTCTGATTAAGGATGGAGTTGTTCAGATTCTTATCGAGTGTAAAAAGTTTGGAGAGCCGCTAGCAACTAAGCATGCTAACCAGTTGTTTAGGTATTTTTCAGTAACCAATGCTCGAATTGCAATTTTAACAAATGGATCAGAATACCAATTTTTTACGGATTTAGATGCGCCTAATAAAATGGATGAGAAACCATTTTTAACTTTAGACTTAGCAAATCTAGATGAGCATGTAATTCCAGAGGTTAAGAAGCTTACCAAGTCGTCATTTGATGTTGAGTCAGTAGTGGATGCTGCGGGAGAGCTTAAGTATTTAAATCAAATAAAGAAAGCATTGCATGAGCAATTTCAGAACCCAGAAGAAGAGTTCGTGAAATTTTTTACGTCCAAAGTTTATGATGGTGTGCAAACAGCCAAGGTCAAAGCTCAGTTTTTGGATATTACAACTAAGGCTTTGAAACAGTTCTTGAATGATAGTATTAACGCTAGGCTAAAATCCGCTATTGGCGGAGATGAGAAAGAGCATATAAAAGTTGAAAGTGGAGTAGACGCTCCAGTTGATACCAATGAGCCAATGCAGGATAAGCCAAAAATTCACACGACAGATGAGGAAATTGAAGGCTTTAATGTCGTAAAAGCTATATTACGTCAAAAAGTGGATGTTCAGCGAGTTTGCGCACGCGACACTCAAAGCTATTTTGGTGTCCTACTCGATGACAATAACCGAAAACCATTATGTCGTTTATGGTTCAATACGAAGCAAAAGTACATAGGTATCTTTGACAAGGCCAAGGCTGAAACTCGTCACCCTATTGACTCGATTGACGATATTTTTAAATTTAGTGAGCAACTATTAAACACTCCAGCTATCTACGATTAAATAAACTACCGAAGTGTTTAAAGCGTTAAGGTGCATTAAAATTTGATAACGGCGATTTAGCTTTACTTTGCGAAATCGCTTTATCTTTATTCAAAAGTAAACTGGCTTGCAACGCACGAAGCTGTATGACTTGTGAACCTTCATCACCAAAGTCACTTTCAACTAAACCCCAACCTTAAACCCGCCTTCATGCTGAACCCATTCCATCACCGCTGCGCGAATCCAACGCAGCGGTGACTTGCTAATTGGCTCTGGGAAGTTGCGGTTCTTACGCCAGGCGATAATGGTGGTGCGCTTCTTATTAAAGAAATCCAATACCTCTTGGTGGCATATGATCTTGTTGGACGATTCTGGGTAACGCTCTGCATCATAAACAGGCTTGGTTGTTTGCTTCGCTGACTCACGGACAAAAGCAGGAGCAGAGTAGGTGAAGTTCATCGGTGATTTATTAAAGTCAGAGTAGCTCATTTCACAAATTCCTATTACTTATGGGTGAATACCCGCAATCAGCCTAAGCCCTTGATGTTATTAAGCATGTGAGTGCTTGCTGGAAAATAAGACTACGGTGGTCAAGGTGGTGGGAATGTCAAAAAGCCCGTTCTTTATGGATGATTTACTTCAGGCTGTAGGGTATGCGATAGACTTCAAATATTTACCATTGCCAAGCGATCATATGCTCAAATGAACAACCTAAGAATGCAGAGGTGCTTTGGACGGATGAAGAGCGTCTTGATTCGTAACACGTGGTGTTTTTACCTTTACAGTTTTAAGCGTTCAACTTTGTATAGCCCTCCCAAAACCATGAACTCTTGTTCTCCCTGTAAACTATCGGGCAGTAGGGATTCAAAGCACGCGATTTTGGCAAGCGGTACCTCAACGGCATACACTTTAGAACCAAAACGAAGTGCGCTGTCTGCATCTGCCGTAAATGAACTCAGATTGTTGAACAGTTTGACTGCCTGCCCATCAATAGTGTGTTCAGGTAATTCAGCACAGCCTCGATACAAAGTCACATGCTCACGGCCCTTAAATCGTAAACGCAACTCATGCTGACAAAAGCAATACAGCAAATCGAGCTGTGCATACAACTCGTTGGTATTGTAGGTCGCTCGGGTGCAAGTTTTCCTGAACCTCAGGTATTCAGGCGTATCAGGACCATGTAGAGATTCCTTGTGGAAACAAGTTAATAAACCAAAACGTGATTCAACCCAGCTACGCCACGCCGCACCTTGTTCATTATCGGAATCAAACAACCAACCCAATAACAAACGCCGATAATTCACCTTTGGTCTGGGTGGGGGATCGGTATTCTCTTGCGCGTTGTAATCGTGCTTCGCTAAATGAAAGAGATTAGTCATGAAGTTCTTAAAATGCTCCGCCCGGGTCTCATAACTATCGATACTTTTAAGATTGTTAAATAATTTGGGATACCAAATTTGAATACCGTCTAACTCCAAAGGAATCGGGTTATCCTGATAGGCGATGCTCGCGAGGAGCCAGGAAGGCACATTACAATGATTAAGAGGTAAGCATATTTGATTAAGTACCTCATTTTCTTCCGGAGAACAAAAATAGTGAGTAGTTTGCAACATAGCTAACTCTGTCATTCACTTTCCTCCGTTGTTTTTCCCGTATGAACTTGTTGGGAAAGTTTGAAAAGTTCATCTGCCAACGCAAAAATATCATTGTGCATATGCAGTACATCCAACCAGTCAGAGCGTATCCCACTATGTCCGTAGTAAGCACCCGCTAATTGACCGGCGATAGCCGCTGTTGTATCCGCATCATTCCCAAGGTTAGCGGCTGCTAGAACACACGATTCAAACGACTCGGTATTAATAAAACACCACAAGGCGGACTCCAAACTCTCAACGACATACCCACTTCCTGTTAGTTTGGTATACGTTTTATGGACAAAAGCGCCTGATTTTATCAGCTGGACTTCTTCTGTTTGTGGCTGGTACTGAAGTTCAAAACAACCGTGCTTTTCACCACCATTGATAAGATGAACTAAGATGGAAGACAGCAAACGGCAGGCATCAAGGCACAATTCAGAACCGTGAGTTGTACGAGAACTTTCTGCGGCAAACTCCATCGCATCAGAGAGTGACAACTGATAAAAAATGGGAACAGGAGCAAGACGCATAATCGAACCATTCCCTGAACTCCAGCGCGCTTTTGACCCAGCATACGGATCACCTGTTTTTTGAAAACGACGTAGTGCCGATGACACACCGACACCAACATCAAAACATACGCCGATACTACTCATATAACCTTTATTCATCCAGTCACAGTATTTGTTCATTTGGTCCCAGGCATCAAAACCTTCGCTTTCAACCAAACTATGACCCAAGCATAACGCCATAGAGGTATCGTCGGTCCAGTAGCCTTTTTTTAAACAAAAGTGCCCACCGCCAACAATATCAGTCAGTGGTTTAAAGGTTCCTGGTGGTTGAAACTCTAATGTAGTACCCAGTGCGTCGCCGACGGCTAATCCTATCAAGCATCCTCTTGATCTATCTTGATTGGCCGTAATGGGTAGTATTTGCTCTGAAGAAAAAGACATAACAACTCCATTGTATGTGTTTTGTTCAATCAGAACAGATTGCCATAGATTTTTGCGTGAAAAACCCACATACATCTCATGGTTAAATGTTTACGTCGTTATTATGTTTGCAAAAATGGAAAATGCGTGTTTTCACCAAGGCTCCTGTAGGTTAATTGTTGCAGACTTAGCAGAAAATTTTCAGATCAAAACTTTGCCTAAGACATTCGAGGTACCGGGATTCTTGCACCTGATGGGAAAGTGCCTCTGGGCTGGCGTTTAAGCATTTTTTTGGGAAAAAGGGGGAGCGTGAAAATACCTAAATCGACTATTAGCATGGATTCCTTTGGTTATTCCGAACGGCTTTGTTGCGTAATTCGAAGGAACTAAATCAGGAACTTACGATCTGATCGGCTACATCAGTTAATAATCGTAGTCCTATGCCGAAACCTCGTTACAAAACAACTAACTGGAAACAGTACAACAAAGCCAGATACAGCATCAAACCCAGACGAAAAAATCCGACAACTAAAACATAAAGTAGAATCCATGGGATTTTCCTGTCACATCGGTGGTTAATACGACTCCTGGTTTGGAGGAAGTGTGTTCATTACTTGCTCCGAACTCAATCTTTTCAAATTGTGGCTGTGTCTGTAAACCCAATCATTCTTGCTGAATCTTGCTCGGCGGGGTTGTTGGAGTATATTACGTGCTTCACACCTTAACAAAACACTCATAGACATCAGAAAATTGTTATAGCAGAGTAGGTTAGTTCAACAACAATCAAAAAGGACGTATAAATGTTCAGTCACGTTATGGTTGGCTCAAATGATGTCGATAAATCCAAACAATTTTATGATGCGATCTTGTCGGTGCTCGGTTACCAAGAAGGTGTCTTAGATCCTCACGGGCGCTGCTTCTATTTTCACCCTGAGGGAACTTTTGCCATTACTGCGCCAATCGATGGCGAAGCAGCAACTTCAGGAAACGGCATGACTATTGGCTTTAAAGTGGATAGCCCTGAATTAGTCGAGCTATGGCATAAAGCTGGTCTGGAAAGTGGTGGTGTTGAGTGTGAAGATCCTCCAGGTGTAAGAACGGTGGGTCCACGAGAAATGTATCTTGCCTATTTACGTGATCCATCAGGTAATAAGCTTTGTGCTACCCATATCATGGCTTAAGCAAAATCATTTTAAGTTAAAAACTCAGTTCTTAATCGCAACGTATAGCATTTGGCTCTGCGTTGCGTTTTTATCTGGTCTGTCGAAGATATCAGAAAGGGAGAAGGGTTAAGGCTAGTGACAATAAAGAACGGAACCCTTTAACGCATGGCTAATCAGGCTCCGAGGGCGGCTTAGTTTTGCGCGAACTTAACTCTGATTTTGCTCTTAGCTACGTTCGTGTGATGAAGGCTTTCAAGTGCATTTTTCGCTTCATCCTCATTTGGCATTTCAACGAAAGCGAAGCCTTTAGACTGCCCCGATTCTTGGTCTAATACTAGGTTGCACTCATTGACTGTGCCGTAGGCTGAAAAAAGAACACGAATTTCATGCTCGGTTGTGGTTCGCGCAAGGTTGCGCACTAAAAGTTTCATATTGTTTCGCCTGTAGTAAGTTGTGACCATTGTCTCAGGTATATTCTGACAAACCAAGTAAAGAATCGTAGTCGCAGAAAAGGGGAAAGCCTAACAGGTTGTTTGTCGTGCAGTTTATGGGATTTTTGCTCAACGTAACGCTTGCAAACTAGCCAGTCATATCGATGGCAACGTAAATATTTTTTATAAAGTACCAAAAGTCATAGTAGATTTAAGGTATCATGCACAATTGACGAAATTGCAGTTACTCATGAATATACCGATTACAAACACCTCTCCAGAAACTCCGTCCTGTTCAAATTGCAAAGCCTGTTGCTGCCGTCTTGAAGTGATGATCATTTCTGATACCGGCGTTCCAGAACAATTCATTTCCCGCGACCAGTATGGTGGTGAAACCATGATGAGACTGGATGATGGTTGGTGTGCGGCTTTAGACAGAGAAACGTATATGTGCTCAATATATGAAAACCGGCCTTGGATATGTCGTGAATTCGAAATGGGGTCGTATGAGTGCATCGATGAAAGAGTTAAATTCCTATAAGCTAGGTATTTATACATCGATAATGCCATTTTTCTTTGGCACATCCTCTCAAATGGCCCCGTTCATTGGCGCCATTTTGCTCTTTCGGCTTGGCAGGCAGGTACGCCGCGGCGACGATTTGTCGTTACTCTGTTCGACCTTCAATTCCGTGTAGAATTTGAATGCACTTATTGGCGACGCCTTGCCCATTCCCGCTCATGTGTGCAGTGACAATTGCTCCTTCTTTCATCAAGCAGATCGCATCAATTAATGCGCTATCGTTGCTCTGTAAATGATTGGCAATGATGTCACGGACTTCTTTTTTATGCTGTCCACAAAAGCGCGCTATTTCGCTGTTTACATCACTAAACTCCGCTGAAGTGTTGATAAAAAAACAACCTCTAAACTTTCCTAACGCATGTTCTTGACTGCTGAACCAACTTGCAAGCGCTGAAAATAACTCATCTATCACTTCTTTGTCTGATTTGGCCCCAGACAGTTTTTGGTCCAGCCAGTAAGAAAACGTCTCGTGTCTTTGTTGCAAAGCGGCTAACACTAACGCTTCTTTGCTTGAAAAGTGGCTGTAAAGTGTACGTTTGGCGACACCGGACACACTCAATATTTCATTGATTCCAATCGAGTTAATCCCATTGGTATAAAAAAGGGCTAATGCAGTATCGATAAGTAACTGACGTTTTTTGCTCATAAGAGGCTCCTCCGTGAAAAGTAGTTTGACAAAAGTAGACCGATTTGTCTATTTTAGATTGGTAGACAGAGTGGTCTACTTTATTGGGAGGTTAAAATGAAAAATATTGGATTGTCAGTAATCGCTGGGATTGGTGCATTTCTCGCGATAGGCATGTTGTCTTTTTTTGATGCAACGATGAGTGATGTTGCATTGCTTATGGCTCCGTTTGGCGCTACAACCGTTCTTGTCTTTGGTGTACCAGATAGCCCTTTGGCTCAGCCTAAAAACGTTATTCTCGGACACCTGATAACTGCTTCTGTTGGTGTGTTGTTCACGCAATATATTGGTGTTACACCGCTGACACTGGCGCTTGCGACAGGTATAGCCGTGAGTCTAATGCTCATTACGAAAACGACGCATCCGCCAGCTGGCGCAAACCCGTTGTTGATTATGTTATCTGGGCAAGGGTGGGCTTTTCTCATCACGCCAGTTTTGGTTGGCGCGGTCCTCATTGTTCTAGTGGGGAAAAGTATGCAAGGGTTGCTCAGACAATGGGTAAAAAGTTAAAGTGTTAGCAAAAGATTATGTGCATGGAGGCATAATGAATATTGGAATATATATCTATGATGACGCAGAGGTACTGGATTTCTCGGGACCCTTCGAAGTTTTTAGCACAGCAAAGCGATTAGAAACAAGCGATTGGAATGTGTTTCTTGTGGCAGAAACCAAAAATGCGGTTGCCGCAAGAGGTGGCTTCAAGGTCTTGCCTGACTATTCCATTCATGACCACCCCGATATTGATTTGTTGGTTGTTGTGGGGGGTGTGCACACTGAGGAAATGACGAAGTTACCGGTATTGAACTGGATAAAATCGGTCGATCAACGTGCCAGTTGGGTAGCATCGGTTTGTACTGGCGCATTTTTATTAGCCAGTGCCGGACTGCTCAAGGGTTTAACGGTGACTACGCACTGGGAGGACATCCCTGACTTGACGCATCGCTTTCCAAACTTAATGGTGATCGATGATCAACGCTGGGTTACTTCAGGGAAATACACAACTTCTGGAGGCATCTCAGCAGGTATCGACATGAGTTTATATCTTGTTTCACACTTACATAGTCGTGATCTTGCTAAAATGGTCGCGCGTCAAATGGAGTATAACTGGCAGGAATGTCCATAACTGAGTCCTCTATCGCTCAAATAAGGGAAGGCAAATGAAGACAATAGGGTTGTTAGGTGGGATGAGTTGGGAATCAACCGCCAGCTACTATAAGGCACTGAATGAAGGCGTTAAGTCTCAGCTTGGCGGATTACATTCCGCGAAGATCTGTTTATACAGTGTCGACTTTGATGAGATAGAGAAGCTCCAGCATCAGGGGAAATGGTCTGAAACGGCTCTGATCCTTGCTCAGGCAGCCAAGTCTGTAGAACGTGGTGGCGCAGACTTTTTAATGATTTGTACCAACACGATGCATAAAGTTGTACCAGAAATCGAGTCACACATATCGATTCCAATTTTACATATTGCCGATGCGACGGCAGAGAGCCTGATTCGTGACGGGGTTACGAAAGTTGGCCTGTTGGGTACGCGATTTACAATGGAGCAAGACTTTTACAAAGGCAGGATTACAGATAAGTTTGGCATAGAAGTCGTTGTTCCAACTGTTGATGAACAAACCGTCATTCACGACGTTATTTATCAAGAGCTCTGTCTGGGTGAAATAAAAAGCGAGTCCCGAGATAGTTACGTGCAAATCATTGCTAATTTACATGAACAGGGCGCTCAAGCAGTGATTCTGGGGTGTACTGAAATCGCATTATTAGTCAAGCAAAGTGACACGTCGGTACCTTTATATGACACTACGGAGATTCACGCCGCGCGTGGCGTTGAATGGGCATTAGGTTCTTAAAAGGCTGTGGCATGGAAATCATTATTGGAAACAGCGCAGAGGTCATACAAAAGGCACAAGCGATTCGCCATCAGGTGTTTACTGTCGAACAGAAAATCCCGAAAGCATTGGATCTAGATGGATTAGATGAAGGCGCCGTTCACGCTTTAGTCGAGGATAAGGGCACTCTAGTTGCAACGGCTCGATTAACGATAAATGAAGATAGCTCTTCCGTAATGGCTAGAGTTGCAGTGACAGAACCATACCGAAGTTTGGGAATTGCTTCTAAAGTTGTAAAGGCATTAATGGAATACGCGCGAAACGTCGGGGTATGCTCTATCGAAATTCACGCTCATGGTTATTTACGCAATTACTATGAGAAATTTGGTTTTGAGTTTATTCGAGAAGTTGAAATTGTTGGAGAGCATCAGTTGATCGAAATGCAGTATCGCATCGAAACTAGAGAGTAGCGGTCTAAACATTATTTGCCACTCATGGCGCGTTGTGCATCTATTTGAACTGTGATTCGTAGCGACTTTTTTACTTCACTTAAAACGGATTTAACCTTAGGAGGGTGTTTTGCTTGATTTGATTAAAAAAGTGCTGCTCATCAACTTGGTTGCCGCATTAACTGTGTTTGTACTATCGAAGTTTTTCCCTTTCTTTGCCACAACACAGCTGGTCGATTTTTTGTTTTTTGTCGTCATCGTAATTTGGGTCTTGGCAAAGCTTTTGTGGGAGCCGGGTGTACATATTAAAGCATCCAGGCTCGCCAATCCCAGAACGGATAAAGTCTACAAAATGGTAAAAGGCCATGATTTTGAGCAAGAACAGCAGGATCAACGTCGGCTTAATTATCAAACAGGGTTAGTGCTGTTTATCGCAGGCTTACCAGCATTTATCTCGTGCTTGGTACTGCAGTTTCTTTGATGAAGAATTGTGTATTTAGTTTTGGCTAAACGAAAAATATTTTAAGCCTGCTCTGTTTAAATAAGTAAAGATAATAAAACTAATTTCGTAAGTTGGTATGAAAGAAAAATGGAATCGAAAAATATCAAAAATGTCGTTTTTGACATCGGAAATGTGGTTGTTCGATGGGCGCCACTAGAAATCATCAGGTTAACGTTTGGAAACGTGGAGTCCCCAGAAGAAAAAGTGAAAAGTATTTTTCAGTCAGATACTTGGTTCGACCTGAACAAAGGCATTATTTCTGAAAGGGAAGCAAAACTTCAATACCAACGACTTCTTGGCTTCTCTGAGCTCGATTGCGAGCGCTTGTTTTACTATGTAAAGCAAACACAGATATTAATTTATGGTTCGGTCGAGTTGATCAAGCGAGTTAAAGCGGCAGGTTACCGTGTATTTGCACTTACTGATAACGTGCATGAAATCGTTTCGTATTTGAAAGAGAATTATACGTTTTGGCATCTGTTTGAAGGCGCGACGGTATCGGCTGAAGTTGGACTGTTAAAGCCACAACCAGAGATTTATCAATTACTGTTAACTCAGCACTCACTGGAAGCGACGCAAACCGTGTTTATTGATGATATGCCATATAATGTCGAAGGCGCTGAAACTGTTGGCATCGCGGCCATTCAGTTTGAAAATGCTGTGCAGTGTGAGGCGGATTTGAAGTCGCTTGGATTAACGTTTTAAATGGCAGAGAGTTAGGTAGAGATCGTTAATAAGAGAAAAAAGTATGCGCCTAATTATTACGCCGCATTTTTATTATATCCAGATGGCAACAATGTTGAAGCAGTGCTTTACCTTTAGTCATTAACACGTTAAGCGACTATGCTTTTTATGTCTCAGTCTTTTATCGTTTCTCCAGATAGCGAATTGGCATTCGCAGATGAAACTGTTTCGTAAGGCGTTAGCTAAATGTCGGTCATTGTGGATAAGGAGATATCATGTCAGGAGAAATTATTAAATCGTCTGTTGCTACAATACAGGTTGGTGTGGCAAGAGCGGATGGAAAGCTGTCTCTTACAGACGCAGAGGTCATTTTTGAACCCTATAATCAAAAACTTGCACTTGGTCCATACATATTGCAATGCGATGAAATCATTTCGGTCGAGAAGTGCATAGGAAAAGGAGCTGGTCTGATGCCAGTTACGAATGATGCAATACGCATTACATTATCTGACGAACGCGCTTACGAGTTTATTATTGCAGAGCCCAATCAGTGGATAGAAGCGTTTGGTGCGACAAATGTGGCAAAGTAAATCCAGAGGAGTGTTTTGTGGAAAGTGTACATAAAGGTTCGTGCCTTTGCGGCACTGTGCAATACGAGCTTACTGGCGTGTTTCAGCAATTCTTTTTATGCCACTGTACTCGCTGTCAAAAGGATACAGGGACAGCGCACGCTGCTAACCTTTTTGCTCAAGATTCAACGTTAGTTTGGACTCAGGGTGAAAGCGAGGTTAAGACTTACCAACACCCGAATACGTTACACAGCAAAAGCTTTTGTCAAAACTGTGGTTCAGCATTACCAACGGTAGTGGAAAGTATTCACTGCATTGTCGTCCCTGCTGGTAGTCTTGATAGTCCGGTGCCCATGTCACCCACGGCAAAAATTTTCGTTGGTAGTTGTGCGAGTTGGACTAAAAATTTGTCTGACGTACCTGGCTTTGAAGAACTACCACAATAAAGTAAGAATTAATTATCAAGAAGTTAGCACTAAGGCAGAGTCGTGTCAGTTGAATTAATTTTAGGCGGCATTTCGAGATCACATCTGCCATTGCGGGTATGATTGGATTTGGTGGAGGAATGCTACTTATTGCAATTTTGCCCAACTTTATTAGCAATCAGAATTCTCGTAGCTGTTTTTGGTATAACATTTAGTTATTACGTGCAATTTTAGTCTGAGGTATTAACATATGTGGAAAGTTATCAATTAATAAGAGTTAGCTATGTCTTTCCCTCCTTGCCCCAACTGTCAATCCGAATATGTTTACCAAGATCAAAACCATTTGATTTGTCCAGAGTGCGCTTATGAATGGAACCCATCTGAAGTCGAAGAAGTGTTTAGTGTCAATGATGCTAATGGCTCTTTGCTAGCTGAAGGGGATAAAGTAACGCTGGCGAAAGACCTCAAGGTTAAAGGCAGTTCTCTTGTTTTAAAGATTGGTACTAAAGCGGTGATTAGACGCATCGTCGAAGGTAAAGATCATCAACTGGATTGCAAAGTAGACGGTGCTGGTGAAATGATGGTCACCGCGAAATTTGTCAAGAAGGCGTAAGTTTCGCCACTTATTAAAATTATATCTTTGTTCACAAGAGAATGCGCCCTACAACCGAAGTACACCGTAGGGCACATGTTGTGGAGCTGGTGGAGTTCTAGGGAATATATCTTCGCAGTTCGTGTGGGTACACTCTCACTCCGTTTAGGGTGTTTTCATAAACAGATTGTTCTCGGATGTAGGACCAGATGTGGGCGTCGGTGCCTGTTTGAGCTGCAAGTTGGGAAATCACCGTATCGACATCGTGGCCGACATAATCTTTGGGATGAATTAACATTTCCTTGATAGCTGATAACATGATAATTCCCTTTAATGTAATTAAATTACTAAATGGTATTAATTAAACGTAGTTTGGTTTTCTTTCGTGATCAAGGTTAGATTAATTTTATAATTTATAATTCATTTATGTAAATTATTAACACTTGTGGGCGCAGAACTATCTCACTAGTTATAAGCAATTGTTTTAGTACTGATTGGTCATCTGATTCTGCGTGGAGGAGAATAGACTGTGTGATAAAAGAAAAACGGCCCACCTATCTAGCTAGCGCCGTTTTTTAGTAAAGAGCTCGTTGAGTTCTTTTTAGTCTAATCAATATTGAGTGTAGACGCGTTGGCCTTCTTTGTATGTTTTTAATGCTTCTATAGCGTTAATCTTTTACTGCTCACAATCAGTGAGATGGTTTATAAGCTGGCGTAGGAATCAGATGGTAGTTATGGTTTATTTGGGACAAAAGGATAGTAGGGGTGTTTTGGGTAGGAATGAGAGCAGAAGAAAAAAGCCCCGCTGTTTGTCAGCAGGGCTTTTGATTTTCACTGTCAGCTATTATCCAATCGCAAGGAAGAAAATTGTTGTCGCGATAATACCGATCAATGCGTAAGGGAACTGAGTTGTTGCGTGTTGCATTGCAGTACAACCAGAACCTTGTGCAGAAAGTACGGTTGAGTCACTGAAGAAACATGAGTGGCTACCAGCAGCAGACGCAGAAAGTAGCGCTGCAACGGTTAAGTGTAGTGGCACGCCAAGTTGCTCACCCAATGGCAGAACGATAGGCATTGCTACTGCGAATGTGCCCCAAGAAGATGCTGTCGCGAATACCAGACCACCTGTAATCAGGAAGATGATAGCAGGGAAGTAAGAGGCGCTTAGGTACGGGCTAACCGTCTCGATAACGTATTGCGTAACACCTAACGAGTCGTTGACATTTTTTAGCATGAAGCCGCCGATCACAGTAGCTAACGGCAGTAGCATGACTTTAATGCCATCATAAACAGCTTCAAACATATCGTTCATTGAAATCAATCGTTGGAAGCCGTAAAAGCATACCGTGAAGATGATTGCGACAAACACACCAGCCAATAGGTCAATTCCGAAGTACCAGCTTGCTGCAACCAGAACAACCATAGGCAGTAGGAAGTTGATCAGACCCATTGTTGGATTAGTATGAGCAGCAATATCAGAGCCAAAATCTACATCAGTTGCGCTGTCAGGACGAACTTGACCATTCTTCGCTCGTTGTTCTGCTGCTTTCATCGCACCCAGATCTGGAATCTTTTCCATCGCAACCAACAGAACGATTGCTAACGTTATCCAGCCATAAGCCATGTAAGGGATAGCTTCGATATAGGTTTGAATACCTTTACCTGTCTCAGCAACGCCATTCGACTCTAGAAGAGAGCTAAAGAAGATAGCCCAAGTCGAAATCGGTACAAGAATACAGATCGGTGCCGCAGTTGAGTCAACGAGGTACGATAGTTTTTCTCGAGAGATTTGGTAGCCGTCTGTTACCTTCTTCATTGATGAAGATATAGCAATGGCATTTAAGTAATCGTCGATAAAGATAACAATACCAAGCAAGAACGTCATTACCATGGACTGTTTACGGCTCTTAACCTTTGTCACCAACATGTCTGAGAAGCTCAGAATACTGCCGCCTTTCTCCAAGATAGCAATCAGGCCGCCCATCAAGCCACAGACCAGGATGATCCAGGCAATGGTTTCATCCATCATCACCGTCATGGAAATATCAACGATTTGTTCAACTGCTTCAGTTGGATTAAGAAGTAAAACCCCAGCAATCGCGCCGCTAAACAGCGCTTCTACCGTTCGGTGCGTCGTTAAAGCGAAGACTAACACCAACGCTGTTGGTAAAAGGCTCATCCACCCGTAGGACTGCCCCTCTTCGTGATTTAATCCAATTGTCGTAAAAAGTACGAATGTAGCAACACAAATTAAAGAGATAATAATGTGTTGCATATTGAATTTTAACGGCGCATCCATCGCCTTTGCTTGCGTAGTCATAAATACATTTCCTTTGTTTATGCCGAGTGCAACATCCAGTCAATTTCCAGTGGTGTAATAGCGCGCTCAAATTCAGCGAGTTCACTGCGTTTGCAAGCCAAATACAAATCGATAAAGTCCCTTGAAATGTATTGAGCCAGCTCGCTGTGTTCCAGCTGTTCTAGAGCTTCTGACATACGCAAAGGTAAGTCAATCGCATCATCACTTAAGGTTGATGGACATTGTTCTTTGGAATAGTTTTCGCTTGCTAGCACTGCAGAAAGTACTACTGCCGCGAGGATATAAGGGTTCACGTCAGCTCCTGCGATACGGTGCTCTATACGACGGTTTTTGCTGTCACTGATAGGTACGCGTAGCGCAACACCACGATGGTTTTCGCCCCAGTCCGCTCTCGTAGGAACGTAAGCACCAGGAACAAAGCGGCGGAAAGAGTTAACATTTGGACAAATTAGTGCCATAGCGCCTGATGTCTGTTCGAGCATTGCCGCCATAGTCTGATAGAAGAGGGGACTTGCTTTCCCATCTTGTTGGCTAAAGTGGTTGTTACCAACACTATCCATCAAACTTAAGTGGATGTGCATACCGTTACCAGCTTGATCGCCGAAAGGCTTAGCCATAAACGTAGCATCGAATCCGTGCTGGTGGGCAATCTGGCGGATCAAGCGCTTGGCGATGACGATCTCGTCACACGCACGAAGAACATCTTTTGAGTGGTTGAAGTTGATTTCAAACTGACCAGGTGCTGATTCCGAAAGTGCGCCTGAAGTGTTTAAGCCTTGATCTATTGCAATTCTGTTCAGGTCAGATAAGAAGTCAGCGTAGTCGTCTAGCCCATCTAAGTCATACACTTCGGTGTCTTTCTCTCGTGTTTTCTTAGTAGGGTTGATTGCGGTTAAAGGTGTGCCATTCTCACCGCGCTGTTTATCCACCAAGTAAAATTCAAGTTCCAGAGCCACACAAGGGTACTGATCTTTCGCTTCTAACTTCTCAAGCATCGAAGCGACGATATTACGAATAAACAAAGGGTTTGGTTGCTTTCCTGAGTCATCCATCATACTAAGCATCAACTGCCCAACTTGTTCTTTCGCGGTTGGCATCAATGTGCCGCTGATCGGGAAACAAAGATTGTCTGGCTCACCTAGATCTTCGCCCAATCCAGCTGTCTCAACAACGTTACCTTTTGTATCAAGCGTAATAGTAGAAAGAGGTAATGCGACACCTTTGTTAAGCTTTTCTAGAGCTTCGACGGGAATACGTTTACCCCTTGGCGTTGCGTTAATGTCGGTAAAGATGAGGTCGACAAACTCGATCTTAGGCCACTGTTGTTTAAAATTTTGAACTTCCTGTAGATACGATTCCATTTTTTTCTCCAATAGCCAGATGAGTAAAAATTAGAGATAGTTGAATTAACAATTAGATTACAAAGCGTTGGTTAATGTGCGTGCTAATTTAACTATATATAATTAAAACAATTGCTTATTTTGTTTTCTGACTTATTAATGGGTTGTTTTTGTGCTTTGTTGTTAACTATTTTGTAACAGTCGTTGGTGTTTTGTTCAATATAATGAGCAAAAATATCCATTTTAATGGCCTAAAAAGTGTGATTGATCACATTATGGCGATAATATCGAACAACAGTGTTGATAATTTTGTACATGGTTTGTAGTGTGGTTGTTAAATAAATTGAACACGGATACGTTATGACAACGACACGCAAACCCATCATTGGCGTTGTTAGCTGCACCAAGGAGTTAGGTGGCTACCAAATTCAAGCAGTGAATGACTTTTACCTACGCGCAGTTAAGGATTTCGGTGGTCTACCTGTTATGTTAGCGCCGGATATGTCGAGTGATGAAATCACCACAATCTTGGATTTATGTGACGGTTTCTTGTTCCCGGGCAGCCATTCAAATGTTGCACCGCATCGCTACAACGCTAGCCATACAGAGAATAAGAAAGATGAAGCGCGTGATGAATTGGCATTGAGCTTGATTCGACGTGCTGTAGATAAAGATATTCCTTGTCTTGGTATTTGTCGCGGTTTCCAGGAAATGAACGTTGCATTAGGTGGCACTCTTAACCCTGCGGTTCACGATTCTGGATTTAATGATCACCGTGAAGCACCCGTTGATGATTTCGAACAGAAATATGCGCCAGCACATGCAGTGTTAGTTCAAAAGGAGAGTTTATTTGAACAATGGTTAGTTGAAAATCATTGGGAAAATACGACCTTCTTTGAAGTGAATACGCTGCACAATCAAGGGGTTGATCAGCTAGCGCCACAACTTAAAGTCGAAGCAAAAGCACCCGATGGATTGATAGAAGCGTTTAGTCTTACCGGGCAAAAATATTTCGTTGGCGTGCAGTGGCACCCAGAATGGAAAGCAAAAACCAATCATTTCTCACAAATTTTATTTAAAGAATTTATTATGGCGGCTTCTCTTTAATTTTTGGAGCCACATGAATGGACAATCAAGAGATTGGTAAAAATATTGTTCAGTTAAGAAAAAAACATGGATTGTCACAACGAGAGCTAGCCGAAAGAGCGGGCATCACTCACAGTGCTATCTCATCGATTGAAAATGGCAAAGTGAGCCCTTCGGTTAGTTCGCTGCAAAAAATAGTGAACGTATTTTCTTTATCTCTGTCGGAGTTTTTCATCTTTGAACAAACTCAGAATGATGAAGTGAAAGTGGTAGTCGCACCAGAAGAGCTGGTCGAAATGGGCAGTGAAACCGTTTCGATGAAATTGGTAACCAACGGCACTAAAGATCAAGTTATCGGATTCTTGATCGAAGAATATGCACCACATGGAACCACCGGTTCCGCTGACATTAAACACGAAGGCGAAGAAATTGGCACCGTGTTAGAGGGTGAAATCACTCTTGAATACAAAGGTCGATCTTTCGTCATCAAAGAAGGCGAGTCGTACGTTATTGATACGACGCAGCCACACAGATTTACGAATCACACAGACAAGGCTTGTCGAATGATAAGTGCGCATACGCCAACCACATTCTAAGTGGTGCTTGCCTTGTGTGATAACAAGGAGAGCGTATGAAAACTCAAGAACAATGGATTGAACTTAAAAACAATCTAAACATCGAAAACAGGGCGTACATCAACGGCGAATACAGTGCTGCATTAAGTGGAAAAACGATCCCTGTCGTTAATCCGGCAACAGACGAAATATTTACCGAAATCGCGCGTTGTGAAAGTGAAGATGTCAATCTTGCGGTGTCATACGCTCGTAAAGCATTTCAATCAGGTCAGTGGAGTGAAAGCAGTCCGGCACATCGCAAAGCGGTACTGAAACAATTCGCTGATCTGATAGACCAAAACCGTGAAGAGCTGGCTCTGCTTGAAACTCTAGATACCGGTAAACCTATTTCTCACAGCTTCTCTACCGATATCCCTGGCGCTGCAAGCGCACTACGCTGGTACGCCGAAGCGATCGACAAAGTGTACGGCGAAGTTGCCCCAACAGAAAAAGACGTCCACGCTTTTATTTCTCATCAAGCGATTGGTGTTGTTGCGGCGGTTGTTCCTTGGAACTTCCCACTTTGGCTCGCTTGTTGGAAGCTTGGTCCTGCACTTGCAGCAGGCAACAGCGTGATCCTTAAGCCGTCAGAAAAGTCATCTCTGACTGCAATCTTCTTAGGTCAACTTGCTAAACAAGCTGGCTTACCAAACGGTGTTTTCCAAGTGGTTACGGGCTTTGGTCATGAAGCGGGTGATGCATTGGCAACACACGAAGATGTGGATTGTATCGCATTCACTGGTTCTACACGCATTGCTGGCCAGCTGATGGTTCGCTCTGGTGAAAGTAACTTAAAACGTGTCTATGCAGAAGCGGGTGGTAAGAACGCGAACATCGTATTCGAAGATTGTGACGACTTAGACCGAGCGGCGGCTGAAACGGCATCGGGTTGCTTCTATAACCAGGGTGAAGTTTGTGTCGCAGCAACACGTCTGTTGGTTCATGAAAGCATTAAAGATCAGTTCATTGAAAAAGTTATTGAAGCTGCCAAAGCTTTTGCTCCAAAAGATCCAATGGATCCTAGTTCTTCTATGGGTGCACTTATCGACCAAGACCACAAATCAAAAGTGTTGGAATACATTACATTAGGCCAGTCCGAGGGCGCTGTTTTGCGCTGTGGTGGTAATGTTGAAGGTCAGGGTGCGTTCGTCGAGCCAACTATTCTGGATAACGTGGATAACCAATATCGCGTTGCCCAAGAGGAAATTTTCGGTCCAGTACTGTGTGTCATTCCATTCAAGGATGAAGCGCAAGCTATCGAAATTGCCAACGACTCTAAGTACGGCCTAGGTGCGGCACTTTGGAGTAGCAACATCAATCGCGTTCACCGAGTAGCTAAACGTCTGCAAGCCGGTTCGGTATGGGTGAACAACTACAACGAAGGTGACATGACGGTCCCATTTGGTGGATTCAAAATGAGCGGCAATGGACGAGATAAGTCACTGCACGCTATTGAAAAATTCACCGAAACCAAAACCACTTGGATTCGCCTTCATGCCTAAAAAGGCAATACGTTCAAACCCTGCTGAAGATTAATAAAGGAATATCACTATGAACAAGCATACGGATTCGTTCTACGCGCACTCTGTGCCAAACATGCCGGACTACCCACAACTCCAAGACAACATTGAGTGTGATGTGTGTGTGGTTGGCGCAGGTTTCTCAGGTCTCTCTTCTGCCCTGCATCTTGCGGAAAAGGGTTTCAAAGTGGTTGTGCTGGAAAGTGCCAAAGTAGGTTTTGGAGCAACTGGTCGTAACGGTGGCCAGATCGTCAATAGTTACAGCCGAGATGTTGACGTTATAGAAAGCCGTTACGGCCAACACCAAGCCAAAGCACTGTGCGACATGATCTTTGAAGGTGGCGACATCATCCGTGGTCTGGTCGATAAATACGACATTGAATGCGATTTAAAACAAGGCGGCTTGTTCACTGCACTCAACAAAAAACAACTTAAAGGCCTCGAAGAGCACAAGAGAAACTGGGAGCGTTACGGTAACGACCAGCTAACAATGCTGGATGCAGATGAAGTGGAAAAAGCGGTTGGCACTAAAGCGTATACCGGCGGCCTGCTGGACATGCGCGGTGGTCATATTCACCCGCTTAAGTTGGCGTTAGGTGAAGCAGCTGCATTTATCTCACTTGGCGGTCAACTTTTTGAACAGTCTGCGGTCGTGTCGATTGAGAAAGGCGTAAACCCTGTCGTGAAAACAGCGCAAGGCAGTGTTAAGAGTAAGTACGTTGTACTAGCG
This sequence comes from uncultured Vibrio sp., assembly GCF_963675395.1. Classification (NCBI taxonomy): domain Bacteria; kingdom Pseudomonadati; phylum Pseudomonadota; class Gammaproteobacteria; order Vibrionales; family Vibrionaceae; genus Vibrio; species uncultured Vibrio sp. The sequence goes on along the minus strand of NZ_OY776223.1, from coordinate 453,764 downwards.
GGTAACGCTTATCTTGGCGGTCTGGCACCAAATATCAGTAACAAAGCGATCCCTTGCGGCACACAAGTAGTCGCAACTCAGCCTCTAAGCGAAGATCAACTTAAGCAAGTACTGACCAGCGACTACTGTGTTGAAGACTGTAACTACTTATTAGACTACTTCCGCCTAACAGCCGACAAACGTCTGTTGTTTGGAGGTGGTGTTGTTTACGGTGCTCGTGACCCAGAAAACGTCGAAGCGCTTATTCGTCCGAATATGGAAAAAGTATTCCCGCAATTAAAAGGCATTAAGATCGATTATGCATGGACAGGTAACTTCCTGCTGACTTATTCACGTATGCCTCAGTTTGGTTCTTTTGCGGACAACATTTACTACCTACAAGGTTACAGTGGCCACGGTGTTACTTGTACGCACCTTGCCGGTAAACTTTTAGCGGAAGCGTTAACCGGACATGCAGAACGCTTTGATGCGTTTGCAACGCTAAAGCATTACTCCTTCCCAGGTGGCCGTCACTTCCAAATCCCATTTACTGCTATGGGTGCGGCTTACTACAACCTACGTGACAAACTGGCGATTTAAGAGATAAGGAATATCCAATGAGCAAAGTCGTTAAATTTGCAGCGCTTCAGCTAACGAAGAGCTGGGATCTGGAAGATAACCTAGACAAAGCCAAAAAGGCGATTCGTGAAGCGGCACAAAACGGCGCGAATGTGATTCTTCCTCAGGAACTCTTCGCAGCGCCTTACTTCTGCAAAAAACAAGAAGCGAAATATTTTGAACTAGCAGAAGAAACAGAGAATTGCCGCCTCATCAAAGAGATGAGCGCATTAGCAAAAGAACTGGGTGTGGTTATTCCTGTTAGCTATTTTGAAAAAGCGGGGAACACCTTTTTTAACTCGCTAGTGATGATCGACGTGGACGGTACGGTTCTCGAGAACTACCGCAAGTCGCATATTCCTGATGGTCCGGGCTACAGCGAAAAGTACTACTTTAGCCCTGGTGATACTGGCTTCAAAGTATGGCAAACCAAGTTCGGTAATTTTGGAGCAGGCATTTGCTGGGATCAATGGTTCCCGGAGCTTGCACGTAGTCTGGCTCTGCATGGTGCTGAAGCGATTTTCTATCCAACAGCAATTGGCTCTGAACCGCAAGACCCAACATTGGATTCTCGTGATCACTGGCAGCGTACGATGCAAGGTCACTCGGCAGCAAACCTAGTACCGGTAATCGCATCAAACCGAGTCGGTACAGAAGTGGATGACGGCATTGAAACGACGTTCTACGGATCTTCTTTCATTACTGACCACACGGGTGCAAAAATTGCGGAAGCTCCACGTGAAGGCGAGACAATCATTTACGCAGAGATCGATTTAAAGGCAACCGCAAAAGCTCGTCATGCTTGGGGTCTGTTCCGCGATCGTCGTCCAGAGCTATACACAAGCGTTGGAAAGCTGGCTGTTTAAAGAGGCGTTACTATGAAGTTCTCTACAACACCCGCACATGATGGCTTCTATTTTCCGGCTGAGTTTCAGCCGGTAAGTGAAGTCTGGCTAGCTTGGCCTGAACGACGTGATAATTGGCGAGACGGTGCAGTTCCTGCTCAGGAGACGTTTGCCAGAATTGCCAATGCTATTGTAGAAGTGACCAAAGTTAGCGTTGCAGTGTGTTCTCACAATTTTGACCGCGCGCGCCGGTTACTTCACCCAGAAGTTAGATTGGTAGAAATCCCATTTAACGATGCGTGGATGCGAGATATCGGACCGACCGTCCTTGTCAATCAGGCAGGAGAGCGTCGAGGTATTAGCTGGAAGTTTAATGCTTGGGGCGGAGAATACAACGGCCTGTATGAAAACTGGCAGCAAGATGATTTAGTTGCAGGTTCGGTGTGCGACATTATCGGTATTGATTACTACCGCGCCCCGTTTGTACTTGAAGGCGGCGCGATTCATACCGACGGAGAAGGGACGCTTTACACGACAGAAGAGTGTCTGCTTAGCCCGGGTCGTAACCCTCACTTGAGCAAAACGGAAATTGAAGAGCAGTTACAAGTTTATCTAGGCATCGAAAAAGTCATTTGGGTTCCAAATGGTTTATTCAATGACGAAACTGATGGTCACGTGGATAACCTGCTGCATGTGATTGCACCGGGTAAAGTCGTGTTGAGTTGGACTGACGATCCTAGCGATCCGCAGTACGAGCTTTCCAGACAAGCTGAAAAAGCGCTGAAGTCACAGCAAGACGCAAAGGGACGCGATATCGAGATTGTTCGTCTTCCGATACCTGGCCCACTGCACTACAGTGAAGCTGAAGCGAATGGTATTGATGCGAGCGCAGGCATGAGCCGACACGCAGGTGAGCGTCTCAGTGCCTCATACGCGAATTTCCTCATTGTGAACGACCATGTATTTTTGCCGATGCTCGATGAAACAACGGATGCGATCGCAATCGAAATTTTGCAAAACGCGATGCCAGAGCATCAAATCATTGCTATACCGTCAAGAGAAGTGCTGCTTGGCGGTGGAAATATTCACTGTATTACACAGCAGATCCCGGCGTAAAAAGCGAACACTTCGCCACGACTTTCTTATTGGTGTGGCGTTGTTGAAAAGCGGTTAAAAGGAATACCCATGCAACAGATTAAAAACAAAAGCCTTCTTTCATTCATGGTGGCGAGTGAAGCGTTGGGCACAGCAGTAACGAATCCAGCCACTGGTGAAGTTCTTGGCTATGCGCCAGTGACAACAGAAAACGATATCCTTGACGGAATTGAACGCGCAAGCGTTGCGCAAAAAGAGTGGGCAGCGCTGCCAGCGAAAACTCGTTCTGGCTTGCTGAATCGCTGGTACCAACTACTGCTAGAGAATAAAGAAGATCTGGGCCGCCTGATGACGCTAGAGCAAGGTAAGCCGTTGGCAGAAGCTCAAGGCGAGGTGCTTTACGGTGCTAGCTTTATCGAATGGTTTGCAGAAGAAGCAAAACGTACTTACGGTGACACGATACCGGCACCAAGCGCAGACAAGCGATTGGTCACCATTAAGCAGCCAATTGGTGTTGCCTGTGCGATAACGCCTTGGAACTTCCCGATTGCAATGATCACGCGTAAAGCGGGTCCGGCATTGGCAGCAGGCTGCAGTTTTATTGTAAAACCGTCAGAAGCAACGCCATTTTCCGCATTTGCTGTGGCTGAGCTCGCTTACCAAGCGGGTATTCCACGAGACGTACTTCAAGTTGTTCTTGGGGAAAGCTCTCGTCAGGTCGGTGGCATCTTCACTTCACACCCACTGATTCGCAAGCTTTCGTTCACTGGCTCCACTCAAGTAGGCAGTGTGCTGATGCAGCAATGTGCAGGTGACGTAAAACGTACGTCGATGGAGCTTGGTGGTAACGCACCGTTTATCGTATTTGATGACGCAGATATCGATGCTGCAGTAACTGGTGCGATGGCGTCGAAATTCCGTAATGCGGGTCAAACTTGTGTTTGTGCGAACCGTTTCTACGTACACAGCAAAGTATATGACGAGTTTGTCACTAAGTTTGATGCAGCGGTACAGCAGCTTAAAGTGGGTAATGGCCTTGAAGAGGGCGTAAATATCGGCCCGGTGATCAGCGAGTCAGCGAAGCAGGGCATTCAAGCGTTAATTGATGGTGCTATCGAGCAAGGTGCGAAGCCAGTTTCTGAGCTGAAAGAGCTCGATGGCCTGTTCATGCAGCCAGTGGTGCTAAAAGACGTGACTCACGACATGAAGATTGTGTCTGAAGAAATCTTCGGCCCTGTCGCGCCAGTAATTCGCTTTGAAACTGATGAACAGCTTATCGAAATGGCGAATGACACGATCTACGGCTTAGCCTCTTACTTCTATAGCCAAAACATTCACCGTGTTTGGAAGATCGCGGAAGCGCTTGAATACGGCATGGTGGGTATTAATGAAGGTATGATCTCTACTGAAGTGGCTCCTTTCGGTGGTGTTAAACAGTCCGGCATCGGACGTGAAGGAGCAAAACAAGGTATCGATGAATACATGGACGTGAAATATCTCTGCTTTGGCGGCAACTAATTAAGGACAAAACAATGACTAACCAACAACTACATGAAAGAAGAAGCCAAGTAATCGCTCAGGGCATGGGCGCCCTATATCCGCTTTACGTAGAGAAAGCAGAAAACGCGCATGTTTGGGATATTGAAGGTAACAAGTACATCGACTTCGCTGCAGGCATCGCGGTTACTAATACGGGGCATTCTCACAAGCGCATCAGCGAAGCGGTAAAAGCTCAGTTGGATAACTTCTCGCATACCTGTGCGATGGTAACCCCATACGCATCATTCGTCGAGTTAGCTGAAAAGTTAACAGAACTCGCTCCGGGTGAGACGAAGAAGAAAGCCATCTTCCTAACAACTGGCGCAGAAGCGGTAGAAAACGCAGTGAAAGTAGCACGTGCTCACACTGGTCGTAGCGGCGTGATCGCATTTAAAGGTGGTTTCCACGGTCGTACTAACATGACAATGGGTCTGACAGGCAAAGTCGCGCCATACAAAGCTGGTTTTGGTCCATTCCCGAACGAAATCTACCACGCACCATACCCAAATGCATTCCACGGCATCAGCGTTGAGCAGAGCCTGCAAGCGATCGACGATCTGTTTGCTTGTGATATCGAACCTTCACGCGTAGCGGCTATCATCTTCGAACCAGTGCAAGGCGAGGGTGGTTTCTACAAAGCGCCGGAAGCGTTTGCACAAGGCTTACGTGAGTTGTGTGATAAGCACGGCATCATGCTGATTGCCGATGAAATCCAGACAGGCTTCGCCCGTACGGGTAAGATGTTTGCGACCGAATACCTGGGCATTGAACCAGACCTAATGACCATGGCGAAAGGCATTGCGGGTGGTTTCCCAATCTCAGCTGTGGTTGGTAAAGCCGATGTCATGGACTCTGCACTTCCAGGTGGCTTAGGTGGCACGTATGCTGGTTCTCCACTGGGTTGTGTTGCAGGTCTGGAAGTGCTGAAAATCATCGAAGAAGAAGACTTGTGTGCGAAAGCGATGGGTATTGGCGAAGTGGTTAATGCACGTATGACTGAGCTGCAAAAATCTGTACCTGCGATTGGTGAAATCCGTACCACTGGCGCGATGATGGCGATAGAATTTACTGACTCTGAAACAGGTAAGCCTCTGCAAGACTTAACGAAAGCGGTTATTTCTAAAGCGCAAGAAAACGGCTTGATCCTGCTTTCGTGTGGCGTGAAAGCGAACGTTATTCGTTTGCTCCCACCGCTGACTATTGAGTCTGAAGTACTAAACGAAGGTTTGGACAAACTGGAAAAAATTATTCTTGAGCTGGCTTAATACCCAGTAAACAAATCGAGCCTTAATTCAAAGAGGAAGTCACTGACTTCCTCTTTTTGATCAATCTGTTCCGTCCTAAATAAGGTTGGTCATGCCTACCTGAAAAACTTCATCATGAACTGTGGCAGCAGCGACACAAGGATCATACCCAGCATTAAGCTATATTGCAGCGGTGTAAAACTTTCTCCAAGCAGTAACAAGCCAGATAAGATACCGGCAATCGGATTAATGATGTTACCAAAGGTAAAATCGACCACAGACATTCTTTGTAAAAGCCATACATACATGGTGTAGCTTAATGCGGTATTCAGAATAATCACCCAAAGTAACCCCAAGATGTTAGTCAGAGAAGTATTGCGCACCGCACTCAAATATGGCTCAGAATCAAGGGTCGCCATCACACCAGAAACGACGGTCAGAATCACACCACCTATCACCAACTGCCAGGTGAGAACGGTCCACCAGTGCATTCTTGTACCCAGTGCTTTAGTGACACTGCTGCCGATAACAATACACATAATGGCAGACAACATTGCAATCAAACCGATAGGGTTAAGCGTGATGGTTTTCGGATTGAATAAGAACCAAGCTAAGACAACTAAAGCGAGCCCTCGACATACTTGTACCGCGCTCGGTTGGCGTTTATAAACCGCCCAGCTATACAGCATGGCAAACACAGGTAATGAAACCATACCAACGCCAGAAATCGCCGCAGGCAGTGTGAGTGCCATTACAAAGATAAGACAGAAGAAAAACGCGATGTTGATGGTGCCCAGAACAAGTAGAGCTTTCCACTCATTCTTTTCCGGTAATGTTGGCTTTATTGCGAGTAGCAGTAGCCCCGCCGGTAATGCCCGCAGAGCGCCCAGCAGAATAGGAGGCCAGTCTGGTACAGTAAACTGTGTGACGGCATAAGTTGTGCCCCAGAAAAATGCCGGGATCATCGCGAGTAAAATGTTCATGTCAAATATCTTTACGTTAAGATAATTAAGTGCAAAGATACGCCTTAGGTTACTTTTTGTAAAGTATCTTCATGTTAAAGTAATTAGACAAGCCGCGTTGCTTTGGAGACAGTGAGTAATGGACGCAATTGATAGAGTGGTAGATCAGTGGTTTAAGGAAAAGCCAGAGCTTGATACACAGCCGATGGCTATCATGGGGCGACTGATGAGAATTGCCAAGCATATGGAGACTCGCGTCGCAGAGCTTCATAAACAGTACGACCTAAAAATGGGTGAGTTTGATGTACTGGCAACTTTGCGTCGTGCGGGAGCACCTTACTGCTTGACACCTTCAGCATTAATCGAGTCAATGATGCTCACATCCGGAGCGATGACTAACCGTTTGGATAAGCTGGAAAAGAAAGGCTTAATTGTCAGGGAACATAGTAAAGAAGATAGACGCAGTGTTACGGTTGAATTAACTGCTGAAGGTTTGATGTTGATCGATAAGCTGATTCTTGAACATGTAGAAGTTCAACGAGGTTTTATCCGTGATCTGTCCGATGAGGAGACCTTGCGGCTTAACGATGCATTAAAAAACTTGTTACCTCAATTTGAGTAGTCACTATAGAGGAACGTTTATGACTAGCAAAGAACTAGAGCGGTATCTGAACAGCTTTATGTGTACGGAGAGTGACTTTCCGTTTGGCCCGGAAGCCTTAGTCTTTAAGATTAAGGGTAAAATGTTCGCAATACTTGCCCAAAGGAATGGCCGAGATTACGTCAGTGTGAAGGTGAAGCCTGAAGATGGAGAGGTGCTGACCTCTCAGTTCGCTGACATTATTCCCGGTTACCACCTTAATAAAAAACATTGGGTCACGGTGTATTTCAACGGCGATGTTGAGGATGGGCTTATCCAGGATTTATGTGAACGTTCATACGAACTTGTCATTGCTAAATTGACTAAAGCTCAGCGTGCTTCGTTAGGTTTCGAGTAGTTGGAGTACAGATAAATCAAAGTATTGGCAGAATAAAGTGAATGATGTCTCGCTCATAATCACTATGATCGAATCGAATTTTTAGCTCGTGTTTCAGAAAAACTCGCGCCTTTTTTAACTACGGACTATATAAAAAGTATTAGGGTTAAAAAGGGGGAAAATATGAGAGCACTATCTGATTGGCTCAAAGCCTATGGGGAAAGTCATCAAAATCCAATCAATCGGAAAATTCACGCTATAGCGGTACCCGGTATTTATCTCTCTGTGGTTGGATTGGTTTGGTCGATTCCTCAAATCCCAGTTTTCGGCTTTCAAATAAACTGGGTGTGGCTAGCCATTCTACCCGTTTGGGTATTTTATTACCGGCTTTCTCTCAGTGTCTTCATGATGATGTTGGGCTATACATTGGCCTGTATTGGTTTAATTTGGTCATTGGAAGTACTCCAACTTCCAGTGCTGTATATATCTTTGTTGATTTTTGGTGTTCTTTGGATGCTGCAGTTCATCGGGCATAAAATAGAAGGGACTAAGCCTTCATTTTACGAAGACTTACAATTTCTTCTGATTGGCCCTATCTGGGTATTTAGGAAGCAGTAACCGCATCGCATCTGTCTAACCCCTGAATGAGCAAAGGCTTGGGTTGTCTCTTTTTTTAATAACCAGCATCGCCTGAAGCTTTCCTTAAATCTGTGCAAGCTTTTTAAGCTGATGGGCTAGTTTGGACAGCAATGCCTTGTTATTCAAACTATGCTTAAAGTGCAGTGGCGCACTGAAACCAAGTGGTTATGTGTGGAGTGACAATGTCACGTTGGGAGGGGGGAATGTATAACCGCGAGCATAAATATACATACTGGAAAGAGGAACGTAAAAAGGGCAAATGGCACTATATATTTAAGTCGTTTTTTATGATTTGTTGTGCGTTGCTGGTCGGTAAAATTATAGGTCTGTTCATTTTTGGCGACTTGCATTCCTTTAAGGATATTACAGAACAGTTACCGGCGGATCTGTTCATCATGATGCTGGTGGGGTTCCCTATCAGCGTATTAGGTTGGTATCACGAAGAGTCTAAATTTTTTAGAGCATTAAGGCGAAAAGACAAGCAGCTCAAAATGAAGCAGAAAAGTGCAAATCAACATAAAAGTTAGAAAACAAAGTCGAGCATTACGGGGTAACGCCATGCTCTGTTAAGAGATACGTTGTTTGTATTAAAGATTGAAACTTTGGGACTTATTCAACCGAGCTGTTACATTTGCTCGAGTTGTGCTTTATATCTCTGTTCTAGAGCCTCGCTTCCGGCTTCACGTTCCAGTTCAACCATAAGTTTTAATGACGGCTTTTTTACTCCATACATTTGATTAAAACGCATTAGTCGAATTCTAGCTTCGGTAAATTCACCAGAGTCAATTTCTAGTTTGGCAAGTTGCAGTATCGATTTTGGCCTGTGAGGGTCGTGCTCGATGACACGAGTAAAGTAGTATCTTGCTTTGTCGTTGTCTTTTGATTTGAGAGCACAGAACGCAGCGTTTTCATAGCTTGCTGGGATCAAATAGTAGTAGGGTTGCTCAATGGCTTGTGTAAACATGCGATCTGCTTTTTTATATTCTCCGCGTTTACACAAAAACGTGCCGTAGTTGTTGAGCACGTTACCATTGTTGCTATGTTGACGAAGTGCTCGTTTGTACATCTGCTCAGCTTTTGACTCTTCACCCACGGATTCGTAATAGTGTGCCATGGAAAGTTGTGCGCGGTAATAGTTAGGTGCATGGTTAAGTGCTTGTTGTAAATTGTCATGGGCACGAATTGTGCTGCCACGTTCCAAGTAGCCCAGACCAAGAGCGATACGAGATTTTGCCATCGCGATAGGGTCAGGTTTAACGATTGGAGCACCGCCTTCTTTCACGGTAACGCATCCTAGCAGTGAAAATTGAACTATCAGTAAAAGTGTGCCCAGCTTAATCGTTTTCATTTCCCGTCCCTAGTTACCTAAACCTCACAGCATGATATGAATTGCGAGATAAAAGCCTATTGGCGAAAAATTACTATGCGAGCAGGTTTGCAAACTGATACAACAAAGCCGCCGTATGGCGGCTAGGTTCACAAAGTTAAGTCTTTGAATTAGTCATCTTTAGTGAAAGCGGACTCACTAAAATGATCAAGATCGTACGGTGTTTGTTGGTAAACACAGTAGTTTAGCCAGTTTGCGAACAGCAAGTGACCATGGCTTCTCCAGCTTGCTGTCGGGGCGTTGTCCGGATTATTGTTCGGGTAATAATTGACTGGAATTGCCGGTTCCATTCCTTCACCCAAGTCACGAATGTATTCATTGTGGAGAGTATGAGAGTCATATTCAGGGTGACCAGTAACAAAGACGTTTCGTTTGTCTTTGGTTGTCGCGAGGTAAACACCCGCAACGTCGGACGTCGCCAATATCTCCAGGTCGGTATGTTCCTCAAGGAAGTGAGGTGAAAAGTCTGCATAGCGAGAGTGTGGAGCCAAAAACGTGTCATCAAAGCCACGCAATATTGGGTGGAATTGATTATGAATTTGGTGGTGGTAAACACCTGACAGCTTCTCTTTACGCGTCTTTTTCGGCAGGTCGTAAAGCAATTTTAATCCGGCTTGCGCCGCCCAACAAACATAAAGGGTAGAGGTCACATGATCTTTCGCCCACTCCATGATTGTCTTTAAATGGTCCCAATAAAGCACATCTTCAAACTGCACTAATCCCAGTGGCGCACCGGTGATAATTAAACCATCAAAGTTTTTATTTTTGACCATTTCAAATTGGCGATAAAAATTATCTAAGTGTTCGGTTGGTGTATTTTTACTTGGACGGTCATCAATTCGTAGTAACTCGACATTGACTTGAAGAGGGCTGTTCGAAAGCAAACGTAAAAACTGCGTTTCAGTTTCAATCTTCTTAGGCATCAAATTCAGAATCAGTACTCGCAACGGACGAATCTCCTGACTTGCCGCACGAGTCTCGCTCATCACGAAGATGTTCTCTGTCCTTAGTATGTCAGTTGCAGGTAATTGATCTGGAATTCTAATTGGCACGACTTTCTCTCCCTAATTCTAGTCATCTAGACGTCTATACATCTAAAGCTAACTCAAATCGATTTAGATGTCGATACGAAATGTGACTTTAAACAAGTTTAATGTCTGCTCGTTGATATGAACAATAAATACACCCTCGATTTTTTGTATTTGGAATCCGTTCATTACTAGCTAACTGTGACTAAATCAGGGTTTTTGATGAGACATCATTGAAACACGACGAACTGTATTTGAAGGTTATTATGTGATCACGCTAATATGGCTTTAATGGCTGTTGAGGAAAATTTGAGTCATGTAGAACTTACCCATCTCTAAACGACATGGTGATATGTAGTTTGAGATGAATCGTCATTGGAGGACACTATGTTCGGTATTTTTAAGCGAAAAACGAAAATCCAGAGCATCGCTCAAGAAGTTCCCACTATATTGCTTAGCAAGTTTGGCGATAAAAGCACCTATGCTCCCGATGAAATTGATTTTGCATTGCTGCAACTTGGCTACGATAAGCAAAAAGATATCCACTATCACCAGTATGCTTATGGCATGTTCAGTAGTGAATCGAGTTATCGACAGCTGGGTTTAATCGATGAGCTTGGTGACTATAGACACTTTCAACGTGAGGTTGGGAAAATGCTACTTAATACACCTGAGCCTATTGATATGCATATTTATTTTGTGATTTCTCAGGAGCATCAAAAAGCGGCTAACACGCTACATTAACACTTTCATTCTGACGGTGCCTCGACTGTTTTCATCAGGGTGGCACCGTTGATTCGTTTTCTAACACCTCTTCATCTTACTTTCGAAAGCTCATTGCGGTTCTATTCTCAGCATTTTTGGGGTAGGAAAGTTCTGTTTGTGCAAAAGTTCATAAAAGTTAGTAGATTAATTATTCTATTAAGTGTTAACGTGCCTTATCGTCGTTAGCGCGTTCACATACCCTTCCTAATTCTGTAATGGTTTTACTGTGTAGTGTGTCGAAGAACCATGAAATATGCGTGCTCGAATTTTTCCCGTACGCGTAATCAGTGATAAATGTACATGCAATTATCTTCGAATTTTTAATCACTTATAGATGGACACATCTGATGATATTCTCATGAACCAACAAAAAAAGCCCAAATTTCAGGCTCAATTCCTACTCCCTCGCTACTGGGGAACGTTACTTACAATCGGGCTGATGTATCTACTTAGCCTTCTTCCATTTAAAGCTCAATTGGCTTTAGGGCGCAATATAGGTCGCTTAGCGATGCGAATAATGAAAAAGCGTCAAGTCACAATAAAGCGAAATCTCGAGCTCTGTTTTCCATCTATGCAGGAGAATGAACGCGAAGCCATTTTCAACGCAAATATCGATAACTCTGGTATCGCCCTGTTTGAGACAGCAATGGCTTGGTTTTGGTCAGACAAGAGAGTTAACAAGCATGTCACGATAAAAGGAATGGAACATCTAGAAACGTTAGAACAGAACGGTAAAGGTGTGTTGATGCTTGCTGTCCATTCTATGAATTTAGAGTTAGGTGCCCGTGCATTTGGTATCAAAAAATCTGGAATGGGGGTTTATCGACCAAATAACAATCCATGTTTTGACTATTTTCAATACAAAGGACGATCTCGCTCTAATCGTACCTTGATTGGTCGCAAAAACGTCAGAGGTATGCTGGAAGCTCTAAGCTCTGGACATCGCGTTTGGTATGCACCAGACCATGACTATGGAACCAGAAGCTCGACCTTTGCCCCTTTATTTGCCGTAAAGAATGCGTGTACAACTACCGGGACAAGTTTGCTCGTCGATGCAACGGATTGTGCGATTGTGCCGTTTACTATGGTAAGAGGGGAAGATGGGCATTACACGTTAACAATCAGGGAGCCAGTAGATGGATTCCCCAAAGGTGACACTAAGAACGCGGCGATTTTTATCAATAAAATTGTAGAAGAATCGATTATGGCCAGCCCTAGCCAATATATGTGGTTACACCGCCGATTTAAAACTAGGCCGCAAGGTGAAGCCTGCTTATATACTCCACGGTTAATTCCAGCAACTTAATTAGTGCGTTACTTTTAACTGTCACTTCTATTCTTGGCTTCTACTTCTAAGTAGTCGCTTCACATTTAGAAAGCCCCAATAGTTCACTACTATTGGGGACTTTTAGATGGGATTAGTAGACTGGATTTTCTACTTGTACCGCAGATTGAAGAGAGCTTGGTAGCGGGTTTGGCCTAGTTATTTTAATGCATGCAATGTGTCCATAAGAGTGAGGGGGCATTAGCCTAATGCCGATCAGTTAAGCGATAACTAATCGGTTGAACGATCCTCCAACTCGTTTATAAAGGCTCTAAGAATTCAATCTTAGAGCCTTTTCTTTTGCAATTAACTACAGCCTTATCACTTGCTAATCGCTATGCACCAAACACTGAACAGCTGGGAAAGCTAAGTGATATTCTCTCCCCTGATTTTATTAACCAATGCCTTGAAACTACTGGTGTAGCAACTATTCGTAAGCGTCGAATCCCCCTTGATATGGCTGTCTGGTCTGTGATTGCTATGTCTTTATATCGACAAGAGCCTTTATGGAGCATTGTGTCAAAAGCCCAACTGATGCTACCAGGTAAGAAATCGTTGGTAGCCCCAAGCGCTATTGTTCAAGCTAGACAACGACTAGGAGATGAAGCGGTAAAACAAGTGTTCCATCAGAGCCAAAGGCTTTGGAATCAAGAGGCACAACATCCCACATGGTCAGGGTTGAAGCTGCTTGCCGTCGATGGTGTGCTTTGGAGAACGCCGGATAGTGATGAAAATCGAGAGGCCTTCAAAGCCCCTTCAAATCAGAATGGCGACGCGAGCTTTCCTCAAGTTCGCATGGTATGTCAGATGGAAGTGACCAGTCATATGCTTATTGCTAGTGCTTTCGATAGCTATAAAACGAATGAAATGAAGCTGGCAGAAAACCTAATCGAAACCACTCCAGACAATAGTTTAACGATGTTCGATAGAGGCTTTTTCTCGCTTGGTCTGTTGAATCGCTGGGCTTGCACTGGTCGCGAGCGTCACTGGATGATACCCATGAGAAAAGGGACTCAATACACGGTAATAAGTAAACTTGGAAGAAACGACAAGCTTGTTGAGTTGAAATCTAACCCTCAAGCTAGGAAAAAGTTCCCAGACCTACCAGAAGCCATACAAGTACGACTGATAACTCGAACAATCAAAGGGAAAGAGGTCAATATCTTCACATCCATGACAGACGCAATGCGTTACCCAAGTTCAGAAATAACGGACTTGTATAGCCATCGTTGGGAGATAGAGGTAGGTTACAGAGAAATGAAATCAGCGCTTCTTAAAAATGAATTTACACTAAGAAGTAAAAAGCCAGAGATGGTTCGCCAAGAGTTATGGGGACTGCTTTTAGCCTACAATATACTGAGGTATCAGATGGTTAACATGGCCTCCAGCATACCTGGTTTATATCCAAATCAACTGAGTTTCACGACTTGTGCTCACGCCATTATTCATCTAATCCATGGCTTCTGGCTAGAATCAGCTGGCACGATACCAAAGAGGATCACTCACTTGATAGAAGAGACCTCTCACCATGTATTGCCTATCAAACGAGAAGATCGGATATACCCGAGGGCCGTCAAAGCAAAAGTCAGAAAATACCCTAATAAAAAGAAAGCCAGTCAGCTTAACTGACTGGCATTAGGCATTAGCCCCCTCTATAGAAAACTTTAACTCACCTTTATTTGTGCTAACTCTTCAGTAAGCTCTAGTGAGTTGAAAGGCCTTACTCCTGATGCTGAAAGCTCTAAGCCCCATTTATATCGCCCATTTTCAGCATTGAAATTATGAATCACCCACTTTTTGTGCATTCCTTTCTGAAACCGTTGTCCAATTGCTAAGGCTAATGGGGCTTGAACACTGAGAAATAAGTGTATTCTTTTAACGTTTATCTGTTTAGAGACCTCGTCAACTTTTAAATGTATAAAGTTAGTTGCTTATTTTAGATTTTCTTGGTTTTTTATTAGATTTCTTTCAGGTGAAATATTTGGATTGATGAAAAGCGTATGTCCAATAAGTTTTTGAGGTATCTGATCTTCAGTGATTTTGCTAGAAAATGATACTGCGATAGCAATATCTACACTTTCATTTGCAATGATATCGCCAGATTCCACGCTGTATGTAAGATTTATTTTTTCTTCGTTTAATAAAGTCCACTCTCGTTGACCTGTATGAGATTTTTCAAAGCATTGGATGTCAATCCCTGTGTTAGGTAGTAGGTTGTCAGTTTGATGGCTCTTTCTCCGCTTATTTTGGTCATCGTAGGCTCGACATTACAGAGTTAGTTGAGCCCCGGAAATGTCACGAATACGGTATGGAATTCCTGAGGGAAATAGAGGCTGTGGAGCTTGCTGAGCAGCTAGGTAGTGTACTAAAGGTGGCCCGAATCCTAGTCTGTTCTCGTCAGATCTTTTATAACTACCAACAAATCCTGGAAGAAGAAGGCCCTTTGGGTCTAAAACGGATCAACAAGCCGTTGAAACGCAGCAAAAGCAGCATCCCGGAAAGTACCGAGGATAAGATTATCGAGCTGACATTACAGAACCCTCATACCAATGCAATACAGCGATGAAGACGCTAAAGCAGCACAACATAACGGTGAGTAGTTCAACTATCCGAGCCATCTGGAAGAGAGCAACTGAACACCAAAGAGCTTAGGATCAAGCCGTCACAGTCATTGAATATCGAAGTGTGATACAAACAACGTCAGTGAGAACTAGAATGTAAGGGTACGACAAAGTCGATTGGTACTTATCCCGTCAAGTTCCCTCAGTAATAACATTGATTTACTTTGACTTGCTTTTGCTGGCTGCAGCTACTCGTACAAGCTCAGCTAGACTGGAGTTAATACAGTGGTTCAGTTCGGTGCAGCGTTCATACGATAGGGCTTCAGAGGCCCCTCGCAGGGCAAGGTCTTCCAGATTCCTTAACAGGCGGGCTAATTGACCAGCCCCAAGTGCTTCTGCGTCTCCGGCTAGGCGGTGCGCTTGCTCTCCGACATCATAATGATCGCCACGCTGCATTGCCTGCTCAATGCGTGGCAAGATTTTGTCGCAGCTGTTTTGGAAGGTCTTGATAAGGTTATTGACCCTGGCTGAGCCCAAAATGGCGCAGTGTGACTGAAATACCACAGGATCAATCAGTTCCTGCTGTGTTGGACTTTCTGCACTCTGTATCATTATCGGTAAGCGGATGGCCTGTCCCATCAGCCCATACAAGCGTTCAAGTTTAAGTGGTTTGGGCTCAATAGCAGTCATACCAGCCGCGTGATACTCCTGAATCAGGCCCGGCTGAACATTGGCGGTCAGAGCGATAATTGGTGTATCGCGGTTCAAGTCGAGTTGTGTAATGCTTCGCGCCACATCTAATCCGCTGACATCCGGCAAATGAACATCCATCAGGATGACATCAAACCTCTGAGCCGCGGCGGCCTGCAGAGCCTGATTGCCATTTTGAGCGAGCTCAACTCTGTGCCCATCCTGAGTCAACAGAGCGATGGTGACTTCTTGATTGACCGGTGTGTCTTCGACCAGCAGGATATCCAACGTGGGTAAATCAGGGACCGTCGTACTACTATTAATGGCTGTAGCCGGGATGGCTTCAACCGGTGTGATCAACGGGAGTTCAAACCAAAAAGTACTGCCACGGTCTTGTTCACTGGTGACACCTATCTCGCCGCCGAGGCTATGCACCAGCTTCTGAGTGATGGCCAGACCTAGCCCAGTACCGCCAAAGCGGCGGGTGATACTGTCATCGGCCTGACTGAAACGTTCAAAGATGCGCTTGAGATCGCTGGCCGCAATGCCGATACCGGAATCACTGACTGAAAAACGGATCCATTGTTTATCTGGTCCGGTCTCGAGCCGGGTCAGCGTAATATGGACAAACCCCTGCTGGGTAAACTTGACGGCATTAGAGATCATATTGCCCAGCATCTGACGCAGCGCTCCTGAGGGCCCCTCGCAGATATCCTTTAATTGTTCATCAATGTCATATTGTAAATCCAGCCCTTTTTCCAGCGCGCCGGCAGAAAAAAGATGGCAGCTGGTTTTGACCAGTTCGTGCAGAGAGAACACTTGCTGTTCGGGCACATAAGCGCCTTCTTCCAGTCGGGCGTAATCCAGCAGACTGTTCAGGATTTCCAGCAATGCATCACCGGACTGATAAATGGTATTAAGGCGTTCCTTTTGCTCTGCCGAGAGTTCGGTGCGCGCCAGCAGCTGCACCATACCCAGAATTCCGTTTAATGGGGTACGGATCTCATGACTCATAGTGGCGAGAAACTTGGTTTTCGCCTGACTGGCTGCTTCAGCATTCTCTTTCGCTTCCAGCAGATTCTGGGTCCGACGCTCGACCTGCACCTGTAACTGATCCCGGCTATATCTCAGCTCCTGTTGCTCTGACTCCCGCCTCTCGATATCGCGCAAAATAGCCTGACGCATATCATTGATGGCATCAGCGACCTGATCCAGCTCATTGCTGAAGCGCTCGTCAGGTCGCTTTTGTAAGGTCAGAGGGTGTTGCAGATGAGCTTTGCTGACCTGGCGGGTGAACTGCGCCATACGCTCCAGATGACGGGTGATATTAAAGTGGACGATGATAAACAGCACCACCCCAGTGACTAGGATCATCAGCGATTGAACAATAAAGCTCCACAGCGCCGATTCAATCAGACGCGTGTGAATCGCGTCGATATCATGATAGATGGTTAAGTTGCCTAATTGACGTGGTTCCCCCTGTAACGTCAGATAAATAATCGAGAATGTATCGGATACGGGTGACTTATCGGTCAGTTCGCCAAACTGCTGCACTTCTGGCCAGTCGTCGCTGTTGAGTGTTACCGCCTGGAGATCGGGAAAGTTCATAATACCCTGCAACTGCAGGTTGACTTGCTCTTTGTCGAGGTTCCACAGACTTTTGGCAATACCATCCAGTTGAGATGAAGTAATCAGAGCGAGGCGGTTTTGCAGGTTGCGTTGCTCTCGGCTGTAATCGGATATGACCTGCAGTACAGTCGTGATGGCAATCAGTATTACACCACACAGAAGAAAACGTTTCAGTACCTGGTAGACCAGCGGATGTTCGGTGTGGTATCCGCGTGCTTTACCAAACCAGGAAACGGAAGAAATGTTACTCATGAGCGTCTCCAAGTCCGGCAGATTCCCGGTATTGTTTGGCATACTCAGCCATCAGTTCACCGATATCGGTCTGCGCGGTTATTTGTTGTAGAGCTTCGTCAAGCTCAGCACGAAGGTTTGCGATCGATGATTTTTTTGAAACGGCAATGTACCAGTAATCGGTGGTCAGTGGACGTTTAAGCGGCACAATGACATCCTGATAACCCAGCCGTTCATTCTGCAACTGGCCGCCGTAGCGTCCCAGCGGCATCATATCGATGCGCTCGCGTATCAATTTAGCGAAGTTCTGCTCCCCGGTAGAAACATATTCGACCTGCATATGAGACTCTATCCATTGATCCATTTCATCACCGTATGAGTCGCCGAGAATCACCCCCAAGATTTTTCCTTCCAGATCGGTTTTGCTTTCGAAGTTCTGTGGGCGATGAATGTTGTAAAACAGTACGATGGGCTCTTTGACTATCGGCGTTGAGAGGTAATAATTGTAACTCTGACGGTCTGCCACTTTATACATGGCGGTCGCGACATCGACATTACCGAGCTCCATCTCTTTTAAACAGCGTTGCCAGTTAAAATCCTGCTCAAACGATAATGTCAGGTCGAACTGGCTGAACAAGCGTTGCAGTAAATGAGCGCCAACGCCTTTGACCTGATGGTTCTCGACCCAGGAGATGGGCGGATAGATCGGCAGTCCACAGGCTTTATAGGTCCTGCTATGATCCGGGTTAGCAGCTAGATTATACGGTGCCAGCAAAAGGCAGAGAAGCGCGACAAAATATTGCATAACGGTGCGGTCTATTCAGGAGAATACAGGTATCCGACCCCATGCACTGTAATGAGCCATCTGGGGTTGCAGCTATCGTCCTTCAATTTACGTCGGATGCGACCAATCAGTACATCAATGGTGCGATCAGTGGCATTCCATGAGCGGTTACGTAACCTGTCCATCAGCTCATCTCGTGACAGCGAGCGTCCCGGGTTGGTAATCAGGGCATTGAGTAACTGAAATTCCGCTTCAGTAAGTTGCACCGGTTCGTCTTTGTCGGATTGTTTCAGCCAGCGACGATGGATATCCATTTTCCACGGACCAATTTCAATCAGCCCTCCTGGCTCTTTATCTGAGTTACGTTCCAATGCTTTGAGCTTTTTGACCCTGCGGATCAGGTTTTTTGAGCGGGCGAGAATTTCGCGTGGATTGAAGGGTTTGGTGACGTACTCATCGGCGCCACATTCCAAGCCGATTATGCGGTCAATCTGATCCTGGCGGCCGGTGACCAGAATAATGCCAATTTCGGAGCCTGTACGCAGTTCCCGAGTTAAGGTCAGGCCGTCTTTACCCGGCAGTCGGATATCCAGTAACACCATATCGATATCGTGCTCTGCCAGCAGCTCTTCGCCTTGTTCGGCAGTTTCTGCTGAGTAGACAATAAAACCTTCTTCTTCGAAATAGCTGACTAGCGTTTCTCTGGTGACGTCAGAGTCATCAATTACCATTATCTGAGCTTGTACGTTTACCACAGGGGTCATAATTAGAATCCTTTCCATTACGGCGCTATGTCTTGCAAGGGCCGTTCCCTAATATGTCAACTGTAAATATTAAATGAGTAAATAGGCAAGACTGATAGCGACTAGAGATGAGGCAGTCTACATTTTAATCCCGCTCGTTTACATCTTTTTACATATGATTGGTGTAATTTTACAAAGTATTACTACACATTGATATTAATAAACAGGGTATTAAACACTACTTCGGTTGATTGCATTGTGGTGAGTATTATGAAACGAACATTCTACAAAAGTGCAACATTTGCACTGGATTAGTGCTGCAGAAAGCTGTGGTTTGGTCTTACCGTTTTGAAACCCAGTAATCACGGGCGACGGCTTGCTATAAAGGAGTGAATATTTTTGCATTACTTTTGTGCTACAGACGGAACATATCGTTTAACTAATTATTAACGATTAGATTAAAGCTCTATGTTTCTCTTGGGTATTGGTGTTTTTGATTAATTTGATGGTAATGCCATGTATTTACAACTTAATTACAAGCTGTTACTCGCCGTTTGCGACTTGACGTTCGAATAAGGTTACAAATTAAGATACCAACTCAACGGAATTGGTATCCGTATAATTTTCAGCTCTGTGCAAGGAGGCAACATGTCTAAACAAGAGCAAATTGAACGTCCGGGACTGTTTCTGGCGATATTGCCTATCGCGATTACCATCGGTCTGCTGGGCATTCAGCTATTTTATTTCGGTGATTTCACCCCTCATACGCCACTGGCGATCGGTATTGTATGTACCTGTGTGATTGCCTGGTTCAGAGGCTATCGCTGGAATCATATGGAGCAGGGATTGTTCCACGTGATTAAAGTAGCAACCTCTGCCATTTTGATTATGTTGATCATCGGCATGATTATCGGTATCTGGATTGCCAGTGGTACGGTACCAATGATGATCTATTACGGCTTCCAGGTACTGACTCCGCAAACCTTCCTAGCGGCAGCAATGATTCTATGTGCGGTCATTTCTGTTTCACTGGGTACCTCCTGGACCACCACTGCAACCGTTGGTCTGGCGTTGATGGGCGTCGGTGAAGGATTCGGAATTCCTATGTACTGGACTGCGGGTGCTGTTGTCTCTGGAGCATTCTTCGGTGATAAAATGTCACCACTGTCTGATACCACCAACCTAGCTCCAGCAGTGACCGGCACCAACCTTTTTGCCCATATTCGTAATATGCTGCCAACCACTTTCCCTGCGATGTGTATAGCGCTGGTAGTGTACCTATATGTCGGTTTCAACATCATTGATGCGCAGCAAGTGGATATCGCAAAAATTGATGCACTGAGTACGGCACTTCTCAACCATTTTGAATTTAATTGGTTGGTACTAACCCCCGCGATCGTGGTGTTTGGTCTGGCTCTGATGAAGATGCCAGCGATCCCAAGTCTGATGGCAAGTGTGCTGTTCAGTATGGGTATCGCTGTTGTGGTACAAGATGTGACGATTCATGAAGCACTGACTTACCTGCAAAGTGGATTTAGTGTCGATACGGGTAATGAGACCGCTAATGCACTGCTAAACCGTGGTGGTATTCAGTCAATGTCGTGGATTCTGACTCTGGTTCTGATTGCACTGGCTCTAGGCGGTGTGCTGGAACAAACTCGCTGTCTGGAAACCATTGTACTGTCTATCATGAGCCGTGTTCGCAGTATTTTTGGCCTGCAACTAGCCTCTACGATGACCGCTGCAGGCACCAACCTAGTCGCGGGTGACCCGTATCTGTCGATTGCACTGCCAGGTCGTATGTTCAGTCAGGCTTACCGTGGAATGGGTTACTCAACTTTGTGTCTGTCACGCTCTGTAGAAGAAGGTGGTACACTAATTTCTCCGCTTATCCCATGGAATGCCGGTGGCGCGTTCGTAATTCACGCTTTGGGACTGGGTATTGCAACCGGCCAGACGGAAAACTTGCTTTATATTGTTTGCGCCGTTGGATGCTGGGCATCTCCACTACTGGGTATTATTTATGCTGCGTTCGGTAAATTCTGTCCGAAAGCCACAGAGGAAGAGAAACGTCAGTGGGTAGAAAATAATGAACTTATTCTTGCGCCAGTGAATGAAGAGCGCCCGGTCGGTAAGCCTGCTATTCAATACTGATTAATAAGTAAAATCACATAGCTTTCAGCCACAGCAGTCGCTGTGGCTTTTTTGTTAGCCTCAATTTAAAGACAACTCATTAGCGTGCGGTCACCCTGAGTGAGCTACGCGTAACTTTCTCTCAAAAAAACATCAGATACATGCTACTAGGCTACGCATCTTTCTCTGTTTTGGTTTGCAGCTTGACAAAAGATGAATAACCACCGACTTGATAGACTGGGGGCAGTCCAGTTTGAAATACTTCAAGTTATTCGAGTTTTGTTAAATTAGCAATTGCGCTAAAACAGAATTGTACAGCATCGAGCTAGCTGCTGTGGCTAGCTCAATTCTGTCCCCAAATGATTTTCATCCCACTCAATGGTCATTTCTCAGTTTAATATTTTGACTTACATTTTCTCTAATATCAGTTTAGCCTCTCACTAAAACGCTCCTCATCAACGATGAGGGTCGTTTTACTTGGAGTTCCGAGAGTAAATGTATGGTTAAGGTGGGATGGCAAAGTCCTGACCTCTATTTATTTCCGCACCAAACCACAAATGTAGCCTATTCGAGGGCTTTTACATTACTTTTCATATACAACAGGGCATTGCTTTCAATGCAGAACCTTCTGTAGTTCTGAGGGCATGGAAACCCGTTTTAAATCTATAGGATAAGTCATTGCCAAGAAGCGGTTATCACTTGTTGTATGCAGTAAATTTAACAAAATACCAGTCTCACCTATTTACCTGATGAATATCGACAGTGGAAAGCATGATAAAGCATTAGGTTTTACTGAGTCTGAAGTATTCAAGCAAGAGAAGCTAACGTTATGAATAGATATGAAATTGATTCATCAGAAACACGATATGAACCTGGGTCTGAAGATAAGGTGCTCGCAAATAAGCTTGGTATCATAAGTTCTGAAGAAATGGATGACGTTGAAGCGATTCTGCTAACTAAGTTATATGAAAAAATTTTTGTGGAAGACAATGCTGAATTAACACTGACTTTTACTGATATCGCAGGTTGGCATAGGAAGTGGTTGGGCAACGTCTACGAATGGGCTGGGATGGTCAGAAACGTGGATATGGGCAAAGGTGGCTTCCAATTTACTTCGCCCCTTCAGCTCGGAAGATGTATTGAGTTATTTGAACAGGACTACTTATCAAAGTTTGAAGCAATCCCTGATATGAGCATTGAAGAGTTAGTATCTTATCTAGCTCGAAGTCACATTGAACTTATTCTGATTCATCCGTTTAGAGAAGGAAATGGAAGAATAAGTCGTCTTCTTATGGACGTTATGTGTAACAAAGCGGGGTTAGGCTTATTAGATTACAGCTTGTGGGATAAGCACAAAGAATTTTATATTGCATCAATTCAAGCAGGCGTAGCTCACGAATACCAGCATATGGAAAGATTGGTGCGAGATTTAATTAGCTAGCGATAGGCCGCTATACTTTCGCTTACTTGCTTCTAGGCGTTTCTCGATTTTTTGCACAGGGGAGCCTGTTTCGATCGCAGTAGAACTTGCAACTGCACGGTAAATCATTTTTTGGGTAACTTTCGTTTTCTTCTGTGTCATATATTTGATCAACTTGGTTACTGTTTCATACCCTTATGGTACAGCAAAATTTGATTTTATGCACCTGCTGTGTCCAAGTGAAAAATGTCAGTGAACTCTATTCAGCCAAGCTCACTGACAAGTGTTCTACAGGTAACGACTTCTCAAATGCTCTTGGAAGAACTGCGCATTCAAAGTCTCACCCGTTGCTGCCTTAACCAGTTCACCCGTCGTCAACACACTGCCTTTGCTCCAAATATTTTCTGACAACCAAGTGAAAATTGGAGTGAGATCACCACCTCGAATAGCGCCATCAACGTCCACAGTTTTCTTCATCGCAGCCATAAACTGTGCGGCGTACATTGCACCCAAAGTGTAGCTAGGGAAGTACCCAAAGCTCCCATCTGGTTAATGAACACTGATATCTATTTTTTCAGCGAAGCACAGAGGTTGAAATGGGTCTGACAATAAAAATGCCGTTGCATTACTTGTGGCGGATTCGCCAAAGTCATCAATGTTGGTTTCTTCGCTAACCTCATATCTGCTTTCCTAAGTTTATCTTTTAAGCGGTTATCTAAAAAACACGCAATCGACTTGCTTCTTTCTAATGATTGTACGCAAAGTCAATCGAATATTTTACTACGCGAAATTGAACCGTCGCATTAGCCATGGCAATTTTTCGTCACATAAAAATAATTCCCTTTAATACGCCTTCCAAACCCTAAAGATAAAGACTCGGGAAGTGAGACGAGCAAGATCTCTAATGGTGGAGAGAGTTCTGATGTTCGAGTAATCATACAGGTTCAATAACCACTTAATTTTTAAGGGCTTATCCATGAAGCTAACAAAGATAGTTGGTTTAGCAACCATAATCTTCTCTCAAAGTACTTTCGCCACCAGTGAGTGGCTCTCAGACCAAGTATACACCGTTGGGGATATCGTCACATGGCAAGGTGATACTTACATTTCCTCACATTGGACTAAAGGCATTGAACCTGTAATGAACGACATAAACTGGGATGGCTGGGTATTCATCGAAAGCTCTAGTATTAAAGACTGGGAGCCGAACACAGAGTACGACGGCGGTGACGTTGTCCGGCTTAACGCTAACCACTACCTAGCAAAATGGTGGTCAAAAGACGAGATACCTGCGGATTCAACAGCATGGCGCAAGTTATCCGACTTTGACGTAAGCCCTCCGACGCCACCTGTCAGCCCAGTTCTTGGAAGTGATGAAGACCGTAACGGCATACGAGATGATTATGAACAAGCACTGAAGACTTTTTATCCTTTAGATAAACAGAACTATACACAGGTAGCCACCGCCGCAAGTTACGTATGGAAAAAGCAAACGGAGATTGCTCTCGATGACACAATAAAAATGACCCCTATATCTGCAGCTATTGCCTATAACGAAGAGCTGGCTTTAGATCATTGTTTTTTACTTCTCAAAAAAGAAGATCCTGACTTCAATCCACCTCACCTTGCCTACTACAATACACCGGAAAGAGCACTGAAATCCCGCATTGGTCATGAACGCATAGCTAAAATGATAGGGGATAGAACCGATCTCATTGTAATTCCGTCAGATCCATGTGTTGGGTATAACAAGGAGGGGATGTGATGAAAATATCGACAAAAATACTCCTACCTTTACTTACTTGCGGATTGTATAGCTCTGGTGCTCTAGCAGATAGATACTGTGTACAAAACGTAGACAATCTTCAACTATTTTACGTTAATGGGATGTTTACTAAACATTCAAATTTCACGTCAAATCTCGCTGCGCTTAATCGTTTTCAAGACAACTACCTATACATGTTTAGAAAAGCTGGGAACGTCGTAGGCCAACACAATTTTAGTGAAAGTCTCGCCAACCAGATATATGAAGTGGGCCTGCACAAACTACAGGACATGGAGGAGAATGCACCAATTCGCCAACTTCTAACACTCTTTGTAGCAGGGGAGCTTAACAAGGCATCTAGAAACACTTTGGGATTCCTAAATCAGTTCATGGAACTTGTCATGGAAGAGAACGTCTGGGGCATAATCTACGAAACTGATTATAGGAACATGAGAGTTAAGCTAGACGGAGTCCTATCGCAGTGTAATAGAACCATTTTGGTCACACACTCCCAAGGCAACTTCTATGGAAACAAACTGTATTCAGAAACCTTCGGCTCTTATCAATATTACCACGGGCCAATGCTCAGTGAATATCCAATGCTAGGCTACATAGGTATAGCAAATCCAAGTTATGAAATAGGTGGACCTTTGGGTCTACAGAACCCATCAATTGCGAAGACCTTTACTAATCAAAACGATCTCGTCATGAAAGCAGTCCGTTATGCGTTTGGAGCAATACCCGCCAACCCTATCAGTGGCAGTTCAGCTGTTGATTTTACCGCGCATAGTCTTCAGCACTCGTATTTGGAAAGCCCAACCGTTCGCGACATTATTGCCGAAATGATGGAAAGTATCGCCAACGAACTCAAACCGTACCCAATGTTCGAACAAAATCCGTCAAGCTCATCTGCTATTAAATCTATTGGCTACTCAAAGATAAGCAATATTCTCGACGTCAAATTTAAGCATGGCGGAGTCTACCGATACTTTGACGTTCCAGTTGGTACTTGGGAAAACTTCTACAAGTCAACATCACATGGTAGGTATTTCAACACTCACATTAGAGATAACTTCTCTTATGAAAAAATAATACCTTAAAATGAAATTGGCTGCTCATTAAGAGCAGCCAGACTTAAAATAAGGTATAAAGTAGTAAACAAAAAGATATGAGCTACCTCACGGTAGTCCGTATATAAATAACCAAACTAGAGGTAACGATTTTTTAAGTGGCTCTGAAAATGGACAGGATTCAGTGTTTCCCCAGTTGCCGTCTTAACCAGTTCATCGGTAGTCAACAAGCTACTTTTACTCCATACATTTTCAGATAACCAATTGAAAATAGGAGTTAAATCTCCACTGCGAATAACAGCATCAACATCCACAGTTTTCTTCATTGCTGCCATAAATTGAGCTGCATACATAGCGCCTAATGTGTAGCTAGGGAAGTAGCCGAAGCTCCCATCGGTCCAATGGATATCCTGCATGCAGCCATTTTTATAGTTGTCTTTGGTTGATAACCCCAAGTAGGCTTGCATCTTCTCATTCCACAGTTCAGGAACATCGGTATGCTTGATCACACCATTCATCAAGTCACGTTCAATTTCGTAACGCAAGATAACGTGAGCAGGGTAGGTAAGCTCGTCGGCATCCACTCGGATGAAGTCTTTCTTCACTCGCGTGTATAGCTTTTGGAAATTTTCTTGCGAGAATAACTTAGGATCGTGGTCGGTGAAGTGAGCGCCAGCAAGGCGTGCTAAATGCTCAATAAACGCATTACTACGACCAATCTGCATCTCAAAGAACAAAGATTGAGATTCGTGAATTCCCATAGAACGAGCCTGGCCAGACGGTAACCCAGCGAGAGATTTCGGCAAGCCTTGCTCATAACGAGCATGACCTGTCTCGTGGACAATACCCATCAGAGATTGAACAAACTCGCTTTCATCATAGCGCGTGGTGATACGAACGTCAGTGGGAACGCCACCACAAAATGGGTGGACACTTTCGTCGAGTCGGCCATGTTCGAAATCGAATTGCAGAAGCTTCATCACATCCAAGCCCAGGGCCTTTTGTGTATCGCTCGAGAAGGTGCCTTTAGGCTCAATGAAATTCTCTGCAGATTGCTTTTCGATTGCTTGGTCAATCATTTCTGGAAGCCAAGCTTTTACATCGCTGAATAAAACATCTAATGATGCGGTGGTTGTACCCGGTTCATAAATATCCAGCATCGCATCATAGGCAGACAGGCCTGTGACTTCAGCACGAATTTGGGCTTCTTCCTGAGACAGTTTTACGACTTCTGCCCAGTTTTTTTCAAAGCCTTGCCAATCATTTTCACCACGTTGAGTACGCCAAGCATGTTCACACTTAGAGCCAGCTAGAGATTTCGCTTGCACCAAGTCTTCTGGCAGAACATTCGCTTGCTGCCAGTTACGTTTCAGCTCGCGAAGTGTCGCGCTATCTTGATCGTTTAGCGTCTCTTGTTCTGCTTCAGAAAACCAGTCTGAGAGTTGTGGCTGCGTTTGTAGGTTATGCATATGAATATACAACTCTGCCATGGCTTCCGAGCGAGCCTGGCTACCACCGTTTGGCATGACAGCTGCCTGATCCCAACCGCAGATTGCCGCGAGGTGTTGAAAGTTTGAGAGTTTTAATGAGTGTTTTTTGAGTTTTTCGAATGCGCTCATGTGCCGCCTTCCATGACTATAGAAAACAAAAGTTTACCAACCCTACAAAGGCTTACCAAGTTATTCACGCAGAAAGTTGGATTTATTCCAATTTGTTTTATCAACATCTGCGAAAGGATTTTACGGGTAAGAAATCAAAATTCATTGAAATGACAGCGTAAATATGACAATAAAGGAGAAGTTTCTCTCTTTGCTTGGTGGATGTAAGCTTGATACAAAATTTTGAAGCGTTTTTAATCGCTATAACCATACTGACGCTCACTCCGGGATTGGATACCGCGTTAGTCATTCGTAATTCGTCACGTGGTGGGTTTACTGATGGAGCAGTCACTAGCCTTGGTATTTGCCTTGGGTTATTTGTTCACGCGACATTTTCCGCGATCGGTATTTCTGCGATCCTTGCCCAGTCTGCAGAATTGTTCCATGTGGTTAAAATGGTCGGTGCGGCTTACCTTATCTACTTAGGCTTTACGACGCTGAAAGGGTTATGGAACAACACGGCAGCACCGCAAGATGCTTCTAGGGGAATTACCCGTCACGAATTCAGCTTCTCTCGTTCATTGAGAGAGGGTTTTTTGTCTAATGTTTTAAACCCAAAAACTGCGGTTTTTTATCTCGCATTCTTACCACAGTTCATCAACCCAGAAGGTTCGGCGTTTTTACAGTCGACCTTTATGGCGGCAATCCATTTTGTTATCGCCATGGTTTGGCAATGCGGTTTGGCAGGGGCGTTAACGTCGGCGAAAAACTTACTGAAAAGTGCACGTTTCATGAACTGGATGGAAGGTACGACCGGTTTTGTGCTGGTGGGGCTTGGCATTAAGTTGATGCTAGAAGACAAGTAGTCTTCAGACAGATGAGTGAAAGAGCGACTGGTTAGTCGCTCTCAGATTGATGACGAACCCCACTTTTTTAAGTGGGGTTCGTTTTTATGAGCGGCCGTAGGCCGCGATCGCGATATTTTTTGTTAGATAAACTGTAGAGAGTTAGTGTTTTTAAATTGGCGTATATAAGCGAGGATTTGCGCTATTTCACCCCGATTTAGGCCGAGTTTACGCAGATAACTCACCACCAACGCTATCTTTTTGATGTTTTGCGCAGCCGCTGCCAACCAGCACTGCATCTGCACGTTGGCTAACCCTCGAAAGCGAGCGTATCGATGACCATGATGTTGTTTGGCATCCGCGAAACTTCTCTCTACCGTTTCGCTTCTCCGCCTGTAGGTTTTCTTTCCATAAGCTGAGAGCCGCATCTGGTTGGCTCTATCCATGGCTTCCGTATAGATATGCCTTGTGATGACCTTCTTCATGTTTTTACTTTGAGTACAGTCATCACGCATTGGGCAGAACGCACACTCTTTAGGGTCTGAGTGATACTCTCGGTAAGCGTCGCGTGACGTCGTCTTGTAGATAAGTTCCTGCCCGTTGGGGCAACGATAGCTGTCTTTTTCTTTGTTATAGATAAAGTGTTTCTTCTTGAAGGCATTCTTTGTTCGTGATGGTCGGCGATAGCCGAACACACCAAGTATCCCTCGGCGCTCAAGGGATTCAGCAACGGGTGCAGTGAAGTAACCGGCATCAAGGCCAACAGCGATGGGACTGAGGTTAAACTGTTCAAGCGTGTGGTCGAGACGGCGGATATAAGGTTGAGAGTCATTCACATTCCCCGCGGTCGCATGGGTATCAACGATGATGCCGTGCTGGCCATCGACCGTGCGGTGGTCGAGATAGAAGAACCCTTGCGGCTTGTTGTCGCGGGTCATGAAGCCACTCTCGGGATCAGTCGTACTGCTCTTCGTGTTCTTAGCTTTCTGCTCAGAAGTTCGTTCTTTAAGCGGTCTCTTCCCCTCTTTAGCTCGGTCTAGTGCAACGTCTTCATCCAACATATCTAAATAGGCGCTCGCTCGGACCGCCGTTTGTTTATTGGTGTGCTTGTTTTTGTTCGCATTCGCTTTGAGATGAGTACTATCGGTAAAGAGCTCTTGTCCAGCGACTAAACCTTTCGCCATCGCTTGTTGAACGATGTTAATAAAGATGCGTTCGAAGACATCCGTACCATTGAAGCGACGAATACGGTTTTGACTAAGAGTCGAGGCATGGATGACCTTTTCTGTGAGAGACATACGGAGGAACCAACGATACGCGACATTCACTTCGATTTCTTTGACAAGCTGACGCTCGCTTTTTACTCCGAAGATGTACCCCAGTAGGATAATTTTGAATAGACGGACAGGGTCTACAGGTGGTCGGCCATTGTCTTTGCAATAAAGGTGGGCGACTTCATCACGAATGAATTCAAAATCGATAGCAGAGTCAATTTTACGAACAAGATGGTCTTTGGGAACAAGTTGTTCCATCGTCACCATTTCAAGTTCGTACTGTTGTGGAGAAGGTTCTTGAAGCATGTCGGAGTATCCATATTTCTATCCTCCTATTAGATCAAAGGTCTAGCTTGAAAGCTAGACCTTTGTCAGCAGTCTGAGAGCGACTGGTTAGTCGCTCTTTTTTTTATTCTGGTTACTGCATTTGTACGCTTTTTAGCTCAGCGAGCAGTTCATAAGAACGCAGTTTTTTCTCGTGATCAAAGATAATCGAGTGGGCAATGATTTCGTCCGCTTGAGTACGTTTTAGCAGCGAGTTGAGTTTCTCCGATACGAGGGCTTTGTCACCGTGAATCGATTCTCTGAGCTGATGAGTGACCTGATGCTTTTCATGAGGTTGCCATAGTGGATCCATGTCGGTAACAGGAGCAGGAATTTTACCTTGGCCACCGCGGATCAACTGCAAGAATTTTTGATATTCTGTCGTCGCTAAATAATTTGCCTCTTCAGTGGTCTCGGCAACGACTACATTAACGCCAATCATCACGTAAGGTTTATCAAGCTGATCGGATGGTTGGAAGTGTGCTCGGTAAATCTCCAGTGCGCGCATCATGGCATCCGGCGCGAAGTGTGCGGCAAAGGCAAATGGCAATCCTTTTACAGCGGCAAGATGCGCGCTGTAGGTACTTGAGCCTAGTAACCAAATTGGAACCGAAGAATCTGAGCCCGGACAGGCTTTTACTGGCTGTGCTTTAGATACTGGGCCCATAAAGAACTGTAATTCCTCGAGCAATTCCGTAAAGTCCGGATCCATTCTTTCTGGATCTCGGCGCAAAGCATGCATGGTTGGGTAGTCGGTACCCGGTGCTCGCCCGAGTCCGAGATCAATGCGTCCCGGGTACAGTGCTTCTAGTGTGCCGAACTGTTCTGCAATAACCAGAGGTGCGTGGTTTGGAAGCATGACTCCACCAGAACCGAGACGGATAGATTGAGTATGAGCGCCAATATGACTGATTAGCACAGAAGTCGCGGCGCTGGCAATATCCGGCATGTTGTGATGCTCTGCCAGCCAAAATCGGTGGTAGCCCAATTTTTCTGCATGCTGGGCTAGGGATACCGACTTTTGATAGGTTTGCGTATAGTTTGAGCCTTCTGCAACAGGGGCTAGATCTAAGATGGAGATTCGTGGGAATGTCATATGACCTCAGAGTTTCTTGCTTTGTTCATATTAAGTGGAGCCTATGTTGCACGAAATAAACCCCTAACTCATCAATGAAACGGACTCTAGTTATCACTAAAGGGTATGTTTAAAAGAAAATCGCAGTTCAATCACATCAATCTGGTTCGGGAGTATTTGTGGCGAGTTCGACCTTAGTTAGCCAACGAAGAAGGTGATGAGCAAGTGCATGTGGTTTTGCCAATGGTAAGTCATGCGCATCAACATCAAAACGAGATATTTCGATTTGCCAAGCTTTAGCAATTGCTTCTCCACATCGGCTATCAACGAGTTTATCCGCTGTGCTGACGATAATTTGAGACGGGCAAGCTGGTGGTGAATTTTGTCCTTTAAATTGAGCTGCCGCACAAAGCTGACGAATGGCATTTCGGACACTCACCGGGTGTTGTCGAGCAAGCTTGATATGATGTTCCAAGACTTCAGGCTGATGAACACTTTTCGGACTCGTCCATTTAATGATCGACTGTTGGAAGGCATCGTCTCCCTTTAACCGAGCTACCCCGATGCTTAACAGCGCATTGATATTGATTCTGTGCCAAAACGGACTGTAACGAGAAAAACTCGGGTTAATCAGTGTTAAGCTGGCAACTTGATCGGGGAGGGTATGTGCCCAGTGACTGGCAAGCATTGAGCCCATTGAAATGGCGACCAGATGATAGCGGTGACAATGGCTAGGGAGTTGCTCGATCATGGATGGGAGCATCTGTTCAATATTCCGCGGACTTAATTCACGATATTTTTCTCCATTACCCGGTACGTTAGGGGTGATAAGAACAAGCTCTGGCGATAGTTGTGTCAGTGCATCGATCATACTCTGCCAATGACCACTCTCTCTTAATAACCCTCTCACTAACACTATCGGTACCATAGCTTTTGTGCCTTATCCGTATAGTTCTTTTCTACATTGGAATCCATGTTTACTATCAAATCATTATTAAGCACCTGAATTAAATAGCTTAAAAAAGTGCTGTGGCGGCGTTGGACTCGTTTGATACGGTGGGACTTGGTAGGATGAAAAAGCTGACTAAATCGTAGCATTTGAATTGGGTTCTTTTTCACCCACAGCCAAGACCCTAACTCTAAGGTTAGCGGTAAAAAATGATGATCAGATTGCGCTTGATGTTGGTTCAGCATCCAATCCCAGAAATCGCCGTGCGTCGTGTATTGGTGCCACTGAGGCTCAAACTGATAGAGCTCATAATGCGGATAGCTTTTGCGAAATAGCCTGTACAGTAAATAATACTGAGCGAGATTGCTTGGAGGATTGACTTGATGGGCATAGGGAAACCACAGTCGATCGCGAGTACCAAACCCGCTATGCAGATCTAAAAGAATGGTGGTGCGAGATTGCTTAGCGTAGTTTAAAACGTAGCGCGACAATACCTGTAGCTCTTGTTCCATCTGGTTTGGGTTTCCTCGATACCAAGGTAAGCAGGGGCTAAAGCTTTGTCCGGCATAAAGGTGGTAGGTTGGGTTATCACTATTGATTGGTGAATTGCGCATTAAATCCACGCCATTGTGATTAGCACGTTTTTTAAGTGCGACTCCCCAAGGGTTAACCACGGGCACCGCGATGATACGCAAGTTACTCAGAGATTCTTTAAGTTGTCGATCCCATTCCAGCCGCCTTAGCAAACTCTTTAGAAAGGCGAGAATTATCTGGCTTCCAATACGTTCAACGCCGTGAATAGCGCCGGTAAAAATCAGACAAGGCGCATCGCTGGCCGTTGAGCCTAATTCAAGCGTATAAATCGGTAGTGATTTGTCTTTATGATAAATATCATCAAGAAGATGCAGGCGTACATGTTGAGGGTATTGCTCCGCGAGTTGCTCTAAGTGCTGTATTTCACGAGGAATGTGTCCAGTCATCTCGATGCTCAGATAGGGTTTGAAGTGATACCATTCATAATAAATACTTGATCATGATTGCTGGCTAAGATCGCTGAAACTGCGTTATACATTTAACAATTCGAATGACGAGTTATTGCACTGTGTGCTCGTGCTCGAATCGATTTTCTCCGAGCAGCGACTAAACTATCTTCTTATCCAGACTGGCATAAGTTTAGAACGGATTGAATGGGGATGAGGTGAAGTATTTGTTTCAGTTTGAGCAATTTGGAGCAAAAAATGCGAAGCAGAGAGGCTTCGCATTGATTTGTTAATGTTTCTAGAATGGTAAAGAATTAGGCAGTTACTTTATCGCCCTGAGTTGATGTCACTGGCGCAAAGAATCTTTTGGTTTCTTCTACCACAACATGGCGCAGAGCAATTAAACCAATCAGGTTTGGAATCGCCATTAAGCCGTTCACGATGTCAGCCAGAATCCAAATCATATCCAGATGCAGAAACGCGCCTGAAGCCACTAAACCAACAAAAATCAGTTTGTATGGCAGTACTGCTTTCGTGCCGAACAAGAACACAACACAACGTTCACCGTAGTAGTTCCAACCAAGAATGGTGGTAAAGGCGAAGAAAATCAGTCCGATTGATACCAGCATTGGACCAAACGTCTCTGCATTCAGACCAACGGCAAACGCGTGAGTCGTCATTGCTGCGCCTGAGAAGTCACTTTGCCATGCACCAGTCAGGATTAGAGCAAGGCCAGTCATTGTACAAATGATGATGGTATCGAAGAAGGTACCTGTCATTGAAATCAGGCCTTGTTTGACACAAGAGTCCGTTTTCGCTGCCGCTGCCGCCATTGGCGCACTACCCAAACCAGATTCGTTTGAGAATACACCTCGAGCGATACCTGATTGAATCGCCAGCATGATGCTTGCACCTAGGAAACCACCTGTTGCCGCAGTAGAGGTGAAGGCTGATACCAACACTAATTCAATCGCATTCAGCAGTTGGTCTGCATTCATGATAATCACGCTTAGACACGCTAATACGTAGAATACCGCCATGGTTGGTACGACTTTACCTGCGACTTTAGCGATCGATTTAATACCACCCAAAGTAACAAAAGCGACTAATAGAGTCAGGATGAAAGCAGATAGCTCACGGTTAGCACCGAAAGAAATCTCTGTCGCATCCAAAATCGCGTTCACTTGAGGAAAAGTACCGATACCAAAACAAGCCACACCTAAAGCAAATACAGCGAACATGATCGCCAGTGCTTTAGATCCTACACCATATTGTAGGTAGTACATCGGGCCACCGATCATTTGGCCTTTATCATCAACTTGGCGGTATTTTACTGCAAGTAGACACTCAGCGTATTTGGTCGCCATTCCGAATAGGGCTGCAAGCCACATCCAGAACAAAGCCCCCGGACCACCAAGTTTAATTGCGGTAGCAACACCAACGATATTACCAGTACCGATAGTGGCTGAAAGAGCAGTACATAATGCTGCAAAGCTAGAAACGTCACCCTGTTTATTTGATGACTTATCTTTACTAAATACCATCACTAACGCGGTCGGTAGATGTTTAAACTGGATTAAGCCGAGGCTAAAAGTGAAGTAAACACCGGTACCCACAAGCAAAAGCAGAAGTGGTGGGCCCCAGACAAAGTTATCGATGGTTTGCAATAAAGATTGTAGGTCGTTCATGATTTCCCCTTAATAAAACAACTAATAAGGAGAAGAGGGAAAGGGCGAGATATAAGATCTCTAATAGAACAAAGCTATTTAAAAGACGGGAACGCCAAATAGTTAGGTTACAACTTTCCACTCCTCTGTCCTTTTGCCTGAGAGTTTCACCCTGTGCATGACACAGGACTTGCTCCTTCGGCGACCGATTAAACGGTTCTCTCCAGAGGTTCCTCCAACTACAGTCCCCGCTACCTAGGTAGCACCTGAAATAGTTAATTCTTCGGCAGGTTATGCTAATCAAATGTTAAGTTTTGATTAATAACCACTCTCCTGCAGTCTTCTTCGGAACAATTACTCAATAATGTGAGTAAAGGTTAGTCAATGATGCTGGCCATCATTAACGTGTGAACTTTATCATGTTTTTTGACCTTTTCAACACCCAATGCAGATTTATTTTTCAAATAATTATCAGCAAAGAGCGTGTCTAACCATGAGTAGCCAATCGTTTTGCTCTATTCATCGTATAATCTGCACTATTTTTATAAGTAATATCGGGAAGGTTTGTCATAGCGTTAGAGAATGAGTATTTTGTGTCATGAGTTAAGTCGTTCAATTAAGAACACAAAATTGATCAAAACACCCGCACTCACTTTAAAATCTACGTTATGTTGACGTTGAGGAATATAGAAATAAGTTACAATAAACTTTTGTGGTTTTAGCTGTAGAGATAGTTAGAACCACAATCGGACAAGGAGGCTGTATGACCAGATTGTTAGCCATAGCGGTTTTGATTGCGTTAGCGTTTGTGCTATTTCGTTATCGAACCAATGAAAAAGTCCAAAAAGCGACCATCATTATTCTGATAGGCGCATTCCTAATTTATACCGCATCGATAATGGTCGCGGAACTGATTCGCTAGCAAAATAACAAGATTCCTTGGAGTAATATACGGTGAGTTCTCAGAATAGTAGTGAAGAACATGAAGATGTGGTGGTGATTGAGCAACGTGACAAACGCACTCAGGTTTATATCGCAATTGCTGCGGTCTTAGGCTTAGCTGTGGGTGGCTTAGTTGGTTCAGTTTTGACCGCAAACAAATGGGAATCGGCTTACCAAGTCTTAGAAGAAAAATATCAGACACTTGCTCAGGATAAAACGCAGCTAGTCTCGCAAGTGAAAGTCCGTGAAGAAGGCTTGGATAGAGAAGTCGAGGACAAAGTAATGGCACTTCTTGCAGCAAAAGAAGCCGAGCATCAAAAAGAGTTGCAAGCGTTACAGTCGCAATTAACCGAAGTCGAGAAAGTGAATTTGTCACTTGAATCACAGGTGAAGCAGCAGAACGACAAAATTAGCACGACTAAATCTGAGAACGAAAAGCTGACTCGCCAGAGTGGTATGCAGGCGACCATACTGGAGCGTTCGCGCGAAGTTTTCCAAAAAGAGCTTAAGGTCTCCCAAGAGTTAGAGTCTTTAGAGAAAGAGCGTGAAACATTACTGCCTAAAATTAGTAAGTTGAAGAAAGAGTGCGATGTGTACTTAGAAGGAAAATCTTGGGACGTGAAATCTGACGCGTGTAGTAAGCATGATGAAGCCACATCGCGACTGAGCCAGGTTGATCAACTTATTGAAGTCAATAAATTGGACTTAAAGCAGATAAAAGAAATGAGCGAAGATATGGGGTTATAAGCCGTTCTGTCAACTCGATACCATAGCGAAAGGAGCACTGAAGAGTGCTCCTTTT
The DNA here is from genome assembly GCF_963675395.1 of uncultured Vibrio sp. Taxonomy (NCBI): domain Bacteria; kingdom Pseudomonadati; phylum Pseudomonadota; class Gammaproteobacteria; order Vibrionales; family Vibrionaceae; genus Vibrio; species uncultured Vibrio sp. The sequence continues at coordinate 417,880 of NZ_OY776223.1, read as the reverse complement.
TTGATCCGGTTACAATGTAAATTAAATACGTGATGCGTCGTAGCCTGAAGCCAGTAGTAGCTCTCTTTCACGTTTAATTAATTGTGCACGATCTTCAATTAATTCGTTTAACGCCAGGGATGGTTTACTCGCGAATGTTTTGAACTCAGAGAATGTTGTCGCCTTTTCAATCTCATCGATCATACTGCTGATGACGTTACGAGCTTCACAAGGATTATCGTCAGTTTTGAAGTATTCAACTTGTTGTGCCGCAGTTTTCATTTCTGCAAGCAGTTCAAGAGGGCTGCTATCCTTCGCCACTGCCATGTAGTTATCAAGCACGCGTTTTGCGTACAGGAGTTCTGTTAGTGGGATATCTCGTCCGCTTTCGATCAGGGACTCGCTAAGGATCATACTTGAGCTCATTGCCATTCCTTTTTTGTCTTCTACACAGCTGTTGGTTTTCACTTGAGTCTAATTTATTGACGTCTCAATGGGAATGGTTGAATGAAAATTTGAATAATATTTTTAGTCTTTTATAGTGAATAATAATGCATTCTGAGTGTTGTACGTAAAAAATGTTGTTTTTATGTACGCACTATACGCGTCATGGCGAAAAGATTACTACATTTTAAATGTACAAAGAGGAGCTAAAACAGCTCCTCTTTGCATCAATGTCACGCAAGAAACGTCTATTATTGGGAGGCGTACCAACCGTATTTATACGCTTTTGATGCAAACAGCGCATTTGCTTTTGCTCTTTCAACAATAGATGCGTCAACATTCATCGGCTTCATTGTTTGGTTCTCAAAGTTGTATGACAACGTGGTCACTTTTTCTCCAGGAGAGAACACGACGAGGTTATCTCGTGTTAGGTAACCGAAGTTTTTATCATACTGCATCATGGCTCGCTCATCCTCTCGTGCTAACGGTTTAGTCAGATCGCGCCCTATCATCGGGCTCGTTGCATCAACACCAATCAATGACAGTAGAGTGGGTGGCATGTCAATGTTGTTTGATACACGATCGTCTTTGCGAGGCTCAATTCCTTTACCGATGATCAATGCAGGGATGTGGAAATGTTTGACCGGCACTAAGTTAGCGCCTGATACACGAGCATCATGGTCGGCAATCACGATAAATATGGTGTCATCCCAGTAGCCAGATTTCTTTGCTTTTTCAAAGAAGGTGCCAAGCGCGTAATCTGAATACTTCACGGCGTTGTTACGCGTCATGTAGTTCTCATCATACTGCTCAATTTTACCTTGAGGGTATTCGTACGGGCTGTGGTTACTTGATGTAAATACTAAGCTGAAAAATGGTTTGTCATCCTTAGACAGACGTTCGAACTCTTCATCAGCTTTGTTGTATAGGTCTTCATCACTTACGCCCCATGAACCCACGAAGCTTGGGTTGTGATAATCTTTTTCTTCGACAATTTGTTCAAAACCGTTACCAAAGAAAAAGGTTTTCATATTGTCGAAGTTTGCCTCGCCGCCGTAAATGAACTGAGTGTGATAGCCTTGGTTTTTCAGCAAGTCTGCAATGGTAAAGAAACCTGTTTGGCTTTTACTCAGTTTGACGACCGAACGTGAAGGGGATGGAGGGAAACCCGCAGTTACCGCTTCGATACCGCGGACTGAGCGTGTACCAGTGGCGTACATTTGCGTAAATAACCAGCCTTCCTCTGTTAATTTGTCCAGATTTGGGGTCAATGGCAGGCCACCTAAAGAGCCCACAAACTGTGTACCCAAACTTTCTTGCAACAGGATAACTAAATTTTTAGGTTTTCCTTTATAAGTCGCAGAGTTGTGATTCATTGTTGGCAAAAGTTCAGGGTTGAAATCCGACTTCTTCGACGATTCGCGAACGATCTCCAGCATTTTTTGGCTATCCATTTTGCCGTAAAACTGCTCAGCACTCTTTTCCGATTTCATGTTATTGACGGCGAACAGCAGTGAATATGAAGAGTTGAGGGTCAAGTCGTTCAATAGGGGGTCGCTAGAGAAGGCTACCATCGCTGGGTTAAGAGGACGGTGACCCAAAGAAGAGCGCGCGCCTGCGACACCAATCAGTACAATCAAAATCGCCAACAAAGGACGCCACTTCCAGTTGATCTGCTGTGCAGAATCAGTCAGTTTTTTACTCCATTTCCAACCCAAAATAAGAGTAATCGCCGTACCAGCGGCACCGACGAACAGTTCTAGTTTATATCCCGTCCAAAGCATGCTCATGACTTCTTTAGGATAAATTAAGTATTCGATGAACAGGCGGTTAGGGCGCAGGTCATACTCCTGAATAAAAGGAGCGGTTGCCAATTCCATGTAGACCAAAATCCATAGGCCCGCGACCATCCACAGGCGCAGAATCCACTTCCAGCCATTACCTATTTTTCCGGTCAAAGGCAGCAGCGCAGACAGCAGAGCAGGGAGAATAAATAACCAGCACAATGTAGCGACATCAACTCGTACGCCCTGGCTGAGAATGTAGATAAGATCTTGAAACGATTCGACTCGGTCAGATTGCCAAAAGAGCAACAACACTCGTGAAAGAGATAAAAAAGCGAGTGAAAACAAAGAAAAAACAGCAATTGGCTGTAGTGGTCCAAAAACGGGTCTATTAGAGGTGCTTCTCATATTTACTTATTTGATAGATTTAATAATGGTGCGACGCAAGCTTATCACGTATGGCGTGAAATAAACGTAAAACATAATCGCTATCGATAGGTTGTGGGAGAAGTATTTTAGTTTTTACTAGGGAATGTGATGAACCTCACTGATGATATGGTCAATGACCGCGCAAGCTATGCACAGCTTGGCGCGGTTGGTTCGCTTATTACGTATTGGGGAACGCGATCACAAACGTATTCATCCCGTTTTTTCGAGGAGCGATCTCTAAAGTGGCCTTGTGCAGTAATGCGATGTCTTTGCAAATTGACATACCGAGACCAGCACCATCGCCGATTTCTGAGTGACCACGATAAAATTGCTCAAAAATTCTATCTCGAGTTTCTTGGGTAATTTCTGGTCCTGTATCCGATACAGACACTTTGATGGCGTTTTGATTCTGCGAAACTTGCACCTGAATTTCGCTCTTCGCGCCAGAGTATCGAATGGCGTTATCTATCAGGTTGCGGAACAGGACACCGAGTAACATCGGATCGCCTGACAACTGCACATCTGAAGAGGACAAGCTGATGTCTTGCTCTTGCCTCAATGCCAGCGGAGCCAGATCGGCTACTACCGTTTGTAGCAGAGGAGTAAGATCAATAGTGTTAAATACACGTTCCGAGAGACTGTCTACTTTGGCTAAAGTGAGAAGCTGATGAATAAGCCGGTCGGTTCGTTCTATGCCTTTGAGGATATTTTCCAGGTCACCGCGCAGCTGTTCCGGATCATTACTCTGAAGCGCATTTTCAGCGTTTAAGCGGAGTATCGTGAGCGGCGTTTTCAACTCGTGGGCTGCGGCGCGAGTAAATCGCTTTTCGCGTTGCCATGCTTGTTCCAGTTCAAACAGCAGGGAGTTTAGCGCATTCACCAAAGGATCCAGTTCTACCGTGTGGTCCGTTACGTGAATTCGATCTAATCGATGTACATTTCTTTGTGTGATGGCACTACGAAGCTCATTGATGGGGCGAAAGTAGCGTTGAATCAACCAAATCAACAAAAGCAATAATGTTGGGATCAGCAAGATCTGTTCAATCAATGTCGACAGAGCAATTTCACGAATGATCTCTTGTCTTATTTTTTGTTTCTCAGCTACCACGACATACTCATTGTTATGGATGGTATGAGGGAAGGAGAGCTGGAAGGTTCTCCACGCAGTGCTGTTTACTTTAATGTCAGAGTAGCCATTGCTATCTGATGAAGCCGAAAGCGGAGGTAAGCTGGGAGACGAACTCCAAATGAGTTCATCATTTCTAAAAAACTGAAATACAAGGTTTTGTTCGTAGGGATGGCCGAACTTGGTTGCTTTCTCTCCATCATCTTTCGCCAACTGCTGGATATTTTGCATCCACTGCTGGAACAATTCTCTATGGTTGGCAAGGGTGCTCTCTTCTTTCGACACTGAAAGAGTAAGGAACATCAATTTTGCGGATTGTCCAAGCCTTGCATCATAGACCTCTTCTACCTCATGCTTGGCGGACTGAAAACTGAAAAATAGCGATATCAGCAGCAGGGTCGAGACCAGAATAGCAACGGAGATGGTAAGCTGACGTTTAATAGAGTACGGCTTGTTATTTTTCAAGAATGTACCCCACACCGCGAATATTTTTAATCGCTACTTTCGGCGCTTTTTTGCGTAAGTTATGTATATGTACTTCAATGGCGTTGTCACTGGCACCTTCATCCCAGCCGTGCAGAAATTGCTGCAATTGCTCTTTGCTTTGTACTCGCCCTGCATTAGTGATCAAACTCGTTAGAATTTTAAATTCATTGCGGGTGAGTTTCAGTGGCACACCGTCATAACGAATATTCTGCTCAGACAGAGATAGGGATAACAATCCAACTTGAATAAGCTCATCGGCACTTCCAGATTGGCGTCGAATCACGACACGCAATCTGGCGAGTAATTCTTCAAGAGCAAAGGGTTTTCCGAGGTAATCATCGGCGCCGCTGTCCAGGCCTTGAACACGATCGCGGATGTCATCTCTTGCCGTGAGTATCATGACTGGTAGCTTATACCCATTTTTTCGTATGTTACGTAGAACTTCTAATCCATCAATATCGGGTAGGGTGAGATCTAAAATCACGGCGGTAAACGCTTCTGTTTTTAAAGCGCTAGTCACACCAGCACCCTTTTCCAGCCAGTCTACGGTGTATCCATGGCGACTGAGAGAAGTCACCATGGATTGACCGAGTAGCTTGTCATCTTCTACCAGCAATAAGCGCATAAATTATTTTAGTCTCCTTAGCGTTGCTTCGATTTCCTGTTTTCTGCCTTTATCTGCTAAAGGGCGATCAGGTCGAGGAGAGGCTCGCATCGCTTGAGTGAGATACACTTTCGCTTCTTGCTCTCGTCCTTCCTCTGCAAGGAAATCACCATAAAAATAGTTCGGATCGATGCCGTTTGGATTGATCTCTAAAGCTTTTTTCAACATTTGTTCTGCTTTATCATCATCACCAAAGCCAATTGGCCATCCCGGAACTTTATAATACAACGAACCCAAGCTGGTGTATGCTGAACCATCAAGAGTTTTTGGTGAGGTTTTAATGACTTGCTCAAGCAGAGACTTTGCCTCTTTGGCTAAAGACAGCGCGCCCAGGCCTCCTTTAGCGCCCGCAAGAGACGCTTTATTAATCGCCAGCCATACGGTCAGCTCTGGGTTGCCCGGTTCTCTGTCCAAGTAAATACTGGTTTTGGCAATCGCGCGGTTAAAGCAATATTCCTTTTCATCACCGCTAGGAGTGCTGTATTGGCATTCTGCCCATTTATTTTGCACATCTTGAAGCGGAGTGTTTCCTGCCAACGAAGCGGTGGAAACCAACACTGAACATATAGTTAACGTGCATAAGATTTGTTTGGTATTCATCGTTTCTGTCCTTTTAATGGCTAACGCGGTTTACGTATTGATGGATGGTTTCTTGCTGTTTTCTAATGGCCGACGAAACGACGTTTGGTAGCAGTTGATTAATGCGAGCAAACAGCTTTTCTGGCCAACCGATCCATTTCGCTGAAATCTCTTTTTCTAGCATGGTGACAACATGCAAGGCGACCACTTGTGGCGAATCGGTTTTGTTTCCTAGTTTCTGGTTCAGCTCATTCACGATGTCGCTGTTCAATGAGGTCTCTGTGGCTCTTGGTGCTAGGTATAACGCGCGAATTCCGGTAGCAAACAACTCACGATCCAAAGCCTCTGTGAAGCGGTGCAGTCCCGCTTTTGCCGCGCAATAAGAGGTGTAACCTGGATAACCGATTGAGCCGAACGTGGAGCCAATGTTGAGGATAATACCCGGTTGTTTTAACCAGGAGAGTGCAGACTGGCAAAGCAGTATTGGAGTGACCAAGTTGAGCTGAATATCTGCTTCGATCTGCGTCGGACGTTTTTGACTTAATAAAGAGAAATCATTACATCCAGCGTTATTTATTAAGGCATCCACTTTTTGTTTTTGTCGAGCTCGCTCTCTGACGGCGTTCAGACCCTCTGTAGTCGTAATATCTGCGACTAACACGTCGTGGGAATCTGGGTTTACTAGCGAAGCCTTCAGCGTGATTAGTTTTTCTTCATTTCTTCCAACGAGTATTAATGTCGCACCGCGATTGGCCAACTCTGTTGCAATAGACTGGCCAATCCCACCTGTTGCGCCAGTGAGTAGAATTTTACTGTCTTTAATGTTCATTATTTACCTCACGCGGCTTGCTGATTCGAGTAAGATGGCAATGCCCGAAGCATCTGGCCATAAAGAGAAAACACCATGTTTGCAGAGTCGATGATGACTCGCTGATCTTCCTCTTTGGTGATTTTGTTCATCAATGACTCGAAAAACTGCAGGTGATCCTGATCCAATACGCTATGAGAAACGAGATAGGTCATTGCAGAAGGTGGAAGGCCTAACGTAGACTGGATTTTCTCAGCCATCTGTCCGCCGATACCCACACTTGTGCCCTCCAGAACCCAGACCATGCCAAACAGCGCTAATGGGTTGTTTCGATCGATGTTGTGGTATAGGTATGACACCATTAATTCTATCGCTTGTCCTACTCGGCCTTCTTCCTGATTGTTACGCACAGCGTCAGCGTTACCGCCACAGGCTTGGATATCATTAAGGATCCATTCTTGGTGGCCTTTCTCTTCTTCAATATATTCAGCAATGGCTTCACGTACCCATTCATACTCAGAAGAGAGTCTGCCGCCGCAAGCCATCAGTAGTGGCACGGTATGTTTAACGTGATGATAAGCCTGAGTCAGGAAAGCAATATACATTTGCTTGGAAATTTGACCTTGTTGTACATCAGCAATCACGGGGGCGGTTAACATAGCTTGCTGGGCGGTAGCGGTTTGTTGTTTTAGTTGTTCAAAAAAAAGGGTCATAACCTTCTCCTTAAGAAGCGATAGATTGCTGTAAAGGCAGGTCAAGTTTTTGTACCTTTTGACCTTCCAGCATCAATTCAGAATTGGTGTTATTGAGGAACTGATTAACGCTGAATTCAATTTCATTGCGTTTAAGTTTGCCGTTTTCGGTGTACCAACTTGCGATGGCTCTAGGATTATTGATGACCAGCAAAGTCTGGATTCGCGCGTAATCAGGCAGCGTGCTGTTTAACGCAGAAATTTTTTCTACCAGGTTATCGCTGGTGGCGACAATGGCGCACAACGCAAGCCGTCCGTCACCTGTGACAATAAGCGGAACATTAGGCATAAATGCCAGTGCTTCAGACTCAATCCATTCAGGTGATACATTTCTTCCATATGCGGTGACGATAAGGTTTTTCTTGCGACCGGATAAAGTGACAAATCCTTGTTCATCAAGCTGCGCTAAGTCACCCGTTGCCAGCCATTCTTGACTGAAGGGTTCATCCAAATAGCCCAGTGCTATATTGCCTTTAACATACAGTTCGCCATCTTCTGCGATGCGAATTTGAGTGTGTGGCAGTGGCTTTCCACAAGTCCCCGCTTTGAACGACAAAGGGGTGTTTAAGCAAACGACTGAGCCACATTCAGATAAGCCGTATCCTTCAAATGCGGGAATGTTCAGTGCGTGAGCCGCGTTAATCAACGACGAAGAAACTCTTGCTCCTCCAACGGCGACAAATTTCAATGAATCAGCGAGATCCGGGCGCTGTTTGACAATATTAATAAGGGCGAGCAACAGCGCAGGCGTTAGCACCAAGGCGTCCGGTTTAATTTCCGCTAACACTTTGGCAAACAACGCTGTGTCAAACTGGCTGGAGCCCATCAGGCCGGTTTTCTCGCCGGGTAGAATATAGGAAGTTGCACCCAACAATAGTGGTACGTAAATTCCCGTAATGTTTTCCAGTAATGTGGATAGTGGAAGCAAGACCATATGTGATTTTGCTAAACCATCAACACTTTGTGCCAGTGAGCTGGCAACTTCACACAGGTGCTCATTACTCAAACAGACACCTTTTGGCTGACCTGTTGAACCTGAGGTAAAGGTGACTTTCCCTGTTCCAGCTAGATAAGAAGCAGGCCCCTGCGCTGTTATGCGTAAGACATTCAAGCCAGCGACTTCGGTGCTTGTATTCTGGTCAACTAGCAAAGGAGCGTAATCTGCAAGCGAAACATCTTGCCAGTCGCCTACTAGGGCGTCGACGCGAGACTCCCTTAACGTGTGCGCCACTTGTGCGTCAGAAAAGAACGTTGGAACAGGCACAACGACGATATGAGCAGCCATTGCCGCCAAATCGATAATTGCCCAGTTCACGCTGTTTTCAGCACGTAGTGCTAATGATTCTACACTCAGAGCCTTCAACTGTTCTGCGGTCTGTTGTACTTTGCCCAGCAGTTCAGAGTAGCTAAATTGAACGGTTTGTCCCTGTTCATCTGTACCAACAAGTGCAATGTGATCGGGTTGAGTGATAGCCCATTTATTAAGCGCATCAAGGAGAATATTCATATTTTACCTATGCTTGTTTGCATTTTCTTTCGTGGACCAAACGAAGACGCTCCAACCCTTTGACTAAATTCCCGGCGAGCACGCGTGGTTGGTGATCGTAGTACGAGCCCCAAGTTAAACCTGAATCCGGAACCTTGTTCGGGTCGGCTTGTGCAAGGACTTGGGGTTCTAGCCCAAGACGAGACATCATGGCGTGAAGTGGATCAGTGGCGGTAAAAATGCACCACTCAAAGCCAAGATCTACCAGCATTTGAGCGATCATATAAAAGTGCAGGGCAGACATCCCCTTAGTGAAAGAGGCAAGATGTCCAAACTCAACCAGATTGGAACGTTTCACGTCAGATTGAAAAATGGTTGAGACTAGGTTCTGAGCTTCGTCCTCCAGATATTGTTCAAGAAATAGAGGCTCTTGCTGCGCAATACGAAACCCACAAACTGAAATAATATCGTTGTTATCGATGAGGGTTAAATACGCAGGCATGAAAACTTTAAGTTCGGCAAAGAATGCTTCTTGATAACGCAGAGAAACATGCTCGATAACTTTATGCCAAAGAGGGTGAGTAGGGCCGACGATGTCTAGCGTAAAACCCTGAATAGAAGTCTTTGTATGCTTTTTCATTGGCGCTTCCATTTATTGTTTAGTCATCAACAAAATAAAACGCGAAACTTAAGAAACTCTTAAGGAATGAAATTTAACTGGATTTTATGATTCAGGCATTCTGCTCTGGTGGCTTAGAAAGAGTGGAATTGGAGTGGTATCTAGTGAGGAAGGAATAAAAAATAAGAGCCAATTGGTTGAACAAATGGCTCTTAAAAATATTTTAGTTTGTGCTGTTATATAGCACGATAGGAGTGATTAGCTGATGGTTTACATCGCCGCTTTCTTAGCTTCGGCTAACCAGCCATCGAACATTTTTTGGTGAGCTTTGATCCAGCCATTCACATGAGATTCGATATCCGCAGTGCTGTTTTTACCTTGGCTCATCATCATGTTTTGCGCACTTACATCGTTAATGTTGACCTGCATGATTTCAAATAGCTTAGCAGCCGCAGGGTTGTTCTCTGTAAACTCTTTGTTTGCGACGATGCGCATTGAGTTCATTTCAAAACCGTAGTTCTTACCGTTTGGTAGGGTAGTGTCGATATCGTCACGCTCGCCAGGAAGTGAAGAGAATGGAACTTCTAACCAAACGACGTCTTTGCCCGGAACCAGTACGCCACTTACCCAGTATGGAGTCCAAGTGTAGTATAGAATTGGGTCACCTTTTTTGTAGCGAGAAATGGTGTCCGCGATAATTGCTGCATAGTTACCTTGGTTGTGTGTGACGGTGTCACGAAGCTTGAAAGTATCCAGTTGGTGTTCAACCACCATTTCACAACCCCAACCTGGGTTACAACCCGTTAGGTCCGCTTTTCCGTCACCGTTGGCATCAAACAACTTCGCCAGTTTTGGATCTTTTAGCTGGCCGATATTGGTAATGCCATATTTCTCTGCGGTTTTTTTGTCGATCAGATAACCTTGAGCAGCACCGCTGACATACTGACCTTTACGGTAGAATTTGTCATCACCACCAGACATGGTGTATTTGTCCGCGTGCAGAGGGAACCAACCAACGGCTAGAAACGTAGCATCGCCTTTAGCAATGGAAGTGTAACCAACGTTATAGTCTACCTCTTTAGTTGGTTTAACGTCGTAGCCAAGCTTTTCTAACGCACGATTTACGATTAACGTTTGAAATGTCTCTTCAGCAACGGTTGACTGTACAGGTTGAACAGTCACACCTTCACCAGGTAGATCTGCTGCAATACCACTTGTCGAAAAAGCAATGGTACTCAGTGCCCCAATTGAAAGGGTCGTCTTCCATGAACTATTCATTCGTTTTTCTCCTAAGTTTTTTATCGTCTTGGTTCGTTTTCAGTTTTAATAGGTATGAAACAGGACCTGTGTGATACCAGCGCAGTTTTGTATTACCTGCATTTACGCCTAATACCTGAGTGATTCGATCTAGAAGAATCGCAAGGATTACAATCCCGATACCACCAACGGCTGCTAGGCCCATATCAAGTCGCCCGATACCACGCAATACCATTTGGCCTAAGCCGCCGACAGCAATCATGGAGGCGATAACCACCATAGAGAGCGAAAGCATCAGAGTTTGGTTTACACCCGCCATGATGGTTGGGAGTGCCAGAGGTAATTGAATGCGATAAAGCATTTGTTTTTTGCTCGCGCCGAAAGAGTGACCAGCTTCGATCAGTTCTTCCGGTACTTGTTGAATGCCCAGAATCGTCAAGCGAACAACGGGTGGTAATGCAAAAATAATTGTAACCACAACACCAGGCACATTACCGATACCAAACAACATTACGATAGGTACTAGGTAAACAAACGCGGGCGTGGTTTGCATGGCATCTAAGATCGGCCTGACAAATTTGGCTGCGGTGTTACTTCTTGCCAGCCATATTCCCAGCGGCAGCCCGATTAACAAACAGAAGAATACTGCAGTTAGTACCAGAGCGAGCGTTGTCATCGCTTGCGACCATGCGCCAATCAATCCGATGAGTATGAGAGATAAAGCCGTCGAGACACCCAGTTTGAAGTTGGAGAATTGCCACGCGAGTAGAAACAGAACCAGAACCATGATCGGCGCTGGCGTTGACACTAGTGTGGTTTCAAAAGAGGTCAAAATAAAGTCAATAGGAACTCTAATGGCCTGAAAAAACGGGCGACCGTGATCCACCAGCCAATTTAGCCCTGTCTCTACCCAATCATCGAGAGGAAGCACCGCTTCTTCAAACGGATTCATGATATCGAAAGGTGCATGTTCAACCGTTTCTGAGCTGAGCCAGTCGTTACTCGCCGCTGAGTCGGAGGCTTGACCCCATGGATCATCTTGCGCAGGAGCAGGCTGTGCCCACGGATCATTATTTGTTTCTTCTGATGACATTGCCTTACTCCTTGTCTAGTGTTTGCAGAAGACGTGATTTAGTCACGACGCCAAAGTAAGTACCTTGTTCATCGACAACGGGTACGGCATAAGGAACGTCTGCAACCACGCCTAAAATATCGTTAATTGATAGGTGTGGTTGGAGCGTGACATCGTTCTCTAGCTGGGCACTGGCCAAGGAGCGATTCTCTTTGTGTGCTGAACGCAATGACTCGAGGGAAACAATGCCGGAGTAGCGGCTAGATTTGTCTACGACGATACCGTATTCACGATCATGGTCCATGAGTATCTGCATTGCAGAGCCAGGGCCATCGTTATCCGATTTTTTAAACACTGCCGCTGGTTTTTTGCGAGCGATGTCTTTAACCGTCAAAACGCTGGCGATGTTTACGCCACGGAAAAAGGCCTCGACATAATCATTGGCAGGATTGTGAAGGATCTCATCTGGTGTACCGACTTGAACAACCGTACCATTTTGCATGATCGCAATTCGGTCACCGATTCGCATCGCTTCGTCAAGATCGTGGGAAATGAACACAATGGTTCGCTTATCGTCGTTTTGTAAACGGATAAGCTCATCTTGCATTTCAGTTCGAATCAATGGGTCAAGGGCTGAGAACGCCTCGTCCATTAGGAGAATATCAGGGTCACAGGCAAGGGCTCTAGCTAGGCCAACTCGCTGCTTCATACCACCTGATAATTCATCCGGGAAAGACTCTGCATAAGGATCAAGCCCTACGCGTTCAAGAGCGGAGAGCGCACTGGCATGTCGTTCTTCCACACCAACGCCTGCTAGCTCAAGGCCAAACGCTGCGTTTTCAATCACCGTCATGTGCGGCATCAGTGCAAAACTTTGGAAAACCATTGAGATATTGTTTCTGCGAACTTTTCTCAACGCATCTTCAGAGATGTGGGCAATATCTTCACCTTTAAGGTAGACACTCCCTCTGGTGGGTTCAATCAATCTGTTTAGGAGGCGGACAAGAGTGGATTTACCTGAGCCAGAAAGACCCATAATGACGAAAATCTCACCTTCGTTGATGGAAAGAGAAACATCGTTTACACCGACAGTTAAACCAGTTTGCTCAAAGATGTTGTCTTTATCGACACCTTTGTCGAGCAGTGAGAAAGCACGCTCTGGGTTTTCACCAAACACTTTGTAAAGTCCCTTAACTTCCAGTATGGGGTCCATGTAATCGTCCTTTTTTGTATCTAACGTTTTGTACTCTAATTAAATTTTGAAAAAATATCAACGAACTAGGCATAAATGTGATTTTGGTTCCACCTGTATTGATGTTATTACCAGTAACGTAACTTTGTTTAATTTAACCATTAAAAACAGTGATTTATTGTTGTTTTATTACGATGTATTTGGCCCTTAACATGAGCGTAAATTAATTTTGAAGTTTATGAGACATTTTCATGTAGATATTGTGTATGCATCATAACCAATTTTTGAGCTCTATCATTCAGGGCTTAAATTTAGAGGTCAAATGTTTAGATGCCGAATGGCTGGTGCGTGGATCAGAGTTGAGATGCCATTCGTTAGGAAAATAGCTTGGAAACTTAGATCATTTGATTATCTAGCCACTAATTCGAGTGCTTTCATGCGATTAAGGGGCCAGAAAAGCGTGCCTTTACTTGTTGGAAGGCTATATTTTCTCCCGAAAAATAGAGAATGGCCAGAATTATATTTTATGATTTACGATTCCTCATGCCATTAACATCTTCCCAATAAGATTAGAACTCAAATATTTTAATATATGGTTAATTGGCTTTGAATTGTGATACGCGTCACATAAATGCGGTTATAATCCGCGAATATTTGATTTTTGGTGGCGAGAGGTGCCCATAATAATAGCGAAATTAATTAGACCTCAAAGGATATGAATTTTCACATGATCACATCAGCACCTTGGGTCCTCTATCCAGAAATTGAAGAGGAAACAAGAAATAAATGGATTTTTCGTGAACCTAAGATCTCTGATGGTGACGACATCTACCGCTTAATTGCAGATTGTCCGCCGTTAGATATGAATTCTTCTTATTGCAATTTCCTTCAGTCAACACATTTTAGTAAAACCAGTATTCTGGTTGAATGCAATAAAGATATCGCCGGCTTCATCTCGGGTTATCAGAAACCAGACGAACCAGAAGTGTTATTTGTCTGGCAGGTTGCAGTTTCACCTCGTTACAGAGGTCACGGTTTAGCGTTTCGCATGTTAAAAGAGCTTCTTACCAGAGAAGGTCTAAGTAGCGTGAAAATGGTAGAAACGACTATCACGGAAGACAACAAAGCCTCTTGGGCCTTATTCAAAAAGTTAGATGCGATGAACGGCAATTCTGGCCAAGTAAGCACATTTTTGGACGAAGAAGCCCACTTTAAAGGCAAACACGATACAGAGTACTTGTATCGAATTCCCCTAAAATAATCCTCTAACTATAGGAATTAAAAAACGGTCTCATCATGGATATTTTCAAAAAGCAGGAATCCAATGTACGCTCATATTCAAACAACTTTCCAGTCGTATTTCGCAAAGCGAAAGGCTGCTGGCTGGAAACAGAACAGGGCGAACGCTATTTAGACTTCCTTGCTGGAGCGGGATCTCTAAATTACGGCCATAACAACCCTGTACTTAAGCAAGCATTACTTGAGTACATTGAAATGGACGGCATTACACATGGTCTAGATATGCATTCTGAAGCGAAAGCCACGTTTCTTGAAGCTCTGGACAACTACATTCTTAAGCCAAGAAAACTGGATTACAAAGTTCAGTTTACTGGGCCTACTGGCACCAACGCAGTGGAAGCGGCACTTAAGCTAGCAAAAAAAGTGACTGGCCGAAGCAGCATCGTCGCTTTCACTAATGGCTTCCACGGCTGTACAGCCGGCGCATTGGCTGCAACGGGTAACCAGCACCACAGACAAGGTAATGGTTCTAGCCTTCACAACGTATCTCGTATTCCGTTTGAAGGTTACGCTGGCGTTGATGGTTTGGCTCTATTTGAAACCATGCTTAACGATAACTCTGCGGGTCTGGACAAGCCTGCCGCTGTACTTCTTGAAACAGTACAGGGTGAGGGTGGCTTGAACGTCGCTTCAAACGAGTGGCTACAACGTTTGAGCAAGATTTGTAAAGCAAACGACATTCTTATGATTGTCGATGATATTCAGGCTGGTTGTGGACGTACAGGTACGTTCTTTAGCTTCGAGCCATCAGGTATTCAGCCAGATATCGTAACCTTGTCGAAATCTATCGGTGGTTACGGTTTACCAATGGCGGTTGTGCTGCTTAAACCTGAGCTTGACCAATGGAAACCAGGCGAGCACAACGGTACGTTCCGTGGTAACAACCATGCATTCATTACTGCCGCTAAAGCGCTGGAAATTTACTGGGCGAACGACGACTTTGAAACACACATTAAGCAGTGTTCAGAACGTGTAAGTAACGTTATTGAGCGTTGTGTACGTCGATTCCCACAAATGTTCGTACAGAAGAAAGGTCGCGGCATGATGGTTGGTATCGAGTGTAACAGTGGTGACCTGGCATCAGAAATTGCTAAATCGTGTTTTGAAAGTGGCATGGTTATCGAGACAGCTGGCCCTGACGACGAAGTGGTTAAATTCTTCTGTCCACTAACGATTAGTGAGTCAGAGCTAGATCAAGGACTAAGCATTTTTGAAAATGCAGTCGAAACCATTGCTGCTAAACACTTCAAACAAGCATCTTAATAAGGAAAATTAATAATGATCGTTAGAACACTCGAAGAGTGTCGCAACAGTGAGCGACGTGTAGTTTCAGATACTTGGGAAAGTGTCCGTATGTTGTTGAAAGACGACAAGATGGGTTTCTCTTTCCATATCACAACTATCTATGAAGGCACGGAAACGCACATTCACTACAAAAACCACTTGGAATCTGTTTTTTGTATGAGTGGTGAAGGTGAAATTGAAGTGGTAGGTGGTGAAACTTACCCAATTAAACCAGGTACACTGTACATTCTGGATAAAAACGACGAGCACTACCTAAGAGCATATAAAAACAAAGAAATGGTAATGGCGTGCGTATTCAACCCACCTATCACAGGTGCGGAAGTACACGATGAGAACGGCGTGTACCCTCTTGTTGACTAAATAAGTCAGTGTGAGGTGGGCTTCCACCTCACATTTCAATTCTCTCTTCTTTATTACTTTTAAGTTACCAATCAAAAAAGGCTCATCATGACTTTTACCGTAGAAAAAATCGGCGGTACTTCAATGACAGCATTTGATGCTGTTCTCGACAATATTATTCTTCGCCCCAAGACACCATACAACCGAGTTTTCGTTGTATCGGCTTATGGTGGTATGACTGACGCGCTATTAGAATGTAAAAAAACCAGCAAAGCGGGCGTATACCAACTGGTTGCTAAGCGCGACGACAAATGGGAAGAAGCATTGGCATACGTAGAAAACCGTATGTTGCTGACCAACGAAAATATTTTCGCCGATCCAATGAATCGAATGCGAGCGGATAAGTTCATTCGATCTCGTATCTCAGAAGCAAAAAACTGTATCGCTAATATCCTAGAGACTTGTCAGTACGGCCAGTTTTCACTGCGCCACTACTTGCCTCAAATTCGCGAGTTTCTTTCTTCTATTGGCGAAGCGCACAGTGCTTACAATACCGCACTGAAACTGAAAAATATGGGTATTAACGCTAAGTTCGTTGATTTATCAGGTTGGGATACCACAGAGCCGAAAACGCTCGATGAATCGATTAGTGAAGCGTTTGCGGACATCGATGTCACAAAAGAACTGCCTATTGTTACTGGTTATGCATATTGTAAAGAAGGCTTAATGCATACTTATGACCGAGGCTACAGTGAGATGACGTTCAGCCGAGTCGCTTCGATCACTAAAGCGAATTTAGCGATCATCCATAAGGAATATCACTTAAGTTCTGCTGACCCACGCGTTGTTGGCCCTGAAAAAGTATTGCCAATTGGCAGCACTAACTACGATGTGGCTGACCAGTTAGCTAACCTGGGAATGGAAGCGATCCACCCTAATGCTGCTGCGGGTTTGCGTGAAAGTGGTATCGAACTGCAGATTAAAAATACATTTGAGCCTGAACATGAAGGCACTTTGATTTCTTCTGGTTACCGTCCAGAGGAAGACAAAGTGGAGATCATCGCGGGTAAGCAGAAAGTGTTTGCATTACATCTGTTTGACCAAGCTATGGTCGGTAAAGTAGATAACGTGAGTTATGAGTTGATGGAAATCATCTCTGATGCCCATGTGACATTGGTTGGTAAAGAAATGAACGCCAACTCGATTACTTACTACCTAGGCGGTAGTGCAGACAGCTTGAATAAAGTTCTGTATAAAGCAGAAAAATGTTACCCGAGAGCATCAATCAAAGGTCGTATGGTCGCGTTGATCTCAGCGATTGGTTCTCAGATCGATACTAACAAAACCTTGGCGAAAGGTGTACTGGCGCTAATGAATAACGGTGTTACGCCAGTCGCTCTGCACTCATCACTGCGTAATGTTAACGTTCAATTCGTAGTGGGCGATAAAGAATATCAGCGAGCAATATGTGCACTGCACGATGAATTCTTCGAGCCAGTAGAAAGCGCTGAATCAATAGAAGATGTTGCTTAAGAGGCATGTCTCAATTCGTTATACAAAAGGAGCCTTTCTCGGCTCCTTTGTTGTTATTAAAGAGAAAGATCAGGCGAAGAAATACTATGATTGGTATTAGTGACGTTTTATCATCGCTAATGGAATGGGTATACTGATTTAACTCCTTATCTCACAATTCCTTCTTCTCATGAAAAACAGCCTCAGCATCCGCGCTTATACCAAGCAGTTACAGAGTCATGTTCATGATGACTATCATCAGTTAGTGCTACCTATTCAAGGTAATATTGCTATCGAGATGCCTCATTTTATTGGCAAAGTCTCCGTCGGTGAATGTGTTGTCATCCCCGCAGGTACAGAACACGGATTTAAAGCAGACGAGGTAGCAAGATTTATTGTCGCGGATTTAGATACGTTACCGAGTCAATTTCAGCAGACCGGGCTAATGCAATTTGCGGTATCACCACCGTTGCTCAGTTATCTTTACTTCATTGAGAAACAACTCGAGCACCAAGTAGACAGTGGACTTGAGAGTTCCGTTTTAACTGTTTTTATTATGCTGCTAGAACAGCAAACTCAAGTGACACCTGTTGAGCCTCGTATTCGGGCGGTACAAGCCTTTATTGGCGAAAATATAGAAAAGTCATTGTCCATTGCTGAGCTTTCTAAAATTGCTTGTTTAAGCCCCACTCAATTTAAAAAGCGATTTAAAGAACGTGTTGGCGTCAGTACGTTGCAGTACATCACCGAATTAAGAATGGAAAAGGCCAAAGCGTTACTTACTCATACAGATTTGCCTGTTCAGTTGATCGCGGAGCGGGTAGGGTACAGTAATATTTCCGCTTTCAGTCGTCGGTTTTCGCTGCACTTTGGTTTATCACCGCGTGAGTTTGCACGCCAATAGCGTCCAAACAGGCGATTGTTGCGTCCTTTCTGCAAAGTATGGAAAAGAAAAATAGATAAGATAACGCTCTATAAATTGATAATATAGAGAAGTTAATTAATCATGTCAGTAGCACTCCAGTCGTCCAGTCAGTATCAAAGTGGCGCATTTTCCATTTTATTTGCCTCCGTCTTATGGGGAACCACCGGAACGGCGGCTAGTTTCGCTGACCAAGTTAGCCCACTTGCTATTGGTGCTTTTGCAATGGGGGTAGGTGGTGTGATTCAAGCACTGCTTTCTTTGCGTAGTATTGTAAATAGTGTTTCTCAACTTAAGCGATTTAAATACCCGTTAGCTGTTGGTGGAACGGCTTTAGCTGTCTATCCGCTTGCGTTCTACACATCAATGCAGTTATCAGGCGTTGCGATTGGTACGGTTGTTTCCATTGCCAGCGCGCCATTTTTTACGATACTGCTCGAGCGTCTTATCAGCAAAGCGTACAGTGTGAGTTTTCAGTGGTGGATGAGTTTTGCTTTAGGTGTTCTTGGCATCGTACTCTTGGTCTTGGGCAGAGAAGACGGCAACACATCCGCCAGTGATTCTGGCTATATTCTTGGTATCTTACTTGGTCTACTCGCGGGCCTTTCCTATGCCGTCTATTCTTGGGTTGCCAAATCTATGATTGATAGTGGGGTAAAATCGCAGGCCGCGCTGGGGTGCATATTTGCTGGTGGAGCGCTGATGCTGATTCCTAGCCTGTGGTTCACCGGTGATAACTTGTTTTCCGGTATAACCAATTCGATGGTTGCGGTTTATATGGCTGTGGTACCCATGTGCATTGCTTATCTTGCCTACGGCTATGGATTGAGGCATGTTGAGGTGAGCCGTGCAACGTTGCTCACCTTGTTTGAGCCAGTTGTTGCTGCAGTTTTCGCAGTTTGGATAGTTGGAGAGCAGATCTCTGTATTAGGCTGGTTAGGTATCGGTTTTATCGGCGTGTGCTTGATCTTACAAACGATGGAGTCAAGAACGCGTTAGCCATAACAAGGGCAGACCAACGGTTCTTGTGCTTGATGCTTATGTTTAAGTAAAAGTCCTTTAACCAAGACTTTCTGTCACCACTGGTTTTGAATGGCGTCTAGCTATCCAATACGCGATACCGCCCCAGAACACAGTTAGCAGCCAAAGGGCAGTCCAGTGTTTAGCCACTTGTTGCCATGTTGCGCCCATTTGATTTAAGGCGAGAAAGCCCTTAATCGCCCAAGTGCTCGGGCTTAAATCAGCAACCCAAAGCAGGGGAGCCGGAATGGACTCTACTGGCCATATAAACCCGGCAAGGAAGATAAGTGGCATAGAACTGACCAGCACGACTAAGGTGACTAATTCCCTTCGTGGCAGAAGGTAACCAAGCCAGAAACCCAAGCCACAGCAACTTAGAAGAAAGGGTAAAAGCAATGTGAGCAGCTCGGTTGCTTTAGCAATGTGATTAACGCTTAACCGTTCAAAGCTGGCACCAAAATAATACGTACTAAGCAGGAAATAAATCGCGACAAAGATAAGCGTCCTTACCAGCAGTAATGAAGGCGTTGTTACTTGTGACCAGTAACCTCGACCATGTCGCTGTGATCCCGTTTGCAACCCAACGGCCATGATCAACGTTTGTTGTAAAATCAGCACGAACACCGCGGGTACCACATATTCGATATAACCCATCGCGGGATTGAAGGTCGGTTTCATATTCAGTTTTATGGAAGAGTAATTTTGACTGGCCATGCTAAGAGGCACTCCCTCCATCACTAACTCACTCACTTTTACCTGCGCACCTAACGTTCCGCCAGCTTGTGCTAACCCTTCCACGACAGTGCCGTAAACGAGAAAGTAAGACGCATCAGCCGCATAGGCTAAGGTCGGGCTCTTGCCTAGTATCAAATCTCTATAGAAGTGCTCAGGAATCACTAGAAAGCCAGTAATATCACGCTGCAAAAAGGCGTGTTTGGCATCTTCAATGCTATTTAGCCTAGACACAATGCTTACCTGAGGTGTTGCATCAACCATACGCTCTAGTTTCAAACTGGTTTGGCTTCCATCCAGATTGACGACGGCAATCGGCTGATCACGAGGGATTTGTTGTGTGTAGGGCAGAGGGTAGAGAAAGGAGTAAAACACCACGCCACCAAAAACGGTCAGTGTCACCACTGGGTTGGTTAATACTGCGCGAATTTCCGCTTTAATCAGTTGCCAGAGTGTCATAGGGCCTCCTGATTATGATTGAGGCTCGCGCCATTTCGGTGTTTGTGAATCAACGCAGTAGTCATTAGCAAAGGCACAATATAACCCATCATGGTCCACAGTGAGCTCAGAGATTGAGCGGCAGGCGCGCCGTAGCTTGCCTGGCCAACTTGAACTTCGATGTAATGGCTAATGGGTAGTAAGGAGCGCCAGGTTGTCGCGAGCATATTCATATCTGTCACCGGAAAGGTGATTCCCATAAAGGCAAAACTTGGCGCAGTAAACGCACCAGCAAAACTCATTGCCCGAGCAGGGTCCATGGAGAGGAAGAAAAACAGAGCGCCCATGATAGTGCAGGCAATAACCGTGACTAGTTGAGCCAACAAGATAACAACCACATTGCCTTCCATCGGCCAATCAAGTAACACATAAAACCAGTAGAGGAACAGGGCACCTTGAAGCATAAATACGGGGATGTATGAGCCTAGAACGGAAGCCAGTCGTAAGCAGGGTTTTTCTCCCAGAAACTGAAACCCACTTTTGTCGCCATAAATACGAAAATAAGCACCGAGAATTAAAATCGTACTGACTACGATACAAATCTGCCAAATGGCGGGTACGATCGCGGTAACCAGAAACTGAGCGTAATTGGTATTACGATTAAACAGTGCAGTAATTTGTGTCGAAACAGGCACCGCCTTCCCAATAGCTGACATTGCAGTGGTATTGCCTTTGGCGAGACTGCCCATGGTTTGTAACTGAGCATCAAAATAGCCTTGCGCTTGTGCCACCGCGGAATTAATTAGCTTCGCAACCAGAATATACTGGCTGTTAAAAAACACAGATAACTGGGGCTGACGGTGCTGAAGTATGTCCTTATCAAACTTTGGTGGGATCACTGCATAAGCGTATATATCACCTTCAACCATGGCATTTTTTGCATCGGTCACACTGGCGTAATGGTAATCCACTGACAAAGTCGACGAGGCATCCAGCGACTGGGTTAGCGTCCGTGAAAGTTGAGAGTGCTGCATGTCCACGATGCCAATGGGCAAATCGCGAGCAATACCCGCTGAGAAGACTCCCCAAATAGTTAGGGCAAGTAAAATGGGCACCCAAGTAAGGCAAGATAATAACCACTTATCGCGCCGTAAGATGTGCCGTTGTGAAAGCTCTACCGTCATAGCGTAAACCTTAGTGGCTGAAGTTCAGATGTATTCGTTCAGAGTTCAACCACGACACTCATGCCCATGCGTAATTTGGATTCTTGTTGAGTCGGTCTTGCTTCGACTTCGAACGTTCGTAAATCAAAGCCTTGAGCGGAGTCTGTTGCGCGCCATGTGGCAAAGTCGCCCATCACTGCAACATGCGTCACTGTAAATTCTACTTTCTTATCCAAAGCCGGCAAGTAAGCTTGAAAGGTGGTCCCTTTGCTAAAATACTGCAAAAGATCTTCACGGACATTAAGTGTTGCCCAAGCGTCTTGTGTATCTATAACCGTAACGACAGGAAATCCTTGAGGTGCAAGCTCACCACTTTGCAATAGAACCTGAGAGACTTCGCCATTAAACCAGCTGTGGATTTGCGTATCTTTCGCGTAAGCTTCAACCTCAGCAACTGCACCAGACGCCATGCGGGCTTTTTCTGCCGCAGCGACTTTGGTTTCACTGCGCGTCCCTTCTTTCGCCATTTCGTACATTTGGAAAGCCGCACTTTGTGTGTATTTAGCTGCTTGCCATTGAGTTAACGCTTCATCACGTTTTTGCTCTGCAACCACCCCATCTTTGTACAGATTATTAACTCGGTTATAAGTCTTTTTCATGAGATTCGCCGCGGCTTGAGCCTTTAACCATTGATCTTTTGCTGCTTGGATCTGTTGTTCGCGAGCCCCTTTTTCAGCCTCTTGCGCTAGAGCATCTGCCGCTTTTTCTCCAGCTTTTGCTTGCTCCAATTTGGCGGCGATCTCTGGACTGTGAAGTGTGAAAATTAGCTGACCTTTTTCTACGTCATCCCCTTTACGTACCATGACTTGATCAATACGACCAGGCACCTTTGAAGAGATGCTGTACTGTTGCGCTTCAATCATACCTTGTAGGCGAACGGGTTTTGGTTGATACGCCTGATAAAACTGAAAACCAACCCATGAAGCAACACCTAAAGCACAAAGTGATAATAAAACGGGTTTTAATGATTTTTCTGCCATGGTTTATCTATTCTCTTTAGATGTTGAAACTGGGGTATATGCGGTGCTCTGGTATTGTTGGAAGCTGTCAATTTCGCTACTTAGAGCCAATAGCTTGGTCAGAGAGAGCAGGTATCGGAATCTTGCTGCCGAACGTTGAGTTTCGATATTGGCAACATAGAGCTGTGCATCGACCACATCGAGGGAAGAAGAAAGGCCTTGAGTAAACGCTTTTTCTCGTAGATGTAGGTTTTCGTTTGCAAGCGCGATACTCGATTCCAGCCCAATCACTTCATCAATCGCTTGTTGTGCTTCCAAGTACGTTTTTTGGACTAATAGTGATAGATCTTGTTTGGCCTGAGACTTTAATGCGTCGACTTGAGAAACCATGCTTTGAGCGGCTTTGGTTTTTTCACTTCGACCTGTAGACTCAATCAAAGGGACACTCACACCAACACCGACTAACCAGTCTGGCTTGAGTTGGCTGGCTAAGGAGTCATCTTCGTATAAGGTGTAATCTCCGTACAAAAAGACTTCAGGATAATACTTTCCTTTTTCCGCCTTGATTAAACTGCGCGCTTGTTTGTCTTTAGCATCGAGAAGATCCAAACCTGGGTAGGTGAGTAATGTTTGATCAATAAATGCAGTGAGCGGTGGGAGATTTTTGTTAATGAATAAAGTCTCGGCTGGTTCAACAGATTGCTCTTGTGCCAGCAGTTTTCCCAGTGCTGCTTCAGCTATGGTGAGATCACTTGCTGCTTTGCGCGTTTCAACCGAGGCTTTATCGAGTGAGGCTTCCGCTTGCAAACGTTCAACGCGGGCGATTTGCCCTTGCTCTTCCAGCTTAATGGCGAAGTCGCGGTGTTTTCTCAACCCTTTTTCTACCGCCTGACGGGTGGCGAGCACTTCTTTTGCCAACACGACGGAAAAATAGTACTTCGATAGATCTTCAAAACGCGCTTGTTGTTCCATTGCCAGTTGGCTTTTCGCTTCGTCGGTTTTTCCTTCAGCAGCTGTTTGTGCGGCCGAAATCTGACCGCCCGTAAAAACAGGCCAGATTGCACGAATAGAAGAAGAGAAAATGTCACGTTCGGTAATGGTCGACGTGGTGTTCGCTAACGTGCCTAATAGGTTTTGAAAGATTGGGGGAACCACAATCTCAGCACCTGTACTGTCAACGATCTGTTTGCCGGAAAGGGTCACGTCAGTATCTAAACGCGTATAGTTTGCACCGAGAGAAATTTGCGGCAAATTGAGGTTACCAGTGGCTTTCTCTTGGTAATGATAACTTTCTACATTAGAACGCTGCGCTTTCAGGGAGTAGTTATTTTCTAACAGCATTTGCCATGCACTATCTAACGTTATAGGCGTGGAATGACAGGTAAAAGAAATAGAGCTACTGATGAGAGCAAGTACACAAAACTTTCCAGTTTGTTTCATAGTGGCTGCTTTGTTGTAGAGTATTGGCTCTAATATAGAGGAATAACGGTTTAATGTTAAGTGGTTACATCGAGAAAATCGGGCTACAACGGCGTCCGGTTAATGCCAATCTCCAGACGCCGATTTGGCACAACGTTATTTTTGGTACGGGCAGTGGAACTCGGCTCGCCATTCTAGTTGACGAGAGCCACACATTGTATTCAATAGATCCTTTCCACTCATTTGAGGGAATGAAAGCAGCACTTTAAGCTCTGTAGCGTTACCTCCATTTTTTTCGTACGCACGGACATGCGTGAAAGTCGAAGACATATTTTCTGACAACATGGCCTTATTAAGGCAAATTCCAAAATGATCACGTTCCATTTTTTAGTGTTCCTTCTAACTATAAATACACCTCTGCATATCGCTTTAGTACTCAGATGGTGTCTAACTATTTGTCATATCGCAGTAGTTTTTGAAGTGAATTTTTATTCTAATTTACTGACAATTATGTTGAGCTCTTTATAGACTTCCGGTTTCACTGCTTTTTAAATGGGAGGCTCTGCTCGGTCTCCCTGACTAAAAATTATACGCTTGAAAGTAGGAAGACGCTTCAAAAAACGCCAAAATTGGTGTGATCAATCTCATGTTTTCGAACCGGAGTTATGTGCAATGTTGAATATAAGGTGAATGCATTTTGTTTAGTAAATGTTTGCGCTTAACCATTTCGAGCCGTCTGTTATTTGACCACAAACTTCGTGGTTTGTTTGTGCTGTTCACAGATTTGATATCTGATAACAACCGGACTGTTAACTCAATGTTAACTTACGCTACTGGAAGCTTTGTTGAGGGTTAGTTTGTGAGTTGGAGTACGATAAGCTTTCGTAAGCGCATGCTCATTATTATGACGCTTTCGGGTTTGATTGAGTTGTTGCTACTTGTCGCAGCTGGGTTTACCTATCTGAAAGTGAATCAAGAGCAAGAAATGGGAGAGAAAGCACTCGGTGTCGCTCAGTTTTTAGCAAACTCCGAGATGGTCCGCGAAATCATAGAGAGTGACAATCCAGAGCCCTATCAAGATCGTTTTCGTGAGCTAACCCAAGCTATTGGTGCGGCATTTATTGTCATTGGCGATCATCAAGGTGTGCGTGTTATCCATCCTATTGATGAGCGAGTTGGAAAGCCGATGAAAGGCGGTGATAACCAACGAGCACTTGACGAGGGCAAGTCATATATATCAACAGCAAAAGGCTCATTAGGTTACTCCATTCGAGGAAAAGCCGCGATATTTGACGATGAAGGCCGAGTTATTGGGGTCGTGTCGGTAGGTTATTTGCTCGAGCGGTTACAAGATCGTATAGAGCCTTTTTTAACCTTTCTAATCCTTATGGTTGTGATCGTGGTTATTGCGAATGCCGTGGTTTCTAACTATGCCTCAAGAAAGTTTCAACGGGCAATTCTGGGCTTCGAGCCAGAAGAAATTGGCCGTTTGTACGGCGAACTTGAAGTTACGATGGGAACCATCAAAGAGGGCATTTTAAGCATTGACTCTCAAGGTGTCCTACGATCGATAAACCGCAGCGCGTGTCAGATCTTAGGGATCGACAGAGAAACGGCTCTCAATAAACCTCTAACAGAGACATTGCGTGATAGCGATTTATATACCGTGCTTGAAACCGGACAAGAAGACCACGACATTGAAATTTACCTTAATCATAAACGCTTGATTGCTAATCGCTCTCCAATATATGTTGATGGAAAAGTGGTTGGAGCGGTGTCCAGTTTTCGTCTACGTGATGAAATCAGTGACTTGACAGAGCAGTTGTCCCAGACCAAGGAGTACGCAGAACTGCTGCGTTCTCAAACACATGAGCACAGAAACAAACTCAACACCATTAGCGGACTGGTCCAGATGGGAGAGCTTGATGCTGTGCAAAAGTTGATAGGGCAAGAAACCGCCCATTACCAAGCCATGATCGAGTTTTTACGCGACACCATAAAAGATCCGCTGATTGCTGGCATGTTATTGGGGAAAACAGAGCGTGCTCGTGAGCTGGGCTTAAATCTAGTCGTTGAAGAAGGGAGCCGTTTAGAGCCACTACCTGAATGGTTGAACGCAGAAGATTTGGTGACTATTTTGGGCAACTTAATTGATAATGCTTTTGATGCAACGTTGTCCACGATTCGTGAAGAGTCCACGGTGGCGGTTGAGCGTCGAGACATCGAGGTTTCGCTGAGTGACTACGGTAACGAAGTGATCATGGAAGTCAGTGATCGAGGATGTGGTCTGCCAAACAATATTGAACCACAAGCACTTTTCAAAAAAGGCATTTCAACCAAAGCGCTTCACAATCGAGGTGTGGGATTGCACTTGGTCAACCAACTCGCCACACGCTATCACGGTTATGTTGAGATGCTACCGAATACGCAATATGGAACGAGAATAACCGTGTATTTGCCAAAGGAAGAACAAATATGAAGACGGCAACGCGTGTCATGGTCATTGAAGATGATCTTGCTATCGCAGAACTCCACCACAAGTACCTTAGCCAATTGCCAGGGCTGGAGGTTGTGGGCATAGCAACAACGCGAATGGAAGCAGAAATGCAACTGGAGATACTCAAACCAGATTTACTGCTGATGGATGTTTATCTTCCTGATGGCACAGGTCTGGAGATCCTCAATACGTTGCGAACTAAAAATCAAACTTGTGATGTGATTTTGATTACCGCCGCGAGAGATGTTGAGACACTGCAAACGGCCATGAGAGGTGGTGTTGTTGACTATCTACTAAAACCGATCATGTTTCCGCGGTTAGAAGTGGCACTGAAAAAGTACCTTTCGCAACGTGAACGATTGAATGTCGCTGGAAGCCTGGATCAAAGCTTGGTTGACAAGATGCTGCAATCGAATAGTGTGACAAACACTGCAGCGAAGCGTCTGCCAAAAGGGATTGATAGTGTCACGCTGGACAAAATCCGCGATTTGTTTCCTGGGGGAGAAATGCTCACGGCGGACGAAGCAGGAGAAAAGATCGGGGCGAGTCGAACGACCGCAAGGCGATATTTGGAATACTTAATTAGCGCTGGTGAATTGGAGGCCGATTTAAATTACGGCACGGTTGGGCGGCCTGAACGTTGCTATAAGAAGGTGACAAGGTAACTTTATAACCTGTTGCAGCATTGAACGAGTTCGGATGTGTTCATTTTTACAGGCAGTCAATATTGAGGGATAAAAATTAATCAGCGCTAGATATGCAGTTATTGCTGGTTTGATTACTAAATGAATGTTTTTCATTCAATGTAGAGTTTTAATTCAAATTGTAAGTAGATCTGATTTAAGATTTTTAATGTATAAAATACAAAGAGTTAATAATTTTTCTGCAACTTATTTAAACGTTTGCACTGGCAAGTGTTGATGTAAATCAAATTGTCGTAGACAATACTGCACCGTGTCGGACTCTCCTTCGTTTAGTTGGAGGAGGAATCCTTGACCTAAATGACCTCAACAAGTCGTGCTTTGATGTGGTTAATGAGTATGACTTATTGAGGTTCTTTGGGCCTAATTTGACTTACCTATCAACGTAATAGGTAAGAGCAATTTTCTATTTTGAAGTGCCGTTGATAGGGTAGGCTCATCCTTTTAGCCATATCCAGGCACACAATAAGTACCTCGTTTTTAAGGGAAAGATGATGGTAATACCAGAAAACAGCAGCATCGTTATTTTTGGTGCTTCAGGCGATCTTACTTACCGTAAGTTAGTTCCTGCTTTATACCACCTTTATGCGAATAAGCAGCTTCCAGATAACTTTGCGATTCTGGGCGTAAGTCGAACTGAATACAGTGATGAATCTTATCGTGAGAAACTGAAGAAATCGCTTCAGGAGATGGAAAAAACAGAGCCAGAAACGCTCAATGCATTTATTAACCATCTGCACTACCAAGCTATCAACACCTCAGATACCCAAGATTACGGCAAGTTGGTGACTCGTTTAGATCAGTTAGCCGACGAATACAAGCTAGAGCAGCGTAATACGCTTTTCTATCTAGCGACCCCTCCAAGCTTATACAGCGTTATTCCTGCAAGTCTTGCAGCACATGGATTGAACAACGAAGAAGATGGTTGGAAACGTCTGATCATTGAAAAACCTTTCGGTTACGATCTTGAATCTGCACGCAAACTGGACCAAGAAATCCACGAGCATTTCCAAGAGCACCAGATCTACCGTATTGACCACTACTTGGGCAAAGAAACGGTACAAAACCTGTTGGTGTTCCGTTTCTCAAACGCGATGTTTGAACCGCTATGGAACCGTAACTTTATTGATTACGTTGAAATCACAGGTGCGGAATTCCTGGGTGTAGAAGAGCGTGGTGGTTACTACGATAACTCTGGCGCGGTGCGAGACATGTTCCAAAACCACTTGCTACAAGTATTGGCAATGGTTGGCATGGAACCGCCTGCACAAATTAACGCTGACTCTATGCGTGACGAAGTGGTCAAAGTACTGCAGTGTTTGAAACCATTGGACGAACAAGCGCTACGCAACGACCTAGTGTTAGGTCAGTACACAGCGTCTGACGTACGTGGACAGCATCTACCAGGTTACCGTGAAGAAAATGGCGTAGCAGATGACTCTCGTACAGAGACATACATCGGCCTGAAAGCCTACATCAATAACTGGCGTTGGAACGGCGTTCCTTTTTACGTGCGTACAGGTAAACGTCTGCCTACACGCGTGACGGAAGTGGTTATCCACTTTAAAGCCACTCCACATCCAGTGTTTGGCCAAAACGCACCAGAAAACAAACTGATCATCCGAATTCAGCCAGACGAAGGCATCCAGATGAGTTTCGGTTTGAAAGAACCAGGTGCTGGCTTCAAAGCCAAAGAAGTGAAGATGAACTTCCACTACACTTCTTTAGAAGAAACGCAAATGCTAACTGCCTACGAACGTCTGCTACTTGATGCACTAAACGGTGACGCGACACTCTTCGCACGCAGCGATGCAGTGGAAGCATGCTGGCAGTATGTGCAGCCAATTCTGGACTTTAAGCAAGATCCACAATCGCTGTTTGGTTACGCGTGTGGTACTTGGGGACCAAAAGAAGCCGATGATTTGCTGCAACGCGACAACCGCGCATGGCGTTTCCCTTGTAAAAACCTAACAGATACGGACTACTGCGAATTATGATCAACCATAAGATCTTCAACACAGCACAGCAGGTTGTGGAAAGCTTAGCCAATGACATGAAAGCGCTGAGCGAACAAGGACGACCTGTTCATATCTCACTGTCCGGTGGTAGCACGCCAAAAATGTTGTTCAAGCTTCTGGCAAGCGACGCGTACGCAGAGTCAATTCAATGGCAAAACCTTCACTTCTGGTGGGGTGATGAGCGTTGCGTTGCACCAGATGACGCAGAGAGCAACTACGGCGAAGCAAATGCACTGCTGTTTAGCCAAGTGAACCTTCCAGCCGAGAACATTCACCGCATTCTTGGTGAGAACGACCCGCAAGGCGAAGCAGAACGTTTCGCTAAAGAGATGGCGGACGTTATCCCATGTGAAAACGGCACACCAGTATTTGACTGGATTCTGTTAGGCGTTGGCGCCGATGGTCACACCGCTTCTCTGTTCCCTGGTCAGACTAACTACGCAGACGAAAACTTATCTTTGGTTGCGTCTCATCCAGAGTCTGGTCAGCTTCGCGTGTCTAAAACCGCGAAAGTGCTAGAAGCAGCAAAACGAATCAGCTACCTGGTACTAGGCTCAGGTAAAGTTGACATCGTTCACGAAATTCACACCACTCCGGCAAGCGAGCTGCCTTATCCTGCAGCAAAAATCCAGTCTAAAACTGGTGCAACGGAATGGTATTTAGATTTAGACGCAGCCGCAAAAATTTCTTAATAATCGGCTCGTCAATAGAACACAATTGGAGAGAAACAATGAAAGGTGATATCGGTGTAATTGGCCTTGCGGTAATGGGTCAAAACCTTATCTTAAACATGAACGACCACGGTTTTAAAGTTGTGGCTCATAACCGTACTGCAGCGAAAGTAGACGAGTTTCTGGAAGGCCCTGCAAAAGGCACTAACATCGTTGGCGCTTACTCTCTTGAAGAGCTAGTAGAAAAGCTAGAAGCACCACGTAAAGTGATGCTGATGGTTCGTGCAGGTGACGTTGTAGATAAGTTCATCGACGCGCTAGTTCCTCTACTAGACAAAGGCGACATCATCATCGATGGTGGTAACACTAACTACCCAGATACTAACCGTCGCGTTGCAGCACTGCGTGAAAAAGGCATCCACTTCATCGGTACTGGTGTATCAGGTGGTGAAGAAGGTGCACGTTTTGGTCCATCTATCATGCCTGGCGGTGCTCCAGAAGCTTGGGAAGCGGTTAAGCCTATCTTCCAAGGTATCTCGGCAAAAACTGACGCTGGCGAGCCTTGTTGTGACTGGGTTGGTAACGATGGTGCTGGTCACTTCGTTAAGATGGTTCACAACGGCATCGAATACGGCGACATGCAGCTGATCACTGAAGCTTACCAATTCATGAAAGATGGTCTTGGTATGTCTGCTGACGAAATGCAAGCCGTGTTTGCAGAGTGGGACAAAACTGAACTAAACAGCTACCTAGTAGAAATCACCGCTGACATCCTTGGCTACAAAGATGAAGACGGTGAAGCACTAGTTGAGAAGATCCTGGACACGGCTGGCCAAAAAGGTACAGGTAAATGGACGGGCATCAACGCACTAGATCTAGGTATTCCTCTAACGCTTATCTCTGAGTCTGTATTCTCTCGTTGTCTGTCTGCGCTAAAAGAGCAACGTGTTGAAGCTGAAAAACTGTTCGGTAAGACAATCACGCCAGTTGAAGGTGACAAGCAAGAGTGGGTTGATGCACTACGTCAGGCACTTCTAGCGTCTAAGATCATCTCTTACGCTCAAGGCTTTATGCTGATGCGCGAAGCATCAAACGAAAACGGCTGGGACCTAAACTACGGCAACGTTGCACTAATGTGGCGTGGTGGTTGTATCATCCGCTCTGCGTTCCTAGGCAACATCCGTGATGCGTACGAAGCGAACCCAGATCTAGCGTTCCTAGGCTCTGATGATTACTTCAAAGGCATCCTACAAAACAGCCTAGTAGCATGGCGTAAAGTAGCAGCTAAGTCTCTAGAAGCAGGCATCCCAATGCCATGTACGACTTCTGCGCTTACTTTCCTAGACGGTTACACGACAGCGCGTCTACCTGCTAACCTGCTTCAAGCTCAACGTGACTACTTCGGTGCTCACACTTACGAGCGTATCGACCGTGAGCGTGGTGAATTCTTCCACACTAACTGGACGGGTACAGGCGGTGACACAGCGTCGACAACTTACGACGTTTAATACGTTTTAAGTACACCGACACAATCTAAATGGATGCTCAAGTGGCATCCATTTTTGTTGGTAAAACCAAGGGCAGGGTCTTTAGGCTCTCTTTCCTTTGGTATTAGGGTGGAATGTTGAACCTGTAGACAAAATTTGTGCTGTTCTGAGGAGGAACTCAGGCCATACATACTCAACATTGTTTGCAAACTCTCATCCTTTACACCCTGCAGTGATGAGGTGTTTTTTCTTTTTGGAGACAATAAGTTGCAGGTTAAAATGCAATAAGAACGGTTATCGCGCAACGTGTCGCTAGGGCGTTTATGCTGAAAAGAGTATCTGGTAAGCCCTTGAACTACGCCTGCAATATCCTCGTATATGGAGGATGTCCAACTTTTAGAAACACCTTATCTTCGAAACCAGTGGTAAGTCGCCGGAGGAAGCCGTTTTCTTTGGCGCGATTTATGCTGGCTTTTAAGGCGGTAAATACAACTCATTGAGGTTCTAATGATGACTCTTAACAAGTACTTTGTTTTCAACCCTGCAAAACTGAAGCAGGACATACCAAAGAACACTAAAGTGGTATCTGCAAAGGAAGCTCAACGTCAAGCATTGGTTAAACAAGCACAACAAGCTGGTGGACTATAACGCCAATGGTGATAAGGAAGAGCACCCACCGAGGGTGCTCTTCTAAACGTCTACTTAATAACGATGATTGTTTATTTAATCATCCCCATACTTTTCAGCTTGCGATAAATCGTATTTCGGCTCACACCGAGCATACGAGATGTCTTACTGATGTTCCCTTGATTGGCTTGGTAGGTTTTTACCAGTTTGTCTTCCACTGTCGCTCGCATATCCGTTTCGGGTTCTGAACTTCTGGCTTCTTGTATATGACTCAGTTTCTTAGATAAGTGCGTTGGGACATGCGCTAGCTCTAACATCGCTTCACCTTGCGCCATGAGCGCGGAAACTTTTATCAGGCTATCGAGCTCTCGCAGGTTGCCCGGCCACGAATAAGAGAGCAATAGAGACAACAGGTGAGGGCATAACTGTTGATTTGGTTCCGCATGGCGGCGGTGAAGGCTCTCAATCAACTTCTGCTTATCGTCTCGTTCTTCCAATCGAGGTAACTCAATGATCAGCCCGTTCAAGCGATAATATAAATCTTGTCGGAACTCGCCCTGTTCAACTAAGGCTTCGAGATCTTTATGCGTTGCAGCAATAATCTGAGTATCTACCTGGACGCTTTGATTGGAACCAACAGGAAGTACGGTTTTATCTTGTAGCACATGTAATAGGCGGCTTTGTGCTGCGATTGGTAAGTCTGCAATCTCATCGAGAAACAGTGTTCCTTTATGCGCCTGACGGATTTTACCCTGATAACCTTTGCTGTTTGCTCCGGTAAAGGCTCCTGCGACATAGCCAAACAACTCAGATTCAATAAGATCTTTGGGTAATGCGCCACAGTTTACCGCCACCAGAGGGCCACTTTTTCTCTGGCTGTTTTTATGCAGGGCTTTGACAAATTCGTTTTTACCTACGCCAGTTTCACCGAGTATCAGTAAGCTAATGTCTTTATCGATGACTCGGTTTGCTTGTTGCCAACAGTGTTCAACTTTAGAGTCACCATAATGAAGATCATTGGAGGCACTTAGGGATCGGGACTGAATTTTGGTTTTCGACAGCGGTGCCGTTCTGAATACGATCGGCTGGTCTGAATTCTGCCGGGACAAAATTTCTTCTAATGATTGACCAACAACGGTGCTGCGATCGAGTAGCTGTGATGCGACTTGGTTGTGTGCCAAGATTTCACCTGCTTCATTGGCGATAATAATGCCTTGCCAGCCACTGTTTAATAGGTTTTTGTCGCAGGCCAAATCGACTCTGATATGACCACTTGGAATCTGATTTAACATCTGGTTTTCGACCAGCTGAACCATATTCTGCACTAAAACCTGAGTGGATAGATCATGCTTTTCCTGTTCGCTAGTTATATCCAGGACCCCGAGAAGCCTGCCCAGATGGTCGAAGATAGGATTTGCAGAGCAACTGATGAAGCGATGGTGTTGAATATAGTGTTGATCGCCAATGACCGAGACTGGTTTAGCTTCGACCAATGCAGTGCCGATGGCGTTTGTACCTTTCAGCTTTTCCTGCCAGCAGGCACCTGAGCTAAGGGCGATTTCGGTCAGTTTCTCTCTAAATCTTGGTTTTCCCCAGCTACCGATGATCACGCCATCTGCATCGGTAAGAATCAATCGACTATTGCGGTGTGCGAAAATTTGGTTAAACAGAGGTAGCGCAAATTGCTTTACTGCATCTAGCAAGAAATTCAATTGGTGGCGTCTGTCCTTGAGTGTTGCCGAGTTGACACGGACATCTTCCGGGAGTCGGCGCTGTTTTAGGCCCGCTTGTTCGCTTCTGAGCCAAGAAGTCGAAAGCCAGTTGTTATCGGTAATATGTTGAAGTTCCATTACTGTACCATTTTGTCACAGTGAGCATGTGCCATTTTGGAACACTTGAACACTGGTGTTCACACCATACATCTATTCAAACAACACTCACTTAAATTGTTATCGCTTGGTAATCATAGTGTTACATTTAATTAACAACAAGTATGTATTACTTGGCCTGTGACTTGCGTATTACTCTTCGTTAACAGTGATCTATGACACTGTCAGAAAAACAAAGTGTTTCAAACACTAACTGAACGAGAAACAAAAGGAAGAGTTATGATTTACGCACAACCAGGTAGTGAAAATGCCATCGTGAACTTCAAATCACATTACGACAACTTCATCGGTGGAGAGTGGGTGAAACCGACTGGGGGAGAGTACTTCGACAATATTTCTCCGATTAACGGTAAGCCATATTGTAAAGTGGCTCGTTCTGGTGAAGCTGATATCAATTTGGCATTGGATGCGGCACACAACATTAGAGAAAAGTGGGCAAAAACCAGCGTTGCAGAACGTTCTAATATTCTATTGAAAATTGCAGATCGTATTGAACAGCACGTTGAAGAGTTAGCGTTAGTCGAAACATGGGAAAACGGTAAACCAATCCGTGAAACACTGGCAGCAGATATTCCTCTTGTTGTTGACCATTTCCGTTACTTTGCGGGTTGTATTCGAGCTCAGGAAGGCAGCGCAGCTGAAATTGATGAGACAACGGCAGCGTATCACTTTCCAGAACCAATTGGTGTGGTAGGTCAGATTATTCCTTGGAACTTCCCAATCTTGATGGCGGCGTGGAAAATTGCACCTGCGCTTGCAGCAGGCTGTTGTGTGGTGCTCAAACCAGCAGAGCAAACGCCAACCTCGATTTTGGTTCTTATGGAAAAAATCGCTGATTTACTTCCACCGGGTGTTATTAATGTCGTTAACGGCTACGGTTCAGAGGCTGGCCAGGCACTGGCTACCAGCAATCGTATTGCGAAACTGGCATTTACAGGTTCAACACAAGTGGGTAACCACATTCTAAAATGTGCAGCTGATAACCTGATTCCTTCAACTGTCGAATTAGGTGGTAAATCGCCAAACATCTACTTCGCAGATGTGTTTGATCACGAAGACGAATTTGTAGACAAGTGTATCGAGGGTACGCTTCTGGGCTTCTTTAACCAAGGTGAAGTGTGTACCTGTCCATCTCGTGTATTGGTTCATGAGTCAATTTATGACAAGTTTGTCGCTAAAGTGGCTGAGAGAGCACATTTAATTAAGCAAGGTAACCCGTTAGATACCGAAACCCAGGTTGGCGCGCAAGCTTCTCAAGAACAATTCGATAAGATTCTAAGCTACTTGGAAATCGGCCGCGAAGAAGGCGCGAAAGTTGTCTTTGGCGGTGATATCGCGAAACAAAACGGTGACCTCGAGCAAGGCTACTACATTCAACCAACGCTACTGGAAGGTCACAACAAGATGCGTGTTTTCCAGGAAGAGATTTTTGGACCTGTCATTGCAATAACGACTTTCAAAGATGAAGCTGAAGCACTTGCGATTGCAAACGACACTGAGTACGGCTTAGGTGCGGGTGTCTGGACACGCGATCAAAACCTTGCTTACCGCATGGGTCGTAACATTGAAGCGGGCCGTGTTTGGATCAACTGTTATCATGCGTACCCAGCTCACGCAGCGTTCGGCGGTTACAAGAAGTCGGGTATTGGACGCGAAACGCACAAAATGATGTTAGGTCATTACCAAAACACTAAGAACCTTCTGATCAGTTACAGCGTCGATCCGCTAGGGTTCTTTTAATTAACGACGTCTCACTAAGATAAGAAAAAGCAGTATTAACGCAAGCCCCGTACATTCGGGGCTTTTTCTTGTTGTCAGTTAGTAGATGAATTGTATACAAACATGTAAACAAATCTCATATGCTGTGAACTCATGCATAATCAATCGATTAACGCTTGCTATACTTTAATCGCCACAAACAAACGGAAAAAGGATGTTCGATGTTAAAGTTTAAGCAAATCGCGATAACGGCTTCTCTCGCAGCGCTAAGTGCAAGTTTCTCTGTTGCTGCCGAAGATACGTTCGTAACGATTGGTACGGGCGGGGTTACAGGGGTTTACTATCCAACGGGTGGTGCAATCTGCCGTCTCGTTAACAAGTCACGTGCCGAGCACGGAATTCGTTGTTCAGTAGAGAGTACCGGTGGGTCTATCTACAACATTAATACGATTCGCTCTGGCGAATTGGATCTAGGTATTGCTCAGTCTGACTGGCAATATCATGCGTACAACGGTACCAGCCAATTTGCAGATGCTGGCCCGTTCAAAGAGCTTAGGGCAGTATTCTCTGTTCACCCAGAACCGTTCACCGTCGTTGCACGTAAAGATGCCAATATCAAATCGTTTGAAGACTTGAAAGGTAAGCGCGTGAATATTGGTAACCCTGGCTCAGGTCAGCGCGGTACGATGGAAGTGCTGATGAAGGAGTATGGTTGGACCAACGACGACTTTAAACTGGTTTCTGAACTTAAAGCCGCTGAGCAGTCTAAAGCACTGTGTGATAACAAAATTGATGCCATGGTGTACACGGTAGGTCACCCAAGTGGTGCGATTAAAGAAGCGACGACATCGTGTGACAGTAACATTGTTGAAATATCGGGCTCTCACGTCGAAAAGTTGATTGCTGACAATAGTTTCTATCGTGTGGCTACGGTTCCTGGCGGAATGTATCGCGGATCTGAAAACGATGTTCACACCTTTGGTGTAGGTGCAACTTTTGTTTCTTCGACGACGGTTCCTGAAGACATTGTTTACAATGTGGTTAAAGCGGTGTTTGAAAACTTTGATGATTTCCGACGTCTTCATCCAGCATTCGCTAATCTGAAGAAAGAAGAAATGGTCAAAGATGGCTTGTCTGCGCCCCTTCATCCAGGCGCACTGAAGTACTACAAAGAAGTTGGATTGATTAAATAAAATTGAAGTTTAATCGACAAATAGAGCGCCTTCGATTTGATGGCGCTTTTTCTTTTTCCCGTTGATTCGAATGAGATTAAGCATAGATATCAAAGAAAAAGTATAGGGTAATAGCCGTCGAGAAGAGCGCGACAAAGCTTCGCACGTGACTTGGATTTAATTGACGTGATACTCGGGCAGCGAGATAGCCTCCGACTAATGTTCCCACCATGACTATGCTACCTTTGCTCCAGTCAATCGAGCCATTGGCGACGAAAATGACAATAGCGACCAGAGAAACAGAAGTTGATACGAGCAACTTTAAGCCGTTCATCAGGTTGATATCCTGATGGCCAGCGATCACCAGATAACTCAACACAATCACGCCTAATCCAGCATTAAAAAATCCACCGTACGCAGCGACACCAACTAACAGAATACCTAATGCGATCGCACCTAAAATTCCTGCGTGTTTATGGTTTTTGGTTAAGGTTTTGATCGCCTTAGTTAAGTGCGAACCAAAGATAAACAGTAAGGTTGCAAACAATAGTAGCCAGGGAATGGCTTCCAAAAACACTGATTCAGGAATATTCAGTAACAGGTAGGCACCAATGCCACCACCGATAAGGCTTAAACTGATGGTAAAGAGTAATTCTTGCTTATTCTTGAGGATTTCTTCTCTAAAACCTATCGCACCACTGATGTAGCCTGCACAAGAGGCATAGGTGTTGGTGGCATTGGCGATAACGGGTGGAATCCCAACGGCCATCAGAGCAGGAAACGTAACAAAACTGCCACCTCCGGCAATAGAATTCATGATTCCTCCAATCACTCCGGCAGCAAATAACAACGTCAGTTCCAGCAGCATAAATCTTCCTTAATCTTTTGTTTTTATGTTTTGTTTTTAAGGCGTTAACCCTACTGAACTTGATGCAAGAAAGATAGTAGCGAAAGGTCAAAGAAAAAAGCCACCGAGCTGGTGGCTTTTTGAAGTCAATCATGGGGATGAGTGACTTATTTATTGTTCAACTTTAACTGGTTGAGCTCGTAGCTTTTGAAACAGTTTCACAAACAGTGGGCTACCTAGTACCAATACTGCTAATACCGTAAAGGTTAGAGTAATTGGGCGCTCCCACAAGAAGCTCAACTCACCATCAGAAATCATCAATGCTCGGCGCAGGTTCTCTTCCATTAAACCACCAAGGATGAAGCCAAGCAGTAACGGAGCAAGAGGGAAGTTCGCTAATCGGAGCGCGATAGCAGCCATCGCCACAAGCAGCATCACAAACACATCCATGGTATTGAATGAGACCAAATACACGCCCGTGATTGAGAAGAACAAAATCATCGGCAGTAGTACCGTTCTCGGTACCGCCAGTAGTTTCGAGATGTACGGAATCAGCGGTAAGTTCAGAATAACCAGTACGATGTTGCCAAAGTACATAGAGATAATCACTGACCAGAATACATCCGGGTGTTCAACAAACAGGCGAGGACCTGGCTGAATGCCGTAGGCGATCAATGCGCCTAGCATGATAGCGGTAGTACCTGAACCCGGAATACCCAATGTCAACAGTGGTACAAATGAGCCGCTTGATGCTGCGTTGTTCGCTGATTCTGGTGCTACCAAACCACGGATGCTGCCTTTACCAAATTCTTCCTTTTTGTCTTTTGGTGCAAGGTTACGTTCCAAGCCGTAGCTTAGGAATGCGGCAATCGTTGCGCCTGCGCCTGGAAGTACGCCGGTAAAGAAGCCCAGAATGGAAGAGCGAATAGAAACAGGCGCTACTTCTTTGATTTCTTCTTTGGTGACTTTCATTGAGCCGATGTTGCTCAGTTTGTCTTGCTCTTCGTCACGAGTATCTGCCGAAGGCTTGAGAATCCCCATTAACGTTTCGCCCAGAGCAAAGGTCGCCATGGCAAGCAGCAAGAAGCTAAAGCCATCCATCAAGTCAGTCAGTCCGAACGTAAAGCGCTCTACACCCACGCCTTTATCGATACCAACTGTAGACAACATCAATCCGAGAATGGTCATCATCCAGGCTTTAATTACCTGACCTTTACCAGCGAATGCCGCTACTGCAGACAAGCCAAGAAGCATCAACGCGAAGTAGTCTGAAGATTGGAAACTTAACGACACCTTGGCTAATGCAGGAGCCGCAACCAACAACATGATCGCCGATAGTGTACCGCCAGTGAAAGAAGAGTAAGCAGCAAGTGCTAATGCTTTACCCGCCTGACCTTTTTGCGCCATTGGGTAACCGTCAAATGCCGTTACCACCGTTGAAGAACAGCCCGGCGCGTTAATCAGAATTGAAGACGTAGAGCCACCAAATACCGCGCCGTAGTAAACGCCAGCCATCAAAATCAAACCAGAAGAAGGTTCGAGACCGTAAGTGATTGGGATCATCAACGCGATAGCCGAAATAGGCCCAAGACCCGGTAACATTCCGATAAACGTACCAACGAAACAGCCAACAATCACCATCATGATGTTCATCGGCATTACCGCAGTGGATAAACCTTGTAGAATTCCATCTAACATAATTCTTTCCTTTCTTTGGCTACCAGATGGTGAAAATCAAACCAGGCTCAAGGTAGATATCTAATCCTTGAGTCAGCAATAAATAGAAGGCGATAACAAAAGGGAAAGAAGAGCCAAACAAAATCGGCTTACGCCTTTCACCTAGTAAGTAAAAGCCTGCTAGAAGGAAGAAACCGGTCGCCAACACAAATCCCAGATAAGTTAGGCCCAGACCGTACAGTGCCATTAACACTAAGAATGCAATAAGGAGCTTCCAGTTGAATGTCAACACGGCGCCACTCTTTTTATCTGGTTGGCCAGTTATCATTAGTAGAAGCGCTAAACCAATACCAAGGTAAGTCAGAATGGTTGGCAATGTGCGTGCAGTGAACGGTTCATATTCATCACCGGGGAACAACGCGATTTGAGAAGTTTGGAAACCGTAGCCCAGACAGAACAGCAAAAAGATCATCGCACCGACGCGATCGCGGCAGAGCAAGTTTTCTTTAGTAAAAAAATTGGTTGAACGAGACATCTTCAACTCCTAACGAAGGTAGAAAAGACCGTATATGGGCGTTAATGAGCAAGATAATCCATTAACAATTAAGCATTTCGCTGCTAGTCGAGCCGCTTATCAATCTATAAACAAAGGAGTGTGTATGCCGAATTGTCGACAATGCCCATATACGGCGAAATTTAGAGTGCAAATACAGAGTTGGGGCTAATACCAAATCAGATTTCTCCGTTTTGGTATTGGAGAATTAGCCCCGTTTACTGTTTTATTCAGGTACCCTAATTAT
Organism: uncultured Vibrio sp.; assembly: GCF_963675395.1. Lineage (NCBI taxonomy): Bacteria > Pseudomonadati > Pseudomonadota > Gammaproteobacteria > Vibrionales > Vibrionaceae > Vibrio > uncultured Vibrio sp. The sequence goes on along the minus strand of NZ_OY776223.1, from coordinate 377,930 downwards.
TTCAGGAAACCTAATTCGCGCATTAAATCGCCCATTTGCTGCTCCTGCTCTTCAAGGAACGCGAAGAACTCTTTATCGGCTTTGTAGTTGTCGATCCAGCCATTGCGGTCACGGACAACTTGCCATTCGTCGGTCTTGTACATTTTCGTTAATGCAGAATTCCACTCGTCGATTTTCTCTTGGCTGACGCCTGGCGCGGCGAAGAAACCACGCCAGTTCGCAAATACCGTTTCATTGCCGTATTCAGTGAGAGTTGGAATGTTTGGCGCGGCATCCAATCGCTTCGGAGCCGTGATAGCAAGGACTTTAACTTGTCCAGATTTGGACATTTCAAGCACTTCACCTAAGCCAGTTGAAAGCAGTTGAGTTTCGCCAGAAAGTAGCGCAGCCATCGCTTTCCCGCCCGCGTCGTAGCCGATATAACGGACTTTACGTGCATCAAAACCTTCGCCTTTGAATGCGGCTGCAATAACTAGGTGGTCCATCGAACCACGAGCAGAACCGCCAGCGATCTTCACTTTACGTGGATTTTCTTCAAACGCTTTTACTGCATCTTCCCAAGAGTTATATGGCGAGTCGGCAGAGGCAACAATAGCGCCGTAGTCAGCAACGGTTGCGGCAACCGGGGTTAGGTCACGGAAGGACTGTGGGAAAATACCACTAAGAGAACGCACTACGATTGGTGTTGAGTTCACCATTAGTGTGTCTTCTTGACGATCTGCGGTTTCAATCAAGTGAGCGATTGCTTTACCGCCACCGCCACCAGACAAGTTTTGAAATGATACGGTTTCAACGATGTCTGATTTTACCAATACGTCACCCGTACCGCGTGCTGTCATATCCCAGCCGCCACCGGCACCTCCAGGAATGAGGAAATGCATTTTTTCTACATCAGCTGCGAAAGTGTTAAATGAAAATGAAGCAGCGATGATAGATGCGGCGAGCGTTGGTTTTATTACCTTTAACATGTTCACGTTCCTTATGTGAGTGACTCTATTCTGTTGATGAGTCTTATTGTTGTTTCAGCTTGAAGCTGAACTTTGTTGAAAGGTTAATTAAGTGTTAACGACATGTCTGTAAAAGGTAGATAAAGAGAATATTGGGCATAGTGGGGATTTTGTTCATAAAGTTCACCGTTAGGGAGAGGCGGTGCAGAACAGGTAGAACTCAACCTGACCTTAGAGGTTCTTACCTATGAAAAATCAATTTATTACGGGCACAAACCAAGATCTAAGATAATGACTGGACAAGAAACTTTTGAGGAATTAGTAACGAGAGAATCAGGAAGAGAGCGGAAACTCACGGCTGGATTTTACTTTTATGTCAAATAATCAATTGGTTATGAGTTATAAAGTTGTCGACAACTGTAAATTTTCATGACGGATATAGCTGATAAATGCCATTTTCCTGCTCTATATATGATCTTTTAATAAGACCTTAGTCTAAATTGTCGACAATTAACTTGATTGTCGACACTTTGATCGTTTATTTTATATTTAGGTTAAGGGATTGTAGACATTTCGGTGTCATTGAAGTGAGTGCCTGAATATGAACTCTGAGTTAAAAGCTCGTTATAAAGTGATAGCGACTGAGAAAGAACACACTAAGTCTGAAACACTGACTGAGTCGTTGATTGAAGCTATTGTGAATGGTGATGTAACACCAGGGAGTAAAATCTCAGAGCCAGAGCTTGCCAGGAAATATCAAGTCAGCCGAGGGCCTTTACGTGAAGCGCTGATGCGTTTGGAAGGCTTGGGCCTCATTGAACGTATCCCACATGTTGGCGCGAGAGTAATTACCTTTTCGCCTGAAAAGTTGATTGAACTCTATTCGGTACGCGAAGCGTTAGAAGGGATGGCAGCAAGGCTTGCGGCTCGCCATATTACCCAAGAAGAGCTATTGAGCTTAGAAATGCTATTGTCGACACATTCGAAGCATATTGACCAGGTAGAAGGCTCTTCCTATTTCCACCAACATGGTGACTTTGATTTCCACTATCGCATCATTCAGGCAAGCCGAAATAGCAAATTGATTACTTTGTTGTGTGATGAGTTGTACCACTTACTGCGCATGTATCGCTATCAGTCACCACGTTCGCAATCTCGTCCAAACGAAGCACTCAACGAGCACAAATATATTTTGGAAGCCATTCGTAATCGCGATGAAGAACTTGCAGAAATGTTAATGAGACGACACATCTCTGGAAGTCGAAAACTCATCCAATCGCAGATTATTCATACAGAAACTGAAAGTTTAGACAAAGACTAGAAGGAATTCGTCATGAGCTTAACACCGGGGGCGAAGTTCAGACTCGCCATTGAACAAAACAATCCGCTACAAATTGTCGGTACCGTTAACCCATACTGCGCCATGATGGCGAAAAATCTTGGGCATCAAGCGATTTATTTATCTGGTGGCGGCATTGCCAATGCTTCTTACGGATTGCCAGACCTAGGCATCACCACACTGAACGATGTATTGGTTGACGTTAACCGCATTACAAACGCCTGTGACTTGCCATTGCTGGTGGATATCGACACGGGTTTTGGCGGCGCATTCAATATCGCTCGTACCATCAAGCAAATGGAAAAAGCGGGCGCGGCTGCGGTTCATATGGAAGATCAGGTGGCGCAAAAACGTTGTGGTCACCGTCCGAACAAAGCCATTGTTAGCCAGCAAGAGATGGTTGACCGTGTGAAGGCAGCGGTTGATGCGCGTAACGATGAAAGTTTCGTGATTATGGCTCGTACTGATGCCCTAGCGGTAGAAGGCATGGACAGTGCGATTGAACGTGCGATTGCTTGTGTGGAAGCTGGCGCGGATATGATCTTCCCTGAAGCGATGAACAAGTTAGAGCAGTACGTACAGTTCTCTAACGCGCTAGAGCAAGCAACAGGCAAGCATGTTCCAATTCTGGCGAATATCACCGAGTTCGGTGCAACGCCACTTTACGGATGTGATGAGTTGGCAAAAGCCAAAGTGGACATGGTGCTTTACCCGCTAAGTGCATTCCGCGCCATGAACAAAGCCGCAGAAACAGTATACAAACACCTTCTTGAGGTAGGTAACCAAGAAGCGTTGGTGGATTCGATGCAGACACGCAAAGAGTTGTATCAGCACCTGAACTACCATGAATACGAAGACAAACTTGACCAGTTATTCTCTGAGGGGAAATAGCGAGGAAAAGAAAGAAATATAGACGGAAGCCTAAAAAAGATAATCGGAATTTATCTAATTCAATAACGTGAAACTTGTCTGGTGAATAAAAACGCTCCAAAGAGAGCAAAGCCAGACAGAAAAGGAGTTCAAACAATGCCTCAAACTGAAGCAAAGAAAGCAGAGTTAGGTGGCGCAGGCCTACGTGGTCAAAGCGCGGGAAGCACAGCTTTATGTACTGTCGGTAAAACGGGAACAGGTCTTACTTATCGCGGTTACGATATTACTGACCTTGCCAATAATGCTCAATTTGAAGAAGTGGCGCACCTGCTATTACGAGGTCACTTACCGAATCAACAAGAACTTGATGCGTACAAGACGCACCTATTAAGCCTTCGTGGTTTGCCAACTGAACTTAAGCAAGCTCTAGAACTTATCCCTGCAACGGCGCACCCTATGGATGTGATGCGTACAGGCTGTTCTGTTCTGGGTAACTTAGAACAGGAAATGAGTTTTGATGAGCAACTGCAGTCCACTGAGCGTATGTTAGCGCTGTTCCCGGCAATCATCTGTTACTGGTACCGTTTCAGCCATGATGGTGTGCGCATCGATACAGAAGATACGGCTGAAGATAGCATCGGTGGTTACTTCCTGAAGCTTCTTACTGATAAAGAGCCAACCGAACTGCACAAGCAAGTGATGCACTGTTCACTCATCCTGTACGCAGAGCATGAGTTTAATGCGTCAACATTTGCAGCGCGTGTTTGTGCATCAACATTATCAGACATCCACTCTTGTATTACTGCGGCAATCGGTACGCTTCGTGGTCCACTTCACGGCGGCGCAAACGAAGCCGCGATGGAAATGATTGAAGATTGGCAGACGCCGGATGAAGCAGAAGCGAACATCATGCAAATGCTGGCCAACAAAGACAAGATCATGGGCTTTGGTCATGCGATTTACCGTGAAAGCGACCCTCGCAACGCATTGATCAAGCGTTGGTCTGAAGAGCTGTCTAAGCAAGTGGGTGACACACACCTATATGCGGTATCTGAGCGTGTTGAATCGGTGATGAAGCGTGAGAAAGGTCTGTTCTGTAATGCTGACTTCTTCCATGCATCGGCATACCACTTTATGGACATTCCGACCAAACTGTTCACTCCGATTTTCGTGATGAGCCGTTTGACTGGTTGGGCTGCACACGTGTATGAGCAGCGCGCGAATAACCGTATTATTCGTCCAAGCGCAGATTACACAGGTCCAGAGCATCAGGAATGGATGCCTATCGAAAAACGCTAGCGCGTAGCTCCTTCCTCTATGCGATTCTCTCCACATGGGGGAAGGAGTATTTCTCATCACTAAGGTGACTAGAACGACTACTACATCTCAAAAACAGTTCTCCAATCAAGTCGCCAAACAACTTTTCTAGAGTAACGTTTCTAGAGTGATGGGGAGAAGGCCAAGATGTACAGATTGAATGGAAGCAAACCATGAGCACTACTATTAATACCCAATATCGTAAGTCGCTTCCGGGGACTCAACTTGATTACTTTGATGCCCGCGAAGCCGTAAATACTATCTCTCCTGGAGCCTATGAAACGCTCCCTTACACTTCACGCGTTCTTGCAGAGCAACTGGTACGCCGCTGTGACCCCAATACGCTAACCGATAGCCTCAAACAGTTAATCGAACGCAAGCGCGATCTCGATTTTCCCTGGTATCCTGCACGTGTTGTTTGTCATGATATTCTCGGTCAGACGGCACTGGTTGACTTAGCTGGCTTACGTGATGCAATCGCAGATCAAGGCGGTGACCCGTCAAAAGTTAACCCTGTGGTTGAAACACAGCTTATTGTTGACCACTCACTTGCGGTAGAACACGCAGGGTTTGAGCCAGATGCATTTGAGAAAAACCGCGCGATTGAAGAGCGTCGTAATGAAGACCGATTCCACTTTATCGAGTGGTGTAAAACCGCATTTAAAAACGTCAGTGTGATTCCGGCTGGTAACGGCATCATGCACCAAATCAACCTGGAAAAAATGTCTCCAGTAGTGCAAGCGAAGCAGGGCATTGCCTACCCAGATACTTGTGTAGGAACTGACAGTCATACTCCTCACGTGGATTCACTTGGTGTTATCGCGATTGGCGTTGGTGGTCTGGAAGCTGAAACCGTGATGCTTGGCCGACCATCGATGATGCGTCTGCCGGATATTGTGGGTGTAAAATTGACGGGGAAACGTCAGCCGGGCATTACCGCAACGGATATCGTTCTCGCGATTACTGAGTTCCTACGTAACGAGCGCGTTGTCTCTTCTTACTTGGAATTCTTTGGTGAAGGTGCAAGAGACCTGACTATTGGTGACCGCGCAACTATCTCCAACATGACACCAGAATACGGTGCAACAGCGGGTATGTTCTACATTGATGAACAGACCATAAACTACTTGAAACTGACAGGTCGTGATGAACAGCAAGTCGACCTGGTAGAGAAATACGCGAAACAAACTGGTCTTTGGGCGGATGATCTTGATACCGCGGTTTACGAGCGCGTACTAGAGTTCGATCTGTCATCAGTAAGCCGTAATATGGCTGGTCCTTCAAACCCTCACCGTCGTTTGCCTACTTCTGAGCTGGCACAACGTGGTATTTCCGGTGCATGGGAAGAGAAAGAGGGCGAATTGCCAGATGGCGCGGTGATCATCGCTGCGATTACATCGTGTACTAACACCAGTAACCCACGAAACGTTGTTGCTGCTGGCCTTGTCGCGAAGAAAGCCAACGAACTTGGCCTTGTGCGTAAACCTTGGGTGAAGTCATCATTTGCTCCGGGTTCTAAAGTTGCGCGTCTTTACTTGGAAGAAGCGGGCTTACTACCAGAGCTAGAGAAGCTTGGCTTTGGTATCGTCGGTTACGCATGTACGACTTGTAACGGTATGAGCGGTGCGTTGGATCCAAAAATTCAACAAGAGATCATCGATCGCGATTTGTACGCGACAGCGGTACTTTCGGGTAACCGTAACTTTGATGGCCGGATCCACCCTTACGCGAAGCAAGCTTTCTTGGCTTCACCACCATTGGTTGTTGCTTATGCGCTAGCGGGTACGATTCGTTTTGATATCGAGCGTGATGCACTGGGTACTGACCAAAACGGCAAACCAATTTACTTAAATGATTTGTGGCCAAGCGACGAAGAGATCGATGCGGTAGTTGGTAAACACGTTAAACCAGAGCAGTTTAACCAAGTTTACATCCAGATGTTCAAACTGGATGACGCGGCACAAAACTCGAATCCGCTATACGATTGGCGTCCGATGAGTACTTACATCCGTCGTCCTCCTTACTGGGAGGGTGCACTGGCTGGTGAAAGAACGCTGTCTGGCATGCGTCCTTTAGCGGTTCTGGGTGACAACATTACGACTGACCACTTATCGCCATCGAACGCGATCATGGCGAGCAGTGCGGCAGGTGAATACCTGGCGAAAATGGGTGTGCCAGAAGAGGACTTTAACTCTTACGCGACACACCGTGGCGACCACTTAACGGCGCAACGTGCGACCTTTGCTAACCCGAAACTGTTCAACGAAATGGTGAAAGAAAACGGCGAAGTGGTACAGGGTTCTCTAGCTCGAATCGAGCCAGAAGGTCAGGTGGTTCGCATGTGGGAAGCGATTGAAACTTACATGAATCGTAAGCAACCACTGATTGTGGTAGCTGGCGCGGATTACGGTCAGGGGTCATCTCGTGATTGGGCAGCGAAAGGCGTTCGATTAGCTGGTGTAGAAGCAATCGTTGCTGAAGGCTTTGAGCGTATTCACCGCACTAACTTGGTTGGTATGGGCGTATTACCACTGCAATTCAAACCAGGTGTTAACCGCAACACGTTAGAACTGGATGGTACTGAGCTTTACGACGTCGTTGGCGAGATTAAGCCAGGCGCTGATTTAGCCCTGGTTATCACACGCAGCAACGGCGAAAAAGTCGATGTTCCAGTTACCTGTCGCTTAGATACCGCTGACGAAGTTCACGTGTACAACGCAGGTGGTGTATTACAGCGTTTCGCGCAAGATTTCTTGGCGCAATAAGGAGTGGTTATGGACAACAATACTCCGAATCAAATGAGCCAAATCAAAGTGCCGGCGACGTATATGCGTGGCGGCACGAGTAAAGGGGTGTTTTTCAACCTCGAAGATTTGCCTCAAGAAGCGCAAGTGGCTGGAGTCGCGCGTGACAAACTGTTGCTGCGTGTTATCGGTAGCCCGGATCCGTACGCGAAGCAAATCGATGGTATGGGCGGCGCGACTTCAAGCACCAGTAAAACGGTGATTGTTTCGCGCAGCAGCCAAGACGATCATGATGTTGACTACTTGTTTGGCCAAGTGTCGATCGATAAGCCTTTTGTCGACTGGAGTGGTAACTGCGGCAATTTGTCTGCCGCAGTGGGTCCTTTCGCCATTCATGCTGGCCTGATTCCACAAGATCGCATTCCTGAAAATGGCATCGTGACGGTGCGCGTTTGGCAGGTGAATATCAGCAAAACGATCTTGATTCACGTACCGATTGTGAATGGTTTCGTGCAAGAAACCGGCGAGTTTGAGCTCGATGGTGTGACGTTCCCAGCCGCAGAGATTCAAGTGGACTTCGTTGACCCTGCTGACGGTGAGGGAAGCATGTTCCCAACCGGAAACTTAGTTGATGATTTGGTGGTGCCTGATGTGGGCACCTTCAATGCCACTTTTATAAATGCGGGCATTCCAACCATTTTCATTGATGCTGAGTCGATTGGATATCAGGGCACTGAGCTACAAGATGATATCAACAACGATGACGCTGCATTGGCAATGTTTGAATCGATCCGTGCGCATGGCGCGTTAAAAATGGGTCTGATTTCTGAACTAGAAGAAGCTCAGACACGACAGCACACCCCTAAGATTGCGTTTGTATCCAAGCCAAAAAGTTACCTGTCTTCCAGTGGTAAGTCGGTAAACGACAACGATATCGATGTGTTGGTTCGTGCGTTGTCTATGGGCAAACTGCACCACGCAATGATGGGAACAGCAGCCGTTGCTATTGCATCCGCAGCGTGTGTGCCAGGAACGTTGGTGAATCTGGCGGCTGGTGGCGGCGAAAAAGAGTCGGTGACTTTTGGCCACCCGTCAGGAACGTTAAAGGTTGGGGCACAAGCGAAGCAAACCGAACAAGGCTGGGTGGTACAAAAAGCCATCATGAGCCGAAGTGCGAGAATACTGATGGAGGGATTTGTGCGTGTACCCTTCAATGTCTTTGAATGAAAAGAATGGTCTTTGAATAGAACGAGAGCAATATCAGGACATACTGGAGGAAGCAATATGTCTTCATACGAAAAAGAATACTTATGGGCGAAAAACGAACCGGAGAGTTTTTGGCGCGCTCAGGCGGAGAACATCGACTGGTTTGAGTCTCCAAACACCATCTTGAAAGCCGATGAAAACGGTATCGAGCGTTGGTTTCCGGATGGCGTGATGAACACATCTTGGCTGGCATTGGATTACCATTGTGAACAAGGTCGAGGTGAAAACGCCGCCATTATTTATGACTCGCCAGTGACGGGGAATAAAAAGACCTATACCTACAATGAGCTGCGCGACCAAGTAGCGAAAATTGCCGGTATGCTGTCTGCTCAAGGTGTTGAAAAAGGCGACCGAGTCGTTATTTACATGCCGATGATCCCAGAAGCTGCCATGGCGATGCTTGCGTGTGCACGTTTAGGTGCGATTCACTCCGTGGTGTTTGGTGGCTTTGCGCCAAATGAGCTGGCAGTGCGTATTGAAGATGCCGAGCCGAAAGTCATCATGACGGCGTCGTGTGGTATCGAAATCAACAAAATCATTCCGTACAAACCAATGGTGGATAAAGCCATTATGGATAGCCGTTGGAAGCCTGAGAAAGTGTTTGTTTTCCAGCGTCCAGAATGTGAAGCCGAGCTGAATCAGGAAAGAGATCTGGATTGGCAACAAGAATACAGCCAGGCATTGCCACACGCTTGTGTTCCTGTGTTAGCGACCGACCCGCTTTATATCCTTTATACCTCAGGTACAACCGGTAAACCGAAAGGGGTGGTACGTGATAACGGTGGTCATGCTGTCGCACTGAAGTACTCAATGAATGCAATCTATAATATTCCACAAGGTGGGGTGTTCTGGGCGGCATCCGATGTTGGCTGGGTAGTAGGGCACTCTTACATTGTTTACGCGCCGCTGATTCATGGCTGTACGACGATACTGTTTGAAGGCAAACCGGTTAGAACACCGAATCCGGGTGCATTCTGGCGAGTTTGTGATGAGTATAAAGTGGATGCATTATTCTCCGCACCTACCGCGTTCCGCGCGATTAAGAAAGAAGACCCGGAAGGTGAGTTCTTAAAGCAGTACGATCTGTCTAACTTAAAAACCATCTTTATGGCTGGTGAGCGTCTCGATCCGCCTACACTGGAATGGGTGCAGAGCAAAGCCGATAAACCGGTTATCGACCATTGGTGGCAAACAGAAACGGGTTGGGCTATTGCGGGTAACCCAACGGGCATTGAAATGTTGCCTGTAAAAGCCGGCTCGTCGACCAAGCCAATTCCAGGTTATCAAGTTGAAATTCTTGATGAACTTGGTGAGCCAGTGAAAGCCAACCAGCAAGGTTTTGTTGCGCTAAAACGTCCATTACCGCCAAGCTGCTTACCAACCGTATGGCGTAACCATGACCGTTTTGATACGGGTTATCTTAGCCAGTTCCCAGGCTACTATGTGTCGGGTGACGGTGGTTATCTCGACGAAGATGGCTACCTGTTCATCATGGGACGTATTGATGATGTGATTAACGTTGCTGGCCACCGCCTGTCTACTGGTGAGATGGAAGAGATCGTTGGTGGCCACCCTGCAATTGCAGAGTGTGCGGTTGTTGGTATCCATGACGACTTGAAAGGGCAGCTCCCACTGGGCTTTGTGGTACTAAAAGACGGCGTCAAAGTGGATGAGTTGGATCTCGAAGGTGAATTGGTCGGGAAAGTACGCAGCGAGATCGGCGCGGTAGCTTGTTTTAAACACGCACTGGTTGTTGATCGCTTACCGAAAACACGTTCAGGTAAAATCCTGCGTAGAACCATTCGTCAAATTGCCGATGGTGAGAAATACACGGTTCCATCGACCATTGATGACCCAACGAGCTTAAGTGAAATCGAACGTGTACTTCGCCGATAAAATTTAATCTGTTTCTTGTTTAATGTTTGCCCCTGCAATACCAGCAGGGGCTTTTTTCTGCTAGTGAGCTGGTCAATCTCACTCTATTTGCAGCAAGAATAATCGAATGGTTATTTTATTGAACCTACCTACTTGCCATCCTTTCACTTTGGTCACAAACTACAAAGGTTCAATTTTTGGTAAACTTTTTATGAGTGCATTTGTAATCAAATCTGCGTGTTTTGACGATATCGCTATTCTTAATGACCTTATGTTCGACTTACACGATGAGCATCATGTTCAGTCACCGGAACTGTTTAAAACCGCAGAAGAAATTGAACAAGAAAAAAGTATTGGCCGTTATATCGATAACCCAGAGTGTTTGGTTTATATCGCATCAATAGACGATGACATCATAGGGTTTGTTTCTGGACACTTTTGTGAACTCATCTCTGTTGTCAGTAAGCCCGTCATGATGGGCAGTGTTGATGAATTGTATGTGTTGCCTGAATACAGAAAGCAAGGGGTAGCGAGAGCACTACTTGATAAAATTGAATCCACTTTCATTAATTATGGTGCGAAACAGATGTTTGTTGAAGTGTGGAACTTTAATCAACAAGCGTTGGCGCTTTACGAGAAGCAAGGCTTTGGTCACCACATTCATTGTCTAAGAAAGCCACTATCAACACTTAGTAAGTAAGAAAACCTGTGCAACCAATCACACAGCAAAGTCGACGATTAACTCTTGACTTATGCCGCTAGCTATTTTTTCGAACAGAAGTTTTTAATTTCAGTGTCAGAACTGAGAATTTAAACAAGGTCGGTGAATTTTCCTGACACTAACCTTATATAACTGTCAAAATCGCCACCACGATTGTGCATTATGTCCGGTGGGTGTCAGGGTTGTACGAAGTTTTTATCTCTAACTTACCCGGTCTTATGTATCATACGCATTAGGCACCACTTAGTTTTCTTCAAATTCTATCAGTATTGCCGCCTTTCATTCGTCGGTTATTATTAAAGGTTATATTTTGTGTTGAGACCGTTATTTTTCCTCACTCTTTACTCCGTGTTGTTGGGGATTTCACCTGCTACTGTTGCCACGTCGCCTACAGAGCAAGTAAAAGGTGCGCTATGTGTTGTCCGCGCAGATGACAAACTGGTACTGGTCCACGAGATTCTAACCAACCGAATTTCATTGCCCGGTGGGACGATAGTTCCAGGTGAATCTCCAAGAGTTGCAGCTCAAAGGGAAACCTGGGAAGAAACTGGGCTAGTTGTAACGGTAGGCAAAGAGCTAGGCCGCACCGATACTGCCGTTTTTTTTGATTGTGTATCGGATTCAGAGGTCATTTCTTTCTCAATGCTCAACTCAATGGGGGGGAACGAACTGCCAATTTGGTTTGCCCCTCATTACGGCGTAGAAATAGCGTCAGCAATGTTATTGGCACCTGAACTGCTTTCCGCCTCTACGTATCGTTACCCAATGCAGTGGCAAACGGTTGTTCGCTATTTTGATGATGCGACGTATCAACCTGTTCATTATATTCATCATTTAATAGAGTTAGCACCATCGTTTCGTCAGGTCGAATTGGATTGGATGATGGGGTTACAAAGCTGGGTCAGCTCACTCTCTGAAAGCAGTTTTCAGACGGCTTATCAGGCTGCGGATTTGATTCTTGAGCTTACGAGTCCAGCTATTTTACTGTTTTTGTTCCCCTTCCTGATGATGCGGTTTGGTAGCCGTTTTGTTTTTCGACTCTTTTTTGCGATTTCAGCAACGTCAGTGATGATACTTGTCGCTCAGCAGGGTTTTTCATTACCAAGACCACATGTTTATATGCCAGTGGTAGAGCTTACGCATAGCTTCGGTTTTAGTTTTCCAAGCTTACCAATTGCCGTGTGGTGCTGTGTGTTCACTTTTCTATTTCAGAAAACAGGCAACTTTGGCGTGAATGTCACTACCAGTCTGATCATCGGCATTACTTTATTGGTTGTTGTGGCTAAATACTTCCTTGGTACTGCTTTTATATTGGATATGTTATTTGGCGCGTTATTGGGGATATTGGTCGCTTGGCACATCTTGCGTCTTGAAATAAACCCGGAGATTAACGTTGATCAGTTGCTGACCTCTAAAGGTGTGTGGTTAGCTATGACGGCATTTACTGCGGTGATTTCCGTTTTTTGGCCGTTACCCATTTTTGGTAACTGGCTGGCAATTTTGCTGGCGGCATCTGCCATCGTTTTAACTTTCGATAACTCCCAAGTACAGATAAGCACCCGGCAGACCGTTTTTGTTACTTTGGTTTTGGTATTGGCTCAGCAACTGTACCAGTATTCGGTAACGATCGTATCGTATAGCGGCTTTTGGTCTTTGGTGTGTACAACGCTGCAATACCCAATGTTGATGATGTTGTTCACGGTTCTGGTAAGAAAACTAACTAAAGAGAAGCGTCAAAAACCAAGAGTTCAAGAAGCCAGATAGAGCGCTTTAACTCGCTAGAAGTAATAATATAGCCTCGCAATTTGCGAGGCTTTTCTTTATGCAAAATAGAGTGGCTTTTTCAAGTTGGACTGAGCATTGCAAAATGAGAGGCAATATTGCTGAAGTTGATTCAGCAATCAAATTTTACGTCGATATGTCACTGCAATACTATCAAGATCACATTGCCACTGGTTGCGCATTGTCGGCTGCTTTTCTTTAGGCGTATGTTTTAACTGAATCGATTCAGCATTTGTTATTCACAACAAAATTAAGGAAAAAGAGATGAAAATGAATTCAACGTTCGCTGCCGTACTTCTTGGTCTGACTACGATGCATGTTCACGCTGCCGAATTTGTACTAACCGATTCTGCTAAGGGGCAGGATGTGGGGGACTGGCAAGTCACCAGCGAATCGCTAGAAATGAAAAGTGATACTCCGTTTTCCATAGAAAAACGCCGTCTGCATGGTGGCAAGCAGATGGGGGTCGATATCATCGTTGTCAATAACGGTGAACTGAGCATCACCGTTATTCCAACCCGTGGAATGGGCATACTCAATGTTAAACGCCAGGGCGAACGAATTTTAGGCTGGGATTCTCCAGTAAAGGAAGTGGTTAACCCGGCGTTTATTGAATTGGAAAGCCGCAATGGTCTTGGCTGGTTAGATGGCTTTAATGAAATGTTAGTTCGATGCGGTTATGAATGGACCGGCCATCCAGGCGTAGATGATAACGGACAGCTATTGAGCCTTCATGGCAGGGTTCAAAATACACCGGCTTCGACCGTGAAAGTCATCATTGATGATAATCCGCCACATAAAATAACGATTGAAGGCATTGTATCTGAGCGCACGTTTAAAAAGGCAGAGTTGGAAACGATGACCAAACTCGAAGTGGTTCCTGGTGAAAGTACTTTTGCTCTGCATGATACGCTAACAAATAAGGCTGACTATGATGATGAATATCAGATCATCTACCACTCCAATTTTGGTCGTCCGATCTTAGAGAAAGGCGCCAAAATTACCGCTGCAGCAAGTGAAATTTCACCATTTAATGACTACGCTAAGGCAGGGTTAGACGATTGGCAGACGTATCTCGGACCAACCAAGGACTTTGATGAAATGGTATTTAATCTCAAGCCTATTGGGGACGATAAAGGCAATACCTTAGCTGTACTGCATAACCAAGCGGGGAACCTTGGAGTGTCGGTTGGCTATAACGTTAAACAATTGCCGGTACTGACGTTATGGAAAAATACTGATACTGATCAACAGGGCTATGTTACAGGGATAGAGCCTGGAACCAGCTATGCGTACAACACAAAGTACCAACGTCCATTGGGGCTCGTGCCAACCATAAAAGCGGGTGAAAGCAAACAATTTGATGTTACGTACACTGTACTGAGAGATAACCAAGAGGTTACCCAAGCTTTAGAAACCGTCAAAAGTATTCAACAAAATCAGCCAGTGAAAAAGGTAGAGCAGCCGCTGGTCGATTTGAGTAAATAACCCCAAGGTTAAAACGGCACCCTTAGTAGAGTGCCGTTTACTTAACAGTAAGCAGAATATTCCAGTCTACCGTCATCCTGAAAAGCGACGAAGGAGCGTGATTCAGGATCTTCTATCAGAGCTCTTTGTTCTCGGAGGTATTTCTCTATATTCTCAGCGCGCTGATACTAGATTCCTAGTCTCGCTAAGGCTCGCTGGAATGACCCTCTAAGAGCGGTTAAGTGACTCGCACTACTCTTAGTAGGGTACCGTTTATTGCTTAAGCCTTTGGTTGGTGTTTTGCTCAATGAGATGACTAGGCGTTCAGAACAAATTTTTCGATGGCTCTTGCCACACCATGTTCATCATTACTTGCCGTAATGTAGTCGGCAATCTTTTTGGTTTCTTCCATTGCGTTATCCATTGCGATCCCTAAGCCCGCAAATTCCAACATATGGTGATCGTTTTCTGCGTCACCCATACAGATCACTTCTTCTGGCTTAATAGACAAGTGCTCAGCAATCGCAGCGATGCCGATGCCTTTATTACTGAGTGGGTTAAGAAATTCTAGGAAGAATGCAGCACTCTGAACGACGGTAAAAGTGTCACGTAATTCAGACGGCAATGCAGCGATAACTTCGGTGAGTTTGCTAGGCTCTGCAACCATCATGGCTTTGATAATAGGGTGATCATCTTCCAGAGATTCAAAGCACATCTCGGTGATATTAAGACCGTTGATATTTGCTTCAATATCGGTATAAGGATTGTTTTCGTTCGTAATCAGACCGTGAACCTGACTAAACGCGTGCACATAGGCGCCAAGTTCTTTTGCTTTTCGAGCGACCAACTTTGCTGCCTTACCATCAATGATTTGCTGGTGGATGATTTCATTGGTGCCAATGTTTTTAACCATTGAGCCGTTGTAGTAAAGAACGAAATCTTTGTCTGAACGAATATCTAGCTCATCAAGCTTGTCTTGCATGCCATCGATTGGGCGACCAGAGGCCAAAACTACGGTTACACCTGCTTCTCGAGCTTTTGCGATCGCTCGTTTATTCTCTTCTGAAATTACTTTCTCACTGTTTAACAGCGTGCCGTCCATGTCTAGGGCAATCAATTTATACATGTTACTTACCTTAAAAATTCAAAATTGTGGCGTGCACTTATCACAACCATTCGAAACACGTCCTGCCTATGAAACTACAAAATGGTCTATTTTAACAATTAATTTTTGGTTTGAATTGACCTAGGCACAGCTCTCCATTAAGGTCTTCGCCTCGAAGTATTATGAGTGAGTGAGTTCTACGTTGTATAAGCTAAATGAGATGTTTGAAACCATCCAAGGAGAGGGGGTCTTTACCGGCGTTCCTGCTGTTTTTATTCGTCTTCAAGAATGTCCGGTTGGGTGTTCATGGTGTGACACGAAACAAACCTGGGATGCGGCGGAAGCGGACCAGCGTTCGATTGGCGATATTCTGGTAAAGACGGAAGATTCTCCAACGTGGTGTGTTGCATCGGCGGATGACATCGTAGAGCAATATAAAAAGCAAGCTTTCAATGCAAAGCACATCGTTATTACTGGTGGTGAGCCATGTATTTATGATTTGCGCCCGTTAGCACAAGCGTTTGAAGACATGGGCTGTCAATGCCAAATTGAAACCAGCGGTACGTCAGAAGTCGTGACGACAGAAACAACCTGGGTGACAGTGTCACCAAAAGTGGCGATGAAAGGCAAATTACCCGTACTGAAAAGTGCGTTGGAACGAGCGAATGAAATCAAGCATCCGGTCGGCACGCAGAAAGACATCGATCATCTGGATGATTTGTTAGCGTCTGCTGAGATTGCGCCGCAGGTTATCATTGCTCTGCAGCCGATCAGCCAGAAGCCTCGTGCTACTCAGTTGTGTATTGATACGTGTATCGCTCGTAATTGGCGCCTGTCGATTCAAACTCATAAATACCTAAGTATTGCTTAAGCCCGGAGAGTAACATGAAAAAAGCCGTCGTTGTTTTTAGTGGTGGACAAGATTCGACTACCTGTCTTGTGCAGGCACTGAAAGAGTTTGATGAAGTACATGCGATCACTTTTGACTATGGTCAGCGTCACAGACTCGAAATTGAGGTTGCTCAACAGGTAGCCAAAGAACTGGGTGTTGCCGCGCATAAAGTGATGGATGTCGGCTTGTTGAACGAACTGGCTATCAGCTCTCTGACTCGTGATGACATTCCTGTCTCGCATGAGTTGCAAGACAATGGGTTACCAAACTCGTTCGTGCCAGGACGTAATATTCTGTTTTTAACGCTGGCTGGCATCTATGCTTATCAGATAGGAGCAGAAACGGTTATCACTGGTGTGTGCGAAACAGACTTTAGCGGTTACCCTGATTGTCGCGATGATTTCGTCAAAGCAATGAATACCGCTTTGGTAAAAGGGATGGATCGTAAGCTGACCATTAAAACGCCATTGATGTGGCTGAACAAAGCGGAAACTTGGGCGTTAGCCGATCAGTATGATGCGTTGCAACTGGTTCGCGAAAATACGCTCACTTGTTACAACGGCATCATTGGCGATGGTTGTGGTGACTGTCCGTCGTGTGATCTACGCAAAGCAGGTTTAGAGGATTACCTGAATAACAAAGATGCCGTTATGCAGTCGTTGGTTGAAAAACAGAACTCTGAAGCTTAAAAACCAACATATGGAGGATAATATCAGACACACTGATATTATCCTGTACACAGGTTAATCGGCTCGTCGTAAGCATCAATAATGACATTGCAGCCGTTCCTTTTGGCCTGCGATAGCGCTTGGTCTAAAGCCGAATAAAGTTCATCAAAGTGAGTTAATGGCTTGGATGTCGCGAGATAGGCCAAGCTTGCCGTAACACTTATTTCTTCATTTTTTTCTGTTTGGATTCGTTGTTCTGAAATCGTTTTGTGTAGGCTCTGAATACGGAATGGGACATCTATTTCATCGACATTCTTCAGTAGCAGGATGAACTCTTCTCCACTCAAGCGCCCAATCAGTTCGCCTTTGTTCAGCTTAGCGCTGATTTTATGACAAACCTGCTTTAATACCCTATCTCCTGTAGGTTGCCCGTAGGTATCATTAATTGACTTGAAGTTGTCTAAATCAATCAACGCAAGGACATAACGTAACTCTCGATCCGCTTTTGTCGTTTGACTCTTAATCATTTCAATACTGGTTGAACGATTCAAAGCGCTAGTCAAGCTGTCTAAACGTGCTTTTTTTCGGGTTTGCCTTAGCAAGACAATGGTTAGCGCTAGCAATGACACTAAAACGAAAACTACGAAATGATAGATGCGTTTTTGGTCTGTAAGTTTCTCAAATTCACTCTGCTTTAAATCGCGTTCAGTGTTTAAGCGAGCAAGATTGAGATCGTATTCATACTCATTTTTGGTGAGGTCCAGAGCTTCCATCGCTTTGATGTTTTTTGAATCTCGATTGGCTAATTCTAGTGTCGAATACGCTTCGTAATGAGACAGTGCCGTTTGATAGTTTTGTTGCTGTTGATAAGCCCTAGATAGAAGTAATTGGGCCGTGGCTTGTAGTAATAAGTGTGAGTTGTCGGTCGATAATCTTAGCGCTGAGTTAGCGTGTTCAATTGCAGCTTCTGCGTCGAAACTTTTCAGGTAAGCAAAACCTGCGGCTAAGTGTGCTTCAGTTTGAAGGTGTTTATTCTCGTATCGCTCTCCAAGCGCCAAAGCCTGGTTGACATACTTTAATGCGTCTTCTATATCGCCAGATTCAGCTGTTGCTGATGAAAGACCTAGGTAAACTAAGCCTTGACCATATGGATATTTGACCTGCTCAAGAATAGTGAGTGAGTTTTTATAGTGTGTAATGGCTTTATCAAAGGCTTTTGCTTTTGCATACATGGCCGCCAGGCTGTGTTCGACTTGCGCTACTTGTACCGGAGTACCATCAGTTTGACGGGCAAGCAGAGCTTGTATCAGGTACTGTTCTGATTGTTCAAATTGCCCGAGCTCTGCCAATAAATTACCTACGTCGTTATAGACCCCAGACGGGTCGCTCTGATAGGGCATATTCGCGAGCAGGCGGCGATAGACACTTATCGACTTTTCATAATCTCCACGAAAATTGTAGTTATTGGCGATGATGCGTAGTGAGAGGTCTTTTGGAAAGCTTTCCTGATGTTCACTATCAAGATGACTCTCCAACGAGGAACAGAAGAAGTGTGCCTTATGGTAACGCCCTTGCTGATTCAAAGTGTAACAGAGCTGGTAGTTCATCAGGGCTTCTCCCTCGATGTTAGAGCTCTGTTTCATCTTATTTCTTAGTGAGATAAAGCTGTTTACTGAAGCATCATAACTGCCTTGTTTTCTCTCATTTAAAGCGAGGATGTACTCAGATTCAAGGCTGGCAAACTCATTGTTAAGACTCTGACTATTTCCATAGTAGGGTTGTTGAATGTTAGCCATGTATTCATAAATCAAACCACTCACATACAGCTTCTCACTGTCATATTTTGCGGAGTGATAACGGCTTTCAAGGAGTGTAAGGGCAGAGTTCGCGTTGGTTTTTAATGTGGCCTGATAAACCGAATGCCATTGAGTCACGTTTTGATTCTGTTTGGTATATTGAGTGTGACTGGCATTGGTCGGGTTGCAGGAAAGCACAAACAAGAGCAAGGAATACAGTGTGCGCATATTATTGTTTTATCGCATTACTTTTTATGAATAGATTACTCATTATCTAATGAACGGCGTGAAACAGTGAAGTATGAAAAGGCGAAAAGAAAAACGAAAACTATGCGCTTCGTCGATATTCGGGTTGAAACTTGTAAAAGTAGTATACTAAAAGACCCCGGCTTTGTGGGCTGAGGTCTCATCAATTAGGCTACATAAAGTTTTGCTAGATCTTGTGGCTCCAATTCTTTACCTTCTAACTGCGCGTTCCAGTTAGTGCCAACAAGAACACCATCTTCAGCAAGAGTAAGAAGCCAATCTTCTACAAAAATATCCAAAGGAATCTCTAGGACCTCAAAATCAGCCCACTCTTCAACGTTATGTGTCTCAGCCTCTTCTTTAGATGACCAAAAAGGCATAACTTCACTATTTTCGAATTCAGTCGAATCGCAGGATAGCCAACCTTCTTCGTTACGCAAACCCCAAACTAGCTGGTTTTCTTTAGTTTCGGAGACGAAAAGGTCAAGGTTTTCTTGGATATCTGATGTAAGTTTGCTCATTTCAAAACTCTCATTGTTATGACGTAGCTAGGTTAACACTAAAGGGCCGATTCCTAAAGCATAATACGGCTTTGTATCGCTGCTAAAAAAGGAGCCGAAGCTCCTTTGTACAATTTAAGGTTGACAATAATCAGGAAGGAATGCGGTTAATTTTTTGGTAGCGTAGTAAAGACAGTCCATTCTTGTTTAACCGCGCCTTTATAACCGATCACCGTTGCTGTCACACGTCGGTTTTGAGCGTGGCTCACTGCATCGGTTCCACTTGTTGCCAGAACAGTATCGCCATACCCAACGATAGTGACTCTTCCCGGACTAATTCCGTTACGGATCAATTCACTTCTAACGTTATTAGCACGTCGCTTTGAAAGGTCTAGATTATGCTCTGCGGTACCGGTTCGGCTTGCGTACCCCTGAATTTCTATAGAGGTTTCAGGGTACTCTTTTAAGAAGTTAGACAGTTCGAGAATTTGTTGTGCAAACACTGGATTGATTTTATCTGAATCGTTTGCGAACAACACACGAAGCTGCATTTTCTTCGACGTATTTTCATACACGCCACAACCATCGTTGTCTATATCAGCACCCTCTGGTGTGCCTGGGCATAGATCTCTTTCGTTGATCACTCCATCACTGTCATCATCAAGGTGGTCGGCGCTTTGCTCAGCGATAGGTGTATTCATGTATTCATATTCGTCACCGTTTTCATCAGGAGAAGAACTGCATGCAGCCACGACGAACGACAGTGCAATAATAGTTATGTATTTCATAATTAGTACTCCACTTTATCTAGCCATTCTTGTGGTACGCTGACTCTCAGTGCACTGAGAAGCTGGCCAGTTGCGTTCATCACTCTATACTTTGCAAACTGTTCAGCATATTTCGCGTCAAGGTAGTCTTTGCGCGCTTCAAACAGTTCATTTTGTGTGTTCAAGACATCAAGCAGTGTTCGTTGACCGATTTTGTATTGCTTTTCGTAAGCAATCACGGTTTCAGACGCAGAGTCGACGTGATCCGACAAGAATTCTTTTTGTTGGAGCGTTAAATCGAGAGCGGTCCATGAGAGCTTTAAGCCTTCTTCCACATTTTTGTACGCACTTTCACGTAAATCTTTGGCTTTATTGAGTTGGTAGGCGTAACTATCTGCGTTTGCGGAATCACTACCACCATTAAACAAGTTATAGCGAAGTCGAAGCATGGCTAAGGTTTCGTCACTTCGTCCCTTAAGGCCATCCGCGTCATCTCTCCAAGCTTGCGATGCTTCTATCGAAATCGTTGGATAGAACACGCCTTTTGACTGCTTGTACTGGAACTTAGCTGAGTCGACATCCGCGAGCGCAACTTGAATCACTGGATGGAGTTCATATGCTGTAGTTATTGCCTCTCCTACGGTGTAAGGGAGAAAGTTTTCATCAGCTCGTGGAAAAATCAGCCCTTGTGGTGTTTGGCCAACTAGGCGGGTAAACATCGTATGGGTGTCATAAAGGTTGTTTTGTGCGGCAGCGAGGTTACCGTGCGCTTTCGCGATACGAGCTTCAACTTGGGTTAAATCCGCTGTTGATCCTATGCCAGATTTGACACGCTTTGAAATGTCTGAGTAGATGTCTTTGTGGACGGCGAGATTATCTTCTGAAAGTTTCAACACTTCATAGGCTTTTACTGCATCTAAGTACACTTTTGCGACCTCAAGTGCCTTGTCTGACGCGTCAGCTAATAGTTGGAATCTTACCGACTCTGCATCAGCAGCCGTTCTATCAATGTCATTCAGCGTTGCGCTACCGTCCCAAATCAATTGAGTCAACGTGATCGACGCTTCTTTTCTGGTGTAATCTGTGTCCCCTCGAGCAACCTCGTCTGACGGGTCTAGGCCTTCGTAACCAATCCCCGCATCTAGATCAATGGATGGAAGATAAGCGCCTGTAGAGGCGTCATTTACGTAGCGCTTACTCGTAAACTCGTTAAATGCACTTTTAATATCTGGGTTATTTTGTAACGTCAATGTCACTGCTTGCTCTAGCGTTTGACCGAAAACGGGTATAGACACGATTAAGCTGCAACAACAGGCGTATGTGAGTCGGTTCCATTTCACGGTAGTTCTCCTAAAAATCGTGTTACTTTTTGTTGTTATATCTCACTTGTGAGATAGGGCGCCACAATTAACAGGGTTTGAGTTAGGAATAGATCAACCTTCTGTTAAACCGAAGCTTTTACTTAAAACATCCACGGATGTACCTGTATAAACTTTAGCACATAGGTTTGAAGTTGCTTAGCTGGCTACTATGCCAAACCAAGGAAAACGCACGAATTATTAAGACCTTAGTGATGCGTAGACTTTGCTGGTACCCGCTTTTCAGAACTTCGACTTTCAAATCACGAAATAGATCACGAAAGTGCCATAAGCATTAAAGTTATAACGAAAATATGCTGATTTTGACTAAACTATAGTCGTAAATTAAAAGGTGACAAACTTTTGGAATAGTTTGAATTGGGGCGAGGTAGGTATGGATCGAGTAACTTTGAGCGCTTTAGTGGGCAACATCGTGGTGATCGGGCTTGATGGGAATGTAAGGACCCTTGCAGAAGGAGAGTCCCCAAAGCCTGGTGAATTGATAATCGAAGAGCTTTCAGATACTTCTGAGCTGATTGTTGAGCAAGTTACCCCGCAAGGTAGCTCGATAAATGTAACGGAAGACATTACCGATCTGATAGAAGCTCTAGCACAAGGGCAGGACCCGACTCAACTTGGTGAAGAATTTGAAACCGCAGCTGGTGAGGTGAACGGCTCAAGCCCTCAAAATACCGGGGCGATTAGCCGAACTGGTGCTGAATCATTAGCCAGCACTAACTTTGAGACAGTTGGAATAAGCGGAACTGGATTCTCGAGTACACAGCTTCAGACCCTGTTTGATATCTTCCAACCTCAAACGCCAGAACCAACCGATATTCCAACCCCAGCGAAGGTGGTCGCTCAAGATATATCTAGCCCTACCGTTAACGAAGGCGAGCAGGTTACTTTTGAAGTCACTTTAGATCAGCCAACCGAAGAAATAACTAACATTGAATTGTCATTGGACGATGGCTCCGCGATCGGCGGTTTTGCTGGAGAAGAGGGCACTGACTACGTAAATTCAACGGTACTCGTCACGTTGTCAGATGGAACAACTCAGGAAGTTGAGGTTAATGACGACGGGACGTTTAACGTTTCTCTCCCAATTGGAGAACAGTCTTTCACCGTAAGCTTGGATACTCTAAGTAATGATGTTTATGAAGGACCAGAAACCTTTACCTTGAGCGGAACAACTGAAAACCAATCAACACCAGTTTCGGGCACTGCGACTGTTGTAGATGATCGGCCGATCGTGTCTATTTCCGATGTAGGTAATGTTGATGAAGGCACCACCGCAAACTTTACTGTAACGTTAAGCAACGCATCGGAAGATACCGTTGAGGTCCAACTGGCATTAAACCCTGAGGAAACCGAAGCGGATGATCTCGGCACCTTGGAATATAACACTGGTTCAGGCTGGGTGAGTGTGCCGGAGGATGGCATTGTTACCGTGCCAGCAGGCATGACTGAGTTTGATGTACGTGTTGCAACCACGCCTGATGATGTGTACGAGGGACCGGAAGATTTCAGCGTCACCGTCACTGGTTTAGGCGCAGTTCAGGGCGAAGATACGGGTGTAGCAACCATTGTAGACGATGGCACCCTTACAGATGACGACCGTCCAATTGTTTCTATTTCTGATGTGGGCAACGTTGATGAAGGCAGCACCGCAAACTTTACAGTGACGCTAAGCAACGCATCGGAAGATACCGTTGAGGTCCAACTGGCACTAAACCCTGAGGAAACCGAAGCGGATGATCTCGGCACCTTGGAATATAACACTGGTTCAGGCTGGGTGAGTGTGCCGGAGGATGGCATTGTTACCGTGCCAGCAGGCATGACTGAGTTTGATGTACGTGTTGCTACCACGCCTGATGATGTGTACGAGGGACCGGAAGATTTCAGCGTCACCGTCACTGGTTTGGGCGCAGTTCAGGGCAAAGATACGGGTGTAGCAACCATTGTGGACGATGGCAGTGGCCCGGATCCCGATCCGGATGATGACCGTCCAAGCGTCTATATCGTGGAAGACAGCGTGGGCGTCAATGAAGGCACCGGTGCGGAATATACGGTTAAGTTATCGGCGGTGGCCGATGTGGATGTGACGGTGAAATTAAGCACCTCAACCGACGGCAGCAATACGGCCGAGGCGAACGACATCGGCAGCTTTGTGGTGACCTTAGCCGATGGGATGACCGTGGTGAACGCCAACAGTGACGGCACGTACACCATTCCAGCGGGTCAGACCGAGCTGAAAGTGACGGTGCCAACCACGGATGATGACGTCTACGAAGGCGATGAAACCTTCACCGTGAAGGTGGAAGCGGATACCGGCGTGATCGGCAGTGACAGTGCACAGGGCATTATTTACGACGGCGGTAACGGCCCGGATCCCGATCCGGATGATGACCGTCCAAGCGTCTATATCGTGGAAGACAGCGTGGGTGTCAATGAAGGCACTGGTGCGGAATATACGGTTAAGTTATCGGCGGTGGCCGATGTGGATGTGACGGTGAAATTAAGCACCTCAACCGACGGCAGCAATACGGCCGAGGCGAACGACATCGGCAGCTTTGTGGTGACCTTAGCCGATGGGATGACCGTGGTGAACGCCAACAGTGACGGCACGTACACCATTCCAGCGGGTCAGACCGAGCTGAAAGTGACGGTGCCAACCACGGATGATGACGTCTACGAAGGCGATGAAACCTTCACCGTGAAGGTGGAAGCGGATACCGGCGTGATCGGCAGTGACAGTGCACAGGGGATTATTTACGACGGCGGTAACGGCCCGGATCCCGATCCGGATGATGACCGTCCAAGCGTCTATATCGTGGAAGACAGCGTGGGTGTCAATGAAGGCACTGGTGCGGAATATACGGTTAAGTTATCGGCGGTGGCCGATGTGGATGTGACGGTGAAATTAAGCACCTCAACCGACGGCAGCAATACGGCCGAGGCGAACGACATCGGCAGCTTTGTGGTGACCTTAGCCGATGGGATGACCGTGGTGAACGCCAACAGTGACGGCACGTACACCATCCCTGCGGGTCAGACCGAGCTGAAAGTGACGGTACCGACCACGGATGATGACGTCTACGAAGGCGATGAAACCTTCACCGTGAAGGTGGAAGCGGATACCGGCGTGCTCGGCAGTGACAGTGCACAGGGCATTATTTACGACGGCGGTAACGGCCCGGATCCCGATCCGGATGATGACCGTCCAAGCGTCTATATCGTGGAAGACAGCGTGGGCGTCAATGAAGGCACTGGTGCGGAATATACGGTTAAGTTATCGGCGGTGGCCGATGTGGATGTGACGGTGAAATTAAGCACCTCAACCGACGGCAGCAATACGGCCGAGGCGAACGACATCGGCAGCTTTGTGGTGACCTTAGCCGATGGGATGACCGTGGTGAACGCCAACAGTGACGGCACGTACACCATTCCAGCGGGTCAGACCGAGCTGAAAGTGACGGTACCGACCACGGATGATGACGTCTACGAAGGCGATGAAACCTTCACCGTGAAGGTGGAAGCGGATACCGGCGTGATCGGCAGTGACAGTGCACAGGGGATTATTTACGACGGCGGTAACGGCCCGGATCCCGATCCGGATGATGACCGTCCAAGCGTCTATATCGTGGAAGACAGCGTGGGCGTCAATGAAGGCACTGGTGCGGAATATACGGTTAAGTTATCGGCGGTGACCGATGTGGATGTGACGGTGAAATTAAGCACCTCAACCGACGGCAGCAATACGGCCGAGGCGAACGACATCGGCAGCTTTGTGGTGACCTTAGCCGATGGGATGACCGTGGTGAACGCCAACAGTGACGGCACGTACACCATCCCTGCGGGTCAGACCGAGCTGAAAGTGACGGTACCGACCACGGATGATGACGTCTACGAAGGCGATGAAACCTTCACCGTGAAGGTGGAAGCGGATACTGGCGTGCTCGGCAGTGACAGTGCACAGGGCATTATTTACGACGGCGGTAACGGCCCGGATCCCGATCCGGATGATGACCGTCCAAGCGTCTATATCGTGGAAGACAGCGTGGGCGTCAATGAAGGCACTGGTGCGGAATATACGGTTAAGTTATCGGCGGTGGCCGATGTGGATGTGACGGTGAAATTAAGCACCTCAACCGACGGCAGCAATACGGCCGAGGCGAACGACATCGGCAGCTTTGTGGTGACCTTAGCCGATGGGATGACCGTGGTGAACGCCAACAGTGACGGCACGTACACCATTCCAGCGGGTCAGACCGAGCTGAAAGTGACGGTACCGACCACGGATGATGACGTCTACGAAGGCGATGAAACCTTCACCGTGAAGGTGGAAGCGGATACCGGCGTGCTCGGCAGTGACAGTGCACAGGGCATTATTTACGACGGCGGTAACGGCCCGGATCCCGATCCGGATGATGACCGTCCAAGCGTCTATATCGTGGAAGACAGCGTGGGTGTCAATGAAGGCACTGGTGCGGAATATACGGTTAAGTTATCGGCGGTGACCGATGTGGATGTGACGGTGAAATTAAGCACCTCAACCGACGGCAGCAATACGGCCGAGGCGAACGACATCGGCAGCTTTGTGGTGACCTTAGCCGATGGGATGACCGTGGTGAACGCCAACAGTGACGGCACGTACACCATCCCTGCGGGTCACACCGAGCTGAAAGTGACGGTACCGACCACGGATGATGACGTCTACGAAGGCGATGAAACCTTCACCGTGAAGGTGGAAGCGGATACCGGCGTGCTCGGCAGTGACAGTGCACAGGGCATTATTTACGACGGCGGTAACGGCCCGGATCCCGATCCGGATGATGACCGTCCAAGCGTCTATATCGTGGAAGACAGCGTGGGCGTCAATGAAGGCACTGGTGCGGAATATACGGTTAAGTTATCGGCGGTGGCCGATGTGGATGTGACGGTGAAATTAAGCACCTCAACCGACGGCAGCAATACGGCCGAGGCGAACGACATCGGCAGCTTTGTGGTGACCTTAGCCGATGGGATGACCGTGGTGAACGCCAACAGTGACGGCACGTACACCATCCCTGCGGGTCAGACCGAGCTGAAAGTGACGGTACCGACCACGGATGATGACGTCTACGAAGGCGATGAAACCTTCACCGTGAAGGTGGAAGCGGATACCGGCGTGCTCGGCAGTGACAGTGCACAGGGCATTATTTACGACGGCGGTAACGGCCCGGATCCCGATCCGGATGATGACCGTCCAAGCGTCTATATCGTGGAAGACAGCGTGGGTGTCAATGAAGGCACTGGTGCGGAATATACGGTTAAGTTATCGGCGGTGGCCGATGTGGATGTGACGGTGAAATTAAGCACCTCAACCGACGGCAGCAATACGGCCGAGGCGAACGACATCGGCAGCTTTGTGGTGACCTTAGCCGATGGGATGACCGTGGTGAACGCCAACAGTGACGGCACGTACACCATTCCAGCGGGTCAGACCGAGCTGAAAGTGACGGTACCGACCACGGATGATGACGTCTACGAAGGCGATGAAACCTTCACCGTGAAGGTGGGAGCGGATACCGGCGTGATCGGCAGTGACAGTGCACAGGGCATTATTTACGACGGCGGTAACGGTCCGGATCCCGATCCGGATGATGACCGTCCAAGCGTCTATATTGTGGAAGACAGCGTGGGCGTCAATGAAGGCACTGGTGCGGAATATACGGTTAAGTTATCGGCGGTGGCCGATGTGGATGTGACGGTGAAATTAAGCACCTCAACCGACGGCAGTAATACGGCCGAGGCGAACGACATCGGCAGTTTTGTGGTGACCTTAGCCGATGGGATGACCGTGGTGGATGCCAACAGTGACGGCACGTACACCATTCCAGCGGGTCAGACCGAGCTGAAAGTGACGGTGCCAACCATACCTGACGGTACTTACGAAGGTAACGAAACCTTCACCGTAATGGTGGAAGGCGATACGGGCGTGCTCGGCAGTGACAGTGCTCTGGGGATTATTTACGACGACGATACTCCGCCTTCGATTTCTAATATTATTAATGCGGTTGTTTCAGAAGAAGGGCTTTCGTTCGCGAATCCTGATACTAAACCTAATACGGTTCCAGCCACCGATACGACAAACTCAGCAAGCTTTACAGGTTCCTTTACTGTTGCGGATCCAGATACCGCCGACGTCTCCGTTGTTCTTTCAGGCCCGAGCACGCTTACCTCAGGAGGAGAAGTGGTAAGTTGGGTATGGGATAACAGTACACAAACACTTACGGGGTCCACGGGGCCAGAAGCATCGGATGTTGTTGCTACCGTTGTATTAACCGAGCCATCAAACTCCGGACAAGGTACATGGGATTACACCGTAACTTTGCATAGACCACTGGATCATCCGCAAAATGATGAAGAAGACATCATTAGCTTCGATCTGGATATTTCCGTTAGTGATGGTCAAACAACCACAACTGAAAACCTCAACATCGTATTTGAAGATGACTCACCTTATGCAGAATCAGTGGTTGAAAATGTCAATGCAACGCAAACCAACGGGACAAACGTACAGCTTGTGTTAGACGTATCCGGCTCAATGAACCGAGATTCTGTTACAGGTTCTTATGATGATGTTGTGACCTCACGGCTAGATGTACTAAAAAGTGCTGCGATTGCCTTGTTACTTGAATATCAACTATTGGGCGAAACCAAAGTGCAAATCACGCTGTTTGATACTAACGCCAATATACTCACAGAGAACGGAGTCTTATCGGCAGATAATTCGTTACCAAATGATTCAGCCTCGATATGGATGGACATTGATCAAGCAATAGCACTGATTAACGGTTTAACTGCTGACGGCAATACTGACTACGATGATGCAGTACGTTTGGCGGGTGACGATGCAATCTGGGGTAATGCTGAGGTAATTGAAAACGCCAATAATGTCAGTTACTTCTTGTCCGATGGTGCGCCTAACCCAATTACTGGACGAATTAACTCAGTGGAACAAGGCGAGTGGGAATCACAGCTTGAAAAACATGATGTAACTGCACTGGCGTATGGCGTTGGTACCGGCACATCTACCGAATACTTGGAACCCGTCGCTTACGATGCCACCAGAGAGGTAGGAAAACAAATAGACCCTGTTGTTGTAGAGGATATTAGTACCTTGCCAGCAGTACTGATCCAATCGATTGTCGCTCCAATCACTGGTGTGCTAGGCACCGATGCGGTCGGTGCTAGTTCGTCATTATTTGGCGCGGATGGTGGTTATGTGGCTTCGGTTAACTATGGAGGCTCGACTGGTATCACAGTTACATTTGATGGTACAACGATTACCGTAGATGACTCCTCAAACAGTACTGGTGTTACGACGATAGTCGACAATGTTGAGAAACGCGTAACATTTGTTATGGATGAGAAAAACTCTTTGGTTCTTGATCTCAACACCGGTGAATATACGTTCTTTGCCTCTTCTATCACAACCGAAACACAGTTTGATTTTGATTATGTGTTAACCGATTTGGATGGGGATAAAGTGGCAGAAACCGTCACGTTTGAGCTCGAGCCGAACTCTGTTCAGGCAATTGATGATATCGCCTCTACGCCTGAAGGAACTCCAGTTCTTGTTGACGTATTATCCAATGATACGAGTGGCGGTAATGGTGAGACATTAATGCTGGCTGACGCAGTGGTCGACCCAAGTCAAGGACAGGTTTTGATAGTCGATAACCAAATTGTGTTCGTCCCGTCTAACAACCTAGATGATGGGGATAGTGTGCGAATCTCTTATCGAACTGAATCATCGAATGGTGATTTCGATATCGGTGCGCTTAACGTGTCAATTACGGCGAGTACGGGTAATGGCACAGGTGTTGGTAGTGATTCTGCGGATGTACTCGTCGGTACTGCAAATGCTGACATATTACTTGGTGGAGCAGGAGACGATACGCTATCTGGGAATGCGGGCGAAGATATAATTATTGGTGGTCTTGGCTCAGATATTCTCACTGGCGGAGCAGACAGTGATGTTTTTGTTTGGACTCAAATGGACACTGCTATCGATACGGTTACGGACTTTAATGCTGCTGAAGGCGATAAGCTTGAATTCAGAGATCTATTTGATGACATGTCCGGCCCTGATATCTCCACTCTTTTGGATGATTTCGAATCCGGTGATTACAATGGCCAAGTTGATGATGTTTCGCTCTCTGTAACTGAGCTAAACGGAAACTCTACACTGACTATCAACAAAGGTGGACAGCAATTAGAGGTCAATTTTGATGGCGCATCTGCTGCGGATATTGCAAATAGCTTGATTAGTAATCTCGAGCAGTTCCGAGAGTAGATGGGGTTAAGTCTTAAAAACGGAGCGAATGCTCCGTTTTTTAATCCGTATTTGTTTGAAGAGACTTAAAGTACCTTGCAAGCAAAACCTTTGAGGTAGAATCCTTCCGGGTATGCGGTGTCAGTTGGGTGGTCAGCGGCTTGCTCAAAGCGCTCGACAAACTTAACTTGACGATTCGCGTCTACTGCAGCGTCTGCAATGATTTTTTGGAACAGCACTTGGTCCATTAATCCAGAACAAGAGTAGGTCAGCAGAGTGCCACCTGGTTTTAGAATTTGCATCGCTAGCATATTGATGTCTTTATAGCCACGACACGCGCCATTCAGTTGCGCTTTGCTTTCTGCAAACTTTGGCGGATCCATAATCACAACATCAAATTTAGTCCCTTGATCGCGGTACTCACGCAGCAACTTAAATACATCCGCGTTTAGGAAAACACCACGTTTCTTTGAGATGTCGAATTCGTTCAATTCGGCGTTAAATTTTGCAGTGTCCAGAGCTGGCTGAGAAACATCCGCGTTGATAACACGCTTTGCGCCACCTTTAAGTGCATAAAGACCAAAGCCGCCAGTATAAGAGAAGCAGTTTAGGACTTCTTTATCCTTCATATATTTCATCGCTTGCTGACGACTGTCGCGTTGGTCTAGGTAGAAACCGGTTTTATGGCCACCAACGATATCCACGCTGATCTTGACGCCATTTTCTTCGATTACCACAGATTTTGGTGGCTCTTCACCGTGTAAAACTCCAGTGGTTTCTTTTAGACCTTCTTTTTTACGTACCGCCACATCAGAACGCTCGTAAACGTTACAATCTGGGAAGCATTCTACAAGGGCGTCAACAATTGCCTGTTTGTTGTACTCCGCACCAGCGCTCAGTAGCTGACAAACGAAGAAGTTCTGGTAACGGTCGATAGTCACGCCTGGTAAGCCGTCAGACTCAGCCGCAATTAGACGGTAACCAGTTAGCCCGTCACGTTCGATAACGTCTTCACGTAGAAGCTGTGCATCTTTAAAACGTTTGACGAAAAACGCTTTGTTGATGTCTTCTTTTTCAAAGCTCCAAATACGAGCACGGATTTGAGATTCCGGTGAATATGCCGCTTTTGCTAACCATTTACCGTCGTGAGTGAATACATCAACCGATTCGCCAAGCGCGGGTTCGCCCTCAACTTTATTGATGCCTCGAGAGAAGATCCATGGGTGCTTACGCTTAACCGATTTCTCACGACCTTTAACCAAATAGATAGCAGCTGTCATTTCTTTAGCTCTTGTTGAATTTTGAAAGGGGCGTATTGTCCGGGATGTTGCTGGTAAAAGCAATAACCATTGGGATTCAGTTGGTTTTGTTTATTGTTACGTCGTCACTTATAGATATGAGACTTAAACATTGAGCCAACTGTAATTGAAATTTAAGTGAATGAGATACTTATCAATCCCGTCTGTCGGATTTTCTTCCATAATTGTTTCAGAACCCACTACGCTTATTGAAAGGCTCGATGGGTCTATCACAATCATTAGAAGAAGCGAAATAACGATGAATCTGAAGTGTGAAAAGTATGTAGTAAAAGGTCTTGTTCAAGGGGTGGGATTTCGGTATCAAACCTCACATCAGGGATTGAAGCTCGGTCTGACTGGCTACGCTAAAAATTTAAACAATGGTGATGTGGAAGTGGTTGCCTGTGGGGCTGAAACGCAAATTGATGAGTTTACTGAATGGTTGAAAGAGGGGCCACGGTCGGCAACTGTCGAGAGCGTTTCGCATGAAAACGCTTCATATAAGCCATACCGCGGCTTCAAAATTTTATGATTATAGGCATTTCG
This sequence comes from uncultured Vibrio sp., assembly GCF_963675395.1. Taxonomy (NCBI): domain Bacteria; kingdom Pseudomonadati; phylum Pseudomonadota; class Gammaproteobacteria; order Vibrionales; family Vibrionaceae; genus Vibrio; species uncultured Vibrio sp. The sequence continues at coordinate 346,103 of NZ_OY776223.1, read as the reverse complement.
CCGGTTTTGGAAGTCCAGCCAGTTTGGTCGCTTGTTTTGCAGGGCCTTTTTTGAATAGCTTAAACAGGTATTTGCTGTTGCCTTTTTCTGGCCCGTGCGCTTTTTCCATCGCTTTAACCAGCATTCTTACTGCTGGAGATGTATTAAACTCTTCATAAAAGTCGCGAACAAAGTGGACCACTTCTAAATGCGCGTCGGTTAGCTCAATACCTTCTTCTTCTGCCAATAACTCAATCATGCCTTCTTCCCATTGAGTATGGTCTAACAAGTAACCCTGAGCATCGGTTTCAATTTCTTTGCCGTCGTAAACGAACATAACCTTCTATCCGTTAAGTAATCTTTGATGTTTATAGATTAGCGTACAGGCGTGGAACTTCTCAACTAAATAATCTCACCATTATTCCAAGCGAAGTAAAAGCATACAGATTATGACTGAGATTGCTTTTGTTGTTTTATTCAAAATATTGGTTATTTATTCGATGTATTAGAAAATTATCGCAGGGTAAACAAATTATTTTGCATAAAAATGCGGCATTTGTTTAATGCCGTTCGTTTAGCAGCGAATGGTATTTTAACTCTCCCGTCTTCCTGAACAGCGACGAAGGAGCGTGATTCAGAATCTGATTTCCGAGCACTTTATGGCCAAAATTATTTCACTAGCTGTTTAGCGTGCTGCTGTTAGATTCCTAGTCTCGCTAGAGCTCGCTGGAATGACACAGATAAAATAGTTAAGGGATTGGCATTAGGTATTTGTTGGGTTTTTATTGAGGTTAGGTGATTTGAAATGAGTGTGGGTGCAATAGAAAACCGTGAACAAAAAAAGCCCGAAGGTGTGTACCTTCGGGCTCCTTTAACGCTATTCAATCTGACAGATTAGTCGTCATTCATGATGCCTAGAATGCTTAGCAGGCTGATGAAGATGTTGTAGATTGATACGTATAGTGTCACTGTCGCAGAGATGTAGTTCGTTTCACCACCACGGATGATACCTTGGGTCGTCATCAGAATCGCCATGGTTGAGAACACGATGAACAAGCTGCTCATTGCAAGGTGCAGAATCGTTGACTGAATGAAGATGCTTGCAATCATACCGACCACAAGTACCACAAACAGAGACAACATCAGGCCGCCCATCATCGATAGGTCACGCTTAGTGGTCAATGCGTATGCCGACGCTGCCATAAACGATAGCGCCGTACCACCCAGAGCGGTCAGTACAACGTCACCCATACCAGCACCGATGTACATGTTCAGGATTGGACCAATTGTGTAACCAAGGAAACCCGTAAACAGGAAGGTGAACACCAGACCAAGGCTGTTGTTGCGGTTTTTCTCTGTTAAGAAAAGAAGGCCATAAAAACCAACCAGCATCAGGATAATACCTGGGCGTGGTAGGTTATACGCCATTGATATGCCAGCAACAACGGCTGACCACAGTAAAGTCATTGAGAGTAGCGCGTAAGTATTACGCAATACTTTGTTGGTTTGCAGAGCACTTTCTTGTGTTGAAGTGCGAGTAAACATTGGACTGTTCATATTCTTCCTCGATAAGAGACTTTATTTTAAGTACATTTATGGGGTTGAAAGTTCAAAAAATCAAGCCCTAACCATGTAATGCTATGACAAAATAATAATAGAAATAAGATGTTAGGTATGCGAGAACTTGTAACACAATATTACTGCCAGAAAAGGCGAGTTAGGTTAAGTTACCATATCTGACTAAGTATTGAAAAAGGCACTGTTCCTATTGAAGTCAGTGCCTTTTAAAGTTTATCTAACGTAAAAAATTAATGATGTAGAATTTGCGATAGGAAGTTTTGTGTACGATCCGATTGTGGGTTCTCGAAGAAATCTTTCGGATTATTTTCTTCGATGATTTCACCAGCATCCATAAAGATCACTCGGTCAGCCACTTCTTTCGCAAAACCCATCTCGTGGGTTACGCACAACATGGTCATGCCTTCTTCTGCCAATTCAACCATAACATCCAGCACCTCGCGTACCATCTCTGGGTCGAGTGCTGACGTTGGTTCGTCAAACAACATTACTTTTGGATTCATGCACAAAGAACGAGCGATTGCGACACGTTGTTGCTGACCACCAGAGAGCTGACCTGGGTATTTATCCGCCTGATCAGGGATCTTAACGCGCTCCAGATACTTCATTGCAATGGCTTCTGCTTCGTCTTTAGGCATTTTTTTAACCCAAATAGGAGCAAGAGTGCAGTTCTCCAATACGGTCAGGTGAGGAAAGAGGTTGAAGTGCTGAAAACACATGCCAACTTCACGACGAACCGCCTCAATGTTTTTCAAATCTTCCGTCAGTTCGGTTCCCGAAACAAAGATTTCACCGGCTTGATGCTCTTCCAATCGGTTAATGCAGCGAATCATGGTCGATTTTCCTGAACCAGAAGGCCCACAGATAACGATCTTTTCACCTTTTTTAACGTTTAAGTTGATGTTTTTCAGTACGTGAAACTCACCGTACCACTTGTTCATGTCCTTCAACTGGATCATATAGTTTTGTTGTTGCGTCATAATACGTCCTTGATCTTAATGAGTTATCGTTTGTGACCGGTATGAAGTTTGTTTTCAAGCCATATCGAATAGCGCGACATGCCGAAACAAAATACCCAAAACACTAACGCGACAAATACATAACTTTCCGTCGCAAAGCCGAGCCACTCAGGGTCGGTGTTTGCTGCTTGCCCAATACCCAGTACATCAAACATACCGATGATCAGTACCAGACTGGTATCTTTAAACAGACCGATGAAGGTATTCACGATAGAAGGAATCGTGATCTTCAGAGCCTGAGGTAAAATAATTAACCCTGTTTTCTTCCAGTAGCTTAAACCCAGCGCATCCGCTGCTTCGTATTGCCCTTTTGGAATCGCTTGTAAACCACCGCGAATTACCTCTGCCATATAGGCGGCAGCAAACATCACCACACCGATAAGCGCACGGATAAGTTTATCTGTCTCCGAACCTTCAGACATAAACAGTGGCAACATCACCGACGCCATGAACAAGACGGTAATTAGCGGTACACCACGCCATACTTCGATATAGACAGTACACATGCTGCGAATAATGGGCATCTCAGAGCGACGACCTAATGCTAAGACAATACCAATTGGTAACGACACAACAATACCGACAAGCGCGATGATTAAGGTAACAAGTAATCCACCCCATTTATGTGTGTCAACCACCTCCAAACCAAATACGCCACCGTAAAGAAGACCTGCGACAAGGAATGGATATACGTTAACTAAAAACAGCCAAATCCACATGCGCTTTGGTGTTTTCTCATAAGCAACAAGCGCAGTCAGGATGGCGAGTGAGATATAAAATAGGCGAGGGCGCCATAGTTCGGCTTCTGGATAGAAACCATACATGAACTGCTCCCAGCGTACGCCGATAAATACCCAGCACGCGCCTTCTCGGCTACAAGCATCACGTGTTGTTCCTACCCAATCCGCGTTAATGAACGCCCAATCGATGATGTTCCACAAAGCAGTAAACGCTAAGTAGGCGAGAATAATGGTAACAATAGAGTTGACTGGTCCATTAAACAGGTTTTTACGCATCCAACCTACCGCACCGACCGTGTTTGATGGCGGTGGGAGATCAGGCTGAAATTGATGTGTACTCATATTATCTCTCCACCAGTGCGACTTTACGGTTGTATAGGTTCATTAACGCGGAAGTAAGCAAACTTAACGCTAAGTAAACGCCCATTGTCATTGCGATAATCTCAATAGCCTGACCTGTCTGATTTAGGGTTGTGCCAGCAAACACAGACACGAGATCCGGATAACCTATAGCCATTGCCAATGAAGAGTTTTTGGTTAAGTTCAAATATTGACTGGTTAATGGAGGAATGATGATTCGCAGAGCTTGAGGAATAACCACAAGCTTTAGGGTTTTGGTTCGCGGTAGGCCTAGAGACATTGCCGCTTCGGTTTGACCATGGCTCACTGCGTTAATACCAGAGCGAACAATCTCAGCGATAAATGTTGCGGTATAAACACTTAACGCGACCAGCAGGGCTGCTAGCTCAGGAATAATGCTGACCCCACCTTGGAAGTTAAAACCTTTCAAAGCTGGATATTCCAGTGAAATAGGCATACCAACAAGGAAATACACCGCCAAAGGTAAACCAATCACTAACCCTAGAGCAATTCTTCCCACAGGTGTTTGCTGACCAGTCAGGCGTTGTTTGTTCTTCGCCCATATGGAGATAGAGATTGTTGCAACTAGCCCGATGATAAACGCGGCGATGACAACACTACTGCCGTTTTCTAATATTGGAGCAGGGAGATAGAGTCCTCGTACATTCAAGAAGATAGCTTCGCCAAGGCTGATACTTTGTCTTGTTGAAGGCAGTGCCTGCAAAACGGCGAAATACCAAAAGAAGATTTGCAGAAGAAGGGGAATATTTCGAAACGTCTCAATATATACTGCAGCTAAACGGCTTACTAACCAGTTAGAAGAGAGACGAGCAATACCCATTGTGAAACCAATTGCCGTTGCCAGGATAATGCCCAACACGGAAACCAGTGCGGTGTTTAGTAAACCAATGACAAAAGTTCTGCCATAAGAGTAGGTTTCGTTATAATCGATCAGCGTCAGTCCAATACCAAAGCCCGCTTCCTGATTAAGAAAATCAAAACCCGTAGCTATACCTCGGGCATCCAAGTTGTTTTGCGCGTTGTTTATGATGGTATAAAAGAATAGTACTAATGCAGCTACGGCAATGATCTGAAAAAGAGCGGAACGAAAAGCAGGGTTATAAATCAGGCTTTTACTTCCACTTGGTTTGGACATCGTACTTAGCGATGCGTCTTTAATCGGTTCCATACAGCGTTAACCTCAAACCTTAGTTATAGATATCACTCTGTATGAGTAAGTGCTTGTTACTGGTTGTTAAATCTGGCGCACCGGCAATCACAGATCGTAAGCGTTATTATTGGCGCTAAAATCCATATTTACTACTGGGCTCAGCTCTACCAGTGATCGAGTTTCCTTACTCATCCAGATTTATAGTCACGAAAAGGGCGACATCGCGCCGCCCTAATTATCTCGTTTCTATCGGATTGGTGATGCGTACATGAAGCCACCTTCGTTCCACAGTGCATTCACACCGCGAGAGATTTCAAGAGGCGATCCTTTACCAACAGTACGCTCGAAGCTCTCGCCGTAGTTACCTACTTGTTTAACGATTTGGTAGCCCCAATCGTCACGGATGCCTAAGCCTTTACCTTGAGGGCCGTCGACACCAAGGATACGCTTGATGTTTGGATCTTCAGATTTCAACATTTCATCCGCATTTTGAGAAGTAATGCCGTACTCTTCCGCGTTAATCATTGCTGAAAGTGTCCATTTAGCAATGTTAAACCACTGGTCATCACCCTGGCGAACAACAGGACCTAGGGGCTCTTTTGAAATTATTTCAGGAAGAACTGCTGCTGATGACGGGTCTTGAAGGTTCAAACGCAGTGCGTAAAGACCGGATTGGTCTGTGGTTAGCACGTCACAGCGGCCTGAGTCGAAACCTTTCGAAGTTTGCGCTGCTGTATCAAATACGACAGGCTTGTAGCTCATACTATTATTACGGAAGTAGTCTGCGAGGTTAAGCTCAGTAGTGGTGCCTGATTGAACACAAACAGACGCGCCGTCAAGCTCTTTTGCACTTGATAGGCCAAGCTCTTTCTTCACCATGAAACCTTGACCGTCGTAGTAGTTAACGCCGACGAAGTTTAAGCCAAGGGCTGTGTCACGGTGGAGTGTCCAGGTGGTGTTACGTGAAAGTACATCAATTTCACCAGATTGGAGTGCAGTGAAGCGTTCTTTGGCGGTTAGAGGAACGTACTTAACTTTCGTTTTGTCCCCAAGAACGGCTGCAGCCATTGCTTGGCAATATTCTACGTCGATACCTTCCCACTCACCTTTTGAGTTTGGGTTTGAGAAACCTGGAAGACCAGTACTTACACCACAAGTAAGAAAACCTTGTTTTGTTACTTTGTCCAAAGTAGAGTCTGCAGCTTGAGCTGATGTTGCCATCATTGCAGTAGAAGCCGCTACGACGGAAGCAAGAATTGTTAGTTTATTTGCCATTTGTGTCCTTCCTGTATGATCCATGTTAAATCAATGTAACTTAAAATTAACGTGCCCAATTTTGTGTTGTGTTGTGTCCTATGTGATTGATTTTCGAAGAAACGGCAGTCGAACAATCAATCAGTTATAAGCGTAGAAAAGGATCTGTGAATTCTCAAATATATAATTTAAATGGAATTTTAAGAGAACCTACAAAATTCCTCAGGTTTTAGAATGACGAAATGTTAATTGTTTGTAAATAGTGCAACTGGTATTCAAGATGGTGCATCAGAACATTCAACGAACAAGTAGGCGCAAATAAAGAATAAAACTTCGTTATCAAAACTGTCATTAGCTTACGTCGGCGAATGACAGTCAAAATTCGAACAAAAATTATTTGTGTAAGCGAAACAAGGTGATGCCCATGCCCCATTTTTGGTAGCATGGTTTTAATAGTTAATTAGTGTAATCAAAGGTTGAGATGCGATATTTTCCTCTGTTCTTAGACTTAATCAATAAACCAGTTCTCGTTGTTGGCGGCGGCGAAGTCGCGAGCCGAAAAGTAGAGGCCTTAATAAAGGCAGGGGCGGACATTACCGTCGTTTCACCTACCTTAGTAGACTATCTGGCTAAACTGGCGAAGGAGCATCAATTAAGATGGATTCAGCGCTTCTATTCAAGTGACATTGTCACAAAAGGCTTCATTCAAGTTTGGGCGACAACGGATAATCCAGACTTGAATCATCAGGTTTACAAAGATGCTAAAGCACTGGGAATCTTAGTCAATGTGGTTGATGACAAGCCATACTGTGACTTCATTACCCCTTCAATGATCAATCGTGGTCGTATTCAAATCGCCATTTCGAGTGGTGGTGCCTCTCCGGTATTGATTCGCAATATTCGTGAGAAGCTAGAGATGATTCTTCCACAGAATATGGGCTTAATGGCAGACTTTGCGAATTCCAAACGCAACTCTATCAAAGAAGCGTTACCTAGTGTCGATTTACGCCGCAAGTTCTGGGAGCAATTCTTTGCGAATCCTGACGTTGAAAATGCGCGTGATAATAGAGATTTAGAAATCATCTACCAAGCTACTATGGCAGCGCCTCTTGATGAAAAAGGTAATTGCACTTGGATTCACGTTGGCAAAGACATTGAGATGTTGCCAATAAAAGCGGTGCGTTACATGCAACAAGCAGAGTTGGCGTTGTACTCGACAAAATGTCAATCAGACGCAATGGAGTTAGTGAGAAGAGATGCAGAGAGGGAATCGTTTACAAACGCCGCTCAGTTATCAGACATGCTTGCAAAGGCAAAACAAGAAAACTTGCGCGTCTGTGTGTTTATTCCAGAAAATACCAGCGAATTCATGTTGTTGCAGGGACAAGACCTCGTAATCTAGAATAATTTCATCGGCACAAACAGAAACGCCGACGATCACTCATCGGCGTTTTGCATTTGCTGTACGGATGATAATACGAGAGGTATTAATCACTAGTACGCATTAATCGCGGAAGTTATTGAACTGAAACGGTAGGCCCAGTTCTGCTTCACGAATGGCGGCCATTGTCGCCTGTAGGTCATCACGCTTTTTACCTGTGACACGTACTTTATCGCCTTGGATCGAAGCTTGTACTTTAAGCTTTGCATCTTTAATTAGCTTGACGACCTTTTTCGCAGTCGGCGTATCAATACCCTGGCGGAACAAGATGTTCTGATGCCAGTTTCTGCCCGTTGCCTCAGGTTCTTGAGAGTCCATAGCATTGGCATCGATATTACGTTTCGCTAGGTGGCCACGTAAAATATCACGCATTTGCTTAAGCTGAAATTCACCTTCAGCGGACACTTTCACATTTTCTTCTACTAGCTCAAAGCTCGCATTTACATTGCGGAAATCGAAACGAGTAGACAATTCACGGTTAGCGTTATCAACGGCGTTACGTAGTTCAACCGTATCGATTTCTGAAACAATATCAAACGATGGCATGAAGATTCCTTGATTATCTTGTTATTAATTACTTAGTGGATTTTACAGCGTCTGCCAGCATGTCTAGCATTGTCACTGTATCCTCCCAACTCAGACAAGGGTCAGTGATTGATTGACCGTATGTCAGGTTATTGATGTCTGTCATTGGCTGATTGCCTTCAATGATGAAGCTCTCAGCCATAATGCCAGCAATGCGTGTACTGCCAGACTGTATTTGTTGGCAGATGTCTTTAGCGACATCAAGCTGCTTTCTGTGTTGCTTTTGGCAGTTAGCATGGCTGAAATCGACGATTAGGCGTTGTGGTAAGTCAAACTCAGCCAGCGCGTCGCAAGCTTGTTTAACTGAAGCTTCGTCAAAGTTTGGACCTTTTTCGCCGCCACGTAAAATAATATGACCGAAAGGGTTACCACTTGTACGGTAAACCGTCATACGACCGTGCTTATCTGGAGAGTAGAAGTAGTGTGATGCTTTAGATGCACGAATGGCATCAATCGCTATTTTCACATTACCGTTGGTGCCATTTTTAAAGCCAACCGGGCACGAGAGTGCAGATGCCATTTCTCGGTGAATTTGAGACTCAGTGGTACGCGCACCGATAGCGCCCCAAGTAATTAGATCCGCAATGTATTGGCCGGTAATCATATCAAGAAACTCAGTAGCGGTGGCAAGACCAAGCTTGTTGATATCCAGTAGCAGTTTACGCGCTTTATGAAGGCCAGCTTCTAACGCATAAGAACCGTCAAGGTTTGGATCGGTAATTAAGCCTTTCCAACCCACAACTGTACGCGGTTTTTCAAAGTAAGTACGCATGACAATAAATAGCTCGTCTTTGTACTTATCCTGGATTGCGCTCAGGCGCGTAGCGTAGTCGATCGCGGCTTCTGTGTCATGGACAGAGCAAGGGCCAACGATCGCAAGAAGACGCTTATCTTCACCCGTTAAGATTTTTTCAATCTGACGTCGAGATTGAGCAATACGGTCTGCAACGTCATCCGTAATAGGATATTCACTACCTAGCTCCGCTGGGGTAGGCATTGGACCCAAAGGTTGGGTTCTCAATTCATCTGTTTTTATAGGCATCTTATAGCTTTATTCTCTGTTGCGAAGGGGTAAAGATAACGGAATTACTGACAGGAATAAACTGTTTCAAGGGATTCTTCGCCTCTAAATCCCAAATAGCGTGAAACGGTTATAAGGTTCTTACTATCTGATAACAACCCGAGGGCATGCTATCGCGAGATAGTTACGCCATTGATCAGGATTAGGCAATGAGCAAAGTGAGAAAGCCGCAATAGTACGTTGCACCTTGCCAGCCATAAACTGTCTTATGTCAGCAAAAAAACGACAGTCTAACTGAGTGACGCTGTCACTTTCAATCTATTTATGACGAATAATTTAATGGGTAGATCAAGTTTTGTTAACAACTCTTTGACATTAAAACGAGCGTTTGATTAACTAGCTGGGTTAGATTGGTAAGGAGACCAAAATGTTATCTGCAGTACGTCGTGCAAACCTTTATTTGAAAGTATTCGGTTTCACTAAAGTTCCATTAATCTGGCTTTGCCGCCCTAAGATCATTGCTATCGACGATAAGCATGTTGAAGTAAAAATTCCACTGCGTAAAAGAACCAAAAACCACCTCAATAGCATGTATTTCGGTGCACTTGCGGTGGGGGCTGATGTCGCCGGGGCTTTTTTAGCCATGAGTAAAGCGAAAGAGAAAGGCGAGCCTATTTCATTGGCTTTTAAAGGTGTAAAGGCGGAATTTTTGAAGCGACCAGAAGCCGATGTACATTTTGTATGTGATGATGGCCCTTTAATAGACGAGATGCTGGATTACACCCTAGAGACCGGTGAGCGTGTCAATCGCGATGTAAAAATTACCGCACTTTGTCCAACACTCCATGGCAATGAGCCGATGGCGGAGTTTTACCTGACGCTTTCGATTAAAAAAGCAGCACAACAAACAAAGAAGGCTGCTTAATCGTTAACTACTTTTGTTAGCTCAACTCAATTTTTTCAATTGAGACTATCTTTGAGCGGTTTAATACCACTTTCCAACGATAGTAAACGGGTTCATCAGTGTGGTTGTCTTCTTTGACGATCACATTGATGAGGTGACGTTTCTCAACCGATTCTTTGGTGACTTGCCCTTCATTTAGGTGGTACACGCGGTTTGACCCTTTGTCCATTAATCGAATAATGGGTCTTAAGCTAATGTTTAGGGTTTGTCGCGTTTGCTCATAGCCACTTAAAAACATCGATGTCGCCATTTCCGTCTTTTCCTGATAGTGAAGAATCTGCTCTTCTCGCTGAACGACGCGTTTTTTACGTATCTGTTGAATCTTGTCCGGCAGGCTAGAAAGCGTTCTGTAGTCAAGCCACTCTAACTTTTTCCCGACGACTTTCTTGGTGGTCGGGTCAATGTACTTCTTACGCCATTTGGGTTTTCCTTTGCGTATCCAGCGCCACATAGCATCGCGTAGATCATCTTTAAAAATCTCGCGTAAGGCATAAATAAAGGACATCGCAATAATGAAGGATGCAGAGATTTCTCCCAGATAGTCTCGTGCAAGGATCACAGTTGATGTCACGACAACCATCACCAAACCGGTTGCGATGCCTTTTATCGCCCGTTTAACGTTTTTCCCCATTGAAACTGTTTGTTCACGCAGGACGACTGGGTGCTCGATAAGACGTCTCAACAGGCGCATTTTATTGGAAAGTCGCGTCACTTCATCGGTAACTTTGGCTGAGTTATATTTATTTAACTTACGATGCGCTTGCTCTTTTTCACACAGGGTAATCAAACGCTTCTTGATCGTGCTGTAATCGCCTTCTCTTGGTAGATGGGCGACGAGCGACAAGAACTTTTGCTCTGTGTACCACGACAAATAGTTGTCAATGTTAACGTAGTAACGTTTTAGGTTCTCTTCAAAAGGAATACCACGACGAAGGCGTTTTAAAATCGCAATAGCCAATTCGATGACTTCATCAACTTCATCTTCCGTGACGGCGTTACTTTCTAGCTTATTTAAACTGGCAATGGCTTTGTCCAATGCGATGACGTATTGATAAGCGAACAAACTCAAACTGACACGGTACTGTTGATTCGAGAGGCGTCCGCGCTTCGCCAGTCGGCTGTGAACCAAAGGAAGCAGAATCTCCTTACTGTAATAGGAACGCTGCTGTGTGATAGAGGTGTAATAGAATTCTGATTCACTGATGATGTCGGCATTTAGACCAAGCTCACCAGGGACAAAGAAGTAAATATCAAGGTCGACACTTTTACTTTTTGCTAGCTCATGGCTGATTTTTAATGTGATTGAGTCTTGTTTATCAACGGTGACCAAAAAAAGCTCCTGATTTTACTAACGCATCCTTACCCCGAAAATTGGACTCTTTATATAAGTACCAGATTGCTAAGAGAATGATAGGGGTAGACAATAACAGCATAACAGAGCGATATGCTTTTCTCTCTGATTTTCTTGTTAGTTTAGGTATAATTCCACGTAAATTTAAAAAGAGACAAAATCAATGATTAAAATTGGTCAAATTAACAGCTTGGAAGTCATTAAAAAGGCTGATTTTGGCGTATTTCTGGATGGTGATGATTACGGTTCTGTTTTGCTGCCAAATAAGCACGTCCCAGAGGGCACAGAAATTGGTGATAAAATCGACGTGTTTTTGTACTTTGATTCAGAAAGCCAACTGGCTGCGACCATTGAAACCCCAATCGCTCAAGTAGGTGAGTGGGGCCTGATGAAAATCGAAGGCGTCAATAAAACCGGTGCTTTTGTTAATTGGGGGATCAAAGAAAAAGATTTGCTCATTCCATTTAGCGAACAGCGCACGCGCTTTTCTGCTGGTCAAACGATCTTAGTTTACGTATACACCGATAAAGCATCGGGTCGAATTGTCGGTACGACGAAGTTCAATAAATGGCTGGATAAAACACCAGCAAACTACGAAATTAACCAGCAAGTGGACCTTATTATTGCTGAGCGCAGCCAACTTGGTTACAAGGCGATCGTAAATGGCAAACACTGGGGCATGATTTTTCCTTCAGATGTTTTCGGCAAATTGTATATTGGCAAAAAACTGAAAGGTTTTATTAAGCAAATTCGCGAAGATGGCAAGATTGATCTGGCGTTACAAAAAGTGGGCGTTGCGAAAATGGACGACCTTTCCAGCAAGATCATAGAGCAGTTAGAGAAGAAGGGGGGCTTTCTTCCACTGAATGATAAATCTTCTCCAGAAGCGATTTTTGAAGCGTTTCGCACCAGCAAAGGCACTTATAAAAAAACCATTGGTGGTCTGTACAAGCAAGGCAAAATCGTTATCGAAAAAGACGGTATCCGCCTAGCATAGAGCTTCGCTTTGTACTTTAGCCACAACGCAGAGTGAAATAACGGACAAAAAAATCGGCCCAAATGCTTCCTTTTTTTGGGCCTAGGGGAAATGGCTCCGAGGAGCCTACGCTAAAACCTTATTGATTGAGTGTTTTTTGAGCGTTTATTTCTGAAATTCCATAATAAGATGCAGTAATAATGCTCTGAGTTAATATATTTAGTTTAGTACAGGCCACTCGGAACGCTAGACCGCTGGGCTGCTTTAATACTCTCATCAAAAAAGCCATCGAATTTACGATGGCTTTTCTTTTATTTATCGCTGAGTTATCGCGATGGCGAAAATATTAAAATAAGTTCTTGTCTCGCACTAATTCTCTGGGTAAGCCATTTTTTATGCGATTACTGACCCATTTACCCAAACCGATAATGATGCCCTGATACTTAACTAAAACTTCGCCTTTTCCAGTTGTTACGCCTTCAGGAATATTTTGTGGGCGAACGTCGCGACCCATATACCACTCGCGGGCTTCATCGATTGTCAGTTCGATAGCATTGCTTTCGTTATTTGTTAAAGCCGTTGCGACCTGATGCTGCCAGCGGTAACCGTTTTTGTGTGCTTCAGCTAATTTTATCCCCATCCGAGAAAAACGCAGCTTACCAATCATTGGCTCTAGTGCATTCGGGAATAACCAAACGTCTTTATCACGTAACCAAACTGTACCGTCATCGGGTAGTTTAATGCCCAATGTCTTATGAAGCTGATGGCTAATCTCGGTAGACTCTTTCTTTGATGCTTTAACAAATGGGAATTTACCCATGCGTTTTTTAACCTTTGGCGCTTCCACAGAAGTGTGCTTACGAATACGTGCGACGAAGAAACCCTCACAGTCATAAACCTGAGGGAAAATATGTAAAAAGCCCTCTTCGGTAAGAGCGGCTTTAGCATCTTCAAATAAGTTTTCCAGACTCTCAAACTCCACCGCATCACCAAAGGTGTTTTTTAGATGATGACAGACTTGCTGGTTTTCTTCCGTGCTGAGTGTGCAGGTTGAATAAACCAGTACACCACCAGGTTTCAATGCGTGAAAGGCACTTTCAACTAGATCTTTCTGCGTATCCGCAATGTCTAAAACCGATTCTTGTGACCAGTTTTTCATTGCGTCTTCATCTTTACGAAGAGTGCCTTCGCCAGAGCACGGTGCATCCAGTAACACCGCATCGAATTGTTCTGGTAGCCAGCCACCGAATACTCGGCCATCAAAGTTACTAAGCGCAGCGTTACGGACACCGCAACGTTCAATGTTTGCATGCAGAACTTTCACCCGGCTCGCGGCGTATTCATTGGCAACCAGTACACCTTCATTGTTCATTAGCGCTGCGATTTGTGTCGTTTTTGAGCCCGGCGCGGCGGCAGTATCGAGGACCGCATGGTAAACCTCATCGTTCATGAATAGGGCAGACACTGGCATCATTGAGCTTGCTTCCTGAATGTAGAATAATCCAGACATGTGCTCTGCCGTGTTTCCTAGCGGTACTACAGACTCATCAGCATCAATCCAAAAACCACTCTCACACCAAGGTACTGGTGAAAGTTTCCAGCCTTTTTCGTCTGCTCGTTGGATAAACGCTTCGACACTTATCTTTAGTGTGTTGACGCGAATACTTTTACGTAATGGCTTTTGACAGGAAGAAACAAAGTCTTCCATATTAAGGCCAGCAGGTAGGATGGTTTGGATTTTTTCCAGAAACGCGTCTGGGATGTATACATTAGGATGCAATGTGAAGTCTCGCTTGCAGAATTTGCCGCAAATAATATACGAAAGTCGCGCAGAAACGAATAGCCACCGAACGTGGGGATTAAAAAAGAGCAGCGATGACGTACTGCCAGTCAGTTAACAGCAAGCAGAATACTCCAGTCAACCGTCATCCTGAACCGCGACGAAGGAGCATGATTCAGGATCTTCTATCCGAGAACTGTGTTATCAAAGGTATTTTTCTCTATTCTCAGCGCGCTTAGAATAGATTCCTAGTCTCGCTAAGGCTCGCTGGAATGACGTTATAGAAATCCTTAAGTGAGTAGGCTGCTCTATTTATAAACCTGTCGTTACGGTTTGGGTATTGCCGTTCGCCACTGCAACCAACTCTCTTCCGCCTGAGGGTAGAGGAAGAAGGTCTGGCCATTTTTCGCAGCCGGTGGAATTTGAGATTGTTCCGGTGTCGAAAAGGCGATTCCGCCACGCACAATACTATCAATGGTTCCCGCCTTGATATTAGCGCCAGTAAGGCCTATCGAGACATCGACGCCTGATACGTTCCAGAACACACTGTTCTGGCGCACAAGGTAGGCATACTCCGGCTTTAGTTTGATTGTTGTCACAATGCGATCGGCGAATTCGCCCAAGCGAACATCGGTCACCTGACCAACCTCCATTTGACGATAAAGAATAGGAGTTCCCGTTTGTACCGATCCGCGTTGCTCGCTTTGTAAAGTGAATATCACACCATTGACTTGATCAAACTGTTTCTCTAGCTCGAAACTAAAGGCTCCGCTACCTTTGCCAGGATTGACACTGATGGACTTTGAAACCAAGGCGCCGAGATTTTTCACCCCGCCCAGACCAATCTCTGGCTCGGTCAGCCAAAAACGAGAACCTTCCACGGCAATATCAGCCACGTACTCGGGCAATATACGCGCCGTGACTTCGACCAAATGGCGCCGGAAGTTGGGTACGACAAGAGTCACTTCACCCACGTTTACACCTTGGTAAGTAATAGGCATGCCTTTCACTACTTCTTGAGTGCCGTCCGTTATCAGAGATATAACACGGCCGAATTTGCGTGCTGTTTTTTGGTCCTCATAGAGCTTCCAGCGTTCACCGATTTTGTTTTCAACGCCAGGAACAGAATCAAAGGCAATGCCACCTTGTATGATTGATTTGAGCGGGTGGGCTTTTACACTGACGCCTGCAAGGGATGCATCGATTTCAATACCTGAACGGTTCCAGAATACCGTCTGCGATGTTAAGAGGTGTGCAAAACGGTTTTCAATACTCACCTGAATCACCACGCCGCCATCAACCAAATGGAAATCAGTCACGTTACCTACCGGAAGGTTGCGGTATAGCAGAGGGCTGCCTTTAGAAACAGAAGGCAACTCAGGGGCGAACAGGGTCAGTATTTTTGAGCCGCGGCGGTTGTATTGCGCCAGCTCCGCTAAAGATTCGCTTTGGAACAGTTGGTACTCTTTCTGAATGCTAGTTTCACCTTCACTGACAAAGCTGATTGAGCCAGTAAGCAACTGTTTAGCCGGTGGGACGGTGACGCTGAGCCCAGATTCAGTGAGTTCTGCTGAAGCACTTCCAGTCACATAGAATCGGTTGTTCGATTTGATTAAGTGCTTGTATTCGTGGTCAATGAGTACGTCCATATATACTTCATGTTGTACTTGTTGGCCGTCATCTACTAACCCAACCTTAATTATTGAGCCAACCACAATGCCTTTGTAGAGCACATTTGCGCCACTGTCCAAGCCAAACGAATTATCAGAAATAAGCCTAATCGCGATAGACTTTTCTTGCTGCTGATTAAATTCATTTTTACGAATAGCGGTGAACTGACGAGAGCGTTCACCTTCACCGGGAACAATCGTCAGGTAATTACCGCGCACCAGGTTGGCGATATTTTCGACACCGGAAAGTGAAACCTTGGCCTCTTCCAGAACAAATCGAGTTCCGGTGGTCAGCATGTCACTGAATGCTGGTTGTATCGCCGCAGAGGCGAGTATCACTTCACGGCCGTCAGATAGACTTAAGTCAGTTACCTGACCAATTTCAAGCCCGCGATACATGATTGGGGCGCCTTCAGCACTCACTTTATTGTCATCAGGTAATGCAATTTTAACCGCGATGCCTCGTCCCGCTGTTTTTAAATCTTTGTATAACCGGAACTGAGTATTTTCACCGACAGGTTCACCGTCATCAGGCGAGTCTACCGCGATAGCACCACCGATGAGGGCGCTCATACTTTCTAAACGAACGTCGACACCGCCAAAACCAATGTTTGCTCCAATGCCGCTCACGTTCCAGAAACGGCTACGATCATTAATGATGTGGCGATATTGATCCTGTATGTTGGCTCGAATAGTAACGGACTTGGCATCCTCATCTAATTGATAGCTGTATACTGCTCCAATAGGGATTTTCTTATAAACGATTTGAGAACCGATAGAGACGCCACCCAAATCTCGGCTTGTCAGTTTAATATTTAAACCTTGTGTTACGCGCAGATCTGTCGGGACGGAATCAAGGGCATGAAAAACGGTTTCAAACTCGTCGCTGTCACCCGGTTGAATCGAAATGTAGTTACCAGAAACAAGAGCGTCCAAACCGGAGATGCCACTGAGGCTTGCGGTTGGTTTAACCAGCCAAAATCGTGTGTTCTCGTTGAGTAGTTTACTTGCTTCAGGGTAGATATCTGCGTCAACGTAAATGCTGCCAAGATCTTCAGTTAAGTTAATGTCGCGAACCATACCCACTTCCATGCCTTGATAGCGTATGGTGGTTCGCCCAGCAACTAAACCCGCCGCATCGGAAAAGTAGATTTGAATGCGCTGACCAGCGTCGTGGATCGATTTCACCACCAGCCAGCCAGCTAATACCATCGTCAAAATCGGCAGTAGCCACAGGGGAGAGATACCTTTACTCCTCTTAACTTCTGGCACGTATGACGTTTGAGAACTGTTCTGATCACTCATTCATTGACTCTTTTTCTGATTGTTTTTGGGGCTGGTCCCAGATTAGTCTTGGGTCGATACTGTCTGCTGCTAGCATAGTAAACACCACGACTAAGCCAAAGGCGACCGCACCAAGCCCTGGTGTAAAATCGAGTATCTGGCCACGGTCGATCAAGGTCATCATGATAGAAATAACGAACAAATCCATGACAGACCACTTACCGATCCATTTCACTGCAAAATAAATCATCATCCGTTGGCGTTTAAACACCGAACGTTTAAATCTAATGCACAGCATGATGTAGGCGAGGCTGAGGATTTTGACCACCGGCACCACAATACTGGCGACAAAAATAATAGCCGCAATCCCATACATGCCGCTGTTGACCAAAGAGGCGACGCCGGAAAAAATAGTGTCTTCTAGGCGTTGACCATTGGTGATTAAAATTGATATCGGGATAAGGTTTGCCGGAAAAATGGCAATCGTCGCGGCAACCAGATAAGCCCAAGTTTTCTGAATAGAGTGGGGCTTGCGATGATAAAGCTCATGACCGCAACGTTGGCAGTTTTTATTTTCTGGTTGGGACAAGTGACACTCATGGCAATGGATGTCTTTGTGCCTAAAGGGGTAGGTTGTTTCTGGTTGCCATACTTCCCAATAGCGGCGCACGCTGATTCGCGAGACGAGCAGAACCGTGAATATTTGCAGTAAAGCAAGACCAATTAAACCGGGGCCAACAAAAATATCTGAATAGTCCTGTAGCTTGAAGCAAGACACAGCAATACTGACCAGAAACACGTCCAGCATTACCCAATGTTTGAGATGCTGAATTAGCCAAAGAGAAACACGCAGCCCATAAAACCAACGGTTATAGATTGAAAGGTGCGCGGTGACGACAGAAACACAGACGGTCAGTGGCGCTAGAGAACTACAGAACAGTATCAGCAGTGAGAGAAGCACGAAGCCTTCTTCCATCAAGGTAATCATTCCCGATGGCAAAGTTGCCGGAATCATGACACCAAACAGCCTGATACTGATGAAATTAAAAAAGTGAGACGGGATAAATAAAAGAATGCACGTCACGGCGATGGCTAAGTTCCCCGATAAACTGTGCTGTCCACTACGATACAATTGTGTACCACAACGAGGGCAGTAGGCATGTTTACCTTTGGGTAACGCGACAATATCGACTGGAAGTTCGCAACCCTGGCACAGTCGCACTCTATTGGGCGTCATTGCGTGTTTAGACGGAGAGGTCACTACAACGACCTCTCTAAACAGAATGGTTTAAGCGTGGGACTGAATGCCGCCATATAAGGTTTGATATAAGCCTTCCTGCTCAACTAATTCTCCATGGGTCCCAGTTTGTGTTACTTTTCCATCTTCAAGCACATAGATCAAATCTGCTTGTTTCACGGCAGACAGGCGATGTGCAACAATTAACGTTGTCCGGCCTCGCAAGAATTCAGTTAACGCCTTGTGCAGAGCAGCTTCTGTTGCTGTATCTAATGCTGACGTTGCTTCATCCAAAATAACAAATTGAGGGTTACTCAATACCATTCTGGCTATCGCGAGACGCTGACGTTGACCGCCCGACAATCGAATACCATTTCGGCCAACTTGTGTATCTAACCCGTGGTTTAACTGAGAAATGACATCTTGTAGCTGAGCGACATCTAATGCACGCCACAACGACATTTCATCAAAGTTACCACCGAGAGTCAGATTATGCCTTAAGGTATCGTTAAATAATATAGGTTGCTGTAATACAACAGCAATCTTATCGCGGATAACTTCAAAACCGATATTTTCCGTTAACTCATCATTGAAACGGATGCCACCTGAATTCTGACGATAAACACCTATCAAGAGTTGAATCAAGGTAGATTTACCACCACCACTCGCACCGACTAAAGCGACTTTTTTACCCGCAGGGATATATAGCGAGAGATTGTCCAGTACCTTATTTTCATTGTTGTAAGAGAAATTAACGTTTTCTATTTTGACGTCCACTTCTCGATCATCTGTGAAAGGATTCACTTTTGAACGCGGTCTGTGTTCTTCTTCTAGCTGCAGTAGATCATTTATTCGTTTTAACGCGGCTTTGGCACTGTACCAAGAGAACTGGATGCCAAGTAGCTCCTGAACAGGAGACAACATAAACCAAAGGTAACCAAACACGGCAAAGATCTGACCGATAGTCAGGTCGCTAAATAGCACCATGAGCATAGCAACAGCTCGGAAGAGCTCGAAGCCGATCAAAAAGAGTAAGAAGGAGACACGTCCTGCCGCTTCAGATTGCCAGGCATATTTATCTGCGTCGACACGAACTTGATCGGCACTATTTTTCAGTTGTTGGAGAAATTCTCTTTCTTTATTGGCGGCTCGAAGTTGATAAATACCATCTAGCGTTTCGACCAGCCGCGTTTGGAATAACTCAAAAGAGTGGTTCTCTTTACGTTTGAGGTGCTTAACCATGCTACCAAGTTTTCGAGAAAAATAGATAACGACCGGATTAACCAGCAAGATAAATAAGCCCAACCGCCAGTCAAGCCAAAGAAGAACGATTGCAGTCCCGATTACGGTCAGTAAACTAACCACAAATTTCGCCAGCGTTGAGCCGATAAATTGATCAATCGTTTCTATGTCAGTGATTAGGTGGGCGTTGATCCCGCCACTGCCTTTCGTCTCGTACTGACGAATACTGATTCGGCCTAACTTGTCGATCATCTTGCTGCGCATTTCGAAAGTAATCGTCTTCGATACCAGCGTGAACTGACGGCTTTGAACGATGTTGAGCGCTTGACTGGCTGCGCGCATGAGTACGACTAAAAAAAGCGTAAAGAAAATATAACCAGTAGGTGAGTGCCACGCTTCTGGAAGAACGGCATTCATTGCAGCTATGCCATTGGCGGGTTGATCCAATAAGACTTCATCCACCATCAGTGGCATAAGAAGAGGGATTGGAACACTAATCAAAGTTGCCAAAACAGCAATCAAGTTCGCTAAAATCAGCTTAGACTTGTGCTTTTTTACTTGTGTTATCAACCAAGAACGGCTAATAGTGTCATCTTTCTTAATCATTGTAATTGAGAATAAGTCCTATTATAAGGTAGGTCAGCATTTTAGCGCTAAACCATAAGAATGGAAGCGTTATAAATTAGTAGGAAGTTAATATGAACATAGAACAGTATCAAAGACTAACCAAGCAAGCCGCAGCACTCATTGAGTCAGAGCCAGACTTTATTGCCAACTTGGCAAACCTGAGCTCGCTTCTATTTATGGAACTAGAAGACCTCAACTGGGCAGGCTTTTACCTAATAAAAGGGGACGAACTGGTTCTAGGTCCGTTCCAAGGTAAGCCAGCTTGTGTTCGCATCCCAATGGGGCGAGGGGTCTGTGGTACCGCAGCAAAAACTAACACTACACAAAGAGTATACGACGTTCACGCGTTTGAAGGCCATATTGCTTGTGATGCGGCAAGTAATTCTGAAATTGTGATTCCGTTTACGATTAATGGAAAAGTCGCAGGAGTGTTAGATATTGATAGCCCAAGTATTGGTCGATTCAGTGAAACAGATGAAGCGGGGCTTACTCATTTTATGTCTGAAGTAGAAAAGCTGCTTAATTCACACGCGAACAACGCATAAATTCGTCCACGAGTGTGGTTTTTCGTTGGCATCTCACTATAATACGAGAATATTTTTTCTTAATGCTCTGCGGAAATCCGCTCAAACCAGGAACCCTCATGACTGAAAAGTTAAAAAACAGCAAAGAAGTTATCGCATATATTGCTGAATGTTTCCCTAAGTGCTTTACTTTAGAAGGTGAAGCAAAACCTCTGAAAATTGGTATTTTTCAAGATCTTGCGGAACGTCTAAATGAAGACGAAAAAGTAAGCAAAACTCAGCTTCGTGCAGCGTTAAGACAGTACACATCTTCATGGCGTTACCTACATGGTGTAAAACCAGGTGCGGTACGTGTTGATCTGGATGGCAACCCATGTGGTGAGCTAGAAGAAGAACACGTAGAACACGCTAAAGCAACACTTGCAGAAAGCAAAGCAAAAGTTCAAGCTCGTCGTAAAGAACAAGCACAGAAAGCTCGTGAAGAGGGTAAGGCGAAAGCAAAACCAGCGGCTAAGAAGCCTCAACAGCCTCGTCGTGCCAACAAACCAAAAACACAAAAACAAACTCAGCCTGTAGAAACACGCGCGCTCAATGCTGACGAAATCACAGTAGGCAACGCAGTTAACGTGAACATGGGTAAAGGAAACATGGCAGCGACCATTGTTGAAATCAATAAGGATGATGTACGTGTTCAACTTGCTAACGGCCTACAAATGGTTGTGAAAGCGGAGCACTTGCGCGCATAAGGGAGATACTCCTACGCATGAATTGCCGTTCAAAAGTGACCCTGATCGCTGCTAGCTTATTGCTAGCAGCATCAGCTCAGGCTCTAGAAGCCAAACTACACAAAGATGACTTGCCGGTGCTGACTCCTGAAGTTCAGCACGAAACGGCCAGCAAACGAGTCACCTCTCGATTCACCCGCTCTCATTACAAGCATTTCAGTCTCGACGATGATTTCTCTAAAGCGATTTTTGAGCGTTATATAGAGTTGCTTGATTACAATAAAAATATTTTCACTCAAGCCGATATAGACTCCTTCAAAAATTGGTCGGTTGAACTGGATGATCAGCTTAAAGCTGGTAACAACCAGATCGCATTTGATGTTTATAATCTGTCCATGCAAAAACGTTTCGAACGTTTTGCTTATGCGTTGACCCTGCTAGACAAAGAAATCAAATTTGATACCGACGACGAGCTCGAACTTGATCGCTCAGAAGCTGCGTGGCCAAAAAATGAGTCGGAAATTAATGAGTTATGGCGAAAACGCGTTAAATATGACGCACTCAATCTGAAACTGACAGGCAAAGAGTGGCCAGAAATCAAAGAAGTTTTAGAGAAGCGTTATAACAATGCGATGAAGCGAATCACTCAAACCAATAATGAAGACGCATTTCAGCTCTATATGAATGCCTTCTCAAGGCAAGTTGATCCGCATACCAGCTACCTTTCTCCTCGTAACGCAGAACAGTTCCAGTCAGAAATGAACCTATCTTTGGAAGGTATCGGTGCTGTTCTCCAAATGACGGATGATTACACTGTTATTCGTTCTCTCGTTGTTGGTGGGCCAGCTTCAAAAAGCAAACAGCTTGATGAAGGTGATCGAATCATAGGTGTGGGTCAAGATGGCGAAGAAATTGTCGACATTATTGGTTGGCGTTTAGACGATGTTGTGCAGTTAATCAAAGGTCCGAAAGGAACAAAGGTTAACCTTCAGATCTTACCAGAAGGTGCTGGAGCAAAAAGTCACATTGTCACAATTGTCCGTGACAAAGTTCGTTTAGAAGACCGAGCTGTGAAGTCAGAAGTCATCGAGAAAGACGGCAAGAAAATCGGCGTTTTGGAAGTGCCGAGCTTTTATGTCGGGCTGTCAAAAGATACTGACAAACTGTTGGCAGAGTTTAAGACTAAGAATGTTGACGGTGTGATTGTCGACTTGCGTAACAACGGCGGCGGTGCTTTAACAGAAGCCACGGCACTGACTGGACTGTTTATCAAAGAAGGTCCGGTTGTCCAGGTTCGCGATAGCTACGGTCGAATTAAAGTGAATGCCGATACCGATGGACAAATCAGTTACGATGGTCCGTTAACGGTTTTAATCAACCGTTATAGTGCATCCGCTTCCGAGATCTTTGCGGCAGCGTTGCAAGATTATAATCGTGCGATCATTCTTGGTGAGAACTCCTTTGGTAAGGGCACTGTGCAGCAGCACCGTTCGTTGAACCATATTTACGATCTTTTTGATAAAGAACTAGGGTATGTTCAATACACCATTCAGAAGTTCTACCGCATTGATGGTGGTAGTACTCAGAATCGTGGGGTAGCGCCGGATATCGCTTTTCCAACGCCAGTTGAAGCGTCTGAAACTGGTGAAAGTGTTGAAGAGAATGCGCTACCATGGGATAGCATCGATAAGGCAAGTTACACAATGTATCCGAGTAAGGATACATTGGTAGAGAGTTTGGCTAAGTTGCACAACAAGCGTATCGCCGATGAAATGGAATTCCGATTCATCAAAGAAGATATCGAAAAGTATCGTCAAGAAAAAGACAATAACTTCTTGTCGCTTAATGAAAAAGTGCGCAAAGATGAGCAAGACTCAGAAGACAAGCTTCGTCTGGAGCGCATTAATGAGCGCCAGACATCATTGGGCAAAAAGGCATTTAAGTCATTAGAGGATGTGCCTAAAGACTACGAAGCTCCTGATGTTTATCTCGATGAATCTGTCTCAATTATGATTGATATGTTAAAAGCAACCAATCAGTCATAACGACTAAACATTCAATACTATAAGAGCGAGTCCTTATGACTCGCTCTTTTTTTATATCTTTTTATCTCTGATCCCCAGCAATATTGAGATAAATATTTGCTTTTTTCGTACCAACAATTTACGTGATGGACCTCAAATATTTCGCGAAACAGATGACTAAAGCCTAAGCTAAAAGAAAACGATAAGGATTCCGGTATGAAATGGTTCTTTATTTTACTTAGTTTTTTTTGTTTTAGTGTGTATAGCGCAGACAACACTCGTGAAGAAGAATTAAGTCACTTTGACACCCCGTTCTTAATCGGGGATTGGTACTTGCTGAATCAGACCCCAGGAGAGTCGGCAGAAAATTTTCGTGCTATCAAATTATCTTTGGGGTCTGACTATATGTTTTCCATTGATATACAGAAAAAAGACTATTCCGTTGATCACTGGGAAGGGGTGTACAATGTAAACGAAGACACGATTGTTCTTGGTCTGAATACGGATGAGCCTCAAATCTATGCGTACCGGAACAACCACAACACGCTTGACCTTAATGGTGTCACCTTCACGAAAGGTCTTTCAAACGCCCTTGCTGGAATTTGGTCTAGCTCTCACGTCTCCGGGGATGGCCTCGCCGCAAGTAAGATCAGTCACATGGACTTAATACTTCAGCCTGATTTCGTATTTTTGTTCCGCGTTTCTAATGAGGCAGGGAAAGAGTCAGTAAAACAAGGCGTATTTTATACCGAGGATGAGTATTTAGTTCTTTTGTATGAAAATGGTGAGCATGGAACAACATATAAACTCAACAAAAACGAATTGACGATAGAAGATTCAAATGGTGATATGTACGCGGTTTTAAATAGGGTGACACAATAATAAGCATCTATAAATGTCAACCGTAAAGTAACCCTACTGAATACAAGTTATGTTGTGTAAATGTTAACCAAAAAGTAGAGCTAGTACACTATTAGCTCTACTTTTTAGCGTAAAGGCTTGTATTTTGATACCATAAGCACTACTAATAGCTTATATAGTGATACCACTTCGACATTTTAGTCCTTAAAGAAGTGGTTTTTATTCTTCGACAGACAAGGATTTATGGACATGTCCCAAGCTCCTCAAGCCAAATATCGTAAAGATTATCAAGCGCCATCTCATACCATTACCGATATTGATCTCACGTTTGATCTATTTGATAACGACACGATCGTTACCGCGCTATCGAAAGTCATTCAAAAAGGTGAGCTCACGACATTAGAGTTAGATGGTGAGGGGCTAGAACTTCGCTCTGTCAAAGTGAATGGCGAAGACTGGGCTCATCATGAAGTGAAGGAAGCCTCTCTGGTTCTTTCTGATCTACCAGCTGAATTTGAACTTGAAATCATTACCAAAATTGATCCAGAAGCGAACACGGCACTTGAAGGTTTATACAAATCTGGTGGTGCTTTCTGTACTCAGTGTGAAGCTGAAGGTTTCCGCCGCATCACTTATTATTTAGATCGTCCAGACGTATTGGCAAAATACACGACAAAAGTGATTGCAGATAAAGAGATTTATCCTTATTTGCTGAGTAACGGTAACCGTATTGCAGAAGGCGAAGCTGAAAATGGTCGCCACTGGGTGCAATGGCAAGACCCGCATCCAAAGCCTGCTTACTTGTTTGCACTGGTAGCCGGTGATTTTGATGTACTGCGTGATAAGTACACCACAATGTCTGGCCGCGAGGTAGAGTTAGAGATCTTTGTTGATAAAGGCAACCTTGACCGTGCGCCTCATGCAATGACGTCACTGATCAATTCCATGAAGTGGGACGAAGAACGCTTTGGTCTTGAGTATGACCTAGATATTTATATGATTGTTGCCGTTGATTTCTTCAACATGGGGGCAATGGAAAACAAAGGCTTGAATATCTTCAACTCTAAGTTCGTTTTAGCCAACGACCAAACAGCAACTGACCGGGATTATTTAGGTATTGAAGCCGTGATTGGCCACGAATACTTCCATAACTGGACGGGTAACCGCGTGACGTGTCGCGATTGGTTCCAGCTAAGTCTCAAAGAAGGTCTAACGGTTTTCCGTGATCAAGAATTTTCGTCTGATCTTGGCTCTCGCGCGGTTAACCGCATTGATAACGTTCGTATTATTCGTGGTCCTCAGTTTGCTGAAGATTCAAGCCCAATGTCACACCCAATCCGTCCAGATAAAGTTATTGAGATGAATAACTTCTACACACTCACTGTGTATGAGAAAGGCAGTGAAGTCATTCGTATGTACCACACATTACTGGGTGAAGAAGGGTTCCAAAAAGGCATGAAGCTCTACTTTGAGCGTCATGACGGTACAGCAGCAACATGTGAAGACTTTGTCTTAGCGATGGAAGATGCGACGGGCGTCGACCTGAAGCAATTCCGCCTATGGTACAGCCAGTCGGGTACACCGACATTACGTGTCAACAGTGAGTACAACGCTGATGCGAAAACTTACGCACTAACTGTTGAGCAGTTTACAGAGGCAACACCTGATCAAGCGGAAAAACAAGCGCTGCATATTCCATTTGATATCGAGCTGTACGACGATAAAGGGCAGGTCATTCCATTAATTATCGATGGTGAGGCTGTGCACAACGTACTGGATATTAAACAAGACAAACAGACTTTCGTGTTTGAAAATGTAGATGTTCAACCAATACCATCGTTGCTACGCGAATTCTCGGCGCCAGTAAAACTGGAATACGATTACAGCGACGATGAGCTTATCTTCCTGATGAAACATGCGACGAACGATTTCGCACGTTGGGACGCAAGCCAAATGTTACTGGCAAAATACATCCGACAAAATGTAGTGAACGTTCAAGCGGGAGAGGAAGTTAAACTTTCTGAAGCGTTGTTCGATGCTTTCCGTGGCGTGCTGTTGGACGCAAACCTTGAACCTGCTTTCATCGCGCACGTGCTATCGCTACCCTCGATTAATGAAATCACTGGCTGGTACCAGCAGATTGATATCGACGCCGTTGATAGTGTATTGAATAGCATTACACTGTCACTTTCTAAAGAACTAGAAGATGAGTTGAGTGCGACTTACCACACGTTAAAGCAAGTGGATTACTCTATAGAGCACGATGCGATTGGCAAGCGAGCGTTGCGTAATCAGTGTCTTCAGTTCCTGGCGCATACTGAGAAGGGCAACCAACTTGTTCAGGCGCAATATGAATCTGCAAACAACATGACGGATACCATTGCAGCGATGACCGCAGCGAACAACGCACAACTTGAATGTCGTGAAACGCTAATGGCGGATTACAGCGACAAGTGGAAACACGATGGTCTGGTTATGGACAAGTGGTTTGTACTGCAAGGCAGTAACCCCGCTGAAGATGCGCTTGAGAAAGTGAAAGCAACCATGTCTCATGAAGCATTTAGTCTGAAAAACCCGAACCGTATTCGTAGCTTGATTGGTTCATTCTTGAGTGCAAACCCAGTAAACTTCCATAAAAAGTCAGGTTCTGGTTATCTGTTTGCGGGTGAGATTCTAGGGCAACTGAATGACACCAACCCGCAAGTGGCATCTCGTCTGATTGATCCTTTGCTTAAGTTCCGTAAATACGATGAAGGCCGTCAAACACTGATGCGTGCAGAACTTGAAAAACTAAAATCGATGGATAATCTTGCCAAAGACTTGTTTGAAAAAGTCACCAAGGCACTAGACGAATAGTCATCAAACGAATAGGGTGGTCTGAGTGGCCACCCTTTTTTTCGTGAATGCCATTTGTTTAACAGCGAACGGCATGTTTAAGTTTCCCGTCATCCTGAACAGCGACGAAGGAGCGTGATTCAGGATCTACTTTCCACGCACTTTATGGCCAAAGCTATTTATTTAACTGCTCAGCTCGCTGCGATTAGGTTCCTAGTCTCGCTAGTGCTCGCTGAAATAACGCAGATATATATTGCTAAGCGATTGGCATTTGTCCTTGTTCTATTACGTTTTATCTTTCATGAAGCATTACTATTTTACTCTCAACATTCCATATCAGACATTTCGTTCACATTATTCTGGTGTTTCAAACACGATCCAAGTTATGACTCACAACGGTTTAAGACTTCAGTTATCAGCAGCTAAATTCAGACCATTTCTTACCCAATTGGGCATTAGAGGGCAGTTTAGACTAACAACTGACCAAAATAACAAGTTTATCAAGTTGGAAACTCTGTGAAGAAAGGTATTTCTAGATGTTTAAATAGGAATCTTAGTCACAGAATCAGACATTTCACCTCATACCACTGCTAATAGTTGTTAAACATTTGTAATTATCCTTTTACAATGGGTCGTATGCATTACCAATGCTTAGTTTCAGGGAAGTTACCCCTTTGCTAAGTCCCCCTACAAAACAACAATTATTCTGTGGAGTGTGAATATGACCGCGCGTGAAAATGTAGTGCCGGTTCTGCTTGAAAAAGTTTACCAACTGATTCAAGACAAACTCGAGCTTTCTCACCAGACGCTTGTAACTAAACTTGCTCAACACTTATTTAGTAATATTTCCGATGACGACCTGGTCCAGCGAAATGAATCCGATCTCTATGGTGCCGTAATCAGCCTTTGGCACCATATCAACGAAAAAAAACCTGAAGATGTTTCTGTACAAGTCTTCAACCCGACCGTCAGCCGTCAAGGTTGGCAATCGACTCACACAATCGTAGAAATTGTTGTTCCAGATAGCCCGTTCTTAGTGGACTCAATCAAGATGGCCTTAGCTCGTCTAGATTTGGTGTCTCATCTTATGTTGAACAATCCAACTCAACTTCAACGAGATGAGAAGGGCCACATTATCGATGTAAACGGTGAAGGTGGTGTCCTTCAGTCTTTGTTCCATATCGAGGTTGACCGTCTTACCAGTAAAGAAGAGATGCAGGCACTTAAAGCTGAGCTATTAAACATCCTTTCTGATACGCGTCTTGTAGTAAGCGATTGGAAAAAAATGGTCGACAAACTCAAAGTGGTCACTGATCAACTCGAACAGAATAAAGAACGCGTTACGATCCAAAAAGATCGTATGGATGAAACCATTGCGTTTCTTCGCTGGTTAGGTGAACACAACTTCACTTTTATGGGTTACAAAGAATATGACCTTGTTGAAAACAATGGTGATACAGAACTAAAACCTGTAACAGAAAAAGGTCTGGGTCTGTTTGCGGATGACAAGCGTGTTCGTAGTGTGAAGTTGTCGGAACTGTCTGATTCAGCAAGACTAGAAGCGAAAAAGCCATACGCGCTGATCATGACAAAAGGCAATCGACCATGTCGTATTCACCGCCCAGCTTACACTGACTATATTGGCATCAAGAAATTTGATGAAAATGGCAAAGTGATCGGTGAGCACCGCTTCACTGGTCTTTACACGTCGGCGGTATACAACCAAGCGGTTCAAAGCATTCCTCTGATTCGTGAAAAAGTCGATCGTATCCTAACTGCAAGTGGTTATCGTCACGGATCATACTCATACAAAGCACTGCACAATATTTTAGAAAACTACCCGCGTGACGAATTGCTTCAAGCAAACGAAGAAGAGCTGCTAGAAGTCGGCATGGGTGTGGTGCAAATGCAAGATCGCGACTTGATTCGTCTGTTTGTACGTAAAGACCCGTTTGGCCGCTTCTTTAGCTGCATGGTCTACGTAACAAAAGACCGTTACAACACAGAATTGCGTCGTCAGACTCAACGTATTTTCAAACAATACTTTGGCTGCGAGCAAGAAGTTGAATTCACAACTTACTTCTCAGAAAGTCCTTTGGCCAGAACGCATTACATTGTTCGTGTAGACAATAACAACATTGATGTAGACGTGAAAAAGATCGAGCAAAACCTAATGGAAGTTTCCACCTCTTGGGACGACAGACTTAAAGAATCCATCATCGCTAACTTTGGTGAAAGCAAAGGTCTTCCACTTTCAAAAGAATACATGAGTGCGTTCCCGCGTTCATACAAAGAAGACATGATGCCAAGCTCTGCAGTTGCAGATATTGAACGCTTAGAAGCACTAAGTGACGACAACAAACTAGGCATGTTGTTCTACCGTCCTCAAGAAGAAGCGGCAGATTCAAAAGCGGTACGTTTGAAGCTTTACCACCGAGACGAACCAATCCATCTTTCTGACGTAATGCCAATGTTAGAGAACTTGGGTCTACGTGTGATCGGTGAATCACCTTATGAGATCGAGAAAACGAATGGCCGGACATTCTGGATCCTAGATTTCTCAATGCTGCATAAGAGCGAGAAAACGGTAGATCTTCGCGAAGCGCGTGATCGATTCCAACAAGCATTTGCAGCGATTTGGTCAGGTAACTTAGAGAGTGATGGCTTTAACCGATTGGTACTAGGTGCTTCACTGACTGGTCGTGAAATCTCAATTCTTCGTGCTTACGCGCGCTACATGCGTCAAGTTGGTTTCCCATTCAGTCAACAATACATTGAAGATACGCTAAGCCACTACCCAGACCTAGCAACAGGTCTAGTTAAGCTGTTTACCAAGCGTTTCGATCCTAAGCATAAAGGTAGCGAGAAAGGTCAGAATGATCTTATCAAGAAACTGACTGAGCAATTGGATCGTGTAGAAAGCTTGGATGATGATCGTATCATTCGTCGTTATATGGAAATGATCATGGCGACGCTACGTACCAACTACTACCAAACTGACGAGAACAAACTGCCTAAGCCTTGGTTGTCATTGAAGATGAAACCGAGTGAAATCCCAGAGATTCCACAACCGGTACCAGCATTTGAGATCTTCGTTTACGCACCGGACATCGAAGGTGTTCACTTGCGTGGTGGTAAAGTAGCACGTGGTGGCTTGCGCTGGTCAGATCGCCAAGAAGATTTCCGTACAGAGATTCTTGGTCTAGTTAAAGCTCAACAAGTTAAGAACACTGTTATCGTTCCTGTTGGTGCGAAAGGTGGTTTCGTTTGTAAACGTCAACCATCTCTGACTACACGTGATGAGATCTTCGCGGAAGGTCAACGTTGTTACAAACGCTTTATCCGCGCATTGCTTGATGTATCAGACAACATCATTGAGGGCGAAGTAGCTCATCCGCAAAATGTTGTACGTCACGATGAAGACGACCCATATTTGGTTGTTGCTGCAGATAAAGGTACTGCAACATTCTCAGACTTAGCGAACTCAGTCTCTGAGGAATACAACTTCTGGCTGGGTGATGCATTTGCTTCTGGTGGTTCAAACGGTTACGACCACAAAGCAATGGGCATCACAGCGAAAGGTGGCTGGGAGTCAGTAAAACGTCACTTCCGTGAAATGGGCATTGATTGTCAAACCACTGACTTTACTGCTATCGGTGTTGGTGACATGGCAGGGGACGTGTTTGGTAACGGTATGCTGCTTTCTAAGCACATTCGTCTACAAGCTGCGTTTAACCACATGCACATCTTCATTGATCCAAACCCAGATTCAGCTTCAAGCTGGGAAGAGCGTAACCGCTTGTTTAATCTGCCAAGATCAAGCTGGGAAGATTACAATAAAGAGTTGATCTCCGAAGGTGGTGGCATCTTCTCTCGCCGTGCGAAATCGATCCAGTTAACACCTGAAATTCAGAAAATGTTGGGTACTAAGAAAGCTTCTCTGGCACCAAACGATCTGATTAAGATGATCCTGAAAATGAAAGTGGATCTTCTATGGAATGGTGGTATCGGTACGTACGTTAAAGCTTCTAACGAGACGCATACTGACGTTGGTGACCGCGCAAACGACATGCTGCGTATCGACGGTCGTGATCTTAGAGCGAAGGTTGTAGGTGAAGGCGGTAACTTGGGTATGACTCAACAAGGTCGTATCGAATACGCACTTAACGGCGGCCGCGTGAACACCGACTTCGTTGATAACGTAGGTGGTGTTGACTGTTCGGATAACGAAGTCAACATCAAGATCTTCCTGAACGGTTTGGTATCAAACGGTGATCTGACGGTTAAACAACGTAACCAAATCCTAGAGTCGATGGAAGATGAAGTTGGTGAAATCGTTCTTGATGATGCTTACTGCCAATCAGAGTCAATCTCTGTTACTGAGCAGCAGGGCGTCGGTATCGTTAAAGAACAGATTCGCTTCATCCATACTATGGAGAAAGCAGGATTCCTGGATCGTGCGTTGGAATACATCCCAGATGACGAAACGCTTCTAGAGCGTGAAAAGCAGGGCTTGGGTCTGACACGTCCAGAGCTTTCTGTTCTGGTTGCTTACGGAAAAATGGTATTGAAGCAGCAGCTTGTTACGGACGAAATCGCCAATGACGAGTTCCATGCGAAGCAGCTAGTTGCGTACTTCCCAGGTGAGTTACGCCGTAACTATAAAGAACAGATGGTCAACCACCCGCTACGTGCAGAAATTATCGCGACAGCGCTGGCTAACCAAATGGTTAACGAGATGGGCTGTAACTTCGTCACTCGCTTGCAAGAAGAGACGGGTGCAAGTGTTGTTGATATCGCAAATGCATACAGTGCAGCACGTGAAATCTTCGAACTAGAATCGATTCTAAAACAGACTCGTGATCTGGATAACGTAGCGACAGCGCAAGCACAATACGAAATCATGTTCTATGTTCGTCGTGCACTACGCCGAATTGCTCGTTGGTTACTGCGTAATCGTAGCGGCAAATACACCGTGGGCGAATTGATCAATCTTTACAAACAAGATGTGAACGTTATCAGCGAAACGCTAGATAGTATGCTTGTTGAGTCAGAAGTTGAAGAACACAACGAACTAGCACAAGTTTGGATGGACAGAGGGGTTGAAGAGAAACTGGCTCATCAAGTTGCTCGCTTATCAAGTCTTCAATCTGCACTGGATATTTCTGCAGTGGCAAGTGAAACAGGTAAAACGGTTGAGCAAGCGTCTAAGTTGTACTTCAACTTAGGGGATCGTCTGTCATTACACTGGTTCTTAAAGCAAATCAACAACCAAGCTGTAGACAACAACTGGCAAGCATTGGCTCGAGCGGCGTTCCGTGAAGACTTAGATTGGCAGCAACGTCAGCTAACCGCTCAGGTACTAAATTGCAACTGTGCATCAGAAGAGTTTGATGTGATCGAAGCGCTTGATAACTGGATGGAATCTAATGAACCTTCACTGCAACGTTGGGAAAGTATCCTAAACGAGTTTAAAGTTGGCTCTGTACATGAGTTTGCGAAATTCTCGGTTGCACTACGTGAGTTGGTATTGCTTAACTTAAATTGCTCACCAAGCGAGTAGGAGAGTTAGTGTTTTAGACAAAGCCTCGTAGAGATACGGGGCTTTTTTGTACCTGATTACCAGGTCTTACCGAGATTTAAGTTACGCTGTCACCACCGTTTTAACTTTATATGTACTGAAATCGATTGCTTTGCCATAATAAATTATGATTTTTGCCGTCAAATAGTCATTTTAAGTAGCTGTTTTTATGTGACATTTAATTTTGAGAAATATGATTTTACTTAATTCGGTCATTTTCATTGAATTACGATTAAAAACAGTAAATAATATTGACCCGTTTACACGGGGCTTTTTTCTTTCGGAGGCACAATGCTTTACCGTCTAGCCAGAACTGGCTTTTTCCAACTTGATGCCGAAAAGGCACATGATCTTGCAATTAAGAATTTCCAACGCTTTAACGGCACACCTCTCGATCTTTTCTATCGTCAACAATTACCAAACCGTCCAGTAGAGTGCATGGGGCTAACGTTCCGTAACCCTGTAGGTCTGGCTGCTGGTTTAGACAAAAACGGCGAATGTATCGAAGCGTTTGATGCGATGGGTTTTGGTTTCGTTGAAGTCGGTACCGTAACGCCACGTCCGCAACCAGGTAATGATAAACCACGCCTGTTCCGTTTAGTGGAAGCAGAGGGCATCATTAACCGTATGGGCTTTAACAACCTAGGTGTCGATCACTTGGTTGAGAATGTGAAGAAAGCGAAGTTCGACTGTGTACTTGGTATCAATATCGGTAAAAACAAAGACACGCCGATTGAGAAAGGGGCAGAAGACTACCTGATTTGTATGGAAAAAGTATACGAATACGCAGGTTACATTGCGGTGAATATCTCTTCGCCAAACACGCCAGGATTACGCTCTCTTCAATATGGAGAGGCACTGGATGAGCTACTAGCAGAGTTGAAAGCAAAACAATCTGAGCTAGCAGAAAAGCACGATAAATACGTACCTCTAGCACTTAAGATTGCGCCTGACTTAAGTGATGATGAAATCGTTCAGATTTGTGAGTCTCTGATTAAGAACAACATTGATGGCGTAATCGCAACCAACACCACGTTGGATCGTACGGTTGTTGAAGGAATGAAACACGCGAATGAAGCGGGTGGCTTAAGCGGTCGTCCTGTACAGTCTCGTTCTACCGAAGTGGTTCGTAAACTGTACGAAGCACTTGGTGACAAACTTCCGATTATTGGAGTTGGTGGTATCGATTCTTATGTTGCGGCAAAAGAGAAGATGATGGCTGGAGCTCAGTTGGTTCAAGTCTATACCGGTTTTATTTATCACGGTCCAGGTTTAGTACGCGATATTGTTAAAAATCTTTAAAATATTTTAACAACTCGCTGAGTTTACATTAGTTATTCCAAAAAAAGAGGATCTTGTTTCCTCTTTTTTTTTATCCGTTCGCTTGTAAAATTTAGAAAATCATGAGTAGGTAATTAAGCGTCTTACCTCTTTACCACTGATTTAACTAGTCAAGAGAGAACGGAACAATGCTTAAACCCAGCGACAAATGGAATTGGTATTATGACGAGCATAAAGCTTGCTTAATGCTGGATTTAGGTGAGGAAATGATTTTCCAAACCAATCTAACCCGAAAGCTGTTAGTCAACTGCGCCTTCTCAAACAACGAATTTACTGTCGATGATGCCAGCGCGTTTCAGACTTTTAATGAACGTATCCGCTGTCTCGATATCAGTGAATATCGTCAGGCAGAGCTAACCCTATACAGTGTAGCTGCGAAACGCTTCCACAAGCCAGTACAACCTAAAAGTTGGTTTTTCGATGCTCAGTCTTCGGGATACGAGCCAGAAGAGGGCGATATGGTCTTCCTCACTAACCAATATTCTGAAGGCGTATTCATTGTTCTAGAACCTGGTGAAACTTCGAGTCTGTGCCTTTATGTAGGGCAAGATGAGTTTGTTCTTGATGGCAACAAATCTTTACCATTCGGTCAACCGATCAAAGTAATGCATGACCGTATGGCATGTGCCAGCCACTTGTTTGTTATGGCACCTATGGCCATGGTTGGCTAACCAATTTAATTTCTTTATTTCGTTCCTTTGTTTGCCTTAATCGACCGCTTCAGGTCGATTTTTTTTATCCGTAATCATCACTTCTTCCAGATAAACACCTCTGTAACTGTACGTTTATTGTTCATTTAATCATGAGATAGGTCACTTTTATCCCACTTAATTTAACTTAGCTTTTTCTAATGTTAGGCAACTTAGTGCTTAATGTTCATCTGTTTATTCCCCTATATCGAATAAATATAGTTAAATTACAATGAATAATTCTCAATGGTATAGACCATAATTAATGTGAATAAGCATTCACTTTGTCAGGTGCTCAATAGATTGGTTAAAAACTCGTTCGGTAAAAAGATGAATGAAATGCAAAATGTAGGAACTTTCAGATCACGGAACTGGTGAGTGTTTGTGCTAACGAAAGGGAAAATACCTTTAAAAACGAGGCATTGATCGTAAAGTCAGGTATAATTGAAGCCATTTTTTATCAGCGAAAGAACACTATGAATCAATATCTCGCGGTAACTTCAAATGGCATGGAAAATTTGCTTGTTGAAGAACTGACTAAACTAGGCATCGAAAATGCGAAACCAGTACAGGCAGGCGTAAAATTTAAAGCGACAAACGAACAAGTTTATCGCTGTTGTTTGTGGAGCCGCTTGGCGTCTCGATTTGTACGTGTTTTATCCGAATTCACCTGTAACGATGATATGGACTTGTACCTTTCTACAATGGCGATTAACTGGGTGAACCAATTCCACAGTTCAAAGCGTTTCGTTGTCGACTTTAACGGTACAAACCGTGAAATCCGCAATAGCCAATACGGTGCGATGAAAGTAAAAGATGGCATCGTCGATTGCTTTGAAAAGAAAGGGTTACCACGTCCAAACATCAGTAAAGAACGTCCGGATATCCGTGTCCACGTTCGTTTGCACAAAGACAAAGCTCTGCTGGGTGTGGATATGGTGGGTAGTGGACTTCATCAGCGTGGCTACCGTCCGGAATCAGGTCGTGCGCCTCTGCGTGAAACATTGGCTTCTGCGATCATCATGCGTTGTGGTTGGGACGGCCACCAGCCTTTACTCGATCCAATGTGTGGTTCAGGCACGCTGCTTATCGAAGCGGCGATGATGGCAGCCAATATGGCGCCTGGTGTTAAGCGTAAGCAGTGGGGTTTTGAGTCATTAGAAGACTTCGAACCAGAAACTTGGGCTGAGATTAAATCTGAGGCCAATGTTCAGGCTCGTCGTGGTGTCAAAAAAGTTGACGCAAAGTTTTTCGGCTTTGATAACGACCCTAAAGTATTGAAAGTCGCCCAAGATAACGCTCGCAGAGCCGGTGTTGAAGAGCTGATTGAATTCGCACAAGGTGATGCAGCAACGATTACTCGTCCGGCAGGATTTGAAAACGGCGTTATCGTATCAAACCCACCATATGGTGAGCGTTTAGGTACTGAGCCAGGTTTGATTGCTCTTTACACCGCATTCGGTGGGCAACTTAAATCTGAGTTCGGTGGCTGCAAAGCGTCGATTTTCTCTAGCTCAGATGAATTGCTTAGTTGCCTACGCATGCGCGCAGATAAACAGTTCAAGTTGAATAATGGTGCGTTACAGTGTCACCAGAAGAATTACAGCATTGCGGAACGCAGTGCCGATGAAGTGAAAGGCGCGGCTACCAGCGTACAAATCGCACCTGACTTTTCTAACCGACTTAAAAAGAACATCGGTAAGATTGGTAAATGGGCACGTAAGGAGGAACTGGACTGTTACCGTATTTATGATGCAGATCTTCCTGAATACAACGTGGCTATCGACGTTTATGGCGACCAAATCGTTATCCAAGAGTACGCCGCTCCTAAGGATATCCCAGAAGAAAAAGCCAAACGCCGTCTAACTGACATCATCCGTGCGACCATTCAGGGAACGGGTGTTGAAGCGAACAAAGTCGTACTTAAAGTTCGTGAGAAGCAAAAAGGCCGCAATCAATACCAGAAACTGGGACAAGTATCTGAAACGCTAGAAGTGCATGAGTATGGTGTGAAGCTGATCGTAAATCTTCACGACTATCTTGATACAGGACTTTTCCTTGATCATAAAATCACACGTCGTCGCATCGGTGAAATGGCAAAAGGGAAAGATTTCTTAAACCTGTTTGCTTATACAGGTAGCGCAACGGTTCACGCAGCCGTTGGTGGTGCTCGTTCAACCACCACAGTTGATATGTCTAACACCTACCTGAACTGGGCGAAAGACAATATGCAGCTTAACGGATGTGTAGGGCGCCAACATCGCTACGAGCAAGCGGATTGCCTACAGTGGTTAGAAAACGCAAAAGGTGAATACGATCTTATCTTCATTGATCCGCCGACGTTCTCGAACTCTAAGCGTATGGAAACGTCGTTCGATGTTCAGCGTGACCACATTAAATTGATGACAAATCTCAAGCGTCTGTTGAGAAGTGAAGGTACTATCGTGTTCTCAAACAATAAGCGTCATTTCAAGATGGATGTAGAAGCATTGGCCGAACTGGGCCTGAAGGCGCAAAACATCTCTTCTCAAACGCTTCCGCTAGACTTTGCTCGCAATAAACAAATTCATAACTGCTGGTTAGTCACACACGCAGAGTAAACAAAAGGATTTTGATGTGCTGACATTGTATAGCACGGAGGGCTGCCATCTTTGTGAGATGGCATTCTCTTTAATAAGTCAGATAGGTCTGGCGAAACAGACGGATATCGTAGACATTGCGTTCGATAATGAACTGTTTTCTCGTTACGGCGTCACGATACCCGTACTAAAATATCAAGATTCTGAGCTGAACTGGCCGTTTGACTCAGAGCAACTTACAAATTGGTTGGAAAATAATGGCATTACTTACCATTCATAATGCACAGTTGGCATTTGGCGATCATCCGTTACTCGACCATGCAGAATTTGCCTTACAAGAAAACGAACGAGTGTGTTTAGTAGGGCGAAATGGTGCTGGTAAGTCCACGTTAATGAAAGTGCTTGCTGGTGACATTGCATTGGATGACGGCAAAATCCAAGTTACTCAGGACGTCGTCGTCTCTCGTTTAGAGCAAGATCCACCGCGTAACCAGGAAGGTACCGTTTACGAATACGTATCAGGTGGCTTAGCTGAGGTCGGCGAGCAGTTGAAGATCTACCACGATCTTCTTGATCTTGTCGCGAAAGACCCAAGTGAAAAGAACATTAATCGCTTATCAAAGGTTCAGGAGCAACTTGATCATTCCAATGCATGGCGCTTTGATGATCGCGTTAACAATGTTCTAGGCGCACTGAAACTGAGCCCGGAAACCAAGCTAACGGATTTATCTGGTGGTTGGCAACGTAAAGCAGCGCTTGCTCGTGCGCTTGTGTGTGATCCTGATGTACTGCTTCTTGATGAGCCAACGAACCACCTGGATGTCACGACTATCGAGTGGCTAGAGAACTTCCTAAAAGACTTTAAAGGTTCGATCATCTTTATTTCTCACGACCGTGCTTTCATTAAGTCGATGGCCACACGCATCGTGGATCTGGATCGTGGTCAGCTTGCTTCATTTCCTGGGAATTACGAAGGCTACCTGACAGAAAAAGAAGAGATGCTTCGTGTTGAAGAGATGCAAAACGCAGAATTCGACAAGAAACTGGCTCAGGAAGAAGTGTGGATTCGTCAGGGCATCAAAGCGCGTCGTACTCGTAACGAAGGACGTGTGCGCGCACTGAAAAAACTCCGCGAAGAGCGCCGTGATCGTCGTGATGTACAGGGCAAAGTTAACCTCAATATCGATGATGCCTCTCGCTCCGGTAAAATCGTCTTTGAAGCCGAAAATGTATCATTTGCGTATGAAGGCAAAAAAATCGTTGATAACTTCAGCTTCAATATTATGCGTGGTGACCGAATTGCGCTGATTGGGCCAAACGGTTGTGGTAAGAGTACGGTACTTAAGTTGCTTCTGGGCCAGTTAGAAGCACAGTCTGGTCGCCTACATTGTGGTACTAAGCTCGAAGTCGCGTACTTCGACCAATATCGTGAAATTCTCGATCCTGAGAAAACAGTCATTGATAACCTAGCTGATGGCAAGCAAGAAGTAATGGTAGGTGGTCGTCAACGTCACGCTTTAAGTTACCTGCAAGATTTCTTATTTGCGCCTAAACGAGCAAGAACACCAGTTAAAGCGCTTTCCGGCGGTGAAAAAAACCGTCTATTGTTAGCTCGTATCTTGCTGAAACCAAACAACTTACTTATTCTTGACGAACCAACCAACGATTTGGATATCGAAACGTTGGAACTTTTAGAAGAAATGCTTGCCAACTATCAGGGTACGCTACTGTTAGTAAGCCACGACCGTGAGTTCGTTGACAATACGGTCACAACAAGTTGGATCTTCGAAGGAAATGGAGTCATCGAAGAATTTGTTGGTGGTTATCACGATGCAAGACAGCAACGTGAGCAAGTACTGGTCGCTCGTCAGTCGGCCGAAAAAGCAGCGAGTAAAGAAAAAGTGGTTGAGGAAACTCCCAAAACACCTCAGCCTAAGAACAACTCGAAGAAATTATCATATAAGCTGCAAAGAGAACTAGAAGCTCTTCCAGCTAAACTAGAACAATTAGAGTCGGATATTGAGACGTTGCAAGAACAAGTGAATGATCCGGAATTTTTCACTAAATCTGTAGAGCAAACTCAACCGGTATTGGAACAGCTTACTGCGCTCGAGCAGGAGTTGGAAATCGCATTCGAGAGATGGGAAGAACTCGAAGCAATGCAACAGGATAGTTAAGAATTCAATGAATTGTAGTCACAAATTCAAACTAACTGCCATCGCGATGATGGTAGGTTCATCAATGAGTGCAAACGCTGCATTGTATCAAGTTATCGAAGTTTCACCTGAGGTAAATGGTGACGTTGTCGATTATGAAACGGCTTACGGTGTTGCGATTCAGCAGGGTGATGTTGAGGATGCCTCTACGGGTTCTCCATTCGCTCTGGGTTGTTTTGATTCAACAGCCAACTGTACGGAAGATCAATTTAAGCTCGCCATTGAGAGTCGTACAACGCCTTTATCAGCAGGTCAGGCTGTAGACGGTATTAGCTATCGTGAGGAAGTGCCATTTGGAATGGACTCTCGATTTTCTTATGTAGATGATCGCGATGACTTTGAAAGTTACTGCTATTACAACCTAGGTTACAACACCTGTGAGACATGGGCTGCGGTAAATGTTGTGCCTTGGGATAACGAACGCTACAAAGACTTTACTTCTAATGCGCAGGCGTTTGTAGAAGGTGACAGCGCCGCTTACGCTAACGAATACAACAATATTATCAATAGCTTAACATCTTCCGGTGAAGCGGTTGGTAACCAAAGCGTGATCAGTGCAGATGATTCATCCACGTTAGAAACGCGTAACACGGTTGTTGCTCCCGTTCTTCCTAACATCATTACGGAAGAAGATCAGGCAGCGGTTGTAGAAAGCCATGCGTGGAAAACAGACGGTGTGTTCACATCGGGTAGCGTTTCACGTAGAGCAAGTAATAATAATGGCACTCACCACACCTCTAAAGCCGCAATCTGGGATCAGGCAGGTAATGTATCTGAGCTATCATGGCCAAGTAATGCCTCCAGCGATAATAACCGCCTAGCGCAAGGTAGCATGCGTGATTTCATTGTTGATGGTACGACAGTATATGGCGTTGGTTACAACACGTATTCTGACAACAACTACATGAACGCGACGGTATTTGTAGGCGAGTTAGAGTCCGCCACGTCGATTGAGAACGTCACATGGTCGAATAAAGTGGTGAATGGTGCTCGTCAACGAGAAGATGGTGATACCATTCACTCAAACTCTCGTCTGACAGCGGTAAACACAAACTTTGTTGGTATCGGTGAGGCAAAACGCAGTATCCCGACAGCAGGTGCATACCCTAATCGTTTGTTTATCGTTCCCGATGTTCGCTCTGGCTCTTTGAGCGCTGTGTACCCAACTTCTGGCATCTTCTTTAATGGTGCTGGCGGTAAAATGGGTGGTATCAACGCCTACAATGAAATTGTTGGTCAAATAGATACGGACTCTACTCGTGAAGATGACGGTAAGCCACGCCGTAAGCGCGGATTCATTTACCCGTATAGTGCAGACGGCACAGCGAGCGAACGTGCTGAATCACTATTCGGTGGTAAGGCATGGCTTCTAGATTCACTGACTAACGGTGGTGAATACTCTGAAGCGAACAACGAGTTCCGTATCATCGATGCAACCGACATCAACGATGCTGGTGTTGTATCTGGCACGGCATTGAAATGTGCTGGCGGCTATAACTCTACAGCGCACAATGCATCTTGTGACGTAACAGAACAGACCGTTGCAGTGAAACTCATGCCAATTCCTGATCAAACTCAGGAGGATATTGTTTCTCGAAGCGTGGAAGAAGAAAGTGCAACGCGTGAAGGTGCTGGCCTTGGTTGGTTATCTTTGACCATGCTAGGCTTATTTGGGTTCCGTAGAAAATAGTTAAAAAATTTTAATTCAGGCACAGACTCACAGAAATGAGTCTGTGCTTTTTTTATGTCTTGAGAAAATGTCAAATTTGATCGATTCTTATAGGTGGAGTCATAAAAACTCCACTAAAGTTTCACAAAAACAGAAGCAATTTTTAAAATGGATCTGTATGAGGAATTAACTATGAAGAGACAAAAGCGTGATCGCCTAGAACGAGCTCAATCTCAAGGCTATAAAGCTGGTTTGAATGGAAGGTCCCAAGAGGCTTGCCCATATCAACAAGTCGATGCTCGGTCGTATTGGTTAGGTGGTTGGCGTGATGCCAGAGATGAAAAAAACTCTGGTCTCTATAAATAACTCCCACATACAACTAGAAGGATTTGAAAAGGCTCTTTAAAGAGCCTTTTCTGCGTTTGTAAGATAGAAAATTATTGAACAAGATCAAAAAAGCTCCCACAGGAGCCTTTAAGAAATTGCAGAAAGTCGGTGCTTAAAAGTTAGAAGTGTCCTGGAACAAACCAACTTTAAGATCTTTCGCTACGTAGATTTCTTTACCGTCTACTAATACACGGCCATCCGCTAGACCCATAACAAGCTTACGGTTTACAACGCGTTTCATGTGGATTTCGTAGGTTACTTTCTTCGCTGTCGGCAGGATCTGACCGGTAAATTTCACTTCACCTACACCCAGAGCACGGCCTTTACCTTCACCGCCAATCCAGCCTAGGTAGAAGCCAACTAGCTGCCACATTGCGTCTAGGCCAAGACAACCAGGCATTACCGGGTCGCCAGGGAAGTGGCAATCAAAGAACCAAAGATCTGGAGTAATATCCAATTCCGCTAGAATTAAGCCTTTACCAAAGTCACCTTCCGTTTCTGACATTTTGGTAATACGATCCATCATAAGCATGTTTGGCGCAGGTAGTTGTGGGCGACCTGGGCCGAAAAGCTCACCTTGGCTCGAAGCTAGAAGATCATCACGATTATAAGAATCACGTTTGTTTTGCATTATCAATCACTCCAATTTTTGACAGATGCATCTTAGTGAACACGTGTACGCTAAACAACTCCGATCAGTTCTAAACAAACCAGTTTTTGATACGCTGCACAATTCCTTCTGCGTGTTCATGTCTTTCAAAGTTTTCAATACGTTCAGCAATTTTTCCAATAATACTGTCGTCTTCACCACGGAATGGTTTACCCATGAGGATAGGAATGGCTTCATCGACAGTAGATACTGACCAAATGTTGAACTCTCCATTCTGAATGCTTTCTATGACGCTTTTATGTAAGGCTAAGTGCTTCAGGTTAGTCTTAGGTAGAATCACACCCTGATGCCCAGTAAAGCCCTGGTGCTTGCAGACCTGATAGAAGCCTTCGATTTTCTCATTCAAACCACCAACGGCCTGAACCCGGCCAAATTGGTCTACTGCGCCAGTAACCGCAATTTGTTGATCCACTGGACACTCAGACAGTGCACTCACCAAACAGCATAATTCAGCAAGGGAGGCACTATCTCCATCAACTTCGCTATAAGACTGTTCAAA
This sequence comes from uncultured Vibrio sp., assembly GCF_963675395.1. Lineage (NCBI taxonomy): Bacteria > Pseudomonadati > Pseudomonadota > Gammaproteobacteria > Vibrionales > Vibrionaceae > Vibrio > uncultured Vibrio sp. The sequence continues at coordinate 303,224 of NZ_OY776223.1, read as the reverse complement.
CACAATAGAAGCGGCGTAGGGCAATGGCTCATCAAAGTTTAGCGCAGAGCTCAGGAACGCTTGCATGATCATCATACCTTTAGCGTGTAAATTACCGCCGAGTTCTGCTTTGCGCTCTACATCGGAAACATCACCGTCACCAAAATGAATGACACAGGAGATACGTGCAGGTTCACCGTAAGAAACTGGGTGACCTGCCATATCAATGACCGTTAAGCCATTAATCTGTCCGACTTGTTCACCCGTTGTTTCAATGATCACCTGACCATCAAGAATGTCGTATACCGCGCGTTGTGGCAGGTAAGATTCACGGTAGTATTTGTCGTCAACCGCACTGTCTATTGCCTTGAAGTCAATTACATCAGTATCACAGTGTTGGCTGGCAAGGGTTAAAAGCTGACAATGCCACATTACGCCAAGGGGAAGATAATGCTGGTCTTCCATTTCACGCATGCCAGCAAGCATCAGCCTTTTATAAGCGTCTGTATCTAAACTTGGCAGGTTGTACTCTGCACACACCCAATTCACAAACCCCAGATAGGAAGATAAATTGTCCTGAGACAAATGGATGTCTTCTTCAACCTCGGTATACATACAAAGGCCTGATGAGAAATCCTCATCGACATATTCAAGTTCTGCTAACTGGCTTCTGTCACCTGTTACAATGAGTTTTACGTCATACGTATTTGATGTAACGGCAGATACCGCAACACGCGTAGGGCTCATGTTCATTGGGACAAATGGTTGCTTTTGAATTGCTGCTTTAATACTTGGCCAGTAACCAGGGTTTGCCAGAATCAAATTGGCAGGAAGCATGAGGTAACCACCGTTAGCTTGAGCAATGAGTCCCTGTTCTAACGTTACTTCGCCATTCTCAGAGATACTGTAGCGGTCAAATAAATGTTTTGCGTCTAGCGATTCGGTTGTAACCACTGGCGAAGAAGCGCTATGTTCGACCGCCTTACTGATAAAGCCACGATATATTGAATTATCAACACAATTAATCAGTAGGATACGGGTAAGGCCACCAATGTTTGTAAAGCGAGAGATTGTGGCGGACATTCGAGGTTGCAGATCAACAAATGTCTTCTTGGGTAATGTCGAAGCGGACTTCAATAATGCTTCGTATTGGTCGAACGAAGGTGTAACGTCTTGCCAGTTAAGTTGGTTCATTAAAATTCATCATCATTTAATTTGGCGCCATTATAGCGAAACCGCTAATAACTCCCTAGTGCGAATTTCTACAATCGCGTCGAAGAGATGCCTAGCTTGAATAAGACTTAGACAAATGAGTGATCAGCATCGATACTTCTTAGAGATTTGTTTGCTGATCTTAAACAACTGAGTTACGCTGTCACTAGGTGAGAACTACGGGTCGGAAAGGATGAAATATCAGCAACTTGAAAATTTGGAATGTGGGTGGAAGTGGAACTATCTGATCAAAAAATGGAAAGATGGAGAGGCGATAACGCGTCACATTGACTCCAGTGAAGCAGATGCCGCAGTGGCTGAGCTACGGCGCATTGAGCACGAACCTACGCAAGTACTGGCATGGATTGATAACCACATGTCAGAAGAGCTTGAGAACAAGCTCAAACAAGCGATACGTGCTAAACGCAAACGTCATTTCAATGCTGAGCAAGTTCATACTAAGAAGAAGTCCATCGATTTGGATTACCGGGTTTGGGAAAAACTATCCAGCCGAGCGAATGATTTAGGTTGTACATTATCTGATGCGATTGAATATTTACTTTCCGAAGCATCACGAAGTGAAAAGGCAAGTCAGAAGGTAACTTCACTTAAAGAAGACTTGAGTAAGCTGCTATCCAGTTAAGGAGTATTAAATGTTATACGTAATATTGATTGCTGCTGTTGTTATCTTTTGGCTGATTGCGGTTGACCGACCGGTACTCAAGGTTTTGTTTGACGAAGGGCGTATCAGTAAAGTGAAAGGCCATATTCCACCGTCTTTTAAACACAACTTAGAAGAAATCAGTGAACACAATCCGTTTACCGGTGAGCTGAAAGTCTATAACCAGCGCACAGGTATGCGATTGGTCTTTTCTAAAGACGTACCGAAGAAGACCCAGCAAAGAATTCGCAATGTCTTTCCTCACCAAAGTTTTAAAACCTCTAAAGGCAAAAAGCGCGCATAGGTTACATACCAATTACTTCAGCATGTTAAATGGGACGCAAAATCGCGTCCTATTTTTGTATTTAAAACATAGAAAACTAACATAACCCTACTTATCAATTAGTTATATGGGGTTTGATATGCGATACGTTGTCACTTTTTTAGCCTTGGCACTCCTTAGTGCTCCGACGTTTGCGGATGATTCGCAAACCAATCCAGTTGCAAAAAAGATTAAAAATAAGCTTCAGCGAAAAGTAGATAACAAGTTCGATGACTACCAGGGCTATTGCGATGTCATGATAGAAATGGAGCATAAAGGGAGCAAAGCATCCATAAAGCGAATATCTGGGACTGGTGATCAAACCGTGTGTCGGTACGTGAAATCCAATTTAAAAGTCGGTAAGCGATTTAGATACAAGTTTCCCGAGAAGTATATCCGACTCCATATCACGACAAATTAAGGACACGGCTCATGTTGTCTTGGCTCCAAAGGTTCGTGGCAACAATGAAAACGAATACGAAACCTTGCGACACGCTTCGTAACCCTGCAAATGACGGTTTACACAATGAGCTCACTGCTCATAACATAGGTCAGTCGATTGGCCTCGACTGGCTTGCAAATTTGAGTCGTATATAGTCTCCGAATCTGAAGCCAACTTAAAAGCCGGACCTTAGCGATGGGGTTCGGCTTTTAGCTATAATCTAATTTCTGACGCTAGAGTAGATCGAGTGATGCATTATAGTTGAATCATGTTAACGCTATTAGCCTGAGACAAAACATGAAGTTAGTCGAGTTTAAGCAAAATCACTTTAAACAGTTAGTGGAATGGATTAAGACCGATGAGTTGAATTACTTATGGGGTGGTCCCGCTTACAGTTTTCCGTTAACTGTAGCTCAAATCAAATACCACTGCGCTCAAGAAGAAGTCCATCCTTATCTTTTCTCTGTTAACGATGAAAACGCAGGATTTATCGAACTGTATAAAGTTTCAGACGATCATTACCGGATCTGTCGCGTCTTTATAAGCGAAGCGTTTCGTGGTCTCGGGTTAGCGAAAGAAATGATGTCGCTAGCGATTGAAAAGGCGCGAAATGACTTGTCTGCAGAGATGTTTAGTTTAGTGGTATTTGAACATAATACGGCAGCAAGAAAATGTTATGAATCTTTGGGGTTTGCCACGTTCACGGTTGAGTCGGGCACGCGATACTTTAACGGTGAGTCATGGAAATTACTGCGTATGGAAAAGCAGTTCTAGATACTTCTGTTTACGACCTACTTTTTATCAAGCGAGGCTTTGCCTATTTCCTCTTTCCCAAACAATAAACATGGGCAGGAAAAATGAGTACAAGAGGGCAGTTGGCTCAAAAACGAATACCTGAATAGGAGATAGTCATGATCGATTTTGAAAACTCATCGGTTTTTAAGCTAAAGCCGATTGAAGAATCGAAGGTGAGAGAAGATTTCTACAAGTTTCTGATTGATGGTGAAGAAATCATCGCCGCTTTCAAAAGTATCCGCGATCAAGTGGTTTTCACCAATAAACGAGTTATTGCTGCGAACGTTCAGGGGATTACAGGTTCAAAAGTGGACTATACATCGTTGCCGTATAGCAAGGTAAACGCGTACTCTGTAGAAACTTCCGGCACATTGGATCTGGATTGTGAGATCGAGCTTTACCTTAGCGAGGTTGGTAAAGTGCTGTTCGAGATTAAAGGATCTTTTGACCTGATCACTTTTAATAAACACATCAGCCAATGTGTGATGGGCTAACCAGCCAGCTTTATATATTCACTACGCACGGCATTTTGGAAGCGTTACACTCAATTTTATGGTAGCTGGTGGTGCTCAAGATGCCTTACGTTTTAGCTTGCAAAACCAAGTGAAGTAGGGTGCTTGGAGCTTTTCCCTTCATAAATGTAACCAACAACAAAGCCGAACCTTAGCGATCGGGTTCGGCTTTTTGTGTTAAACGTTAGGTATGCAATATCATGTCTAGCGTGCTGTTGCTTATTATGCGTTTTGAGCGCAAAATTATGCATCTCTATCTAATACTTTTATGGAACGAGAATGAATAAAGAAAACCCGTGGGAAAATTCCAAACCCACAAATAAAAACAAAAGCCTATTTGGCATTATTGCTTTTATTATTGTCCTCCTAATAGTAGCGAGTGCATCGAACAGCAACACAAAAGCAAGTAGTTCAACGTCAAATTATGCAGAACCTACTGCAACCAGTATTGCGGCATGTAAATCATTGATTAACAGCAAGACTATGTACGATATCGATAGGCTTAGCTATATCGGTAGTAATAAAAGTAATCCGGTTATTACTTATTATGTTGATTCGGATTTAGTACATAAATTCCAGTGTATCGATGGCGGCTTAGAGTTATACGCAAAAGGAGCTGGGATGTGGATGAAAATGTAAAGCGAGTTAATGAAAGTATGAAAAAATACTATTACGCTGGGGCAGGAGCTATCCTTGCCACTTTAATCGTGTATGTATTCTTTTTTGGGATTGTTGAAAGGTTCCCACTTTCAAATGACACTTCCGCTTGGGGGGCGTTCGGTTCTTATTTTGGCGGAGTGGTCGGTCCCGTCTTGTCTTTTTTAGCTTTTGTTATTTTGGCCAAGACACTCAAAGCACAGCAGGAAGTATTGAAATTACAAAAAATGAATCAGAACGTCAACGAAAGTTTTCGGAAATCGAACTAAAGACGTTAGCCTTAGAGAATATGGTAATAGAGTTTGATGCTTTAATTAATGCGAACGGCGCTAACAGCATCAAAAGTAACCTAGAGAATTCAGGTGGCGATTATGATGATGAGAAGAAAAGAGAAAGCTAGGTTAGTAGCCCAACACTTAGCTTATATTTCTTTTTATATGACTGATATTAAAGAAGATCTTGAGAGTTATTATCAAGATGACGACGGTTTCATGACGCTAAGTTTTAAACAACGCTGGAGTTTAAAATACAGTAAGTTGGCGCAAAATGCCGTAAAAAAAATCGACCATCAAGACCTAACAAAAAATGAATGGGCCTGCTTACATGGGGGTCCATTATTAAAATAGAAGCCGTTGGTTAATCACTTAATAGCAGCTGTTTCTATGAGCACTTATGTACGTTATTTATTAGTTCTAAACTTAGTCGGTATCCATTCGGCGACCGCCGCGAAACGGTAAGACGTTTTCTTTTGCGGGATAGACCTTAGGTTGTCCTATGTGTCCGTACATTTACACGAACTGACGATGTTCGTCACGCCAATACACAAAGCTTTCCAGTTCCTTCGGGCGACGGCCAATGGGAAGAATAAACCAAAACCACTTAGCTCTGAAGAAAAAAGAGTAAGGAAGTCAGACGTTTAACTCCAATAAATATCTATAAAGATCCTAGTAATCACAAGGATTAGTGACCACGTAACTTAATGTAAGCTCAATTCTCACAAGCCTCAGGTATATGTGGGAACTGCATATGGCAAGTATTCTCAGTCTGGGTTTTTCAGCTATATTTATCTTGAATATCACATTTAGCAAGACGGGCTAGACAATGAAACTAGCATATTACGTAAACGATATAGCTCAAGATAATAGCGACCACGAGGTCCATAATAGTGGTGACCATGAGGTCCATAACTCGGGCTGTCCTCATTTTAATAAAATCCAATCCAAGACTTATTTAGGCTTATTTGATAATTGCGCTGAAGCAGTCATTGAAGCAAAGAAAAAATATGACCAGTCAAATGGTTGTTATTGGTGCTGCAACGACTGCCATATGTCACACTAGTTAGAAACGGGAAGTTTCTACGAACAATTCGCGCACGTACATTCTGGTGATTAGCTCTCAATAGAAATGAAGGTGACACTTGAGAAACTCCAAGAGCCATACACAGCAGGAACTTGGTGCAAGTGACGCGAGTTAAAGCGCTTTGCGTTCATGAAAAACAGCAGACAACATTTCGTAAGCGTCCTGCAAATCCAGTCATGTTGAGCTTGAATATACACAATGATAACTCTAGCAAACTAGAATAATTGGTATATCCAGAAGAGTTAGCGCCAGCTTAAACTGATAAACCAAGTAAGTTGTGGTTCAAGGATTTTGTTAGCTCAGAATGTTGGAGACAAGCAATAGAATATCCAATCCTTATGTTCGGTTACTTGAATGAACAAGATTCAGAGCCAACATGCATGGTGTCGAACGTAACGAAAGAGTCAGTGCAAGAACTTAATCAGCTACACGGTTTCAAAGTTGATGACTGGTTCTTATCAAGTGGCCGTTGGGTGAAGTTGAAGTTCTGGGCCGTACAAGACAGCGGATTAAAATGTAAAGAAGCAAAAGCAAAAATACGGTGTAATTAAGCTGACATCTGTACTGTTAATCTTTCGACATACTTTACAATCTCTGTTATTCCCACTTTAAAATGTCCTATTGTCAGCAAAGTAGAAATGTCCGGTTAGATAAGTTGAGCAAGTAGGAGAGTCAACGTTTATTGGTACTGGCTTTGAAGGTCTCAGGGTTGATTAATACCGGGTTGATGATTCGCAACTGCTCCTGGATCGCCCGTTGTTGAGCCCGTCGTTTTGGGGTACTTTTGCTGCGTGTACGTTTCTGTTGTTGCTCGAATTCTTCTTGTTGCTGTTGGGCAAATTTTAAAACTTGTCCTAACCGTTTGTTGTCGACGATTTGAGTCTGTTGAACGTGCTCAAGCTTATCAAAGGTTTTGAAACGTAGCTTGCGGTGGCCGTAAAGAATGGCGATGTCGCCGTTTGGGTAGTCCAATACTTTGACGTTCTCATGCACCAGTCGGGCGTTTTCTTCCGTATTTTCAATTAAGTAAACCACTTTATCGTACTGAAAGGTCAACGCGTTGGAGAGCTTACGAGTTTCCTGCCAACTAAAGATATCGTCGAGTTCTTCGGGGGTTTCCCGAACTTTGCGGTGCATGTCTTTTGGATAGTGCGCCGGTTTGGCGAAGCGTCGGTTAAAATCAGCGATGAAGTAGGGAAGCCAGACATTGGCTTGTTCCATATTATCAATACCTTGCAGACGCATTTCTTTCACTAAGCGATCCTGTAACGTTTGATTGGCTCGCTCGACACGGCCTTTGGCCTGCGAGCTGTTGGCACAAATCAGCTCTATACCCAGTTCGCGTAATATACGCCCATACTGAGTCTGGCCAACTTGCTTGTGTTTTTCTTGGTTGACCCGAAATATCGAGTGCTTATCACTATAGAACGCCACCGGTTTCCCATGCTCATTGAGGTATTCTCGCGTTGCAATCATATAGTCGAAGGCGGATTCGGTCTCGCTAAAACGCAGGTTCATCAGCCGACCGGTCGCATCATAGATAAAAACCAGCAGGCAGCACTTGTCGCTGCGTCCTTCAAACCAGTCATGATGAGAGCCATCAATTTGGATGAGTTCGCCCAGGCAGTCACGGCGATAACGAGGCTGATACACACGGGGCTTACGCTGTGAATGTGGCACCCAGAGACCATCAGCAATCATCCATTGACGGAGGGTTTCAAGCGATACATTGATGTGATGTTGTTCTGTTAACTTTTCATGCGCGAACGTGGGACCAAAGTCTGGATACCGCTCAGAAAGGATGGCTTTTACTTTGTCATCGATTCGATTGGATGAAGGTTTGCCTCGGTTACCGTGTGCCAAAGAAGCCGCACCGAACCTGACAAAAGATTTTATCAGCCGGGAAAGTTGCCGATAACTAATACCAAGAATTCGCGACGCATCTTGACGAGAAAGATTACAGTGCAAGACATCTTGGATGACAGAAAATCGTTGTAGTTCGCGATCATTCATGGCTATTAGCATCCTTAAAACCTCCAAGCGAATATAGGACAAATTCACTTGGTAATATTAGGACATTTTCGCTTTGTGCTTACAGGCTCACTACGCATTATGTATATTATGTTAAATATAGTGTGACGCTATGCCAAATCTTTCCTAGTTTAGCCTCCTACTCCTATCCCTCTGTTATTTTGATGTCATCTAGGGATTTGAGACTTTGATTAAACATAATAGCTATTTACCATAAAATACTTAATATAGATCTTAATAATCTATCGATTGTTAAGATCTATATTAAGGCTAACTGTTTCCTAAAAACAGTTGGATAGCTTCGTAGATGTCTTGTCTGCGAACGGGTTTTGAAATGAAACTATCCATGCCAGCTTCTAAACATTTGTCACGGTCACTTTCTAAAGCGTGTGCCGTCAATGCGATGATTGGGATGGAAATTCCTTTTTCTCGGATTAAGCGCGTTGCGGTAATACCATCCATTACTGGCATCGACACGTCCATAAGTATCATATCGATTGAGTCGCCGTTTTCTTCCAGAAACATCAGTGCTTCTTCACCGTGGCTTGAGATGTGAACGTTATGACCCAATTTGTTCAGAATTAATTTAATCACGAGCTGGTTTGAATGCGTGTCTTCGACCACAAGTAAATTCAACGCTTTGACTGGGCTGTTTGCTTCGATCTTAACGGGGCGATTTTGATGAAGCCTGGTTAGCACTGGAATCTTTATTGTGAATGACGAGCCCACATGTTCTTCGCTTTCTACTGAGATGACTCCGCGCATCATCTCGACTAAATGTTTGGTAATCGCCAGACCTAATCCTGTTCCTCCGAAACGTCTGGTTATCGACCTGTCGCCTTGATCAAATGCAGTGAATAAACGCAATTGTTTGGCTTTTGATATACCAATACCCGTGTCAGAAACGGAAATAATTAGCTCGTCTTTCTGTTCTGACACTGAGACATTCACAGTGCCGTGATCAGTGAATTTAATTGCGTTACCAATGAGGTTAAATAAAACTTGAGATAATCTGGTTGAGTCAATCCAATACTGTTTGTCAGGCGGTATACGACAATCCAAGTGGAAAGCTAAGTTTTTGCTTATAGCTATTTGTTTTTGTTGGGAAACAACAAAAGTGACGGCGTCACTAAGATTGGTCCATTGCTCATGTAACTGAAAGCTGCCCGACTCTATTTTAGAGAGATCGAGGATGTCACTGATGATGGCGAGAAGCAGTTCGGCAGAGCTCTCCATCTGACACAGTGCTTCGAACTGCTCGTTGGATAATGTTGATTGTCTTAAAATATCGAGCATGCCAAGCACGGAGTTTAACGGGGTTCGGATTTCGTGGCTCATCATCGCTAAAAACTCGGATTTAGATTGGTTCGCGAGTTCTGCTTCTTCCTGCGCTTTAGCTAACTCTGTCGTCCGAACATCAACGATACGTTGTAACTTTTCTTTCGTTTCGATATCAATGACCGCTCGTTCTATGAGCGGGCGAAAGCGTCGAAGTGTTTCTCTGTTCTCAATACTGAAGTGCCCTTTTTGTGCTCCAATCAGTAGGATGATATTTTGCGTTACTTCTGAGCGAATACCAGTCATGATGACTGAGTTTACGTGATTCTTGACGAATATGTTTAGGTTAGCAAACTCACCCAATTTTAATGGTTCGAACAGTAAAATACACTCGCCATTTAACGCTCGATCTAGTGTGTTACCGTGTAACCATTCGACTCTGTCGAAGACTCGATTTGTTGATATTAAGGTTTTAAACGGCTGCCTGTTATCGTCGCGGGTGATTACGATAAAATCTTCAAAGCGAATGTACTTTTTTAATACCGTATTTAAACCAGAGAAGATTTCATTGCGGTTTTTGGCTTCGCTCATCGCTGATATTGCCGAGAGAATGGCTTTGTTTTCATCAGCCAGCAATTTTTCTCTCTGCTTTGCTTGTTTTAGCTCGACCAACGCTTCCTGTAGCGCTTCTTGTTGATAGGTTTCTAAATATTTATCTTTCATAAGGCTTATGGAATATCGCTGATGAAATCATGAGGTTCCCATGTCCATTTTCGCCACCAATGAATCTTCCTTGTTCACCAAAGGTGAATGGGCATATAAATGGCAGGTGTTCCAGCTCTTGGTTGATTTGTTCACAAACGCTGTTCATGTCTTGCTTCAAGTGCAACATAGGCCCAGCGCAAAAGATGTTAATAACACCAATTTTACGAGAATCTTCTAATTTTTGGTTGAAGGCGATATTCACAACTTTTGCCGCTCGTGCTATCAGGTGTTCGCGACTGCCTTTCATTAAAGTTATCTCTTCTCCTTCAGCAATATTAGTAAAGAGTTCGATGCCTCCTTCTGCTGTTTCTCTTACAGGGTGAGATAGTTTGTAGTATGGCCTTTCGTACAAGTAGCCAGCGATTCTTCCTATTGGATAAGCACTGGAGTTTGTGAATAGCAGATTGTCGTTACCTATTTGATTTTGCTGATGATTGGTCCATTGTCTGTAGCGTTCCAGTGCGGGCTCTCCATCAATCTCTAATAGACAACGCCCTTTGGTTTTAGTAGCAATACCTTTTATGTTTGTCGAGGTGTGTCCTGCGCTAAAAGCGATATCAACATGTTGCGACGAATAAAATAAAGTGAGACTCACCCCTGACTGCTGCTGACCTTGTGCGGTGATGATGGACCACTTTCTTTCAATATTATTGTCGGCTGCTGATCCACCAATAATCGGCACCAATGTTCCAAACCTTTGATCGATAGATTCGATGATTGATTCTTCGTTTCCAGGTGTGGCATGGAGCAGTATTAAGTCTGGTATTTCCCCTACTCGATTGGCATCTTCAAGTGCCATATCCAATGCGCCCATAACGCCTTGGTTTTGAGTGCAGTGTGAAATGCCAGTGCCGTAAGCATGCGGACCGGGATCGTAAATCGCTAAAGCAGCAATGACAGGACCAGAATGAAAACCGTGATCTGTCATTACTGCTTGGCAAGAACTCGCGCCATGGAAAGGCGTATCAGGAAAGTACTGGAGTAGCGCTTTGCGTATTAACTCAAAGTCATACTCTTCTGTGTAATAACAGATGACGAATGCTGGGCTCATGTGAGTCAATCCGGAACGTAGCTTTTTAACGGCTAAGTATTCATCTGTGATATGAGTAAAAACTGATTGGCACTGCATACGCTTTTAATATTGTTTATGACTTTGTTGTTATACCACTCCCACCTATTATCACTAAGTAAGAAGTTTCAATTTTCTTAAAGAAATTCAAATTATCGCGGTTCATATCCAATTTATAATTGAACGACGACAATATTCTGATCTATTCGAAGCTGAATAATTTTGCTTTGTGAGATCGACTTCCATTCGATTTTCTTATTAATGCCCTCCGCATTAATAAATTGTCCTGATTGATCTAGATCAATTTTCAGAGTGCTACTTTTCAGCGTTTCGATAGAAATCCCCTCCGAGTCACGATTAATAGTGATTCTTTTCCCTGAAATTGTTACATCACATCGCTCTTTTTGTGAGCAATCGACGCTTTTAGGCATCTCGTGTGTAAAGGTTCGCCATAAAAATGCGCCAACTAATACACTGAGCATGATTAAGATTTGTGCGAGTCTCGCCTTTGTTAACTTTTGTGCCGGCATAAATACCAATATCCTTGTTACAAACTTCAAACTTTTTAAATAAAAAATGTGTTCCCGAGCTTCATTAAGGTTACTACCCTGTCATTGAATTGTTAATTCAAGTATAGTGTCGAGCTGAAAATGCCACTTTTTATTAAAGTCAGCAATGGAAATAAAGTGATGATAACACTTGAATTCTAGAGTTTACTTGGGTGGTGTTACGACGCAAGTCGTGTTGGAAGTAAAAGTGTAGTTAATTAGAAATTGGAAGCATGCATAATGAGCCAAGTAAAGCAGCTTGAACAAAACTACAACTATACAGTCGTTCGCCAATTTACCCTTGTGACCATTTTATGGGGCATAGTTGGTATGGCTGTTGGTGTTTTGATTGCCGCTCAATTAGTTTGGCCACAGCTAAACTTTGATACGCCGTGGTTGACGTACAGTCGTTTACGTCCGCTGCATACTAATGCGGTAATTTTTGCGTTTGGTACCAGTGCCCTGTTCGCAACATCTTATTATGTTGTTCAGCGTACTTGTCAAACACGTCTTTTTGGTGGCCCACTCGTTGCCTTTACCTTTTGGGGTTGGCAAGCAATTATCTTAGCCGCAGCCATTACTCTACCACAGGGGATGACTACCTCTAAAGAGTACGCTGAGCTAGAATGGCCTATTGATATCGCGATTGCGATTGTATGGGTTTCGTACGCAGTGGTGTTCTTTGGAACATTGGTAAAACGTAAGACCTCCCACATTTATGTGGCAAACTGGTTCTTCGGCGCGTTTATCATCACCGTAGCAGTACTTCACATCGTGAACAGCATGGCTGTCCCGGTATCCTTGACTAAATCGTACTCGATTTATTCTGGAGCGGTGGATGCGATGGTTCAATGGTGGTATGGACACAACGCGGTAGGTTTCCTGCTGACCGCTGGTTTCCTGGGTATGATGTACTACTTTGTCCCTAAACAAGCTGAACGTCCTGTTTACTCTTACCGTTTATCTATCGTTCACTTCTGGGCTTTGATCTCCCTATACATCTGGGCTGGTCCGCACCACCTTCACTATACTGCTTTACCAGACTGGACTCAGTCTTTAGGTATGGTGATGTCTTTGGTTCTATTCGCTCCATCTTGGGGTGGTATGATCAACGGTATTATGACGTTGTCTGGTGCTTGGCATAAGCTTCGTTATGACCCTATCTTACGTTTCCTAATTGTGTCGTTGTCTTTCTACGGTATGTCTACCTTCGAAGGTCCAATGATGGCAATCAAGACAGTAAACGCGCTTTCTCACTACACCGACTGGACCATTGGTCACGTTCACTCTGGTGCTCTGGGTTGGGTTGCTATGGTTTCTATCGGTTCGGTTTATCACTTGGTACCCCGCCTGTTCGGCCAAGAGCGTATGTACTCTGTCGGTTTGGTTAACGTGCATTTCTGGTTAGCAACAATCGGTACGGTTCTCTACATCGTAGCGATGTGGATCTCTGGTGTTATGCAAGGCCTAATGTGGCGTGCAGTTAACTCTGACGGCACACTGACTTACAGCTTTGTTGAGTCGGTGCAAGCGTCATACCCATTCTATTTTGTACGTTTCCTAGGTGGATTAATCTTCCTATCAGGCATGATTCTAATGGCATACAACACGTACAAAACAGTGACTGCACCTAAAGAGAGCCTTAAGGCTATCCCACATCCGGCATAAGAAGGAGATTTAAAGAATGAGTAATAATTCTAATAATCGCCATGAATTCCTAGAACGTAATGTCGGTTTGTTGGCTATTTTTATCGTTTTTGCTATCAGTTGGGGGGCTCTCGTAGAGATCACGCCTCTGCTTTTCCAAAAACAAACTACTGAGCCTGTAGAAAACCTACGCGCTTACACGCCTCTTGAAATGGAAGGTCGCGACCTTTATATCCGCGAAGGCTGTAGCGTTTGTCACAGCCAGATGGTGCGTCCTTTCCGTTCAGAAACTGAGCGTTACGGTCACTACTCTGTTGCTGGTGAAAGCGTTTGGGAACATCCATTCCTGTGGGGTTCTAAACGTACTGGTCCAGATCTGGCTCGTGTCGGTGGTCGTTATTCTGACGAGTGGCACCGTGTTCACTTAATGGACCCACGTGAACTCGTTCCAGAATCAAACATGCCTGGTTTCCCATGGTTAGCTGAAAACGTCTTAGACGGCAGTTTGACACAGAAGAAACTTGAGTTGTTCCGTGATCAGTTCGGTGTGCCATATACCGATGAACAGATCGCGAACGCGGCTAAAGAAGTAGAAGGTAAAACAGAGATGGATGCAATCATCGCTTACCTTCAGTCTCTTGGTCATGCAATGAAGTAAGGGGGACGTATGGATTTCGGTACGATTCATAGTATTTATACCGTTGTGCTCTTCGCCAGTTTTATCGGCATTGTATGGTGGGCATTTAGTAAGAAACGTAAATCGCGTTTCGAAGAAGATGCTTACCTGGTCTTTGCTGACGAAGAACAAGCGACCCCACATAACCAAGGAGTGAAGAAGTAATGACTACATTCTGGAGTCTCTGGATTATCGTGATTACTATCGGTACGCTAGTCGGCTGTGCAATCCTCCTGACTTGGTGCGCCAAAGATAAAATGGGCGTCGAGGAAGGGGCTGACATGGGCCACGAGTACGATGGTATTCGCGAGCTAAACAACCCGCTACCTAAGTGGTGGACTTACCTTTTTGTGAGTACTTTCGTGTTTTCTGCGGTGTACCTTGCTCTGTTCCCAGGTTTAGGAAGCTTTAAAGGCTTTTTGAATTGGGAGAGCTCGGCTCAAGAAGTACGCTCACTTGAGGAATCAAAACAAGCCATCGCTGCTGCACAAGAGAACAAACAACTTAACCAATACGCTAAAGAGCTTGATGACGCGGATGCTTACTTTGGTGAAGCTTTCCGTAAGCTAGCACACAACGAAAACGGCTTACGCCCTATTCCTGAAATTGCTAACGATCCTGAAGCACTTAAAGTGGGTCAACGTTTGTTCTTGCAAAACTGTTCACAATGTCACGGCTCAGATGCTCGTGGTCAGCAAGGTTTCCCTAACCTGACGGATAACGCATGGCTGTATGGCGGTGAACCGCAAGCAATCGTAACAACCATCATGCATGGCCGTGTTGGCCAAATGCCAGCATGGAAAGATGCGCTTGGTGAAGAAGGCGTTAAAGAAGTGGTTAGCTACGCGCTTAGCCTTTCTGGTCGTAAAGTAAATGCTCGTGAAGCAGCAGCAGGTAAAGCACGTTTTGTTGTATGTGCGGCGTGTCACGGTACAGATGGTAAAGGTAACCCAGCCGTGGGTGCTCCTGACCTAACTGACCAAGACTGGCTGTTTGGTGATTCACGCGCAGCGGTTACTGAAACTGTTATGAATGGCCGTTCTGGTGTCATGCCAGCCTGGAAAGATATTCTAGGTGAAGACAAGATCCAGTTGGTTGCATCATATGTTTGGAGCTTAAGCAACTCCGAGAATAAGTAACCAAGATATTAAGTAACATAGCAATAACAGCCCCTTTCATAGGGGCTGTCTTTCCTTTAAATTTAACGCCTCCTATTTTTTCATTTAGCTGTTGAGAACTTTTTTATGGTAAAGCCTTGGTATAAACAATTTTGGCCGTGGTTCCTGATTATCCTTCCTCTTATTGTTATTAGTTGGACAGTCGTGACAGTGGTTATCTTCTCGAACAACTCTGTTTCTTTAGTTGCTGAGGATTACTATAAAAAAGGCAAAGGAATTAACATCGACATCAGTAAAATGAATGTCGCTCGTGACCTAAATCTTAACGCACATGTTTCATCCGATAGCAATACGGTTGTTATTCATTTTGATAAAGGTGAGTTGTCCCACTACCCAGCGCTAACCGCAACTTTTACTCACCGTACACTTCCTGATCGTGATTTTTCTAAGTTAATCACCGCGGATGCTTCTGGAAACTACCGATTAATGCCAGAGGAAGATATCCAAGGTCCTTGGTTCATTGAGCTGCAACCTCACGACAAAGAGTGGATGATTCAAGGTAAAGTTGAGTTTCCTGCCTCTGACACCGTTTTGATGAAGTAATCTTATGTGTAAATCCTGTTATCACTGTGGTGAAGATGTACCAGCCAACACGGATTATAAGGTAGAAATACTCGGTGAAGTCCGTGAAATGTGCTGCCCTGGATGTCAGACGGTGGCACAAACGATCATTGATAGTGGCCTCGTCTCTTATTACCAATACCGTACTGCGCCGGCTGAAAAAGCCGATTTGGTACCTGAGCAGCTTCAAGCGCTGATTCACTATGATAATGAAGACGTCCAATCGGAGTTTGTACGTCATCATGATAATGTTTGTGAAGTGACTCTGTCATTAGATGGTGTGTCCTGTGCTGCTTGCGCCTGGTTGATCGAAAAGCAAGTTTCCAACACCAAAGGTTTGGTTTCTATTCGAGTCAATACAACGACAAACCGCGCTTTGCTTGCTTGGGACAAAACACAGGTTCGTTTAAGTGAGTTGCTTTCGGTTATTCATAAACTGGGTTACAAAGCGGCGCCATTTGAAGCAGACATACAAGAAGCTGCCTATCATCGAATGATGAAGCAATACCTTTACCGTCTGGGGATTGCAGGTCTGGCAACCATGCAGGTCATGATGTTGGCGGTGGCGTTGTATCTGGAAGTTTTTGGCGATCTGGAGCCTGAGTTTAAAAACTACTTTCGCTGGGTCAGTTTGATATTCGCGACGCCCGTGCTTCTTTACTCCGCGCTACCCTTCTATTTAAACGCTTGGCGAAGCATCAAAGGCCGTACGCTGGGTATGGATGTGCCTGTTTCGATCGCGCTCATTTTTGCCTATGTCGCCAGTCTAGTCGCGACGTTTACTGAACAAGGAGAAGTCTTTTTCGAATCGATATCGATGTTTACCTTCTTCTTGCTTGTCGGGCGTTTCCTGGAAATGAGAGCTCGTCGTAAAGCAGCTGCGGCAAGTGGTAACCTGCTTAAACTGATCCCGGCCATTGCGACAACCTTAGATGGTGAGCAAATCCCGGTGAAGACCTTGAAAATCGGTGATCGTATTCGCGTTCTCCCTGGTGAGCACATTCCTGCTGACGGTAAAGTCATTTCGGGTCGTATTCATATCGATGAATCCATGCTAACCGGCGAGTCTGTGCATGTTGTTAAGAAGATAGGTGATGCGGTTTTTGCAGGTACGCTCAACGGTGATGAGTCATTTGAACTTGAGGTGACCAGTTCTAAAGCGGACTCAGTCATTTCAAACATCGTACGCTTGCAAGATGAAGCTCAGCATTCGAAGCCAAAAATTGCCGAGATTGCAGACGTTGTGGCGCGTTACTTTGTTGGTGCGATACTTATCATTTCGGCGGGTACTTGGTTTTATTGGCACCAAACGAAACCTGATGATGCATTCTGGATTATGCTGTCCGTTTTAGTTGCGACCTGCCCTTGTGCGCTTTCTCTAGCAACACCAACTGCGTTGACTTGTGCCACTTCACGAATGGGCAATTTCGGTATTTTGCTTCGCAAAGGACATGTTTTTGAAACCTTGTGTAAAGTGAATCATCTTGTTATTGATAAAACTGGAACACTGACAAAAGGTGATATCGAAATTAACCGCACGAGCATTTTTGGTGCGCTTTCAGAGGCTGAGAGTCTCTCTCTAGCCGCTGCGCTTGAAGCCCACGCTAACCACCCAATTGCCCGTTCATTCTCGCGCTATGTCAATGAAGACGTGGTTGTGTCAGACGTGAAAAATATAATTGGCTCTGGCATCGAAGGCGTATGGAGCGGAAAACGTGTGAAAATCGGCAGCGCCTCTTTTGTCGTCGGTGAAGGGAGTGATGAAAGCAACGCAGTGTATCTATCGGTAAACGATGAGCATGTTACAACCTTCTATTATCGTGACCCTATTCGCGAACAAAGCCAGATATTTATCCAGCGTTTTGCGGAGGCTGGTATAAAGACAACACTACTTACTGGTGATTCAATACAAAATGCGCAGCCTGTTGCGGATGAGATCGGTATCGACCATGTGATCGCGTCTGCAAAACCGGAAGACAAACTCGCGTATCTTAAGAGTCTGGATAGCGATAACATTACCATGATGGTCGGTGATGGTATCAATGATGCGCCTACTCTTGCCGGAGCTCACTTATCGGTAGCGATGGGTGGTGGTACTGACGTAGCAAAGGCATCGGCTGACATGACCCTATTAGGTGATAACCTGGATAAATTGTTAGAAGCCCGTCTTCTGGCTCTTCGTACTCGAAAAATCATCCGAGAAAACTTGGCTTGGTCTCTAGGCTATAACCTGCTAATTTTGCCGCTGGCCGTTTCTGGCTTAGTTGCACCGTATATTGCGGTTGTTGGTATGTCAGCTAGCTCGATAATCGTGATATCCAATTCGCTGCGACTACTCAAAGAGAAATAATTAGAGAAAGCTAACCATGGAAAGTATTTATATCTTAATTCCCATCGCCATTGTTTTGGTTTGTGTTGCTGTCGCTATTTTTCTTTGGGCTGTTCGAAGTGAACAGTTTGAAGATCTCGAGCGTCAGGGCCACAACATACTGCTCGATGAAGAAGACCAGTCTGATAACAAAAAATCGTAGCTTTTGTATATGAATCCAGATTTTATCGGTGCGTTAATGATCGGACTCGTTGGGTCCGGTCATTGTATGGGCATGTGCGGTGGTATTGCCTCTTTACTTTCTATGGGCTCATCACCAGCCCAAAGCTCTCCTTTGATTCCACTCTTCTACAATCTGGGACGATTGACCAGTTATGCGTTATTTGGTGCCCTTATCGGTGGAGCTATTTCGGGATTGTCTGAATTAAGTGGATTAGCCCACTCTCTTGCATGGCTACGCTTTGTGGCAGCAATATTTATGATTTTAGTTGCCCTTTATATCGCTAAATGGTGGCAAGGCTTGCTCGCGATCGAAAAACTGGGTCAGACACTTTGGAAGTTCATATCTCCGGCAGGAAAAAGTCTGCTACCGTTGAAAAGCTCGTTTCATGCACTGCCATTCGGTTTTGTTTGGGGATGGCTGCCATGTGGTTTAGTCTATTCAGCCTTAACTTGGTCGGCCGTTTCAGGAAGCGCGATGAACGGTGGTTTGATCATGCTGGCATTTGGAATAGGAACCCTTCCTTCCATGCTTGCTATCAGCTACGGGGCAAGTTATTTTCAGAAACTGCAAAAATCATTAATATTTAGAAACATATCTGCATTAATTCTTATAGGTTATGGAACGTATACTGCTGCGGGTGCCATGCAAATGCTTGGTTTCATATAACTTGAAAGTCTATACCCACAATATTTTTGCTATCCTTTAGGATTAAGCAGTGCTAAAATATTGATGTATATCAAATAGTGAAAGGTTGTTATGATTTCTGAAAAACCTGCAACAAAGCGTGTCCAATCAGGTGGTTGTGCAATTCACTGCCAAGATTGTAGCATCAGTCAGTTGTGTATCCCATTCACTCTGAATGAATCTGAACTTGATCAGCTTGACCAAATCATTGAGCGTAAGAAGCCGATTCAAAAAGGCCAAGAGCTGTTCAAAGCAGGCGACGAGCTTAAGTCTTTGTACGCTATCCGTTCTGGCACAATCAAAAGCTATACAATCACTGAGCAAGGCGACGAACAAATAACGGCGTTTCATTTAGCGGGTGATCTGGTAGGCTTTGACGCTATTACTGGGGACTGTCACCCAAGTTTTGCCCAGGCTTTGGAAACGTCTATGGTATGTGAAATTCCATACGAAATTCTAGATGACTTGTCAGGTAAAATGCCTAAGCTTCGCCAGCAAATTATGCGTCTTATGAGTAACGAAATCAAAGGCGATCAGGAGATGATCCTGCTTCTTTCTAAGAAGAATGCTGAAGAGCGTCTAGCTGCATTCCTGTTCAACCTATCAACCCGTTTCTCTCAACGTGGCTTTAGTCCTAGAGAATTCCGCCTAACCATGACTCGTGGTGATATCGGTAACTATCTTGGTTTGACCGTTGAAACAATCAGCCGTCTTCTTGGACGTTTCCAAAAATCTGAGATATTAAGTGTTAAAGGTAAATATATCACTATCTTAGATCACGATGCGTTGATGGAACTTGCAGGCGTAACGGCAGAGTAACCTCTCCTATTTATTGATGTGGCTTTAAGCTGAGCCACATCATGTTTCTCACAAAATCCCTTCAAAAGTCCTCAAAATCTTCTGCAAACTAAGCTACATTAAAAATATACGGTGAGTACTCCAATATACTGATTTACTTTATATTCAGTAATTGGTCTTGCAATAAAAGTGGGCTTAGATATGAGTATATACAGTAAGATTCTAGTTGTTGCTAACATCAATAGTGATGATCAGCCGGCACTCGCAAGAGCAGTTCAATTGGCTCAAAAAAGCGTATCAAGAAGCCGAATTACTTTCTTTTTATCCATCTATGATTTTTCGTATGACATGACTTCAATGCTGTCGGTGGATGAAAGAGATGCAATGCGTCGTGGCGTTATCCATCAACGTGAACAGTGGATGAGAAAAATCGCTCAACCATACTTAAATGATAGCAACGATAGCTTCGACTTTGAGGTGTGTGTAGTTTGGCACAACCGCCCTTACGAAGCAATCATAGGAGAAGTGTTTTCAGGCAGCCACGATCTGTTGATTAAGGGCACTAGAAAACATGATGTCTTAGAGTCTGTGATTTTCACACCGACAGACTGGCACCTGCTGCGTAAATGCCCTATTCCGGTATTGCTTATTAAGAATGCGGACTGGCCTGAGCATGCGAATATTCTCGCATCGGTTCACATCGGTTCGGAAAACCCAACACACATTGATCTTAACGATTCTATGGTAGAACGCTTAAAAGAGATGTCAGGTCGTTTGAACGCGGATCCGTTCCTTGTTAACGCCTATCCGGTGACGCCAGCGAATATCACCATCGAGCTACCAGAATTTGACCCAACTACGTACACAGATGCCGTTCGTGGCCATCACCTAACCGCAATGAAAGCCCTTCGCCAAAAACATGGGCTGAATGAAGAGCAAACCATCGTGGAGCAAGGATTGCCTGAAGATGTTATCCCTGCGGCTGCGGAACGTTTAAATGCGGCGATGGTTATTTTGGGTACGACTGGCCGTACAGGGCTTTCTGCCGTATTTATTGGTAATACGGCTGAGCATGTGATTGATAAGATCAACTGTGATGTTCTCGCATTGAAACCAAAAGGTTACATCAGCCCACTGGATCCAAACGAGGCAACTTAATCTAGCCATTCTGTAGTCATCAAAAATCCCCCATTTTGGGGGATTTTTATTTATCGGGTACAAAACTAAAAAAGGAAGGCACTGTGGCCTAATGCCGTTCACTTAAGGTGAGCGGCATTGTTTTTTCTAGGGTATCGGCTTGGCTTTTTCTTAACGACTCTAGGGAAGGATCTTTCTCGCCTAGGTCCAAGTATTAAGCTCTCACTCATTGAGTAGAAGTTTTGGAGTTGCCTCGGGATTGCTCCTGGTGACGAGTATGGAAGTCCCACTATCAGGCGCATGATGTGAGCTAATGCCCCATTGAAGCTAAGTTGGTAGGGTAAGTAGTCTCCATTCAACGTATTACACATCTGCACCATTTGATACCTGACCAAGTTATAGGTCAGTAGTATTCCCCAGAGTTCTTGCTTCACTAATTCAGGGAGTCGACTTCGAAGCGTGAGTCGGTTACCAAGCATGTACTGTTTTTGCTCACGGTAGCCGAGTTCAATTTCCCAACGATACCCATATAAGCCTACGATATCTAACTTTGGGTAGAGCATAGGGTCAAGCATTGAAGTGAGAACATCGTATTGCCTACCATCTTTGACTCTCGTGATTAAACGTACAACAACTTCTTGTCCTAGCTCTGGCCACTTCTTACGCGCTTGCGGATTACTCTTCAGTTTTATCAGTTTATCTTGGCGGCCAAGAGACTGAACGACGTCATAAGTGAGTCCTTTTTTCATAGGGATAAGCCAATGTCGATTTATCCCTTGCGAGCTCCACGCTTGAAGTAGGCCAAGGGAGTAAAAACCTTTATCAAAAAGGGTTAAACTATTATCAGGTGTCGTCTCTATAAGCTGCTCTGCTAACTTCATTTCATTGACGCTATAACAGTCAAAGGCACTGCCTGTGATTAAATGGCTGCTCAATTCCATCTGACATACCATACGTACTTGTGGATACTGTGTTTCTTTACCGTCACGATTGGTAGGCTTTGCAAACGCTTCAGCGTTCTCTTTTGAGTCCTCAGTTCGCCACAAGACACCATCAACGCCAAGAAGAGTGAGTCCGTTCCAGTTTGGTAAATTAGCCTGCTTAAACCAATGACTTTGCGTACACTCAAAAAGAGCTTTAGCCGCTGACTCACCGAGGTTTTTTCTTCGCTGTGTTAATGCACTTGGAGCAACAAATGGTTTACCTGTTCGGTCAACAATATCGAGCATATTTACAATGTCAGCCATGGACTTATCGTTATAAATTGCCATGCCAACCAGTAACCACGCCATCGACTCTAAAGTTAGCTTTCGTTTTCTTAGAGTAACGGTGTCAGTAAGCTCGTAAGCACTATTGATGAGTTCAATTGGCAGGAGATCTGCGAGTGTCTCAACTTGATTTGGTTTGTAGCTGTTGATGATGTTGAGGGCTTGAGAAACGTGCATAAAAAAATCCGATAAACAAGGTCTATCGGATTTTTACATACAGGGAGGATCATTCAACTGATCTGCCGATTAAAGTCTTAACTGATCGGCATTAGGCACTGTGGCCTTCCTTTTCTTAATTTATCTCAATCAGATGTTTGTCACATCAATGAACATGGATTCATCAATGTTAGTTGACGAGACGACCGCTTCACTGAACTCGTACTCTTCACGGTTACCTTCGCGATCGAGTGGAAGGTTAACGAAATCAAACAACTCTTTGTCAGCCAATTGGCTTGGACTTACGTTCTGGATTGATTTGAAGATCGCTTCGACGCGTCCTGGTGTCTTCTTATCCCATTCAATCAACATTGCTTTGATCGATTGGCGTTGCAAGTTCTCTTGAGAACCACACAGATTACAAGGAATGATTGGGAAATCTTTGTGCTCTGCGTATTTGATTAAATCTTTTTCACGGCAATACGTCAGCGGACGGATAACCACATTTCGACCATCATCCGAACGCAGCTTTGGAGGCATCGCCTTCAGACGCGAACCGTGAAACATGTTTAGGAACATGGTTTCAACGATATCATCCATGTGGTGACCTAGGGCAAGCTTAGTTGCACCAATCTTCTCTGCAAATGAATAAAGTGTACCGCGACGTAAACGTGAACAAAGTCCACACGTCGTCTTACCTTCTGGCACTTTTTCTTTTACAACCGAGTAAGTATCCTTGTCTACGATGTAGTAAGGGATATCAAGCGTTTCGAAATACTCTGGAAGAATATGTTCTGGGAAGCCTGGCTGTTTCTGATCGAGGTTTACTGCAACCACTTCGAACTTAATTGGAGCAGCTTTTTGAAGATTCAGCAGGATATCCAGCATCGCAAATGAATCTTTACCACCACTTATACATGCCATGACAACATCACCTTCTTCAATCATGTTGTATTCGGTAATGGCATTTCCAACATTTCTTCTCAGGCGTTTCTGAAGCTTGTTGAATTCAAGGGTTTCTTTTCTTGTATCTGTCTGGTTCATTGCGAGCTCTCACATCGCCGATAAAATCGACGGTAGGACTTCCTAAGGTGGTTTTCTATGGGGCGTGGATTATACGGTCTTTTTACTTAGGATTAAATATTTGTCTTAATTGAGAACGGATAAATCCATTGTTTTGTTTACCCTAAAACGAAAAAAGCCGCTGTAGCGGCTCTTCAATAAGATGGATGCGGCTTATTTCGCCTTAGGTAGATAAGGCAGAACTCGCATGGTTGGCTCTGGCAGCGTCATCGTTCCACCCTCACCAATCTCGCTCAAAGCGACTTGAACTTTACCATTTACAATTGGCTTTTCTGTTCCATTAGAGAATGAAATCGTGCTATCCAGGCCATTGCTGAATTCCATCGTCACGCCTTGCACATCAGGCGTAAACCAGCCAGCAAACATGCCGCCTAAGTCTTCTAACATGCTTTGCATCTGAGGCATTAATGGCGCTAACTGTTCATAAGATACGTTACCCTGTAATGGCTCTTTTGTCATAACAACCAATGAGTAATCGCAACGAGTGTCTATAGGAGTTTGAACGAAGACTAAAGGATTCGCCGATTTAAGGTTTTTATCGATTGGAAGCGGAAGTTCTTTGGATGCAGGAATAACGAATTCTTCGTAATGCTCTTCTTTTTCCATCCAGGCTTTTTCAATGTTACACAGCTGCTTAGTATCTGCGTTAACGAAAAATACGCCGACTTTTACATCGTCGTGGCCTTCCTTATTGTTATTCTTTAACTGAGTGTAAAGCTTCGAATAGGTAAACATGTATTCTTGAGCTTGTGTTGCAGGGGCCGCTAACATTAGCGCCGCTGTACCCAGTAGACTTAGGCTTAACTTTTTCATTTGAACCGTTGATTTGTTTTAGTTTGTGTCATTGTGTTCGTGCTCAATATTGGTTTGAGCAATGCTGAGCATCCTTATAACACCTTTACCGCGTTAAGTTACGTGATTAGTAACAAAACGAGAGGTTCCCCACGCAGATTCTTATTCAAGTTGAATCGTAGCTTGTGCTTCTGATAGGCCATTTCACATGGGTTTGGTGTTGATATAAAAATGGCGACTCTTTGTAAGCCGCCATTGATTGTCATTGAAATGATACTTTACGCGTCGAAGACCTGAGATTTGCCGTCGTGGTCATTATCACTGTTTTTCTCTTTCGCGACTATCTTAAGCTTGATACCAAACATCTCACGGTAAAGTATGCCCTTCATGTGGAAGAAGAATGGCAGCACCAAAATAAGCCCGATGCCATAGAACATGGCTGCGATAATAAACATGAACATCACGCCAAGATACAGGATGGCAACGACGAAAATCTTTTTGTTTACTGCTCGTAGTGAGAGTAATAACGATTGCATTGGCGGCACGCGTTTCTCACAAATAAGTAAGATGGAGTGACTGAATGCCAGAGAAAGATATAGCGATAATGGAGCCAGAAGCATTCCCACGAGCCCTTGAAGAGTCAGACTCATTAACGTTGCCAGAATAACCGGAACCGTGAATTGTAACCCTTTGCCCACGTGACGAAGTTTTGTTTTTAGCCCTGCTACGTGACTCATTGCCATTAAACTGATGCCCGCGTAAATCGGGGCGCTGATCACTTCATAACTAAAGTTCGCTACATAAACAGCAGACACAATGTCGGTTGAAAAAGAATCTGGGTTTTGTATTGCATCCAAAATGACACTTGGGTCACCCAGTTGTAGCTGCAATGCGATATAGAAAATGCCTACCTGAACCAAAAGCAAGACGATAATCGCAGGAGAAAATGACAAAAAGTGTTGAATGGTGGCGCGCCATGCTTCGCTAAAAACCGCTCCGGCTTTCAGCTCGTAGTTGCCAGACAAAGCTCGCTCTACACTTCCTCCAAGGTTGAAATCGTTCTCAAAGTCGTTGTTCATATATTATCCAAGATTCACTTGTGAAATTTTTACTGGGATACCAGTCAATTAGTGTGTCCGACATTATAAAGAATTCTAGCCACGTCTAAAATCATAACTCGCGCTCAATTCTTGCAATATCCATTATTTGGTTGATAATTGGCCACTACAAGGCCATGAAATTGAAAACAATTGTTGCAGAGTTGTAACCCTTATAAACGCTGTTGAAATTCGGACGAATCTTTTAAAAACAGTATGGTAAGGAATGATGACTTTTGCCTGTAAAATTTTTTCTGATTCGAGACTAAAAAATGCTTTGATTTCACAATTTTGGTGATTATGATGCGCGCCTCAAAAGTGAATGGCTAAAGTCACATCAATTGGCGTAAACCCAAATTTGAACGTGGGAGAAATACAGACGTTGAACGCTAAACAGCAAGCAGGAAATCCAGTTATTCGTTTATCTGGCATTAGTAAGAGTTTTGATGGTAAGGAAATCATCAGCAATTTAAATCTGGATGTTAATCACGGTGAGTTTCTAACGATTCTTGGCCCATCTGGTTGTGGTAAGACAACCGTTTTACGCATGGTTGCGGGCTTTGAAGTGGTAGATAACGGTCAAATTATTTTGGATAACCAAGATGTTACTCAGGTTCCTGCTGAACAAAGACACGTCAACACCGTATTCCAAAGTTACGCACTCTTTCCGCACATGACTGTTTTTGAAAACGTGGCGTTTGGTCTTCGTATGCAGAAGACAGCGGCAGCAGAGATTGAACCTCGAGTGATGGAAGCCCTGCGCATGGTTCGCCTTGAAAAAATGGCCCAGCGTAAACCGCATCAACTTTCAGGGGGGCAGCAACAGCGTATTGCTATCGCTCGCGCGGTGGTTAACAAGCCGAAAGTACTGTTGCTTGATGAATCGCTCTCTGCACTGGATTACAAATTACGCAAGCAAATGCAGATTGAGCTTAAACAGTTGCAGCGTCAACTTGGTATCACCTTTATCTTTGTCACGCACGATCAGGAAGAAGCACTATCGATGTCGGATCGCATTATCGTAATGCGTGACGGTGTTATTGAGCAAGATGGTTCTCCACGTGAAATTTACGAAGAACCTAAAAACCTGTTTGTTGCGCGCTTTATCGGTGAGATCAACGTATTCAATGCAAGTATGCTAGAGCGCATAGATGAAAAACGCATTCGCGCTGACATTGAAGGCGTTGAGTCGGTGGTTTACTACGATGAACAAGCTCAAGCCGGCGATAAACTACAAGTATTACTCCGCCCTGAAGACTTACGTATCGAAGAGATAAAAGAGTCGGAAGAAAAAGGCATTGTTGGCCACGTGACGGAACGTACCTATAAGGGTATGACGCTAGATTCTGTTATTGAACTGGATTCAGGCATGCGTGTAATGGTAAGCGAATTCTTTAACGAAGATGATCCCGATGTGGACCACTCTCTCGGCCAGAAAGTCGCTATCACTTGGGTTGAGAGCTGGGAGGTTGTCCTCAATGATAACCAAGAAGATTAATCTTCAGAACGCAATCATTACCCTAATTGTTGGTTGGCTAACACTGTTTGTGTTGGTGCCAAACTTGATGATTATTGGTACAAGTTTCTTAACGCGTGACGAAGCAAACTTAATCGACCTCACTTTTACGTTAGATAACTACGTTCGCCTGTTAGATCCGCTGTACGCGAAAGTGCTCATGCACTCGTTCTACATGGCGATTATTGCGACGCTATTGTGTTTAGTGATTGGTTATCCATTTGCGTATATCGTCGCGAAAATGCCAGAGAAATGGCGTCCGTTTATGCTGTTTTTGGTGATTGTACCTTTCTGGACAAACTCGTTGATTCGTACATACGGCTTAAAGATTGTTTTGGGTACTCAGGGCATTTTAAATAAGTCGCTGATGGCGATGGAAATCATCGATAAACCTCTACGACTCATGTATACCGAAACGGCAGTCATGATTGGTCTCGTGTACATCTTGCTTCCATTTATGATTCTGCCTCTTTACTCCGCAATCGAGAAGCTGGACAACACCTACATCGAAGCGGCGAAAGATTTGGGTGCGAACAAGTTTCAGACCATTACGAAAGTGATTCTA
Source organism: uncultured Vibrio sp. (assembly GCF_963675395.1). Classification (NCBI taxonomy): domain Bacteria; kingdom Pseudomonadati; phylum Pseudomonadota; class Gammaproteobacteria; order Vibrionales; family Vibrionaceae; genus Vibrio; species uncultured Vibrio sp. Next base: position 275,884 of record NZ_OY776223.1, on the reverse strand, counting down.
CCTTTGACGATGCCTGGCATCATCGGCGGCTGTTTGTTGGTTCTTCTCCCTGCTCTTGGCATGTTCTATATCTCGGACTTACTCGGTGGTGCGAAGAACTTGCTGATTGGTAACGTCATTAAGAGCCAGGTATTGAATGCTCGTGATTGGCCATTTGGTGCAGCAACTAGTATTGCGCTTACCATTGCAATGGCAATCATGTTGTATGCCTACTATAGAGCAGGCAAGTTATTGAACAAGAAAGTGGAGCTAGACTAATGGGACGCACAGTTAGATTTAGCTTTATGGCACTGGTCTATGCGTTTTTGTATTTACCAATTATCGTGCTGATTGTGAACTCATTTAACGCGAATAAATTTGGCATGAAATGGGGCGGATTTACCACTAAGTGGTACGAAACCTTAGTGAACAACGACAGCCTGATGCAGGCGGCGTGGCACTCGCTAAATGTTGCCGTGTTTTCTGCAACAGCTGCTACTATTATTGGTAGTTTGACGGCAGTCGCCCTATTCCGCTATTCCTTTAAAGGGAAAGGCGCAGTAAACGGCATGCTGTTTGTTGTCATGATGTCACCAGACATCGTGATGGCAATTTCATTGTTGGCGCTGTTTTTAGTACTAGGTGCACAGCTTGGTTTCTTTACACTGTTGATTTCGCATATCACCTTCTGTTTACCATTTGTTGTGGTAACGGTTTACAGTCGCTTGAACGGCTTTGATGTGAAAATGTTGGAAGCAGCGAAAGACCTTGGAGCAAGTGAATGGGTTATCTTGAAGAAGATCATCCTTCCCCTGGCGAAACCAGCGGTTGCAGCGGGTTGGTTATTAAGCTTTACACTGTCTCTGGACGACGTGATTATCAGCTCGTTTGTGACAGGCCCAACCTACGAAATCTTACCATTGAAAATCTACTCAATGGTGAAAGTGGGTATTTCACCGGAAGTGAATGCTCTGGCAACGGTTATGTTGATTGTTTCTTTGGTACTTGTGGTGATTTCTCAGTTGCTTGCAAGAGAAAAAGTAAAGTAAAATCAATATCCGTTAACATCACGAAACAGAATGGTTACATGCCATTCTGTTTTTCTATCTACAGTCCAAAATAGTTTGGGCAACGTTTGGTTTGGAGCTAACGTCAATGAAAAAATGGGCTACTTTATTAGCTGGTAGTGCATGTGCGCTTTCTCTGTTCTCAGGTGCAGTGGCAGCGGACGATAATGAATTGGTATTTATGAACTGGGGTCCTTACATCAACAGTAACCTCTTGGAGCAATTTACCAAAGAAACTGGTATCAAAGTGATCTACTCAACTTATGAGTCGAACGAAACTTTGTATGCAAAGCTAAAAACTCATAACGAAGGTTATGACTTAGTGGTACCTTCTACTTACTTCGTAGCGAAAATGCGCGATGAAGGTATGCTACAAAAGATCGATAAGTCTAAGTTGAAAAACTTCGGTAATCTTGACCAGAACTACCTGGACAAGCCATTCGATCCAAAGAATGACTACTCTATTCCTCACGTTGTTGCGATTACAGGTCTGGCGGTGAATACCGACATGTACGATCCAAACGACTTCCAAAGCTGGGCTGACCTATGGAAGCCAGAGCTTGAGGGTCAAGTGATGCTAATGGACGACACGCGTGAAGTATTCCACATTGCATTGCGCAAACTCGGCTATTCAGGTAACTCAACGGATCCAAAACAGATCGACGAAGCGTATGCTGAGCTACAAAAGCTTATGCCGAACGTGCTTCTATTTAACTCTGACAACCCAGGTGCGCCATACATGTCTGGCGAAGTTGGTGTTGGCATGCTTTGGAACGGCAGCGCAGCAGCAGCCCAAAACGAAGGTCTAAACCTTAAACTGGTATTCCCTAAAGAAGGTGGTATTGGTTGGGTAGACAACTTTGCTATCTCCTCTGGTGCGAAAAACGTAGAAGCGGCGCATAAGATGATCGACTTCCTACTGCGCCCAGAAATCGCAGAGCAGATTTCTCGCGACACGGGCTATTTGACAGCCGTGAAAGCGTCAAACGAGAAGTTTAAAGACGTTGCTCCTCTGTTCCCTTCACAAGAAGACCTAGACCGCGTTGAGTGGCAAGACTCCGTTGGCGATCTGACAGTGAAATACGAAGGTTACTTCCTCAAGCTAAAAGCAGGCCAGTAATCGAATTTGTCTAAGACAAATCACCCGAAATGAAAATAGGCAGCCATTGCTGCCTATTTTTATAATTGACTGATATAATTATGCCTTGCTAGGTTTATTTGGTTCGGCTCGTTTCATCTCAATGGAATGAGAGACATCGGGTTAAATAGACAGAATTGTACTTGATGCAATTTGGTTCAACTTGATCATTACCACTAGTATTGATTTGTCCAATCGCTAAACAAAACGGAAAACAAATGAAAAGTAAATTCTACGCAAGCGCTCTATGTGCAGCGACTCTGTTCGCTACTCCTGCAATGGCGGCTGATCAAGAACTGTACTTCTACAACTGGTCGGAATACATTCCAAACGAAGTTCTTGAAGACTTTACAAAAGAAACTGGAATCAAGGTGCTTTACTCGACTTACGAGTCTAACGAAAGCATGTACGCGAAGTTAAAAACACAAGGTTCTGGTTACGACTTGGTAGTACCGTCTACTTATTTCGTATCTAAAATGCGCAAAGAAGGCATGCTTCAACAGATCGACAAACAGAAGTTATCCCATTTTGCAGACATCGATCCTAACTTCTTAAATAAACCTTTTGATCCAAATAACAACTACTCTATCCCTTATATCTGGGGTGCGACAGGCATTGGTATCAATGCGGATATGCTGGATAAGTCATCAGTCACGAAATGGGACGATTTCTGGGATAGCAAGTGGGAAGGTCAATTAATGCTGATGGACGATTCTCGTGAAGTTTTCCATATCGCATTAACAAAACTGGGTTACTCACCAAATACGACAAACCCTGATGAAATCAAAGCCGCTTACGAAGAGCTACAAAAACTGATGCCAAATGTGTTGGTGTTTAACTCTGATTTCCCTGCGAACCCATACCTAGCGGGTGAAGTTTCTCTTGGCATGCTGTGGAATGGTTCTGCTTACATGGCACGTGAGGAAGGCGCGAACATCGATATCATCTGGCCAGAAAAAGGCACGATCTTCTGGATGGACAGTCTTGCGATTCCTGAAGGTGCACAGAACGTAGAAGCGGCACATAAGATGATCGACTTCCTACTGCGTCCAGAGAACGCGGCTAAGATTGCACTGGAAATTGGTTACCCTACTCCAGTTAAAACGGCGTTTGACCTACTTCCGAAAGAATTTGTTAACGACCAAAGTATCTTCCCTCCGCAAGAAGTGATGGATAGCGGTACTTGGCAGATGAAGTTGGTGAAGCCAGTGTGATGTACGACGAGTACTTCCAAAAGCTAAAAGTAAACAACTAATAACAGTACAGAATTGAAATTGAAAAAGCGGCCAACTCACTTGGCCGCTTTTATTGTTTTTGTGGCGCTCTATTTTTCTTCTAAAGCTAAGATCTCATCGACTAACTTTGGTACTTCAATACTTGCCTTGCCGTATCGCTTCTCTTCAAATTCACTTTCTATTGCACTCGGCTCCAGATTGATTTCGATGGTATGTGCGCCGTGCATTTTTGCATCGTGGACAAATCCAGCCGCAGGGTACACGACACCGGATGTACCAATAGAAATAAACAAGTCCGCTTGCTCTAATGCTTCGTAAATGTCACCCATGCGGAGCGGCATTTCCCCAAACCAAACAATGTGAGGGCGCATTTGGGAAGGAATTTGACAACAGTGGCAAAGCTCTCCCGTTTCAATATCCTCTGTGTGTTCTATGACCTGATGCGATTCGCTACAGCGGGCTTTGAGCAGTTCACCATGCATGTGGATGACATTGTGGCTACCGCCTCTTTCGTGCAAGTTGTCGATATTCTGCGTAATGACCGTCACTTTGCCCTCTAACTCTGCCTCAAGGCGGCCTAAAGCGAGATGAGCCGCGTTTGGCTGGATCGCTTCATCCTGAAGCTTTTTACGACGTTGATTATAAAATGTCTGAACAAGGTCGGGATCTCGCTCAAATCCTTCAGGGGTTGCCACGTCTTCAATACGGTGATTCTCCCACAGGCCATCTTGGGCACGAAAGGTTTGAATGCCGGACTCCGCGGAGATGCCTGCCCCAGTAAGTACTACAATATTTCTATACGGGAAATTCATAACTGATCCTTGTTGTTCTTTTTTGTTAGCTTAACACTGAAACAATGACAGCTGTAGTAATATGGATTAGACAATGGTAGTAATGAACTATAATTAATAGATATTTTGAGAGGAGAAGCAATGAGGCATGTCTCTTTGGCTCTTGTCTTGCTTACGACTTTAGCGGGTTGTCAACTGACGAATTTGGAAGGTGAAATTGACGATGTTAGAGTGAGCGTCGGTACGAATGATCATGACAGACACCGAGGCAGTGGCGATTTCTGCCCTCCGGGTCAAGCTAAGAAAGGCAATTGTTAAAAAGAGCGGCGTAATGCCGCTCTTTGCTATTTATTAGTCTTCGTTAGTTGAAGAGATTTTATGGATAGCTAAATCGGCACCATTAAACTCGTCTTCTTCAGACAGCCTAATTCCCGTTGCTGCGTTAATTGCACCATAAACAGCCAATGCACCTAGTACTGCAATAGAAATGCCTAATATGGTACCCATAAGCTGAACAACAAAGCTAACGCCACCCATACCACCTAATGCTGTTTGTCCAAAGATGCCTGCAGCAATACCGCCCCATGCGCCACAAATACCGTGCAATGGCCAAACACCTAATACATCGTCAATCTTGGTTTTGTTTTGTAGATGTGTGAACAGGTATACAAATACCACACCCGCAATCGCACCTGTTATCAGCGCACCGATCGGATGCATAAGATCAGAACCAGCACATACGGCAACCAATCCGGCTAAAGGACCATTGTGGATAAAACCAGGGTCATTTTTACCTGCAACAAGCGAAGCAATAATGCCGCCGACCATTGCCATCAATGAGTTCATTGCTACTAGACCGCTGATCCCAGAAATAGCTTGAGCCGACATCACGTTAAAACCGAACCAGCCAACACAAAGAATCCAAGCACCAAGTGCTAAGAACGGAATGTTTGAGGGCGCAAAGTTGGTATGTTTACCTGCACGAATTCGCCCTTTACGCATGCCTAAGAAAATAACTGCAACGAGAGCGATCCAACCACCGACTCCGTGGACAACAACTGACCCTGCAAAGTCATGAAATCCAAAACCAAAACTCGTTTCAAACCAATCTTGGACACCAAAATTACCGTTCCAGATGATGCCCTCAAACAGCGGATAAACGATACCTACGGTAAAAAATGTCGCAATGAGGATAGGATAAAAACGAGCGCGCTCGGCAATACCGCCAGAGACGATCGCCGGAATAGCTGCTGCAAATGTCAGCAAGAAAAAGAACTTAACCAGTTCATACCCATTACCTTGAGACAGTGTCTGCGCATCGGCGAAGAAAGTGCCGCCATACGCGATCCAATATCCAATAAAGAAATAGGCGATGGCAGAAACACCAAAATCAGCCAAAATTTTAACCAACGCGTTAACTTGGTTCTTTTGGCGTACGGTCCCTACTTCAAGAAAAGCAAAACCAGAGTGCATCAAAAAAACCATGATGGCACCAAGCAGTAAGAATAGAGTATCGGAACTTTGTGTCAGAGTTTGTACAACGCCATGTACCTGATCGGCTGTTACACTCATTATGATTGTCTCCGTTAGTGTTGTGCGCACTTATCCTGTGCAATAAAAATCAACCATCACCAAAATGGTGAATAAAACTTATAAAGCGTCTAACAAAGCAATTAGTGTTCCAATAGCTTTCCTGTTGAATGAAATTTAAATAATCCCTTGTTTTTATTGTGTAGTCAGTTTTTATGAATCGTTTCAGACACATTCGAACTCCCAATGAAATGCACCAAAAACAGCTGACTGCACCAAATTAATGCGCACCATTTTGTTAAGTAAATGTATATTTTATATGCAACCGAGGTTTGATTGTGCCAACTGGGTGCATATCAATTGGTAATGAATGACCCAATAAAAAACCGCCTTGGGTAGGCGGTTTTGCTTAAAGTTCATCGATGCTTTATAGGTTAGGACCTGTAGAAGGTCTGTGCGGCTTGTTATTGCGTAATTGATGCATGCCTTGAAGCATTCTCCACAGCCACACACCTATCGCTACAACGGCGAACACACTACCAATGTATGGAATAACATACGCGATGTTATCTAACATTGTGCTGCGCACCCAATAATCGCTGACCCCTTTTAACACACCATTTGTGGTTGCAACGGTCACGATTAAAACAACAAAGAACGTGAGGTAGAGGAAGAAAGTACGAATTAGCCCGTAGTAATGCGAGATAACCACATCACTGTCTTCGCCTTTATCCAAACGATAACCAGCATAGATAATAGCGACAACGCCTGAGATCAAAAACGTGAACGGGGTTAAACAACTCAGGATATACGCAACCCAAATCCCGTTATGATGTTTGTTCATTCGCTTTCGCTCCTTTATCTGTTGCTTTAACCTCGTCTGATTCTCCCATTGCCTGTTGAGATTTGACTTCTTCGTACCAGAGATCGTGGTGCTCTTTCGCCCATGTTTCGTCAACCTCACCCGTTACCATGCCTTCCAGTGCGCCTTCCATACCGAACAAGCCGATATAGATGTGGAAAACAAAGCCGCAGATAAGAATGAGCGCCGAGACTGCGTGAATCAGGTTAGACAACTCCATATCACGGCGGGTTTGATCAAAGATAGGGAAATCCAAAACCAGACCACTTGCTGCAGCGATTGCACCGACGAAAATGAGTAGCCAGTAAACCGCTTTCTCACCACCGTTTGAGAAGCCTGCCGATGGATGAGTGCCTTTGTGTTTACCAACCATACCACCCATTTTCATGAACCAACGTACGTCCGTCATGTTCGGGATCGATTTACGCCACCATTTCAGCAGAATTAACATCAGCAAGATAAAGAACAGCGGCCCCATGTAGTTGTGATATTGCTTCGCCAGCATAACGATGAAACCCCAGAACTCACTAGGCACGTAAGGTTTCAGGAAGTGTTTGCCGTAGACGAGCATCAACCCACTGAACGCCAGGGTTAAAAAGGTAAACGCCATGCTCCAGTGCAGTGCACGATCGAGTCGAGACCAGCGCTTAATCTTTTTGCCTGTGCGAGGCTTACTTAGCATTAGAGGCCCGACAAAGACATAAGCCAATACAACCATCGCGATACTGCCGAAAATAGCGATAGCACCGGCTGGTGACATCCACTTTTCTTTCAGGATGTACCAGGTTTCGCCCGGCTTACTGATTAGCACGCCATGCTCTGGTGATTGAGACGTGGTGTAACCTGACTCACCCTGCCTGATCTGACGCCAATAGTCCGCCCCTGCGAGTTGTGTCATTTCCTGCTGCACGACTTTGGAAGATTGCTCTTCTGCGGACGCTGGCATTGAGAAAGTCAGCAGTAATGCTGTCATGATTGACAGCATTACCAGAGACGCACGTTTTAAAGTGTTTAACATGTGTCTCTCCTTACTTAGCTTTTTGTTGCGTCGTAAGAAAGATCATTTCCGTCTGTCCAACCTGCATTCTTAGCGCCGCGCTCTACAACACGCTGACGGAAAATATCAGATACTTTCTCTGCATCACCGGCCAACAAGGCTTTCGTTGAACATAATGACGCACACATAGGTAGTTTGCCTTCCGCAATACGGTTCGCACCATATTTCCGACGTTCTTCAACCGAACCAGGTTCCGTCTCAGGACCGCCAGCACAGAAGGTACATTTGTCCATTTTTCCACGCTCACCAAACGCTTCTTGTTTAGGGAACTGAGGCGCACCAAATGGACACGCAAACAGACAGTAACCACAACCGATACACAGATCTTTGTTGTGCAGTACGATGCCATCTTCTGTGTGCTCAAAACAATCTGCAGGACAAACTGCCATACAAGGCGCGTCCGTACAGTGCATACAAGCGACAGAAATCGAGTTTTCACCTGCCTCACCGTCATTTAGTGTTACAACGCGGCGGCGCTGAATACCCCACTCAAGTGCATCGTCATTTTCATTCTTACATGCAGTAACACAGCCGTTACACTCGATACAGCGTTTGGTGTCACATAGGAATTTCATTCGTGCCATTGTCAGACTCCTTACGCTTTACGAATGTTACATAGGGTTACTTTGGTTTCCTGCATCAGGGTAACCGGGTCGTAACCGTAAGTGGTTGCTGTGTTGGCAGACTCACCGCTTACATACGGCTGAGTTCCTTCAGGGTATTTAGGGCGAAGATCTTCACCTTCAAACTCACCACCAAAGTGGAACGGAATAAATGCCAGTCCCGGTTTCACACGACGAGTTACCATCGCTTTGACCTTGATTCGGCCTTTCTCCGCACCTTCAACCCAAACATCATCACCATCTTTAAAGCCAAGATCGTTAGCGTCTTTCGGGTTTACTTCTACGAACATTTCTTGCTGAAGCTCCGCCAACCAAGGGTTTGAACGAGTTTCATCACCGCCGCCTTCGTATTCAACCAAGCGACCAGAAGTCAGAACAATCGGGTACTCGCCAGATTTGTCTTGGTCCTGAATCGATTTGTATAATGTTGGAACACGGAAAATCGCGTCTTTGTCTTCCCATGTTGGATAATCAGTTACAAGGTCACGTCTAGGTGTGTAGAGCGGTTCACGGTGTAGCGGTACGCGGTCTGGGAATGTCCAAACAATCGCACGTGCTTTTGCGTTACCAAATGGGATACAACCGTGCGCGATAGCAACACGCTGAATACCGCCAGACAGGTCAGTTTTCCAGTTTTTACCTTCTGCTGCGACTTTCTCTTCGGCTGTCAGGTCGTCCCACCATCCTAGTTGTTTTAGCAACTTGTCGGTAAATTCCGGATAACCATCTTTAATCTCACTGCCTTTCGAGTAGCTGTCTTCAGCTAGCAGGTTCTTACCTTCAAACTCCACACCAAAGCGTGTACGGAAGTTACCACCACCTTCAGCAACGGTCTTAGAAGTATCGTACAGGATATGAGTGCCCGGGTGTCCCATCTCTGGCGTGCCCCAACATGGCCAAGGTAGACCGTAAGTTTCACCATTGATTGGCCCACCTTCTGCTTCGAGTGTGGTTTTATGGAATGTGTGCCAGTTTTGTTGGTGTGCTTTAAGGCGCTCTGGACTCTGACCAGTGTAACCGATAGTCCACATACCTTTGTTAAACTCACGAGTCAGATCTTCAATCAGAGGCTGGTTGTTTTCTACACGAATGTTTTTGAACAGCAGATCGTCAAAGCCAAGCTTTTTCGACAACAGATACATGATTTCATGGTCAGGTTTTGACTCAAACAAAGGTTCGACAACCTGGTCGCGCCACTGCAAAGAACGGTTAGATGCCGTAACACTGCCGTAAGTTTCGAATTGAGTCGTAGCAGGGAGCAGGTAAACACCATCAGTACGATCGTTCATTACCGCCGCTACGGTTGGGTAAGGGTCAACGATGACCATCATATCCAGTTTCTGCATCGCCTTTTTCATCTCAACACCACGTGTTTGAGAGTTTACGGCGTGTCCCCAGTAGAACATGGCGCGAATGTTTTCACGCTGACGAATGTTGTCTTTGTCTTCTAACACACCGTCGATCCAACGCGATACTGGGATACCCGCACTGTGCATTGGTTTTTGGCCACCGTACTCGTTGTCGTCAAAGCGAGCTTGAATCCACTCGTAATCGACGTCCCAAACTTTTGACCAGTGACGCCAAGCGCCTTCAGAAAGGCCATAATAGCCTGGCAGTGTATCGGCTAGAACACCAAGGTCTGTTGCACCCTGTACGTTATCGTGTCCACGGAAAATGTTGGCACCGCCGCCTGATTTACCAATGTTACCTAGCGCTAGCTCGAGTACACAGTACGCACGAGTGTTGTTGTTACCCGTAGTATGCTGAGTACCACCCATACACCATACAACACAGCCCGGACGGTTTTCAGATAGTAGTTTTGCAGTCTGGTAAACGTCTTCTTCGCTTACGCCTGAAACGCGCTCAACTTCTGCAGGCGTCCATTTCGCGACTTCTGCACGGATTTCATCCATACCAAATACACGCTGGCGGATAAATTCTTTGTCTTCCCATTGGTTTTCAAACACGTGCCACAATACACCCCAAATGAAAGCGACATCAGAACCAGGACGCAGAGAAACATAGTGATCGGATTTTGCAGCAGTACGAGTACGACGAGGATCCGCCACCACGATCTTACAGTTGTTTTTCTCTTTTGCGATCAGAATGTGCTGCATGGCAACTGGGTGCGCTTCTGCAGGGTTCGAACCAATGAAAAGCATCGACTTACAGTTATGCATATCATTGAAAGAGTTCGTCATCGCACCGTAGCCCCACGTGTTTGCTACACCCGCTACCGTGGTTGAGTGACAGATACGTGCTTGGTGGTCAACGTTATTGGTACCCCAAAGCGATGCCATTTTACGGAATAGGTATGCCTGTTCATTACTGTGCTTCGCACTACCTAGGAAGTAAACAGAATCAGGGCCGGATTCTTTGCGGATATCCAATACCTTGGTGCCGATCTCTTCTATTGCTTCGTCCCAAGACAGCTTTTTCCATTTGCCATTTTCAAGCTTCATTGGGTATTTCAGACGGCGTTCACCATGGCCGTGTTCGCGCAGAGCCGCGCCCTTCGCACAGTGTCCACCAGCATTAAATGGGTGATCGAACGCTGGCTCTTGACCAGTCCAAACCCCGTTTTGCACTTCGGCGTAAATACCACAGCCTACCGAACAGTGGGAACAGATCGTGCGTTTCACTTCCGTTTTGGCTTCTGGATCGACGGTTTTCGCTTCCGCTTTTTTCATCATGCCCGGAGCAAACAGACTAGCACCGACAACAGCGCCACCAGCAGCAAATGAGGTGTTTTTCATAAATGCACGGCGCGAAATGCCAAGTTGATTGGTTTCTTTGCTCACACTGTCGGAGCGTTTGACAAGTTTCATCTCTTACCTCCTAAAGTGTGTCGTAGTAATCACGAATGTGTTGAGTTTCACGGTACCCTTTCTTCTTCACATCTTTTTCAGAAGACTCAACGGATTCTGACGCGTTTGCCACTTTCGTGGTTCCAGCGACGACGGCACCAGCAACGGCAGCGGTTGTGAAGCCTTTCAATAGCTCCCTGCGGCTTGAGTTTATTTCTTTATTATCTTTCATCATTGCTTCCTTACCTTCCGGTAGATCTTTGGAGGTTCATGCCTCTCTATCGATATGACTTTGTACGGCTTGATTACTCGTAATCAGTGACGTTTTTCACATCAATTTTTAATTTGGCTTTGCTACTCTTGGTGTTCTCGCTAAATCTCACCTGTTCTAGAGTTAAAAATGCGTCGCAAAGTTGAGCTGCTGGCTGGTAAAAATCCGCGCTTTCCGCATTTTCTAATTGGTGAGTAAACGCTTTGAACCAAGGAGCGATGTGTTTGTTAAACACTGCTTGTTGCAAGCCCTCTTCTTCGTCAGTCAGCATGGCCATGACTTCACAAAGTGCTGAAATGTGATCTTCGGGTTCTTTCACGTTTTCAGCGCGCTCTATGCCCAGTAAATCTAAATCGTGACGAATATCCGCCAGCGGCTTCTCCATCATTGACCCAGTGAGGTGCCATGATCCAAATGGAACGACTTCACCACGACCAATACCGATAAAGAGATTTTGATATTCATCTTCAAGCGATTCTCTTTCGGCATTTTCAGCCGCTAGCTGAAGCGCAATCCAAGCTTGTTGCATTGCACTTGCCGAAGGTTCTACTTGCAGAGACTTAAGAAACTCAAGCATCTCTTCCGTTGGCGCACTACGAAAAAGCGCCGATAAAATCAGGTATATTTCTGTTCTCAGTGTTTGTTCTTGCTGTTTTTCCACTGTGAGCTCCTAATACTTGAGTTGTTTCAATGGGTCAGAGGCCATCGATTCAAACATATCGACCACGCGGCAGTCTTCACACATGGCGATACGGTTGATAGCGGCTTCATCAGTAAAATGAGAATGCCCACGCAGCTTGTTTTGCAACATGTCGATCATGGATTGAGGGGCGAATGGTTTGTGGCAACGAAGACACTCAGCGGCTTTTTCTTGGTGAATTACCACAACTTTCTGACGCTCTTCTTTTACCCAGTTCATGCGAGGCGTTAGCGTAAGCACATTTTCTGGACACGCTTTTTCACATAAGCCACATTGAACACAATCTTGTTCAACAAATTTAAGAGACGGAGACTGACCATCAGTATGTAATGCGCGAGTCGGACACACAGCGACACAGCTCATACATAAGGTACAGTCTTTACTTTCACAAGAAACCGAGCCGTAAGGCGCATTTCCTGGTAACTCAACGATATTATCGACAGGGATACGTGAGGCAGATAACGCATCTAACGCGGTAAACAAGCGCTGACGTTTATTGCCTTGGAGCTCTCCTACCGCTAAATCGAAGGAATCTGTACACAATGTCGGTGCGCCTTCACGCAGAGATTCCAAATACAAGATATCGATGGTTTCTTTTGCAATGCCAAGTTGGTCAAGTAATTCTTGTGCTATCCCGACTTCACTATTAAGTACGCGCAAAATGGTTGGCGGCATAAAACGTGAAGCCGCAAACAGAACCTGAGTCGCTCCGTTCACAAGCGCAGCAAACCAAGTATCGATACCAACAGATGGCAACTCTTCAACCACAATAGGAATGACGTTATCTGGAAGCGCTTTTAAAGCCATCACGTTGTACGTTTCATGGCGTGAACTACAAATCAGTACGATAGGATCAACGCCACCTGCTTTTTCATAATTAGCTAAGGTACGTTCGATAAATTTTTGCGTATCTTCTGGATTTGGGAGTGCGTAATGAATCGCTTCTGTAGGACATGCGGTTGCACAAGTTCCGACACCCTGACACAGGTATGGGTTAATCTCGATACGATGTCCTGTTTTAGGACTACCTTCACTGGAGAGTGCGCCCGCCGGACAGGCATCAACACAACGATCACAACCTTTTACGCCTCGAGAACTGTGCGCACACAAGTCGGTATCTAAACGGAAAAACTTGGGTTTATCAAACGTCCCCATTAACGTCGGGATTTCTTCCAGCGCTTCTGCGAGTTTCGGATAGCCACGACCGACTGGGTAATAACCCGGAGCTGGCACTTCCTCAGACATACAGCTGTTAAGGCAAAGGTCGAGAACGACGTCGAAACAATCCGTATTAATCGCTACTTTAGCGAGATTGTTTGTCGAACCATTGTTTTCAATAATTACTTCAAATGTACCCAGGAAGCCAGACACCTGAACAGAATTCGCATAATACAGCGCACTGTGAGTTCCCTTTTCTCCGTCAGTAGAAAGCAACGTAAGGCTGTTCATTTGTGATAATTGAGCTGCGGCACTTTCAATGATCGCCGTCGGACCGACAATTAAAGTGTTACCGCCACTTTCGTAGCTCACCGTCGGTGGGATCAGGTTTGTCAACTCGATGGTATTTTCAAAAGCGAACAGTCTTGCTTTACCGTTGCTGGAAGTCGTTTGTTCTAATAGTTGTTTCAACATTGCTCGTTTCCATTTATCAACATGGATAATCTTCCATCTTTCATTGTAGTTAGCGCGGTAGACTCTGCTGATTAACTTATAAATAAGCCTTTTTGTCTGGGGGCTTTACGACCCTTAACAAAATGCAGACAAGCGATAAATTGACAAGAAGATTGGTAATACCACTCAATTAGCAAGCGTCATGCCAATTTTAATATTCAATATTTTCAATTGGTTACTTGGTTTCGAACTGATTTTATCTAATAAAAAAGCCGGATGAGACAATATGTCCCACCCGGCCAGTTGAGTGTTTAGTCAAAATGTACCTATTTTGAGTGTGGTATATTTTGTCCTACTTGTTCTGATAGCGATTCTGACTCTGAAGTGCCATTTTCACCCGCCACTGTATATTTGTACAGTTCAGCTTCATTTTGAGAAGGTTCGACGATTTCTTGCTCATTTTCATCAGCATTTGAAGCCTCTGTTTGAACCACAGCCAGCTCATTGTCTTCAATTGTTGCGTCGTCTTCAGTTTTATCTTTCACCCAGTCTCGCAGTGTTTCTGCTACACCTTCTGAAAGTGACTTCAAATTGCTGTAATCGTCATCGTAATCATCTAACCCATCACGGATATTAAACTCTTCTGATAAAAACAATTTACGTAAAGCGGCTTTTTTTACGCTTTCTGAAGCTTCTGAAACCAATAGATTCGCAATCGACATCTCTTCTGGCTTTTGCTCATCAGCGTCAGCAGTTGTCTCGCTTGCTTCTGTCGTCGCAGTCACTTCAGCTATGTCGTTTTCAAGGACCTCTTCAGATGAAAGACGTCCCACGACATCGGTTTCTGTCTCGTCGCTTGGGGTAGCTTCTCCGAGAGTGCTTTGAGATTCTTCTAGCTTCCGTTTTGACCAACGGCTTAAAAAATCATGACTAGTTGCCATTTGCTCTACCCGCTCCTTTGCGTTTCTTACCTTTCATCTCTAACATCTCACCATGACGCCCAATAAAAGCCTCCATCCAAGCCTGTACAGGCAGTGGCATGTCATTGGATAAGACGAGGTTGTCTCCATCCATATATCGCGCTGCAACGGCTTGAGAAGCGGTGAGAAGTTGTATGGTTGGCTTCTCATTAGAGTCTAGGTAATCCATCACGAGAAAGAGTTTCGGGTTTTGAGAGCTGAGATTAAAACGGTAATCAGTACGTTCATCTCTGTGGAGTTGGAGAAGGCAAATATCAGTGGTGTCTTTTGTAGGCGTCAGTATAAAGTTTGTTAATTGCCACTGGGTCGTTACCCAAACGCCTGTGATAATTTCATGCTCAACCAATTCTACGCCTAAAGGCCATGAATCTTCGGTTTTCTCGTATTTGTTTTCTAAGTCTTTATTATTGTCCGACATAACTCACCCAACTTGCTTCATTTGGTTTGACCAACAGAAAGGACATTCTGACCCGTGCTTTCAAACCATGTTAGATTCGTAAAGCAATAAACGCGCCAAATCAACTACTCTAATACTCAGGCACGGCATAGATATAAATACCAAATTAGTCGAAACTCAATGGCTTGTATGTGTCATTCCTGCGAAGTCTCAGTTTTTGTAATAAGTATCGTAAATCACTCGCATTTTTTTCCTTAACCGCTATGTTGGAATGAGATTTGCTTTTCAACCTCGTATCAAACAGAAGAACCCTTGTGAGCTAGTGGCTCCTTCACTGAACAGGACAAGACTGTGGTAAAACCAAATATTATTAAAACCAGTGAAAATCCCCTGCAGACTATCGAAGTCGATGTGTACGACGAATATGGTGAAAAGCTGACTAAACAGATTGCTTGTGAGCGACCTCTTACCGTGATGCTGAACTGGAAAGAAATTGTGACGCTGATGACGATTGGGTCCCGTCCAGAGGCCTTAGTCTTGGGCTACCTAAAGAATCAAAGCTTTTTAGCTGACCCTGAAGCGATAGAGTCCGTGATCATTGATTGGGAAACGCATTCAGCAGCCGTGATCACGAAAGAAAACATTGAGCATTTAGAAGGCGCACTGAAAAAGAAAACCGTCACCTCAGGTTGTGGCCAAGGTACCATGTACGGCAATGTGATGAAGCAATTGGAGAACTATCAAGTTCCGCAAGTGCCGCTAAAGCAGTCAGAAATCTATGCGACCCTAGAAGCATTGACACATTACAACGATACCTACCGAAAAGCAGGTGCGGTTCACGGGTGCGCCATTTGTAAAGGTAATGAAGTGTTGTCGTTTGTGGAAGATGTAGGTCGTCACAATGCGGTTGATACGCTCGCCGGAGAAATGTGGTTAAATCAGGAAACGGGCGATGACAAAATATTCTATACAACAGGGCGTCTGACATCGGAGATGGTCATTAAAGTGGCTCAAATGGGTATTCCTGTTCTGCTTTCTCGCTCCGGTGTGACACAGATGGGGTTGGATCTGGCTCAACAATATGGCATTACAACGATTGCCCGTGCGAAAGGGTTGCGTTTTCAGGTCTTTACTGGCGCAGAAAAAATGGAGTTTGATGTGAAAGGCAGTAACAACAAATAATTCGCAAAAGCAAAGTATGGTGTAAACTCATACTGGTCGCAGTCGGAATGTGTTGGGCGTCGTAACAAACTTGGAATACCCAGCGTTCATCGCAACAACACTCACTGCAACCAGTGTCACTAATACCGTTTATTCACAAAGGATGTGAACTATGGACAATGACCAGCTTTGGAACTTTTTGCTAACGCCTAGTGGCATCATGGTTTCGATGATTATTACGTTCGGTGTTGTTGGGATATATGCATACCTAACCGGCCAGTTTAAGGAATAAACCTATAAACGTAAAAAGACCTCGTTGTGAGGTCTTTTCATTTTAAAAGGTTGTTTTAGGTGTGAACTTAACCGTCGATACCGCGCGATTTAAGGAACTCAGCGTAAGTACCTTTGAAGTCTGTGATTTTACCGTCACGAATTTCAAGAATACGGGTTGCCAACGAGTCTACAAATACACGGTCGTGAGAAACGAAGAACAAAGTGCCTTTGTACTGCTCTAGAGCCGTATTGAGAGATTCGATGGATTCCATATCCATGTGGTTTGTTGGTTCGTCCATCAGCAGCATGTTTGGTTTGTGCATCATGATCTTACCAAGCAACATACGTCCTTGCTCACCACCTGATAGCACTTTTACTGACTTCTTGATGTCATCCTGACCAAATAGCATACGCCCTAGGAAACTACGTACTACTTGCTCATCGTCGCCTTCCTGACGCCATTGACCCATCCAATCTGTTAAGTTCAGATCTTCTTCAAAATCATGGGCGTGGTCTTGAGCATAGTAACCGATGTTTGAGTTTTCAGACCATTTATACGTACCTGTGCGCGGTTCAAGAACGCCAGCGAGTGTATTTAATAGCGTTGTTTTACCCACACCGTTTTCACCGATAATCGCAACGCGCTCACCGACTTCAAAGATAGCGTCAAAATTTGCAAACAGATCGTTTTCAAAACCTTGGCTTAGGTTTTCTACAATCAGAGCATTACGGAATAGTTCTTTAGATTGCTCGAAACGAATGAATGGGTTCTGACGGCTAGACGCCTTAACTTCATCCAGCTTGATCTTATCGATCTGTTTTGCACGAGATGTCGCCTGTTTTGCTTTTGATGCGTTTGCAGAGAAACGTGCAACAAATGTTTGAAGCTCAGCAATTTGTGCTTTCTTCTTCGCGTTGTCGCTAAGTAGGCGTTCACGTGCTTGGGACGCAGCAGTCATGTACTCATCGTAGTTACCTGGGTAAACACGAAGCTCACCGTAATCTAAATCAGCCATGTGCGTACAAACCGAGTTTAGGAAGTGACGGTCGTGCGAGATAATAATCATGGTGCAGTTACGTGCGTTTAGCGTATCTTCCAACCAACGGATAGTATCCATATCCAAGTTGTTGGTTGGTTCGTCAAGTAGCATGATATCTGGGTCAGCAAACAGAACCTGAGCAAGAAGCACACGCAGTTTCCAACCTGGCGCAACTTCACTCATCAGACCAAAATGCTGTTCCATTGGAATACCGACAGCAAGAAGAAGCTCACCAGCTTTCGCTTCCGCCATGTAGCCGTCCATTTCTGCAAACTGAACTTCAAGGTCAGCCACTTTCATGCCGTCTTCTTCACTCATCTCAGCCAGAGAGTAGATACGGTCACGCTCTTTCTTAACTTCCCATAACTCTTTGTGGCCCATGATTACCGTATCGATAACCGTGAACGCTTCGTAAGCAAATTGATCCTGGTTTAGCTTTGCAACGCGTTCGTTCGGGTCGTAGCTTACGTTACCACTGGTTTGCTCAAGCTCACCGCTGAGGATTTTCATAAAGGTTGATTTACCACAACCGTTAGCGCCAATTAAGCCGTAGCGGTTACCTTCGCCGAACTTAACTGAGATGTTTTCGAATAGCGGCTTAGCGCCGAATTGTTGAGTAATATTCGCTGTGGAGATCAAAACCTTTACCTTAGCAATTTGAGTGTATTTATAAAAACCGGGCAACGGTACTTGTTAAGGCTACACACTGCAAGTTTTGTTTTTATTAATTATTCAGAAAACCTTTGATTTATGCATATAGCGGTAAGGTATCAGTACTGATTAGGCGATATTGGTGACCTCTAACACTAACTCGGCTTTCTTGGGTAAGTAAATGCTGAAGACAGTGCCTTTACCCCACTCGGATTCTACTTTTAGCTCACCACCCGTTTGGCTAAGAATACTTTGAGACACAGACAGCCCCAATCCCGTGCCGTCTCGTTTGGTTGTGTAGAACGGTGAGAATATACGACTCACGTTTTCTGGCTTGATACCACAGCCTTCGTCTGCAACGTGGATAACAGCACCTCTGATCTCGTTACCTTCCATCCAGTCACTGCTGGTGACGACCAACTTACCTTTGCCGTTCATGGCGTGAATCGCATTCATCTGTAAGTTAACTAAAATCTGTAGTAAATGGTGGCGATTAATCTCGACTGAAGTATGAGCTTGAAGGTCGGTAACAAATTCAACATCTCGCTTCTTCGTTCCCGTTTTAACCAAAGTAATACTCTCATCGATGATCGGGTTGACATGCTGCCAGGTGATTTCATCTTGGACACCACCCTGTCGGCTGTATTGCAACAAACTGCGGGTAATATTTCTGATGCGATCAATTTGCGCATGAATAGCGTCAATTTCTTCTTGAACCCGATTCGCGTCCTCACCCAGTTCAAAATGAATTAATTCGATATTGCCAAGAATCACCGCGGTCGGGTTATTGATTTCATGAGCAATGCCTGCAGTGAGTTCTCCTAGCGCAGAGAGCTTTTCATGAACCACCAGTTTGTCTTTGGTTTGATTGAGCAACTGAATGTGCAGTTCTAGCTCTTGGGTTTTTTCTCGCAGACTCGCCGTTCGCTCTTGCACTTTGCACTCGAGCTGGGCGGCTGCATTCTTCAGCTCTACCTTACGTTCTTGCAGTGCGTCCAACATGTTGTCAAACTGCTTCGCCAGTTGCGCCAACTCATGATCGTCATCAAGCCCTAAAGGCCCAATACGCTTTTCTTTACCCAGTTGAACCAGTTTAACGACCTTGTGAATACGTTCTATCGGATGAAATAAATCACGGGAACCTCGGTAGACCATTACTCCGGACACCAGTAGCAACATCAGGGTCATCAGGCTAACTTCCGCAATGTTCGTCATATACGCTTTGACAAACGGCCACATTAAATACCCAGTATATAGCATGCCAATCACGTTATCATATTGGTCTTTAATGGGCTGGTAAGCCGTGATATACCAGGCATCATAGACGAAAGCTCGACCGACCCACATTTCACCTCGGGACAGCACCTGCTCAGAAACTTCGCTACTCACTCTCGTTCCAATTGCCCTGCCAAGACGGTGATCACTGTCCAGTGGTACGTTGGTGCTTACCCGCAGGTCAGACAGAAACAATGTCAGGGTCCCCACTGATCGCAATCGGTCATTCACATTGGGGTAAATAAGGTCGCGGATTTGATCGACCAATACGGTACTATTATTGAGGAGTAATCCACCGTCTAAGAAGCCGATTAAGTCGTTAGAGCGATTATAAACAGGGATGACCGTGCGGCTTACTAACCCACGGGTCTCTGTTGCACTAGCAGGGCTCACGATCGACACTTCTGCCCGTTTAGCTAGATCGGGATCGAGTTGCTCCAGCTCTTCTTTATTCAATATATCGAAGAACGACTCCCGTTTAGTCAAATCCATAAAGCGGAATTTGTTTTCAACTGAGTTCACGTGTTGGAATGAAAGAAAATCTAACCCGTAACGATGCTTCTGGGTGGAGACCCAAGCCTGGAGTTCTTCCGGTGGCGTATTCTGATTAATACGATTATGAAAATCATAGGAATCTGCGAATGCAGTAACAAAGTTGGCTTGTTTTTGTTGCAGTAGCTCGACACTATTTTCAGCAACACCTAGTCGTTCGGAAACATCCAGCAGCGTATTCTGCCACGTGTATTGAATAGACCAATAAATGGTGATGGCAATTAACGCAAACAGCGTCATAAAGATCGGGGCAGACGTCAGAATTAATAGTCGATAACGCACCATGGTTTTAAACCGATGCGTCCACTTAGACAATCCTTTGTGTTGCTGCCACTTAGTTGGCATATTCCTCATCCTCTGCGTCCCACTCTTTATACTTACGCTCTAACGTTTTGCGTGCCACACCTAAATCACGCGCTGCTGCCGATTTGTTACCTTCATGCAGCGTGACAACCTGCTGAATGTGCGCTTTTTCGACTTCCTTTAGAGTCCAAGTATTGGGATAGCCGTCGCCTAAAAACTCGTTGTTTTCCTTTAGCATCGGAAGCTCAGCAGTATGCGAGACGGTCATTGATACACTCGGCAAAGTGTGAGTGCCATTTATTTCGCGCCAATGATGAGCAGGAGGTTTTCCAAGTAAAATACAGCGCTCAATCAAATTTTTTAGCTCACGGATGTTACCTGGCCAATCGTATTCGTTCATCGCTTCCATATCTTCATGAGCCCACTTAGGTGCGGGCATGCCTAACTCACGGGTCAACATGTTGCTGAAAAAAGGCACGAGATCCAAGAGATCACTTTTACGCTCGCGAAGCGGGCATACTTCGATCTTCAGAACGTTGAGGCGGTAATACAAATCGCTACGGAAGTTACCTTGATTCACTTCGTCTTGAAGGTTTCGGTTCGTCGCGGCGACCACACGGACATCAATGCTGATTTCTTTCTCTGAGCCAACCGGTCTGATTGTACGCTGCTCTAATACACGTAAAAGTGATGCTTGCATCGATAATGGCATTTCACCGATTTCATCAAGGAAAAGTGTTCCGCTATTGGCCACTCGAAATAAACCTTCACGTGATTTTTTGGCACCGGTGAATGCGCCGGAAGTGTGACCAAAAAGCTCACTTTCTAATAGTTCTGGCGCTATCGCTGCGCAGTTAACGGGAACAAATGGACCATTTCTGCCGCTGGCCTGATGGATACCACGCGCGACCAGCTCTTTCCCTGTCCCCGACTCCCCTTCAATCAATACAGACGCACGTGATGGTGCAAACTGAGTTATCAGTAACTTAAGTTGACGGGTTTTCTCTGAACCACCGATGATTTCCGAGCTGTTGTAGCGTTGATAATCACGCTTCAAAGCATATTGCATACGCTCGTTCAATCGACGATCCATACAACGGGTTACTGATTTCAGCATTTGATCGAGATTGAAAGGCTTGAGAATAAAATCTGAAGCACCTAGCTGAAGTGCTCGAATCGCAGTTTCAAGATCGGCATAACCGGTCATAAAGATCACATCCGCTCTTTTTTCATCATCGGTAAAGGCTTCTTCCCACTCAATCCCTGAACGTCCGGGTAAATTAATGTCGAGTAAAATCAGATCATAATGGCGAGAGCTTCTTAGTTGCTCTGCTTCCTCAATGCAGCCAGCCGTATCAACCTGGGAAAACATTTTTCCCAACGCTTTTTTCAAAATGGCTTGCATGCCTAGCTCGTCATCTACGACCAGTACTGAAAAGGCATTGTATTGTTGCTTTGTACTAATATGGGATTGAGCGGACATATTTACCCCAGTTGGTTTTAGGTGGGACAGAGTGTACCAACGCTACAGGATTACCCTGCGCAATAATTGGGACATTTTGTACCAAGGGGAGAGTTTATGCAAACAAGTCTATGAAATGGCGCATAAATCGCACAATTTTAGGTTGAATATTGTTGGCATCTTGTTTGCTATAAGGGGTATCCAAGTCGTCAATACGTTAGGTACTTTGAGCCTGCGACTCAAGGAAGGCTTGTGATTTGAGCAATCAAGATCGTTCAGGAACTTCTAACGCCTTAAACGCGCCAGAACCCGAAACATCATTGGAAAGGAAACAAATAAAAATGAAAAAAATTGCGCTAACATTGGCTGCAACGTCAATCACACTAGTAAGCTACTCCGCTTTTTCCGCTCAAGATGGAGATCACGTTCGCTTAGCGACCACCACCAGTACTTACCATTCCGGACTGCTGGATTACCTGCTTCCAGAATTCGAAAAAGAGACCGGCTACAAAGTCGACATTATTGCTGCTGGTACTGGCAAGGCACTGAAAATGGGTGAAAATGGTGATGTGGATTTGGTAATGACGCATGCGCCTAAAGCAGAAGGCCTATTCGTAGAGAAAGGATATGGTGTTCAGCCTCGTAAACTCATGTACAACGATTTTGTGATTGTTGGTCCAAAGGCCGATCCAGCTGAAATCAAAGATGATGAAAGCGTCCTTGATGTGTTTAAAGAAATTGCCAGCAAAGATGCGATCTTTATTTCTCGTGGCGATGATTCTGGCACACACAAGAAAGAAATGGGCTTTTGGGCGCAAACCAAAATTGAACCAAACTTTGGTGGCTACCGCAGCGTAGGACAAGGCATGGGCCCTACTCTAAACATGGCATCTGAGATGCAAGGCTACACAATGACAGATCGTGGTACTTGGTTGGCCTACCAAAACAAACTAGACCTGGAAATTCTGTTCCAAGGTGATCAAATGCTGTTTAACCCTTACCAGGTGATCTTAGTCAACCCTGAACGTTACCCAACCATCAATCATAAAGGTGCTCAAGTATTCAGTGATTGGTTGGTTAACCAGCATGGGCAGGAATTGATTAACAGCTTCCGCCTCAACGGGAAACAGCTGTTTGTCGCCAACGCGGACAGTAAATAAGTCACGATGAATCTTGCTGAAACAACACTAGAAGCACTCCAGCTACTGGTGAATTTCGATGCAGAGCTTTGGGAGATCGTCGCGGTCTCCTTTAGTGTTTCTATTACGGCAATCTCTTTGGTGGTATTGCCCGCAATTCTGATGTCCTTTGTGCTCGCGTATACCGATTTTCGTGGTAAATGGTTTCTGTTGTCGATCGTCAATACGCTTCAAGCCGTACCAACCGTCGTCATCGGGTTATTGCTCTACATGCTTTTGTCGAGAGCAGGCCCGTGGGGTGGCTGGCAAATGCTGTTTACACAGAAAGCGATGATATTCGGTCAAATGTTGATCTGCTTTCCGGTGTTAGTCTCAATGATGCACGGTGCATTGCAATCGAGCGATCGCCGTATGATTGAAACGTCGATTACCTTGGGTGTATCACTCCCGCGTGTCGCAGCAACCATGATTTGGGAAACTCGATTTCCGTTACTTGCAGCAGTCATTGCAGGCTTTTCGCGAATCGTTACAGAAGTCGGTTGCTCAATGATGGTGGGCGGCAACATTATGGGCGTGACACGTAATATTCCGACAGCAATCGCAATGGAAAGCAGTAAAGGTGCTTTTGCGCAAGGTGTTGCATTGGGAATTGTATTACTATCTTTAGCACTAGCCCTAAACTTCTTCTTATCGAGTATGAGAGGTAAAGGCTACCTTAGAACATGAAGCTAATGATCGACTCATTTTCAATTCTATGTAGAGGCGTATTATGACTATAAAAATTACCGCCGAGCAATTGTCCATGCGTTTTAAAGAGCGCGTGCTCTTTCACATTCCCGAGTTAACGATTGGACCTAACGATGCGATTTATCTCAAAGGCGATAATGGTGTCGGTAAAACAACACTGCTGAAAATCCTTGCCGGTCTGTTAAAGGCATCAACTGGCACGGTAACGGCGCCGAAAGATACCTGGCTGAAGAAGCTGACTCGCCGAAATGGTCGTGTCGACGTCATTTATCTCCATCAGTCCCCCTATTTGTTTGATGGTAGTGTTTACGAAAACGTTGTTTATGGCGTGAAATATCAACAGGACAACGCAAAAGATAAGCGAGCGCAAGTTATCAACGCCCTACGCATGGTAGGCTTAGAAACGTTAGCCGATGAACATATCTCTGTTTTGTCTGGTGGTGAAAAGCAGCGCGTAGCCATGGCAAGGGCGTGGATCTTAAAACCATCCATTTTATTGATGGATGAGCCAAGTGCTTCACTAGACGCAGAATCAATTGAAAGGTTGGTGGTAATGGCTAAAGATCTGTTGGATCGTGGTTCCAGTATCGTGATCACCAGCCATCAAACCAACGCGCTAACCGATTTATGTAAAAAACAGTGGTGGATTAAAAATAAGACTTTGATAGAGTCTCCACTGTTGTATGTCATACCAAAAGAAAACTCCCAAGAGAACGCATATGCTTCAACCAACACAAACTAGTTGGGTCATTTTAGCTGGTGGTCAAGCTAGCCGTATGGGTGGAAAAGATAAAGGTCTGATAGAGCTGAATCAAAAACCACTCATCAAACACGTCATCGAACGTTTATCTCCACAAACTCCAAGCATTTTGATCAATGCCAACCGAAATCAACAGGCGTACAGTCAGTTTGGCTTAGTCTTCAGTGATCAATTCAAAGATTACCCTGGCCCGATGGGCGGCATTCATGCTGGATTAGTGCACGCCGAGACGGACTGGGTTGGATTTGTTCCCTGTGACAGCCCACAGATTAATACTGACTTAGTTGAGCGTTTTTGTCAGGCGGTCGAAGACGATACTGATATTTTAGTCGCTCATGATGGTGATCACCAGCAACCTGTTTTCACTATGTACCATAAGCGTGTACTGCCAAAATTGACCGCGTTTTTAGAGCGTGGCGATCGAAAAATCATTTTGCTTTATAAAGAGTGTCACACCCGTTACGTTGATTTCAGTGACTCACCAAACTGTTTCGTCAACTTAAATACTCCGGAAGAACTGGCGCAATTTGGACAATTAGAATCATGAAACACACGCTAAACATCCCTATTCTTGGTTTTGCTGCCTACTCAGGCACCGGTAAAACTACGTTGCTAGAAGCACTGTTACCAAAGCTAACCGAAGCAGGTTTGCGTATTGGTATGTTAAAACACGCGCATCACAATTTTGACGTCGATAAGCCGGGGAAAGACAGCTATCGCTTGCGCAAGGCTGGTGCTTCGCAAATGTTGATCGCTTCCCGAAATCGTTTTGCTTTGCTGACGGAGACACCAGTAGCCGAAGAAGAATTCGACTACCTGTTAACTCGTTTTGATCAAGACAAGTTAGACGTTATTCTGGTTGAAGGTTGTAAAAATATCGCCTTTCCCAAAGTTGAACTTCATCGTGACGAAGTTGGTAAGCCGTGGCTTTATCCTCATGACGAAAACATCATCGCTATTGCCTCCGACAGTGATGAGCTGGACTCCGAATTACCACAAATGAACATCAACGATTTGGACGCGATCGCAGAGTTTGTTCTTCAATATGCCAATGCAGCAAAACAGCCGAAATCAAAAGAAAAAGAAGCCGCGTGCTGTGACACCTTATCCCCTGCTTACCTTTCTGTAGAACAAGGTCAGGAGAAAATACTGTCGTTAGTTCATCCTCTGACTGAAGTTGAAGTCTGCGAAGTTGAGTGCAGTTATGGACGAGTATTAGCCGACGATATCGTGTCTCCGGTTAATGTTCCTCAATACACAAACTCGGCAATGGATGGTTATGCTATTCGCAGTGACGATCTGGAACGAGATAGTTATCAAGTGATGGCAGAAGTACTTGCAGGCCATGCTTACGATAAACCGTTAGAAATGGGACAAGCGGTTAAAATCATGACTGGCGCACCAACACCAGTTAATGGTAACACAGTGGTGATGCGCGAACAGACGACACAAACTGGTGACAAGGTAACGTTTAACGCTTCAAACATCAAAGCGGGTCAGAACGTTCGTCAAGCTGGTGAAGATCTTGAAATTGGCAGTAACGTTTTTCAATCTGGTACTCGCCTTGCTTCTCCAGAAATGGGGATGATCGCCTCTCTTGGTTTTGGGCACGCAAATGTATTCCGAAAACTGAAAGTAGCAGTATTCTCTACAGGCGACGAAGTACAGGCGCCAGGCACCGAGCAAAAGCCTAATTCAATCTTCGACTCAAACCGATTTACCATTCTGGGTATGCTTGAACAGCTCGGGTGTGAAATTTTGGATTTTGGTATTCTGGAAGATAACGAACAGCAGATGATCGAAGCATTAGAACAAGCATCGCAGCAAGTGGACATGGTGATGACGTCAGGTGGCGTGTCAGTTGGTGATGCAGACTACATTAAGTTAGCCTTGGACAAGTTGGGCCAAATTGACTTTTGGCGTATCAACATGCGTCCTGGTCGCCCGCTTGCTTTTGGTCAGATCAACAACAAACCGTTTTTTGGCTTGCCGGGAAACCCTGTTGCCGTGATGGTCTCGTTTATAAACTTCGTTGAGCCAGCAATCCGAAAAATGCAGGGAGAACAAGGCTGGCAACCATTAAAAGTAAATGCGGTTGCAACGGAAAACTTACGCTCTCGTCAAGGCAGAACGGAGTTTAGCCGTGGATTCTATCAGCTAGACGAAACCGGCCACCTCACCGTTCGTACAACTGGTAAGCAAGGCTCTGGTATTTTGCGTTCGATGAGTGACGCGAATTGTCTAATCGAAATCTCCCCCGCTATCGACACAGTTAAAGTGGGAGAAAACGTGACAATCATCCCTCTTCAAGGCAGAATCTAGCCCCAATAGGTTACTAGCAACGATTTCATAAAGGTCAGCAGTGCTGGCCTTTCGTTTTTAGTGAAGCTTGCAGTCGATTTTAAGGTTGATGTTCAACCTCTCTTCCCTTGTGGTAGGTATGATTCCGTTTCACTAAAAGCATTAACAAACTATTCGAGAGATTATTATGGCTCGCACCATTCTTTACACATACAAGAACGAAGACAAAGAACTGACGTTCTCTTACCAACAACATCGCAATATTCACGAAGCAGTAGCTGAAGCTGAAGGTATTGATATATCTGAATACCTAAAGATGGAACAGCAAATTGAAGCGATTTCTGACACCAAAGCCGTTCGAAACTACCGTGATAACCACTTTAAAAAACTTGGTTTTACTAAAATTACTCTAGCTCAAAAAGAAAATCTGGGCGTCGGGAAAAAGAACAAGTAAATTGCACCAAGTAGAAAAAGTAAAAGCTCGCGATTCAACGCGAGCTTTTTTGTATCTACTTGATGCTACGGAATTTACTTGATGTTTAGGAACGCTGCGCCACGAACGCCACCCGAGTCACCATGTTTTGCTTTAATGATCTTTGGACATTTCGCCACAGAAAGCAGGTATTTAGGAATACGTTTTGGCATCTCTTCGTAGATGAGATCGAAGTTAGATAGACCACCGCCTAAGACGACGACATGTGGGTCAGTTGCAGTAAAGATGTTACCAAAGCAGATTGCAAGTAGTTCCATGAAACGTTCAACGTGTTCAACCGCTTTCTCTTCACCTTCGCCATACGCTGCGATGATGTCTATCGCTTTTTTCTTCTCACCGTAGTAATGCGCGTAAATTAACTCAAAGCCTCGGCCTGATAGGTAGCTATCTAGACAACCTTTCTTGCCGCAACCACAACCAAGTAGTGGCGCATTGTCACCTAGGTGGAACCATGCATCGATAGGAAGACGCATATGGCCAACCTCTCCCGCTACGTGGTTACGACCTGAGAAAACTTTACCTTCGTAAATAAAGCCGCCACCAAAACCGGTACCCAAGATTAAACCCAGTACAGATGGTTCACCTTGTAGATCTTCATCCCAAGCTTCTGAAAGCGCGAAACAGTTTGCGTCGTTTTCGATCTTTACAGATCGACCGATTTTCGCTTCAAGATCTGCACGTAGTGGTTTGCCTTTCGCAGCTGGTACATTTACTGTCAATACGGTTGCATCATCAGCATCTTCCATTCCCGGAAGACCGAGGCCAATGGTACCTTCGCAGCCAAATTCGGCGTCGTACTTACTAATAAGCTCAGCGATCGTGTCAACCAATAGTTCATAGTTATCCGTTGGTGTTGGTACACGCTCAGTTGCTACACGCTCAAGCTTTTCGTTAAATGCACCAAACTCAATCTTTGTGCCACCGACATCAAAGCCATAATACATGCAATTCTCTCCTAAAAAGTGCTAACAGGACTCCCAAAAGTTTAGTGGAGTCAAAAAGATAAACTTTTGGCATTATCCATATCTATACGCCTACAAACCGTGACCAAATCCAGATTTATCCTCTCACTCAAGCCAGTTGAACAGCAAGCGTTCAACAAAAAGTCATTCTTTAGAGTCAGTTCTCAGTTTTTGTCCACTCTTTGAAACGTTTGAGGTGTGGTCGGTTGGGGTCCGTTTTGACCCGGGTTTTGGTCAACATATAGGTCTCTCTAAAAGCTTCGAACCACAATTGAAGACACTCCGCTGTCTTATGCTCACCAACCTGTTTGAACACTAACGTGGCTACCTCTGCTGTAGAAAGATGTTGTTCGTTATCTGAGCGTCGCATTATGTACTCTGAGATTGATTCTGGTTGTATCGATAATACGGGTAACGATTGTAGATAGTCAGAACGGCGAAATATTTTCCTAGCCTCACGCCAACTGCCATCAATAAAAATCAAAAGCCATTTCTTATCACTACCTTCAGATGTTTTTAATAGCTCGGGACTCAGGCTGTCCACTAATCGCTTAGTATCATCGACATAATCAGCCGGGAATACGATCACCGGTTGATAGTCATCACGTTTTAACAGCTCCAGCATCTCGTTAGACGGTTCCGTCCGATTCCATTGATATACATAGGTTTCCTGAATAGTATCGGCAATTAGTCTGCCTGTATTGCTCGGCTTAAACACTTCGTTTTCCGATACAATTAACATGCAAGCGAGGTTGGATTGAATATTTGGCTGTAGTTCACACAGGCAATGCTGTTGTGATACCTGACAATATTGGCAACGGATGACTTTGCAGCCTCGCGCGTTAAATGATTTTGTCGAGATAGACTGACGGTGCTGGTACAGACGGTGAAAAGCGTGAATTCTCATGGGTAGCGATGCCAAATAAAAAGTAGAGCGCGATTCTACTGGCATAATTGCCAAGCCTCAAGGTAAGGTATAAACACCGTAAGAAACTGGCACTGAATTTGGTCTGTTCAGACAGAATCGATAATTGAGAGGAACTTCTGTGACAGAAACAGTATTTAACGATCCATCGTGGATAAGACTCAGTTGTTTTGTTGGTGTGTTACTGCTCTGTGCTTTGTGGGAAAACACCTTTCCCAGAAAAAAATTAACTGTGTCGCGCTCCTTCCGTTGGGTCAATAACCTTTCTCTTGTCGCACTAAACAGCGCCATTGTTGCTTTAGTTATGCCTATCGCGGCATTTCAAGCTGCCATCATTGCGACAGAAAATCAGTGGGGGCTATTCCAATTACTGTCACTTCCTATTTGGTTAAACGTTCTGATCTCGATTATCCTGCTCGACTTTGTTATTTATGTTCAGCACGTTATATTCCACCGTATCCCTGTATTATGGAAGCTTCATCGTATGCATCATGCTGATTTGGATATTGATGTCACGACGGGCACCCGCTTTCACCCGATTGAGATTTTGCTTTCTATGTTAATTAAAATCGCTGCGGTGTTTACACTCGGCGTCTCTCCAATCGCCATTGTTGTGTTTGAGATCATTCTAAATGCGAGTGCCATGTTCAATCACAGCAATGCAAAGCTCGCGTTAACTGCCGATGCATGGCTAAGAAAAGTAATTGTTACCCCAGACATGCATCGAGTGCACCATTCCATCATCCCGAGAGAAACTCATTCTAATTTTGGTTTCTTTTTATCTGTTTGGGATCGCATGTTTAGAACGTACCGTGCTCAGCCAGAACTAGGTCATGAGCACGTCGTGATTGGATTACCAGATATCAGAGATGAACAAGAACAAAGGTTGGACAACCTGCTCTCGCAGCCATTCCGCTACCGTATTAAGACAAAAAATAATAGTGATTCAGAGTAACACTGGTTTCATTTGGTCGCCCCCTTACCGATCTATTCTGACAATATTACCGGAAAATCTGGCGTGACTGTCGATTCTTCCGAGCGCTCCAAAGCCAGATAGATACGCCGATAGCAAAACCTAAAAATAGCGTCTTCATTTGTAAAGCAGTGCTGTTATCTAATATTTCCAACGAGTAATGTGCGTGAGAGTTGAATATCACATTGGTCAACAAAATTACCAACATCAATACCAGGCCAGCTCTGCGGTATCGAATCAAAAGGTAAACCGCCAATAAGTCGAAAATGCCCAATAAACTCCAGTAGATATTTAACCAACGCGGCGCAAAATCATAAGGTAATAGACCATCAGCAATATTGTCGTAAATGTGGACAACACCGCCAATGGCCAAAAAAAGGCATAAGAGAAACACTACGAATTTATCCATCATCGTTTCCTTATTTTAGTGAATAGCGAAGAGCATATAGAACTAATCGAACAAATTATAATTTTGTGGCAATTTTTGAGACCGACCATGCCCTAATGCATAGCCAAGTATGTGGAAATGTATTCGGTTACGCACATGCAGCTACTGCAAGGATAGTTACTTGTTTTCCACTTCGCACGGTTACGAGCGTATGTATTCTCAAATAACTTAGCGACAACTAACTCAGCAAGAATGATTGGGATAGAGATACGAAAGATGACAAGCCAAGACAGTCGATAAACTACCCTGACTTGCCATTAGCCTGGTTAAGATTTAGAGCTCATATTTGTGCAGCATCGCTTGTTGATGACCTGCAATTTCTGCGACTTGTTCAGAGCTTTCAACCATAGACTCAAGACGTTGTTTGGTTTGCTCGCCTTGCTCCGATATTTGTGTTATCGATTGTGATACATCTGCTGTCGCTCTTTCCTGCTCTTCTGTAGCGACAGAAATCTGTTCAACACGTTGTTGAATAAGCTTAACGGCATTATTGATGTCGGAAAATACTAATTTGACCTCATGGCTGGATTCTAGTGCATGAGTCATTTCTCCTCTGGAATCACTCACGGCTTGTCGAGATCGCTCCGCTGCCGTAGTCAACTCACTCATCATTTCCCGAATATTGGTCGTTTGTTGAGATGTGTCGCTGGCTAGTTTACGCACTTCATCTGCCACCACCGCAAATCCGCGCCCTTGCTCACCAGCGCGCGCCGCTTCTATTGCTGCATTCAAGGCTAATAAGTTGGTGTTATCTGCAATACCGCTGATCATATCGACCATTTCTCGAATCTGTTTGACTCGTTGATCAAGTTCCAGTATTGACTGCTCATTGATATTCAGTGACGTGTCTAATAATTCTAACCTCTCACGGTTTTGTTCAACGACCTCAACCCCCTTTTCGGTATGCGTTGTTGCCAAAAGGGCATCCTCAGATGAAGCGCTAGTCACCATTGCTATTTCACGTATGGACGCTTCTAACTGTGTGATGGTCGTGACCATACTCACCAACGCTTCATTCTGTTTACTGAGGCCTTCATTAGTTTGCTCAGCGGCGGCGTGGCTAATTTCAGCAGTTTGGTAAAGGGTCTCACAGTTTCGAGTCACAGTAGAGATAGAATCATAGGTTGAATCAATGACCGTATTCAACTTGCGCGCTACCTCCTTCAGTTCATAAGGTCCCACCTCTTGCGCTTTTTCACGGAAATCGTGTTCGGTCAGCGCCGATAACCGAGTGAGTACAGCATTTAGGCCACGGTTGGTCCAGCTTCTTAGACCAATCCATGTTACGAGAATAATGATTGAGATAACCACTGCGGCGATAAGAACCATTAAACTAACGGAGTCTATCGTCGTATTGACGATGCTCTCCCTCTCATCGATTAAATCAGAAGCGGAGAGTGAAACTTGGTCCAGCAAAAGCATGGTTTCGTCAGCGATTAGAGATGCTCGTTTAAATTCTGCGCTTTGTTGCTCGCTTTGTTCAAGTTTGGCGAGAATCAAATGGAGAATACCTTTGTCGGCAAAACCTGCTTTAACCATTTCATACGGAGCGGTTAGACTGGCATAGTCATTCACTTCAGGATGGAGTGCTTTAAAATCTTCGTAGGCGAGGTTAATACCAGCAATTCGGTTTCTCATTTCACGAAATTCAGCTTCCGCTTGAGTAAGATCAGTATGCATGAGCATCATTAAAAACGTGCTTTCCATTGAACTTGCCGAAGCAATAAACCGATTGGCAGCGTCACTTGATTCTGGGCTGTCTGCACTCAAAAAAGAGCTGATTCGATTCATTTCCGGTCCGATAGAGCTGAGACCGTAGCGAAATCCACCCACAGCAGAGTCTATCTCCGACTGAATTCGGATTACTGTCGACTGTTTTAATAATATCGATTGCGTGACCTGATGTAGGCTCTCTACTTTGGTTTTCAATTTATTCGAAAGTGATTCAGCAACACCTGAGGTTTTTTCTGCCAACCCTTCAGTTTGTGTGGCTAGTGCTTCTATTTGTGCTTCGACTAAAGGGAGTTCTTTAGGTTCGGTTACTTGCATTCCATAGTTAAGTAGTTTAACTATTTCGAGAACATTTCTGGTTAACTTCGCGTTGGCCATTGCCATCGGTAATGCTTTTTGAGACAACTCTTCAAATTGTTCTCCTATCTGCTCCATTCCTTTGAAACTTGAAGCAGAAAGAGCTATAACAAGTGCAATGATAGTTAAAAATGTGGCACTGATGGTCTGGATCAGTGAGAGTGAAAAGCGTGAACGTTTGCGCGTTGCCATAATCAATTTTTATTCTTTCTTGGGTTTGAACGGTTTTACTGCGTATCCATCACATAAAGTCGATAAAACCGTAATAAGCGTTCAATAGTATGGATTGATTATGACAATAATATTTCATTTGTGAGTCACTTGAATGGTAGGTGGATGATTTGCGTCGTTTTTGTTTCCCTTTGATAATCAGTGCACTAATGACTGGGTGTTCTTCAGGTCCCAAACCAACCAAAGAGGTAGTTGCAGTAACAACACCTCCTGCTAAGACCTTGTCTAGCCAACCAGAGTTGTTGAAGTTTTACAACGAGTGGCACGGTACTCCATACCGATTGGGTGGCACAAAGAAGTCTGGTATTGATTGCTCTGCTTTTGTGCAAAAGGCATTTGTGGAAGCGTATCAACTTGCTTTACCAAGAACGACTAAGCAACAGTCTAAACAAGGCATTGAGCTAAGGTGGAATGAAGCCAAACAAGGGGACCTTGTCTTTTTTAAGACCAGACGAACAACATATCATGTTGGTATCTATTTGGGGAACAAGCAGTTTATGCACGCCTCCACATCGAAAGGCGTCATTATTTCTAGGATTGATAATCCCTACTGGGCATCAAAATTTTGGCAAATTAGAAGAGTGACACTGTAACGATAGCAACCTGTCATTAGTAACAAGATCATTAACTGACCACTACACTTTATCCTTTGACTTTAATGATCAATCAAGACTTTACGAACGTTGTCTAGTCGTAAATAGCGACGGCATTATCAAACAAGTTTTTCACTAGCGCGACGTACTCTTCCAGAAAAGCAATCTGTTCATTCGTTGCTTTCTTACTCCAGACACCAGCAAGTACCTCACCTAAATCTTCTACGACGGCATCTGCTTCTTTTAATAACTTAAAACGTACACTTGAATGAAGTTCAGGGTTTTGCTCAAAAATCATCATGATATTTGATGCCACCATGTCGGTAACGACATCTTCGATACTTTCCAACCCTGTATCACCGCGCTCGGTTGTAAAGATATTTAAGTTAAGCGACAGGTGTTCGATAAGAGCAAGGTAACCATCCGTTTCTACAACCACTGTATTTCTCCATTAACGTCAAGACTAGAAAGCTGGGGCGAAATTGTATCAATAGTAAGACATTACTAAGAAATTTCACTAACTTATGTCATAGAAATCCGTATTTTTAACTCAACTGGACAGGTAGTAATCAAAAAAAATAGAAACGAGCCCAGGGTTTTTATTTACTCGTTATCATACACACAACTTTGGTTTCGCCCATTCTCTTTGGCACGATATAGTGCGGAGTCTGCACTTTTTAACCATTGTGTATGGCTTGCAAAATGAGGTTTATATTCGCATACGCCGATACTGATTGTGTAATTAATAACAAACTCTTCAACTTTCACAGCCTCTTGCTCTACACGCTTGCGTAGCCGTTCTGCAAAATAACTCGCTTGTGCTTGGTTCGTGTTTGGTAACAATACCGTGAACTCTTCCCCACCAAAACGACCGCAAATGTCGCTACTTCGGGCTGTTTTTCTCAGCAAACTCGAAGTTCGACGAATCACTTCATCCCCAACAGGATGGCCATAGGTATCATTGACCAGTTTAAAATGGTCAATATCGAAAATAACCAGTGAGCACGATCCATCACTGACTTTTATTTGGGTAAATTCTTCTTTGAGAGATTGCTCCCAATAAGCTCGATTAAACAAACCTGTTAGCCCGTCTTTACGACTGATTTCTGAAAGGTGTTGGTTGGTTTCTTTGAGATAAATACGGTTGCGTGCCGTTTCGGACACGTCATTTATTTGGATGGCAATATGGCTGATCTCCCCAGAAAGAGAACGTAACGGCGTAATTACAATGTCTTGATACATAAATGCGCTGCTGTTCGAAACAGGAGAAAAGTTAGTAAACTTAAAAAGGTATGGGCGGTTTTCCCAGCTAGAAAATGAACGAGTTTCCAAATCTGCTGACGTTTTTAATTTTGTCTCGAGCCATGCTCTAGGCAGGTCTTCAAAGCGGTCGAATAAGCACTGGCCAATAATGTCTTGAGACAATACGCCACTGTAGGATTGCATAAAGCTGTTCCAGACGCATACATTATACTGGCGATCGAGCACAATAAGACCTGAGTCCATTGTGTCTAAGATTTGAGTAACCCAGTGAAAGTCTGCCATGTCCAGCGTAATTTCGGACATCAGATTAACTCCATGATTTCATAAATGATTTCTACAGATGGTTTGTCTAGCAAAAACAGCACTTCACATTCAAAGTCCAGAGATTCCGCCATGTAAGTGTACTCAATCGTAAAAAGCTCCCCTTTTGTACCTTGTTGTTCACTGTAACTGGGTAATGTATCTATGATACTAGGCTGGCGAAGAGAGAACTGTTTATCTAACTGGCTACCTAACGAGGTTAAGAACGAAGATACCAATAGATTAGAGACATTCAAAATAATTTCGTTACAAGCGGTGAACTCCAATTGAAAACCTAACTTTTCTCCAATCTGGTTGATGTGCTTTCCTCTGAGGCAAACCAAAGCTTCGCCATGGATACCTCCTCCAACAAATCGCTGTGCCACCGCAATCGAACCGTCTCGACGAATCACATCAACCAGCGTCATATGCAGCTCTCCATAGGTTAACGGCCCAACGTGCGGAACAGGCAATTGGATAAACTCCTGTAGATGATCGGCCATAATAGAAGCCCCTTTTCCTAGGGCAACATTCGCGACTTCTCGAAATTTAGCAAGTGAAGATAGATCATCGAATACTTGCTGTTTGGGCGTGAGGTCTACGATAGGCTTAAATGCATATTGTATCCCCAGTTGTTCATACAGTGGGGCTACTTGCTCTTCAGACAATGGTTTGGCAATAAACGCTTTGGCGCCTAATTCAATGCAGCGTTGCTGAGCTTCTTGTTGGACATCCCCGGAGATGATGGCTATTTGAGTTTTGTAACTGCTTACGGGTAAGGACTTTAACACTTCGAAGCCGTCCAAGACAGGCATCGTGAGATCGAGGAACATGATGTCAATTTTTTGTTCCGCCAGAATTTTCAGTGCTTCATATCCATCTTGGGCTTCGATCAGCTGCATTGAGGCATGTTGCACTATGGTTCGTATAATCAGTTTTCTCGCGATCGCTGAGTCATCACATATCAGTATTTTCATGCTATCAATGGAACTAAAATCAAAAAAATAATAATACATGTTGTGTGGATACATAACCATCTGTTAAGGCGATAAATCATAAACTTATGAGCGATATGATTCACACTTATGTAAATTTCGTTAACTGATTCAAAAATTTATTGCTCAAGTATGCGCAGCTCCGCGCCAATTTCTCGTCGTTTATCCTAAACTATTGGTGGTTAAACATATTCACGAGGTTTTGTATGTGGCAAGCAATATCGCAACAGCTTTCTGATACGCTGTTATTTGAATATCAAATCATCGAAAAAGTTCGTCTTTCCGGTGGAGATATTAGCGAAAGCTATATGATCAATGATGGCGAGCAACGCTATTTCGTAAAGATTAACGATCGTGATTTTTTGTCTCAATTCCAAGTTGAGGCTGAGAGTCTGCATCTGTTACGTGAAACTTCCACCGTATTTGTTCCAGAGGTCGTACTGGTCGGCAAAACAAAGAATATTTCTTTCTTAATTCTGAATTACCTTCCAACTAAACCATTAGAGGATGCGCAAAACAGTTTCTTGTTTGGTCAACAGCTTGCTCAATTACACCAATGGGGTGAGCAGAAAGAATTTGGATTTGATACTGACAACTACTTAGGGTCCACATTACAACCGAATCAGTGGCATAAAAAGTGGTGCACATTCTTTGCTGAACAGCGCATCGGATGGCAATTACAATTGCTGAAAGAAAAAGGGGTAACTTTGGTTGATATTGAGGACTTTGTTAACGTCGTGAAACAGCTTTTGTCGAATCACACGCCAGAGCCTTCTTTATTGCATGGTGACTTATGGAATGGCAATGCTGCTGTAACGCCTGTCGGCCCCATTTGTTTCGACCCGGCATGCTACTGGGGTGACAGGGAGTGCGACATTGCGATGACCGAGTTGTTTGGTGGATTTAGACCAGAATTTTATCAAGGATATGAATCAGTTGCACCACTAGTACCAGGCTATGAGGAACGTAAAGAAATCTATAACCTCTACCACGTCCTCAACCATTGCAATCTGTTTGGCGGGCATTATTTAGAG
Source organism: uncultured Vibrio sp. (assembly GCF_963675395.1). Taxonomy (NCBI): domain Bacteria; kingdom Pseudomonadati; phylum Pseudomonadota; class Gammaproteobacteria; order Vibrionales; family Vibrionaceae; genus Vibrio; species uncultured Vibrio sp. Next base: position 238,867 of record NZ_OY776223.1, on the reverse strand, counting down.
CAAGCGCAACTCACAATCAACAAGATTATGTCTGTTTGATTTGAAATAGCACAAACGTTGCATAATGTAAAACCTCGAGGCATGTCACTTTAGAAATTACCCCCAGATTCAGGGTTGAGTTTGGGGTCAAACTTTGTACTTATTTCGATTCAAATAGCAACAACTACACTTAATATTTAAGTATCTCTCGATGTTGAGACAAAGCAAGTGATAGGGCTGCGCTTCCACAATCTATTGTTTTAAAAGCCCTTCAATACCAGGAGTTGTTGTATGAAAAACTATACTGAAAGGCACGTAAAATGTCCGCATTGTGGGCACTCAATAGGTATAACTTTAGACGCCAGTAATGGTGACCAAGAGTTTTATGATGACTGCCCGGCTTGTTGTCACGCGATTCACCTCAACATGCATGTGGATGAGCTGAATAACAAAGTAGAGCTGTTCGTAGATGATAACTACGAATAAGTAAAAAGGAGCAATCATGCTCCTTTTTACTTATGTATAAGCATTACTGTGCTTAAATTTGTTTTGCTGCCAATACGCGTTCGACAGTATCGACGATCGCTTGAGTTTGCGGGTCAAACTCGATGTTGACGCGATCACCCACTTTCCTACCGCCGAATAGTGTTCTTTGCAGCGTTTCAGGAATCAAATGTACAGAGAAACGGTTGTCTTCTACCTCGCCAATCGTCAACGAGCAACCATCGATGCCAATATAGCCTTTAGCCAACACATATTTCATTGATTCATTTGGTAGCTCGAACCAAATGGTGCGGTTGTTTGGGGTATCAATGACATCAAAAATTGTGGCCATTAAGCTAATATGACCAGACATATTGTGGCCACCGATTTCATCACCGAACTTGGCCGCTCGTTCGATATTGACTTCTTGCCCTTCATCTAGCAAGCCAAGATTAGTTAATGCTAGCGTTGCTTGCATCAAATCAAAACTAATGTGCTTTCCATCAATCTGAGTGACTGTCAGGCAACACCCATTCTGTGCTACGGAAGCCCCTATTTCTAATCCGTCAAGAAGGGACCCATCTAACTCGATGACATGGGTTTGAAAACGCTCTTTCTTCTCAATCTTCACGACTGTTGCCGTGCCCTGTACTATTCCAGTAAACATTGTTTATACCTGCTTGTCTGATCTCTACTACAACGCTAGAGAGGTGTTTATTTCTACGCGTTTACCTTTCCTCTATTGAGCTACTATAAACTGTTTTCAAGTTAATATGCAGTTAAAGGTATGGCATAAAAAGATACAATTGTTTATCATTTGCGCGGAGGCTCTCTGAGACATTTTTCCACCTTATCATGGTTAAGATCAACCGCTAGGTCAGTCCATCACCTCTTTTGTTCTCGAGCACTCTCATTCTTTCAATCTCTCTTTGCGCCTTGGAGTATTTCGTGCAGCACTATAAAGAAGAAGCGTCGAGTCTTATTAAGTTGGCTACCCCAGTATTGATCGCTTCCGTCGCTCAAACTGGCATGGGTTTTGTCGATACTGTAATGGCAGGTGGCGTTAGCGCTACTGACATGGCAGCCGTGTCTGTGGCTTCAAGTATTTGGCTACCATCGATTTTATTTGGTATTGGCTTGTTAATGGCGTTGGTACCTGTTGTTGCACAGCTTAACGGCTCTGGTCGTCGGGTAAAAATACCTTTCGAGATCCAGCAAGGCATCGCCATGGCGCTATTCGTTAGCATCCCTATTATTGTGGTGCTATTGCAGACTCAACTGATTCTTGGGTTCATGGACATAGAAGCGCTCATGGCGGAGAAAACCATCGGCTATATCTACGCGGTAATCTTAGCCGTCCCGGCTTTCCTCCTGTTTCAGGCTTTGAGAAGTTTTACCGATGGCATGTCGTTGACTAAACCTGCCATGGTTATTGGTTTTATTGGGTTATTATTGAACATCCCGTTGAACTGGATTTTCGTTTACGGCAAGTTTGGGGCGCCAGAACTGGGCGGTGTAGGTTGCGGTGTCGCAACCACGATCGTTTACTGGATCATGTTTGCGCTTCTTTTGTTCTACGTGATGACGTCTGAGCGATTAAAGAACATCAATATCTTCGCTGAATTCCATCCACCACAACTGAAAGCACAAATTCGTCTGTTTAAGCTTGGGTTTCCCGTTGCTGCAGCACTATTTTTTGAAGTGACGCTGTTTGCTGTTGTTGCACTGTTGGTGTCCCCACTCGGCCCAATTATTGTCGCAGCTCACCAAGTGGCGATTAACTTTTCTACGCTTGTCTTCATGTTGCCCATGAGCGTTGGTGCCGCTGTCAGTATTCGAGTCGGGCATAAATTGGGGGAAGAAAGTGTTGCAGGTGCTCGAGTAGCATCACGAGTTGGCATTATGGTCGGTACCGCAATGACCGTCGTGACAGCATTTCTAACTGTGGTATTCCGTGAGTTCGTCGCAGAGCTGTATACCAGCAACCAAGAAGTTATCAAACTAGCAATGCAACTCTTACTGCTCGCGGCCATTTATCAGTTTACTGATGCTATCCAGGTTATCGCGGCAGGTGCGTTACGTGGATATAAAGACATGCGCGCTATTTTTAATCGCACCTTCGTCGCTTATTGGATTTTCGGCTTACCGATGGGTTACATTCTAGGGCGTACTAATTGGATCGTTGAGCCAATGGGAGCACAAGGTTTCTGGATCGGTTTTATCATAGGCCTATCGACTGCCGCTCTGTTATTGGGTGTCAGACTACGCTGGATGCACCACCAAAAACCGGAAGTTCAGTTGAACTTTTCGGTCCAGTAACTCATTTCATTTGAAGATCTAAGCCAGCGACTTGCTGGCTTTTTTGATCGAATAGAACTTCAGCCAGGTATACTTATAAACGAAACACAGCAAGTGTTTAGAAGGGAGCAATGTGCGTTTAACACTACTATTCTCAATAATACTGCTTACTGGTTGCAATGACTTGTTCAACCCTGAACAAGCGATGCTGGACAAGTATCATCAACGCTTAGCGAATGTAATTGAGGTTTCAAGCACGGAAATTGAGCCCTTACCCGCCATCACAATCGCCCCTCGCCGTGATTTATTCCACCCTTTGCCGAGACTAACACTCGGCCTTCTCGAAAGTTATCAACTTCGCCAGTGTGGTCTTTTCAACTTATTAGCCGATAAAAATTCACAACTGGGTAAAGTGCAGGATGCCTTTCACGATTTAGATTATCAGACGTCGTTACTCCGAACGCTAAACTCATGTTTGTCTGAGTTTGAAATTAGTGATGATGATGAGAGAAAGGCTAGAGCAATTGTACGGACAAAAATGGCACCACCTTCCCACTCACCTGGATAACTTGCTATTAGCCAGTGATACAATGCAAAAGCAGCTCACGGCTTCGGATTGGCTATCCGTCGATGACAAAAATCAGATTGCGGTTGTGAGCAAAGCTTTTAACATTCTAAACAATATGTATGAAACTCCTCATAAAACTATCTCTCGATTACCGGACATCCGCATCGTGCAATACCAAGAAGAGTTGGAGAAATCCCGTCTAGTAGGCCGACTTTACTATTCTATCGCGAACGCGTCCCGCTGGATGGAAAAGACCACCCAATTACTCGAACAAAACCAGAGCAAGATCATTTGCGGCAAGAATCGAGATATCTCCAAGTTTCGCTACTTGAACAATGTGTTTCAAACCATCTATGTAGAAGAAGTTCAACCGTATCTTGCCTATTTAGACAGTACCTATCAACGTCTGAATAGTGGCGTTACATTGGTTGAAGAAAGATTAGCGCTTCATGGTGAGATGTATGGGCTGGCTGATGCTCATAACACTTTCAGAGAAAAGACCCTAGAGCATGTGAAGTTCTGGCAGGGTCTTTTTAAGCGTTGTGGTATCACTGTCGGAAACGTCATTAATTAAAAATCTGGCGAGCCTACTCTTGCGAACGCTCACGTAAAAACCGGGCAAACTTGGGTTTTCCAGTATGAGTAAATCCGTTGTATCTGAACGTGATGGTGGAACCAAGGTCTGGTGGATTTCGACGCAACTCATCGGTAAACCCACTGCCAATATAAAACTCTGTACCGTCAGGCATACGAACCAATAAAGCGCCCATCATTCCTAACAGTCTGCCCGTTCCTGGCTTGTGGCCAATCACCTGAGCTTCGGTATCTGCATAATGTTTTAGCTTGAGTAAATCACTACCACGTCCTGCCTGGTAACGGCTCGACACCTTACGCAACATGACACCTTCCCCGTTCGACAGTGATATTTTATCCAGTTGGTTGAACAAGTGCTTTTCATCTTGAATGATCATGTGTTCCACATATTTGATGTGAGGCTCATCCAGTTCAAACACTAAACTTTGGATATTGTAATAGCGCTTTCGGTAATCGCCCGCAGAGTAAGGCATATCGAACAACATAAAATCAATTTTTTGCCACGCATTGTCGACAGGCTTTTTATCCAGAACCGTTTGCTGAACCAGGTGAAAGTTCCCCCGCCCCGCCCAGAGTTCACCATCCAAAGGGTACTCTGGTAATGATTCAGTAAACCAATGCGGTGCATAAATACGGTTTCCATTACGTGTTACAAGGTGTTGCCCAGTCCAGTAAGCGCGAATACCATCCAGTTTTTCACTGTACCAGTATTCCGACACATCAATCCCTTCTTGATAGGTTTCTGCAAGACAGACTAAAGGAGAAAAAGCTGGCTCGGCTTGAACGTGAGTGGATGCTATAACGGCGAGAGCGATCAATGTTATTTTTATGGGCATAGGAAGGAACCTTGTTCAAAAAAGCCCCCATATTGAAGCGCAACTTTCGTCGATAACCTATTTGTCAGTAGTTATTCTTCGACTCATAACAATTATTGCAAGTAATGTATTGCAACTTTAGAGATGGTTTTAGACGCGCCGTATCGATAACTCGCTAAGTACTTAATCCTGCCACTGGTGACGCATCTTTTCTATGGTTGCTAATGGCACATTGTGAATGCTCTGATAATTTCCTTCACAAACTCTTACTTCAACTTCAATCCCCTTCTTTTTACAGAAATCTAGGTAGCGCTCCATCTCCCAATGGCGAACGAAGGTATTACTTACTATGACGCTTTTCCCTTGGTTTAACCATTTTCGAGCTTGACGGAAGCACCATTCATGCGCTTGAGGAAGTTGCTGTGGATTGAAATGGTATTCCCCACTCTTCGTCTCAAAGTACATATCGGCTTCAAAATGTTTCGCATCGAGATCATTCGCTAACTGCTTAGCCAGCGTCGTTTTTCCAGAGCCGGGTAACCCGCGAATAAGTATGAGTTTGGAGATGGGCATGATTTAAAAGTTTGAAGTAAGAGACGAACAAACTCTAAAGCAATTTAAAGAAAAAGAAAGAATAAATCATCTGGACTGGAGGTAAACTAAGACTTGCTGGTTTCCTTATTCCGAGTTTGGGTTAAACAAAAATGCCGAGCGCATAACGCTCGACATTTAGAATAATTGTTTAAGATAGGCTATTTGTATGCTGGTAGCTCAGTTCTTAAACCTTTAACCAGGCTGACACACATTACCAGTAGAACTAATGTAAACGGCAATCCAGTTGCTACCACGCCTGACTGCAATGCTTGCAAGGCTTCTTTACCACCGACCCAAAGCATAACGGCTGCGATTGAACCCTCAATACATGCCCAGAAAATTCGTTGAGGCACTGGCGCATCAATTTTACCGCCGGCTGTAATACTATCGATAACCAGAGAGCCTGAATCCGACGACGTAACAAAGAAGACCAGAATCAGCCCGATAGACAGAATCGAGATCACTGAGCTGTACGGCAGTTGGTCATACACGTGGAATAGCGTCAGAGAAATATCGGTAAGACCGTTCGTACCCAGTTCACCAACTTTATTCACGACTTGATCAAGTGCAATACCACCAAAAATCGCCATCCAGATGAGTGTTACCACTGTCGGAACGATGATAACCGCACAAATAAACTCTCGTACCGTACGACCTTTAGATACGCGTGCGATGAACATACCGACAAATGGTGACCAAGAAACCCACCAAGCCCAGTAGAATACTGTCCAACCTTGCATCCAAGTTTCATCCTCACGACCGTGTGGATTACTTAGAGGAATGATGTACTCAATATACGCTTTAGTCGTATCAACAATCGACGTAAATGCCGTATCAAAGCTGATGAAGGTAATGAAAATAAGCAGGGCAAAAGCAACCACCATGTTGACATTACTTAGTACCTTCACGCCACCATCGATACCACGAATCACCGAAAGTACTGCAATGAAAGTTACAAAGGCGATCACAATCATTTGTGTACCGATAGCGCCGTCGAAACCAAACACATGGTTGATACCACTCGTCGCTTGCTGTGCACCCAAACCTAACGACGTCGCCAAACCAAACAGAGTCGAGAGTACTGCTAGGATATCAATAACATGCCCTAACCAACCCCATGCGCGGTCACCAAAGATTGGGTAAAAAGCAGAACGTAGTGACAGAGGCAACCCTTTGTTAAAAGCAAAGAAGGCAAGCGCAAGTGCGACAAGTGCATAGATGCCCCAGCCATGAACACCCCAGTGAAACATGGTCGCAGCCATCGCCAAGGATCTCGCCTCTTCAGAGTATGGTTCTGCGTTTAACGGCATTCCCCACCAGTCAGTGAAGTAAGCGGTTGGTTCAGCAACACTCCAGAACAGAAGTCCAATACCCATACCTGCAGCAAAAAGCATGGATAACCAAGACACTCTTGAATGATCGGGGGTTGCGTCCTTACCGCCTAGACGAATTTTACCCAGAGGAGACAACAACAAGACAACGGCGAATAATACGAAGAAGTTGGCTGACCACATGAAAAACGCATCAAATTGCTCGATGATTCCATTTTTAACACCGTTTAAAGCGTCACGAGCGGTATTTGGGTCAACTAAAAGAAGTGCAACAAGACATAAAACGATAAGACCGGCGCTGATTCCGAATACAGGGTTGTGAACATCAAATCCCCACCTCTGTACGTTATCCTGTCCTACCTGATAATCTGTAGTCTCGATACTATATTTTTTAAATGAAGCTTTATCCATAAATACAAATTTAACGTTAATTTGAAACGCTCCTCAAATGAGAAGAACCCCAACACGCCCTCCAATAATTTGAGCTCTAAAGTTTTCAATCGCGGTGCATACTAACATTAGTCACAAATTTATGCAAAAATGATGTTTATATTGCATTTTTAAGACATTTCATTTTCAGTGACGCTCAAAAATGCAAAATATAAGGTATGATGTCTAACGATTATCTCTTGCTTTGGTTGCTGTTGATCTCAGACCGAGATAGTCACGATACAAAAAGGTGGCCATCCTCAAATGGGATACGACCACCTTAATGCTGACACAAAAAACTAAAATTCAGTTTGCTTGCGAGAGATTTTTATAAGAAGTGGAATGTGACGTTGCCAGTAAAGCTGCTAAGAGAATCGCTGTCGCCATCGATATCAACTCCAAAAGCCTGGTAACTCGCACCAACAGACATGTTATCTAATAAGAAGTACTCTGCTCCTACGCCATACATGTAAGAGACGCCATCATCTTTATCGATAGCACTTAATGAACCTTTATAGTCAACGTTAAAGGCGTTTATGCCTCCCTTGGCATAGATATGGAAAGGCCCAAAATCAATGCTTGGCTTAACTGCCAAATAGAGAGAAGAGAAGTCACCGTCACCTTTTGTGCCATCCACAGACAGATCGACTTTACCATGGTTAAAATAGCCGGCCTCAATACCAATTAATGGCAGAATTCCCGTACCAACATGCACACCGTAGGTTGTATCACTTTCGCCTTCAATGTCAGATTGACCTATTTGACCACCAGCATAAAGCCATGAATCAGCAAACGCCGACGTTGAGCACAACGCCAAAGCCAATAACGAGAGTTTTGTTTTCATAGTTATACCATCCTTTGTAATTTTGCGTGATATCACGCTCCTAGCTCGTAGCAGAGTGATCACTATATATTGGAAAGTGTGAGGAAATTAAGATCAAAAATGAATAATTGATATTCAATTCGTTGTAGTGTGACATCAATTCAGACTGAGAGCCCTCTTGAATCAGAGAATAGAAACAAAAACACCGGCATTAGCCGGTGTTTTTTTAATCATCGAGAGGTTCGAAAATTATAGGAAATGCAATGAAGCATTCACTGAGAACGTGCCGATATCGTCTTTATCTGCTGTGTAGTTCATGTAGCTTGCACCCACAGAAAGTGGACCAAAGATGAAGTATTCAGCACCAACACCGTACATTAGATCCAAGTCGTCATCATCGCTGCCGCCTTTCACTTCTTTATCCCACTGGTGGATGCCGCCTTTTGCGTAAATGTGCAGAGGACCAAAATCAATGCTTGGCTTGAGCGCTGCGTAGTAAGAGGTAAGTTTTGTATCGTGACCATCAACGTTAAATTCACCGTGTTGAGTTACACCAGCTTCAACACCGATAATTGGAAGAATACCAGTACCTACGTGTACTGAGTATGATGTATCAGTCTCGCCTTTGTAATCAGACTGACCTACTGATGCGCCACCGTAGATCCAAGAATCTGCCATTGCCGCAGAAGATGCGCCAAGTAGTGCCACTGCTAATAGAGTTTTTTTCATCATTTACCTTTTTACTCTTTTTCATCCCACATCTTCTCGATAAGACGCAGGCACTGCGAATATAAGGGCGGCAATAGTTTGCCTCCCTAGAACTAAAAACAATACTTTGACAAGACAAAAGCAATTACCGTACCAGTAACCGCACGCGCGTTGATATAAACCGCGATTGCACGGTACGACTAACACGCATCAATTGCGTTTTTGACTCGTTTATCAGAAACCGGATACGGTGTGCCTAACTGTTGAGCAAAGTAACTCACTCGCAGCTCTTCTAGCATCCAACGCACTTCTTTTACGTTTTCTGGAATAGCCATGCCTTTTGGAATCTTATTCAGTAACTCCTTGTAATCATTTGTTACTGACTCGATTTTTAACATGTGCAGGCGATCTTTATTCGGATCAATCGGCAACTTCTCCATGCGGCGTTCAATTGCTCGCATATAACGAAGAATATCCGGTAGGCGCTTCCAGCCACATTCAGTTGCAAAGCCTTTGAATATCAAGCCCTCGATTTGAGCTTTGATGTCTGACAGGGCAAATGCCATCGTAAAGTCGATCTTACCTTTCAACTTCTTATTGATATTAAAGGCAGTGGTCAAGATGGTTTCTACTTGTTTAGCGATTTCTACTACGGTATCACCAAGTTCAGCACGAACGTGTTCTTTCAACGCTTCAAACTGCTCTGGTTCCCAAACCAAACCACCCTGCTCTTCGATAAGCTTATCGACACCACAAGCAATACAGTCATCAATCAGGTCCAGTACTTTGCCGTACGGGTTAAAGTACAAACCTAGCTTCGATTTGTTCGGCAAGTTAGCGTGCAAGTATTTAATAGGCGACGGGACATTTAACAAGATTAATCGACGCTGACCAGCACGCATCGCCGATATTTGCTCGTATTCTGTTTCATACAGTTTGATTTCAACACTGTCTTTGGTATCAACTAGAGCTGGGTATGCTTTAACCTCATAACCGCCACGTTTTTGTTGGTACACTTTTGGCAACTCACCAAAGCTCCATGTGTGCAAACCTTGTTGCTCGATGTCATCGTCAGCGACTTTTGAAAGTGTTTCCTGGACTTTTTCTTTCAGGCTTTCTTTCAGTTCATGAAGGTCTTTGTTTTCCTTCAACTTGCGATTTCGGTGATCAACTGCACGGAACGTGACTTTTAAATGCTCCTGTACCTGGTCCATGTTCCAGTCTTCGCGCAGTACTTCTACACCGGTCATACGGCGTAACTCTTTCTCAAGCGAGTCAAGAAGCGGCGCTTCCATTGGCGTAACACGAGCCAAGAAGGCATCTGCATAGTTCGGTGCAGGCACAAAGTTTTTACGGATGGTTTTCGGCAGCGACTTAATCAGGCTGACAATCAGTTCATGGCGTAAACCTGGGATCTGCCAGTCAAAACCAGCTTGTTCCACCTGATTAAGAATGGGTAGCGGCAGATGAACCGTTACACCGTCACTATCATCACCCGGCTCAAACTGGTAGCTAAGCTTGAGTTTTAAACCATTTTGGTGCCAGAAGTTCGGGTAATCTAAGTCGGTAACATGACTCGCATCGCCCTTGAATAGCATTTCCTTTTCAAAGTTGAGCAGTTCAGTGTTTTCTGTTGACGCTTTTTTCCACCAGGAATCAAAGTGTTTACCAGACACCACTTCGGTACCGACACGTTGGTCGTAGAAATCAAATAGCTCATCGTCGTCAACTAAAATGTCGCGGCGACGAGATTTATGTTCTAGCTCTTCGACTTCCTGCAAGAGTTTACGGTTTTGCTTAAAGAACGCGTGCTTGGTTTCCCACTCACCTTCAACTAAGGCACTGCGAATGAAGATTTCACGACTGACCGTTCCATCAATGGTGCCATAATTCACCAGACGTTTAGGGACGATTGGCACTCCGTAAAGCATGACTTTTTCGTAGGCCATAACAGCAGCCCGTTTCTTCGACCAATGAGGTTCGCTGTAGCTGCGTTTGATCAAGTGCTTGGCTAATGGCTCAATCCATTCAGGCTGAATTTTCGCAATGATACGACCCCAAAGTTTTGAGGTTTCGACCAATTCCGCTGACATGATCCATTTAGGCTGCTTCTTAAATAAGCCAGAAGCCGGGAAGATATGGAAACGGGCATTACGCGCACCTTGATACTCATTCTTCTCCTGATCTTTCATACCAATGTGAGATAACAAGCCAACCAGAATTGCGCTGTGCACACCATGATATGAAGCCGGCTCGTCATTGAGCTTAAATTCCATTTCACGCATGGATTGGTGAATTTGGAAATAAACGTCTTGCCATTCGCGAACACGCAAGTAGTTGAGGTAATCTTGCTTACACTGCTTACGGAATTGGTTACCCGTCAGCGCTTTTTGTTGCTTCTGTAGGTAATCCCACACGTTTACAAACGTCAGGAAGTCTGACTCTTCATGGAAAAAGCGACGGTGCTTATCATCGGAAGATTGCTGTTTGTCCGACGGACGCTCTCTCGGGTCTTGGATAGACAAAGCAGCAGCAATGACCATTACTTCTTTTAGCGCCCCGTACTTTGGCGCTTCCAACACCATACGTGCAAGGCGTGGGTCGATTGGTAGGCGCGCCAGTTGGCGTCCGGTTGGTGTCAGGCGTTTCTTCGGATCTTTCACCTCTGCATTGATCGCCCCCAACTCTTCTAACAGGCGCACGCCATCTTGAATGTTGCGTTTGTCTGGTGCTTCCACAAATGGGAATGCCTGAATATCGCCCAAGCCAAGGGCCGTCATCTGCAGGATTACCGACGCGAGGTTCGTACGCAGAATCTCTGGATCGGTAAACTCTGGACGTGATTCAAAATCTTCTTCTGAGTAGAGGCGAATACAAATCCCCTCTTCCACACGACCACAGCGACCTTTACGCTGGTTCGCACTTGCCTGAGAAACTGGCTCAATTGGAAGACGCTGTACCTTAGTGCGGTAGCTGTATCGACTGATACGTGCCGTACCCGGATCAATCACATACTTGATACCCGGTACAGTTAATGACGTTTCTGCGACGTTGGTTGCCAGTACGATTCGGCGACCTGTATGTGGTTGAAATATCTTGTTCTGCTCACCAGCTGACAAACGCGCATAAAGCGGTACGATTTCAGTACTCTTCAAATTACGCTTAGACAGCGCATCCGCAGTATCACGGATTTCACGTTCACCGTTCATGAAGATCAGAATATCGCCCAAGCCTTCATCACACAGTTCATCGACCGCTTCGAAGATACCTTCTAATTGATCACGATCGTTATCTTCATCGCCACTTAACGGACGGTAACGGGTTTCTACTGGGTATGTGCGACCAGAAACCTCAATAATTGGAGCATCGTTGAAGTGTTTTGAAAAACGTTCCGGATCGATGGTTGCCGAGGTAATGATGACTTTTAAATCAGGACGGCGTGGCAGAAGTTCTTTCAGATAGCCCAAAATAAAATCGATGTTCAGGCTACGCTCGTGCGCTTCATCGATAATGATGGTGTCGTATTGATTCAAGAAACGGTCATGCTGAATCTCAGCCAGCAAAATACCGTCCGTCATCAATTTAATCTGCGTGTTCTCTGAGATTTGATCGTTAAATCGAACTTTATAACCAACAAATTCACCGAGCTTGGTTTCCATTTCTTCCGCGATGCGGTTTGCGACGGAACGTGCAGCAAGACGACGAGGCTGGGTATGACCAATCAGGCCAAATTTGCCACGGCCAAGCTCTGCACAAATTTTTGGTATCTGGGTGGTTTTACCTGAGCCCGTTTCACCCGCGATTATAATCACTTGGTTTTCTTCGATCGCCTTTGCGATATCGTCTTTTTTCTGACTAACCGGAAGGATGGCTGGATATTCGATTTTTGGCTGGTAACTACCGCGTTGCTCGACTTCCATCATTGATTTTGCGATGTCTAACGCGATTTCATCAAACACGGCATTACGCGACGCGTCTTTCTTAATTTTACTTGCGCCAGAAATACGTTTACTTAAACGAAAACGGTCACGCATCATGCACTGATTAAGCGCTTTGCGTAGAGAAGCGGCATTGTTCACTTGAGCATGAGGCGCTTGAACTTTCTTTGCGCCCTTTTCTGATGCAGATTGCGCTTCAGCGGCGGTCTTTTTTGTAGGCTGTGACGAAGTCAAAGCGTTTCCTATTCTTTTCATTACATAAAACTGCGCGGATTGTATCACAACAGGGCCAAAACAAGACAACAGAAAGGTTATTCAAGTTTTTCGAACAACTTAAGCGAACACGTCGGCTTTAGAATGTCAATCCGTCGCTTATAATGCGCTGCATAGTCGAAAGCACTTATTTAAGGAATAACCATTATGTCTCGCGTACTAGCTCTAAAATCAAGCATCCTTGGCGACCACTCACAATCAAATAAATTGGTTGAAGAATTCATCAAGAATGTAGATCAAGACAAACTTACTGTTCGTGATCTAGCTGCGAACCCACTGCCAGTGCTCGATCTGACGGTAGCGACAGCACTGCGCTCGGCAGGTGACCTTTCTCAAGAGCAACAGCAAGTTGTTAACTTGTCAGACGCACTTATCGAAGAAGTGAAAGCAGCGGATACTCTAGTGATTGCAGCGCCAATGTATAACTTTACTATTCCAACTCAGCTTAAAAACTGGATTGACTTGATTGCTCGTGCAGGTGTGACATTTAAGTACACTGAAAATGGCGTTCAAGGTCTGTTTGAAAATAAAAAAGCAATTGTGGTAACAACGCGTGGCGGTATCCATAAAGACACACCGACAGACAACATCACACCTTACCTACGTACCGTATTGGGCTTTGTTGGTATTGCTGATGTGGAATTTGTTTACGCTGAAGCTCTAAACATGGGTGAAGATGCGGCAACAAAAGGCATCACCGAAGCTCAGAGCCAACTAGCAACGCTAGCGTAAGCTTGATTAAATCAGAATAGATACAAAAGGGATGACCAAAACAGTCATCCCTTTATCATTACTAATTCAAGCATTATTAATCAAAAGTAATCTAAACGTTTCGAATAATTGGAATATGCGAGAGTCGGGTAAAGCGCTTCTGTCTTATTATCATTTGGCGCTTTCTCAATACTTTCTATCGATGTTTTTTAGTGCGTTGTCACAGAGTTGATCTAATACCTCTTCAGCTTCCCGTATCATGCTATCTATCATTGCATTGAACGCGACGTCACTGGGTATCTCTATTTCCTCTCCTACGCTGACTTCTAGTGAGTTAGCGTATAGCACTAACCATCCGTCGCCCTCCAAATGTCCTTCTCCGTGAACCACAAAGAAACGTTTGGCGAACTCGTCATTAGTACAGTTAGATCCCTCTATTTGAATATTGAATGACGAATCGATGCTCATCGTGCTGATACCATCATATTCATCAGACGCATTACAAACGGCTTTCACCTTTGCGCGATAAACAAAATTTAGCTGGGATAATAATGTTTTATTTTTCATCTCCATGAGGATGGATGATAATTTCCCACCAGACAAATCCGACCTTTTGATCTTGATTTGAAACGGAAATAAGATTAAGTAACATACAGCGATGTCGGCAGTGCGGTATACTGGCATCTCGTCACTAAAAAATAGCTTTTTAGCCTAGCTAGAAATTAACGATAACGAAGAAAAAGTGAAAGCATCAGAACTCATTTCCACCCTCAATAGTTTGCCGACCAACACAGACCCAGATATTGTGATGGGAGAAGCGTGGCTACCGGAAAGATTGGTAGAGACACAACTCGACGGCAATCTGTTATTTTTGAGCTTCGACAACGCGCCAGAAGCGTGTCAGGGAGAAGAAGGACGCGGTTTCGTAGACCACGAGATTGACCTAATTCGTATTCGCCTAAAACAGGTTCTGGACGAAAACAGCGATAACGCTTCAAAGGTTGAAGCGATGCTGGGTTTATTTCTCGCAGGCCACGAGTTGAGCAGCGCTCAAGTAGTAGAACTATTAGAAGAACCAGACACATAAGGAACCAGTTTGGCTGCATCATTAGAGACTACCCAACATCCTCACCTTCCTCTTATTATTGCGGGCCCTATTCTGCGCAAAGTGACCGCGTCAGAAATTAATATCTGGTTGGTCACCACCCAGCCTTTAGAAGGGTTCATCGAAGTAACCGATGCAAATTCTGAGATTTCGTATCACTCTGAGGATTTTGAGAAACTCACTCAACTTCAGGTTGGTCAACGAGCTTGGGTCTGTCTACTGACATTAAAAGCCGACTTTCCTACTCATCAACCACTTCGATACCAACTCCACACGCAGGATGGCCTGCTGACAGAGCTGTTGCCTCACTTGGGTTATGAGCGGGATGAGAACATTCAAAAAGGGGTAGAATTTTTAATCAGTGAAAAAGCTGATTATGTCCTTCACGGTTCTTGTCGCAACCCACAGCATTTTAGTGAAGATGCCTTGGTCACGGTGGATGCAAAAGTCGCATGCCAAAATGTAGAGTCGCGCCCAGACATGCTTCTTATGAGTGGAGATCAAGTTTATGTTGACCATGTCGCAGGGCCAACGTTAGATGCGATTGAGCAAGTGATCGCGTTACTGGGCTTGCCAGATGAGCTGTTTGATCAAGCACCCATTTCAGACACCAAAGCACTATATCAGCACGCAGCCTGTTTTTATGGCCGCGACAAACTGCTGCCACATTACGTCGATGACAATAGTCTGCTAAGCCAGCTTTTCCCTCAGCGTAGTACCCCTATTTTTAGTTCCAAAGAGTGTGAAAATCACCTGATCAGCTTTGCAGAGTGCTTTGCCATGTATTTACTGGTTTGGTCGCCTGCGCTATGGGAATTGATAAACCGAGACCGTTTACTGGAGAATCAATTCAATGTCGGTGGACATACCCTTACGCCCAATTGGCAACAAAAGTGGCGTGAAGAAAAGACTGAAATAGATAAGTTTGTAAGCGGTTTGGATCGTGTTCAGCGTCTTCTTGCTCATATTCCGACTTATATGATTTTTGATGATCATGATGTCACCGACGACTGGAACTTAACCATTGGCTGGGAACAGGCTGCATATCGTAACCCCTTTGCGAAACGCATCATCGGTAATAGTCTGATTGCTTATTGGTTTTGTCAGGGCTGGGGAAACGCACCGGAAAAGTTCGATAACGCCTTTATGACTCGCATAAAAGACTTTCTTGAACAAGGATCCACTGACGCTCAAAATAGCCTGATTCAATATCTGTATCGCTTCGAAAACTGGCACTACACCATTCCCACCACCCCCAAGGTCGTGGTTCTGGATACCCGAACTCGTCGCTGGCGTTCGGAATCTAAAATGAATAAGCCGTCTGGCTTGATGGACTGGGAAGCCTTGATCGAGTTTCATCAAGAGTTAGTCCATGAGGATAAAGTGATCATTGTTTCTGCGGCGCCGATGTTCGGCGTGAAGTTTATTGAGTCGCTACAACGTGTGTTTACCATGTTTGGTAAGCCATTACTGGTTGATGCAGAAAACTGGATGGCACACCCAAGCAGCGCGAATACACTCGTCAGTATTTTCACTCACACCAAGACACCGACTAACTTTGTAATTTTATCCGGTGATGTCCACTACTCTTTTGCCTATGACATCAAATTACGCTATCGAAAAAGTAGTCCGAATATCTATCAAATCACCTGTAGCGGCATTAAGAATCAATTTCCTACGAGGCTGCTAACGATATGTGACGCACTGGACAGAATGCTATACAGCCCGCGTTCTCCATTAAACTGGTTCACTAAACGTAAGCGACTCAAAATTTACAAACGAGCGCCAAGTAATCACAACTTTTATCGTCTGGTTAATCATAGCGCGATTGGAGAGTTACACCTCGATGACGAAGGTAAACCTCGCAAAATCAGTATATTAACAGGGAATAATGAAGAAATTCATTTCCCACCGACAAAAATCGATACATAATGCGTCGCCAAACAAACCCTGTAGTTAAATTGATCACTAGGGTCCACAAGCTCGTATCACAAAAAAGTTAATGTAAAGAATTCGTAATTTCAGGTACTACCCCTTGAGATTTAATACACACATAACCATGTTTAAAAGACAGTTATCAGCTTGGTGTTCAATATGTTCAATTCTCTTACATCTCTGTTTAAACAGCTCCTCGATGGCTCAGACCTGGCGCAGGCGAATATCCTATCTCCCAACATGGCGATTGCCTGCTTGCTCTGTGAAGTCTCTGGCGCCGACCGACAAGTGGATGAAAAAGAGCAAGAGACGAAACACTCTCTTCTCATGAAGTTACTTGAATTGAGTTCGGAAGAGGCCACATATTTGCTGGAACAAGCCGCACAAAAAACAAAGGATGCCACCTCTTTGTACGATTTCACTTCCCAGTTACGGGAGTTAACGCAGGAAACGCGTTACGACTTGATAAAGAGTATGTGGGAGGTGGCTTACGCTGATGGTGAGATAGATCCATTGGAAGATGCTGTGATTCGGAAAACTGCAGAGCTGCTGTATGTCGACCACCGAGATTTCATCAGGGCAAAGCTTCAATCTCAATAATCACGTGACGAAAGTTTTTAAACGTCCAATAAAAAACGCGCTATCAAAGCGCGTTTTTAAGTTGAAGCCAACGTGTTGTTATTAATACGAGTTAAGATATGAATATGTTTGACAGAACCTAATCTAATGTCATTACATGACAGAGAAACAACGGTTGGATTAAACAATTATTACAGGGCTCAGATTGACTCTTACAACATGGTCAGCGCAAGTTTGGCTAAATTATAGGCATCAACATAACCAGAGTGTTGACGGCCTTCCCAGTCAATCCCTTTCGCTTCTTGCGCGGCTCTGTGGCCAATACGCTTATCTTTAAGGCGGTTTTGAATACGATAAAGCGTCGCCAGGTTAATAAACTCACTAAAGGGCGCATCAATCCCTTTTTGCTTACATTCTTCCAGCAAAATCGTGTCATCTCGGCCCCAAGAGGCGTAAATTTTATTGCGCCCGCCGAAGTTTTTAACCATAGACTTCAACACTTCTTCAAGTGGTCGACCCTGCTTGTCGATTTTACGTGGTGTAATCCCCGTCAGCTCTGCGCAGAACAACGAGACTTCATCGTGCTGAGGTTTCACGTAGTACTGAGCACGTTTAACGATCTCACCTTTGGACAAATCTATTTCAGCCAACCCGACTTCGATGATCTCACCAGTGCGGCCAACGCCATTCTCGTTCCAGCAACACATTTCTAAATCGAAGCAGACGATACGGTTATGGTTCATAGTTTGTCTTGATTCCTAACGTAGATTTTAAAGCGTCAGATTCTACCTCAACACTATGTAAAACTCGAATTCGCTTGCCGATTTAATCGCCGAACGCACTGCGTTGAGGCTATTTATCTAGTGAATCTTCACTATAAACTCTCGTAATGATGTGAAAAAGTGCGATATATACCGATGGCAAAATCTGAGACAAGGGGTCCTTAATTAAGGAAATATCGTGTTTTCAACCAGCAATGGTCTTTAAAGACTGTTTCAATCGTTGATTTTTCGTGCTAATCGTGCGGTAAATTTACGAATTATTACAGCGTTAAGCCTTGAATATGCTAACATCCGACATCATTTTAGTGTCTAAACTTGGTACAGGATCGCAAAGACGATCATTTTAATAAACACATTGAGCCTATGTACCAATGAATCAATAGAAAGAGAAAAAACGTCATGAACATTGATTTGAACCTAATTCCTCAAACGTTCGATATGCTTCACGCAGGTCTTGCTGCTTCGAGCGTATTGCTTTTGCTGGTTGCTGTATCACGTAAATCGAAAGTCATTGAGAAAGTGGTAGAAAAGCCGGTTGAGAAAATCGTCGAGGTCGAAAAACCTGTCGAGAAAATCGTTGAAGTTGAAAAAGTGGTTGAAGTTGAGAAAGTAGTTGAAAAAGTGGTTGAGGTTGAATCAAAACTCGCAACAGCTTCTACCGACTCGGCAATGCAACTGCTTTCTATCATGCAACAAGAAGCCCGCCTAATTGACTTCCTACAAGAAGACTTAACTTCTTTCTCAGATGAAGAAGTGGGGGCAGCAGCTCGCGTTATCCATACTGGTGGTCAAAAAGTATTGAGTGATTACGTGACACTTGCACACGTACGCAACGAAGAAGAAGAAACCCGCATTACGGTTGAAGAAAACTTTAACCCACAAGAAATTCGCCTAACTGGCAATGTAACAGGCAGTGCGCCATTCCACGGAACACTGGTTCATAAAGGTTGGAAGGCAACATCAATGAACCTGCCAAAACTGGCTGAAAACTATGATGCATCTGTGATTGCACCAGCTGAGGTTGAGTTGTAATGGAACACATGAACCAAGAAAACACTTCTCAAGAAGAAAACATCCAAACGGCGGCTGAGCAGCAGTCTCCTCAATTTAGCGTGGGTATTGACTTAGGTACGACACACTGCGTGATGTCTTATGTTGATACTCACGATGAAGAAGCTCGTGTAGAAGTGATGCCAATCCCGCAATTGACGGCACCTGGCACAGTAGAAACTCGCAGCCAACTAGGCTCGTTTCTATACCAACCACACGAACATGAAATGAATCCGCAATCTCGCGTACTACCGTGGTCAAGCGAGCCTAAAGCACTGGTTGGTGCCATTGCGCGTAACCTAGGTTCAAAAACGCCTATCCGCTTGATTGCCAGTGCGAAATCTTGGCTTTGCCATGGTGGCGTTAACCGTCGTGATGCTTTCCTGCCAGCAGGTAGCCCAGAAGAAGTTGAAAAAGTGTCGCCACTTCGTGCAACAGAGCTGTACCTTGAGCACCTGAAAGACGCTTGGAACCACACTCACCCAAATCATAAGCTTGCTGAGCAGGAAGTGACGATTACCGTTCCGGCATCGTTCGATCCGGCTGCACGTGATCTAACAGCAGAAGCTGCGCGCAATGTCGGTTTTGTTCACCTGACTTTACTAGAAGAGCCTCAGGCTGCACTTTATAACTGGATTGACAACAGCAATGACAAGTGGCGCGACGAAGTTGAAGTGGGCGACATCGTGCTTGTTGTTGATATCGGTGGTGGTACCACTGACCTTTCTTTGGTGGAAGTAACCGAAGATGACGGTAACCTAAGTCTTAGCCGTATCGCAGTAGGTGAACACATCCTGCTTGGCGGTGATAACATGGACCTTGCCCTTGCGTACCGCTTGAAAATGAAACTTGCTCAAGATGGCAAAGATCTACAACCGTGGCAAGTTCAGGCAATGACACACGCTTGCCGTGATGCCAAAGAAGCGCTTCTGAACGACATCGAGCTGCAATCTGTGCCAATCGTTGTTCCTAGCCGTGGCTCTAAGCTGCTTGGCGCAACACTGAAAACAGAACTGACTCAAGAAGAAGTACAGCAAACATTGGTTGATGGATTCTTCCCACAAGTTGCTATTACAGATCACCCGGTTCAACGTAACCGTGGTGCACTAACGCAAATGGGCCTGCCTTACGCTCAAGATGCAGGCATCACGCGCCACATTGCTGCGTTTTTGTCTAAACAAGCAAACGCACAAAGTGGTGCTGAATCGGCTCCAGAGCAAGACTACAACCCGTTTGCAAATATGCCAGGCATGCCAGGCGCCGATGCTACTCCATCAGCAGATTTCATCAAACCAACCGCGATTCTATTTAACGGTGGTGTGCTGAAGTCAACGCTACTGGCCTCTCGCTTAGAAGACACCATTAACGAATGGTTGCTTGAAGCAGAGACCGAAATGGCAAAACGTCTGACTGGAGTTGATCTCGATCTTGCGGTAGCAAGCGGTGCGGCTTACTACGGCTCAGTTCGTCGTGGTCAGGGCGTCCGTATTCGCGGTGGTATCGCTTCGGCTTACTACGTAGGTATCGAAAGTGCAATGCCAGCGATTCCGGGTATGGCACCTCCAATGGAAGCCCTATGTGTGGCACCATTTGGTATGGAAGAAGGCTCAAGTGTTGACGTACCAAGCCAGGAGTTTGGTCTGATTATCGGCCAGCCAGTAAACTTCCAGTTCTTCGGTTCGACAGTACGCCGTGATGATCTGGCAGGCACTCATCTTGATCACTGGGCACCAGAAGAGCTTGAAGAGTTACCAGAAATTCAGGTAACGCTGCCAGTGTCAGAAGGCCGCAGCGAAGGCGAAGTGGTTCCAGTCACTCTGGCATCTCGCGTGACAGAGCTTGGTACGCTTTACCTGGAAGCAATTGCCGCCGATAACGGTCAAAAATGGCACGTTGAGTTCGATGTGCGTGAAGACGCAAAAAGTGACTCAAACGAAGAAGAATAAATAGAAATCAAACGGCATCCAATCGGGTGCCGTTTTTAAATACACGAAGGTTTGTATGGCATCTCCTCGTTTTCTAGTTGGTATTGACCTTGGCACGACAAACACTGTGGTGGCCTATTGTGAAATCACCGACAACCTTGAACAATCCGAAGTATCCCTATTTGACATCGACCAGTTAATTGGTCCTGGTGAAGTGGTTCGTAAACCGCTGTTGCCCTCTTTCCGCTACCACCCTGCTCCAGGGCAAATCTCTGCGTCTGATTTAACCCTGCCTTGGGAAAATCAGCTTGTTTCTGGCGATCTTAAAAATGTGATTGTCGGTGAATGGGCGCGTGAACTCGGCGCAAAAGTTGAAGGCCGTCAGGTATCCAGTGCAAAAAGCTGGCTATCACACCAAGCCGTAGACCGTAGCTCAGATATTCTTCCTTGGGCCGGCGCGCATGACGTTGATAAAGTCTCACCAGTGATTGCCAGCGCCAGTTACCTTAACCATATCCGCCAAGCGTGGAACTACCGTCACCCAAGTAACAAGCTGGAAGACCAAGACGTCGTGGTTACAGTTCCTGCATCATTCGATGAAACCGCTCGTAAACTCACCCTTGAAGCGGCAGAGCTTGCAGGGTTAAAGAAAATCGTTCTGCTCGAAGAACCACAAGCGGTATGTTACGACTGGTACGCACGCCACCAAAGAACGGCAGCCGACGAGCTTAAAGACTTACCGTTGATCTTGGTATGTGACGTGGGTGGTGGTACTACCGACTTAAGTTTGATTGAGGCTAAGTTCAAACAAAGTAATGACGGCGAGAGTGAGCTGGCCCTTGACCGTATCGGTGTTGGTGAACACCTCATGCTGGGTGGTGACAACCTCGACTTGGCATTGGCACACTTGGCAGAAAGTCGCTTTACTCTAAATAAAGGGGAGCAGAACAAAAAGCTGACTGCCGCAAGCCTCACCAAGCTGATTCAGCAGACCCGAAAAGCGAAAGAAAACCTGCTTTCTTCAAACGCACCGGAAGAAGTAAAAATCACCATGCTGGGTAGCGGCTCAAAACTGCTTGGTGGAACCAAGAGTATTGCGCTGAGTAAACAAGAAGTGCACCAAATTGCCTTGGATGGTTTCTTCCCGCTTTCGGATTTTAATGAGGTGCCAGACAAACGACGCAGTGCCGTCGTCGAGTTTGGGTTGCCGTACGTCGCAGATCCTGCAGTAAGTAAACACGTAGCCGAGTTCCTAACTCAGCATCAGCAAGTGTCGCGATCTGCACTAGGCATAGAAGACGAAAAACAAAACGCGATTCCAGTCGGCTTACTACTCAATGGTGGTGTGTTTAACAGTGACCTTGTCACTGAGCGTGTCACTACCCTACTCTCAGACTGGCGCGGCGCTCCTGTCACGGTTTTGGATAACCCGCATCCTGATTGGTCTGTCGCACTTGGCGCCGTTGCCTTTGGTAAAGCGCGTCGTGGAGCACAGCTAAAAATCGGTGGTGGTGCTGCTCGTTCTTACTTCCTTCATCTGCAAGAAAAAAACAAAATGGGCAAAGCGCTTTGTTTACTGGCAAAAGGGACGGAAGAAGGCCATGAGATTCGTTTAAGTGGTCGTCGCTTCTCGCTCACACTAGGTGAGCCGGTTCGATTTAACCTGCTGACTTCAACCCACGATACACTGACCAACAACACCGCGATTCAAAATGGTGTGATGGTTGACGTTGACCCTGACTTATTTGTTCCACTTCCACCGTACATCACCACGCTAGAAGGTGAAGGTGCTGAATTGCATGCGAACCAAAAAGAGCGCGTCGAAGTACAACTCGCTTGTCAATTAACTGAAGTCGGCACACTCAAAATGGAATGTGTCAGCGCAGAAGACGACACTAAACGTTGGGCGCTAGAGTTTGAAGTACGTAACAAACAAGCAGACAACAACGAAGACGTACAACTTCATCCAAAGTTGAATGAGTGTAAAGAGCTTGTGGCTCGTCTCTACAGTGGTAATAAAAAAAGTGCTGACAGTAAAGAGATCAAAACGTTAGCGAAAGATCTTGAGAAGAAATTGGGTAAGCGTGATGAATGGGACTTCACAACGCTTCGTCAGCTATTCGACGCATTTGCTCAAGGCAGAAAGCGCCGCCGTCGATCTGAACAACATGAGAAGAACTGGCTGCGACTTGCGGGCTTTGCATTGCGCCCAGGGTTTGGCGATCCAACCGATTCTTGGCGCATCGAACAGATTTGGGGACTTTACCAACAAAACATTCAGTTTAAAAACCATCAAGGATGGACAGACTGGTGGGTATTCTGGCGTCGTATTGCTGGTGGCTTAAACCAAGAGCAGCAAGAAACGATTTTGGCTGACATTGCCAAATACTTGCACCCAGGCGCAATGAAGAATCCACAATCCGCCAAAGCTGCGCAAGACATGGGCTACGAGTCAATGGTTCGCCTGTCAGCGTCGTTGGAAAATCTGGAAGTGGAAGATAAAGTGCTTTTGGCAACGTGGTTCCTGAGTAAAGCCATTAACCATAATCAATTCCAACAAGCACACTGGTGGGCAATGGGCCGACTTGCTTCACGTACGCCGCTATACGGTAGCCAGCACAATGTGATTCCACGAGAGCAAGCGGAACAGTGGCTTCCAAAATTGCTGGAGCAAAATTGGCAGAAAGAGCCAATGATTGCATTTGCCGCTGTAATGATTTGCCGTAAAACAGGCGATCGATTGTTCGATATTTCCGACGACTACCGCGAGCAAGTTCTGGCCAAACTGAAACAAAGTAAAGTGCCTGATTCTTGGGTTTCTCTGGTTGAAGAAGTCAAAGAACTGTCTGAAAGTGAGTCTAAACGTGTCTTTGGTGACGCGCTACCAAGTGGTTTAACGCTGGTTCATCACTAAGCTATTTCTCCATAGAAATGCTAAAAGAAATGCACAAAGCCCTTCATTGAAGGGCTTTGTTTTATCTGATTTCTCTACAAACAACGGGTTAATTCAACTCTGTCGTAATCACCACATCGCGCGTTTCGTTATCCATGTCACTGATGCCGACCACTGAGACTTCACGATCCGAAAGTGTCTCAATCAAGCTGTCTTCTAATCCGCCATCAGCTAACCAAGTATAAAATTTCTCTGCGATACGCTCCGAACCTTCCCCAACGAACGTTAATGTGACCTTCTTCATTTGTGACACTCCATCAATTTACGATTCAGCAACTTAAGCGTAGTATGTTTGGCAAACATCGACATCTACTAAGGCTAACTTCTTTTATGACCATTGAAAAATTTGACGCGATTTACCAACGCGCCGCCGAACGTAAAGGCGGTAAAGACCAACTTGAAGCCCTGCTTACTCATCCGTTAAGTAAAACAGAGTTAGCCGCTATTCCTGATGACCGTTGGTTAGCTGCATTTTCAATGAAAGTATTTCAAAGTGGCATTTCATGGAGTGTGGTACGTAAAAAATGGCCAAACTTTGAAGAGGCCTTTTTTGGTTTCAAAATCGAGCCATTACTTATGCTTTCCGATGAACAGTGGGAAACAAAAGCGACAGACGAGCGTATCATTCGTCATCTCACCAAAGTAATGTCGATTCCCGCTAACGCACGCATGATTCATGAAGCAAGCATTGAATACGGCTCATTCGGCAAAATGGTGGCAGATTGGCCGCAAGAGAACATCACCGATCTTTGGGCTTATTTAAAAAAGCACGGTAAACGGCTAGGCGGTAATACCGGTCCATATACCCTACGCCAGATGGGCGCTGACACATTTATCATCTCTAACGATGTAGAGGCTTACCTGCGCAACTGCAAGATCATCGAAGGTGGCAAAGACACTAAGAAGTCTCTGGATGCAGCCAACAAAGCCTTTATTCAGTGGCAACAAGAGAGTGGTCGAAGCCTAACGGAAATCAGTCAGATCATCGCATTTAGCACGGGTGACAATCGAATTTAGCATACCACTTATGTTCTTAGCGTTAATAAACCAGGTGTGAATTGACTGTTAAGGCCATATACACTCAAATTCAGCTAAATCCTTTCTCTCGAAAAACAAGATTCTTTCGGCTTAAAGCGTTGATTAAACTCAGTTAAAGCTATGCTTTTGCGCTTTAAACCATGAATCAGCTCGCAAACCACCAAAAATACGTAATTAACTTTAAATTCACATAATTTTGTTACATTGGTGGGTTGCAGTAATAAAGTAAGAAATTCGATAGAGCATATATTCAAATTCAATACAAAATATCGTATTTATGCTTGCTCAATATTTGTGCGTGTAAACTTTTCATTTCGACCAATAATGGTTCCATAATAATTTCAACCAGTTAAGTTGGGAGGTGGAATGAAAATTTTCTGGCAGCTACGTTGGTATTTCAAACAAAAATGGAAACACTACGTTGGATCCATTTTATTGTTGGCGCTGATCTCCATCCTCCAATTAATACCGCCAAAAGCGGTAGGCGTGATTGTAGATGGTGTTGTCGATAACACTTTAGAAACAAGCACGTTAATTATGTGGTTGTTAGGTCTTACCGCAATATTCGTGACGATTTATGTTTGCAGAATACTATGGCGGATATGGCTATTTGGCGCGAGTTGGGAATTAGGAACCATCCTGCGTAACAAGCTTTACCATCACCTTTCAACGCAACCACCTCGTTTCTTCGAACGTTACAAAACTGGCGACTTAATGGCTCGCGGCACTAATGATGTGAGAAACATTGTCATGACCGCTGGTGAAGGCGTACTCACTGCTGCGGACTCCCTAATTACTGGCATTGCGGTTCTTATCGTGATGGTGACTCAAGTAAGCTGGAAGTTAACGGTTATGGCGCTTTTGCCTATGCCGTTTCTCGCTATCATCATTTTCTATATTGTACGTATCCTTCACCAGCGTTTCCGCATAGCGCAAGAAGCTTTCTCTACGATGTCAGATATGACTCAAGAGTCGTTGAACGGCGTTCGCATGTTGCGTGCTTTCGGATTAGAGAAGCAAGAACAACAACGCTTCGAAGATGTTGTTGACGACACGGGCGCGAAAAACATCGCAGTTGCGCGTGTGGATGCGCGTTTTGACCCTGCTATCCAATTGACTATCGGCCTTTCTTTTTTACTCAGCGTTGCTGCAGGTGCATACCTTGTCGACAAGGGCGAAATCTCTCTTGGTGACTTAACTGCCTTCACTATGTATCTAGGCCTTATGATTTGGCCAATGTTGGCGTTTGCCTTCCTATTTAACATTTTGGAACGTGGTTCGGCGGCATGGAATCGTCTGCAAGAAATCTTTGATGAGCAGCCTGAAATTGTCAGTGGAAACACGCCGCTGCAAGATAAACCTTTGCCGCTACAAATCAATATCGATGTGTTTTATTGGTCAAAGGATTTACCTCCTGCCCTAGCAGATATTAATGTGACATTAGAGCCTGGGAAAATGTTAGGTATTGCTGGCCCGGTTGGAAGTGGTAAATCAACATTATTGACGCTACTTTTCCGTCAGCACGATTTGCAACATGGCACGATTAAATTTGGTGATGTTTCAATCAAAGATGCCCAGCTAACGCAATGGCGAAATCGCTTCGCAGTCGTCAATCAAAGTCCATTCCTGTTCTCAAAATCTATCTTTGACAACATCGCATTAGGTAATCCAACGGCGTCCAAAGAAGAAGTGTACCGCGCTGCAAAACTGGCCTGTATTCACGAAGATATCGAGAAGTTTCCAGATGGATACAACACCGAAGTGGGTGAAAAAGGTATTACACTTTCGGGTGGTCAAAAACAGCGTATTGCGATTGCGCGAGCCATGTTACTCAATGCTCAAGTCCTGGTTCTGGATGACGCGTTGTCTGCCGTCGACGGTCGCACAGAGCACCAGATTCTGAAGAACCTTGAAACACACTATCGTGATCAAGCCTTAATTGTCATCGCTCATCGTTTAACAGCACTTAAATCCGCGGATGAAATTATCGTGCTTAATCACGGCCACATTACGGAGCGCGGTCGTCATCATCTATTGGAGCAGAACCAAGGATGGTACGCGGAAATGCTTCAGTACCAGAAACTCGAACAGGCAATGGAGGAGCAATAGATGAAACAGACGAGTACATTTAAGCGGTTATTGTCTTACCCATTGTCACAGCCAAAACCAATGCTCAAGGGACTAGGTCTACTGTTTATCGCCGCATTAGCCAGCGCAGGTGGGCCATGGTTGATTCAATATTTTATCGATGAACACATTGCCAAAGGGGATTACTCGCAAAGCGTCTTGTTCACGTTAGCGGCAGGTTATATCGCACTTCAGGTGATCTCAGCGACTTTCCAATATTTTCAGTCACTGCAGTTCAGCATAGTGGCAGCCAACATCATTAAAACGATTCGTAAGCAAGTATTCTCTGGTGTGATCAAGCAACCACTTTCTGCCTTTGATTACACACCTGCGGGAAAGCTGGTCTCGCGAATTACTAACGATACCGAGTCTCTTCAGCAGTTTTATGAGCTTTTGATTGCGACGGTGGTAAAAAACGCAGTGATGATCCTCGTAATGCTGGGGGTTATGTTCTTTATGAGCTGGCAACTCACGCTGGTTGTTTTGGTGCTGTTGCCTATCGTGATTGGCTTTATGTATCTGTTTAAACAGCTCAGTACAGAAAGCTATCGCAGAATGCGTGACCTGCTCACTGACATTAACGCCAACTTGAGTGAGTCAATCCAAGGGATGAGCGTTGTTCAGTTAATGCAACAAGAAGCGCGATTTAATGAACAGTTTAACGAGTTAACGCAAGAGCACTTAGTTGCGTCTAAGCGAGTCATTCGTTTAAACGGCTACCTACTTCGCCCACTGATGGATTTGTTGGCGGGTCTGGCGTTAATGAGCCTAGTTGCGATTTTTGGCTTCAATGGCGTCGAAGTGATTGGTGTCGGTGTACTTTATGCGTTCATCAGTTACCTGGGCCGTGTTACTGAGCCGTTGATTGAAATGACCCAACAGCTTGCTTTGTTGCAACAAGCATTGGTATCAAGCGAGCGAGTATTTGAACTCATTGATGCAAAAGAGCAGACGTATGGCGAAGATCAAGCAGAACTTAAAACTGGCTCTATCGAGATTAAAAACCTGACGTTTAGCTACGATGGCCAACAAGACGTCCTAAAAGACATCTCAATTAACGCTGCGCATCAAAACTTTATCGCTCTGGTTGGTCACACAGGAAGCGGGAAAAGTACCCTAGCCTCGCTGCTTATGGGTTTTTATCCAACAGAAATTGGTGAATTGCTGATTGATGGCCGTCCACTGAATTCGCTAGCGAAACATGTGCTGCGCAAAGATGTCGCTATGGTTCAACAAGACCCACATATTCTTCCGGACTCAGTAAGAGAGAACGTTTCTCTGGGTCGCTGCGTTGACGACACTGAAATATGGGATGCATTAGATAAGGTAGGTTTATCGGAACAAATCCGTCGCTACCCAAACGGGCTGGGTACTCAGTTGGGTCAAGGTGAAACCAACCTTTCCGCAGGTCAGAAGCAACTGCTCGCGTTGGCACGTGTATTGGTGGCGAAACCAAAAATACTTATCTTAGATGAAGCAACGGCGAATATTGACTCAGGAACTGAAGCTTTGATTCAAAAGAGCCTAGCGGTCTTACGTCAGAATATGACCTTGATTGTCATAGCACACCGCCTGTCTACGATCTTGGACGCCGATCAGATTGTGGTTCTTCACCATGGTGATTTGGTTGAAAAAGGCACCCACAAATCGCTGCTTGCACAAGATGGCCGTTATGCGCAAATGTACCAACTGCAACAAGCGGGCCGACATTTACAAGAAATCGAAGAAGAAACGAACCTGCTGGAAGAAGCGGTCTAGAATATTCGCCCGTACACCGTTTACGGGCGTTCTGTTTTGGTGCAGCAATTGCATCTTCAGATCCAAATCCTCCATTTC
Source organism: uncultured Vibrio sp. (assembly GCF_963675395.1). NCBI lineage: Bacteria > Pseudomonadati > Pseudomonadota > Gammaproteobacteria > Vibrionales > Vibrionaceae > Vibrio > uncultured Vibrio sp. The sequence continues at coordinate 209,993 of NZ_OY776223.1, read as the reverse complement.
GATGCTATTTAGCGTTACAACCAGTCACAAACTAAAATAATTTTCTATTTCCTCACTAATTATTGACATAATTCCTCGCTAAGTAACGCGATGGCGTTGTAAAATCGCCATTAAATTTAGCCTATTTATTCTCTACAGCGAGATGGGCTGGTTATCACATTCTAATATTCATATTAATCTCATGACTGAAGTCCATGGATAAAGATAAGTTTACTAATATCTATCGTTTACCAGGCTCGATTCAAATTCGCATTGGTAAATGGCAAAAAACGTTTCGCGGAACCTCAGATTTGGTTTTGCACCAAGCTCTAATGGAACGTAATAAACAATTTAAGAAACCAGACTTTCTACCCAAAGGCTGGTGTATTACACCTATTGATGAAAAAGACATCACGGTAACGCATCATGGCAAATACATTCAGACCGTGATGCGTACCATGCTGGACAGAAAAGTGTCATACAAACGGCTGTTTCTTTCCCGTATGAGTGAAGACAAAGGTGAACAAGTGCTTCGTAACTACAAATTAGAGTGGGTAAGAAAGCACAATCAGATAGCGAAGAAGTACAACCAAATTAAGAAAAAACAGTACATGAACTTTTCAAGAGAAGAAGAAGAGACGCTCTACCCTTCTATTCCGAAAGGCGAGTTTGATAAGACGCTGTGGAACAAGCTGGTCGTTTCTTCGTTTGGCCCCGCCAAGAAATACAAAAACCCCCACTATGTTCGTAAGGCGGATTTTTAATAGCCTTCAGTTGATGCATTAGCAATTGCGCTGCGGCATTTTTTTAAGTGTAAGCCGCAGCAGCGATGGAAAGGATTAATGACGAGGCTCCGCGCCAAACTCGACTTCTTTGTAGATATCAGCCAGTGATTTTTTACCTTGTCTGTCTTTGGCTGAACGCGCGCTCTTTGGTTGGTAATGATATTCTTGCTCCTGCAATGCTTGTTCATGCTCTTTTGCCGACTGAACAAACTCAGCGTTCGCAAGGGCTTGTTGGCGTAAGCGGTTTACTCTTTCTAGGGTTTCCGACAACATACTTCACCTCCAAACTTAACCGAAACCACAACACTGTACATAAACACAGTATTGTTTATAAAATCCTCCTAGTCAAATTTTCACCTCTTTCAATATTCACTATGTTCTTATACGGAACAGTGTTCTGGAAATTTATGGATAATTTGTTTTAGGTAAACTTGGTTATCCCGCAAGACATTGACACATTCACCAGACAATAAGCCGTCATGTACCCATTTCTCTAACTCGATAAGCGCATACGGGATCGACCATGCCTGACGATTAGTGTGGTGCGTGGTCAATACATCAAACGAATTCGCAACAGCAACAATTTGGGCGGCAATTGGAATATCCTTTTCTTCCAGTCCATATGGGTATCCCGATCCATTTAAATTTTCATACTGATAAGTCACCATTTGCATGAAGAGTACGACACTTGGATGGACGGGGTTACCAATCCGGTCAACAGTGTCATCCGCTGATTCTATACATTGCTCGATATGCTGAATGATTATTGCCTCTTGTTCTTTGTTAAAATGACTGCGACGACAAGCAATATCGATGGGTAGCTGAATATCACTCACAGCATGAAACTGCGCGAAAATACCAATTTGTTCAACCATTTCATCCGTCAGCTTATGACGCTCAGCAAGATGAACACCAAGCAAGTGCGCATATAGGCGCATACGCTTGGTATGTGCGTAGCACTCAGGGCAATAGCCCGGCATCGCGCATTGCTTGCGCTCTGAAAGCCTTTCGATCTCATGCACAACGTGATCTTCCGACTCAACAGCAAACTCAACCATATTAAAATATGGCTTTAGGCTATTAAGTGTTTCTAACTTAAATGAACTGGGCTTTATGGAGTTTAAAAAGACAAAGCCAGTAAACGCTTTGTTTTCGTAACATGGAATAGCGGCAGATGATCGATACCCGTGATCCAGTAAAACTTTAACACGAGCACTGTTATTAATGTCTTTGAGATCATCAACCACACGAGGTAATCCATTCTGAGCGGCTGTATGTAGATTAGGGAGTTTGCGAAGTGGTGCTTCATAATGCGCTAAATCCCAGTTATCAAACTCAGTGTCTGCAAAAGATTTAAGCATATCTTGTCTGGGGTGATATTTTGCGAACGACACCCTATCGATGCAAGGCAGATGAGCCTGCATCCTATTTTTTAACGCTTGCAGTTGCTCATTAAGCGGCTTCGCAAACGGATAAAAACTACGGTGTGTCATACTTCCACTCTCCCAGTCAAGCTAGGTACCAGGCGAAAAAGCTCATTATTAACAATTTGTTTTCATTATTAGAGCCACTTTTCTCCACTCAAATTTTTGATATACCTCTACGTAAGTGTACGAAACAAAACCAGACATCCGCCAACTTTTTTCGCGGAAATATTCAAGTCACCTGATCCAGATTAAAAAAGCCAATGAGCAGTACCCATTGGCTTTTAAAGAGGTAAATTTTAGAGTAAGTGGTCAGCCTAAGGTAGGTAAAACTCCAAGAGTAATTAATACCTGTGCAGCGACTATCCCCGTACCCGCAATACCAGTAATCACTAACGCACCCGATCCGCCAGCTACACGGTAATTACCAGTAAAATCATCAGAGCGACGAACTTTAATCACCATCACCAGAGGTAAAAATATTGCAAGAATAGCCAGCGCGATAGCCGCATACCCTAACGCCATGATAAAGCCTTGTGGATAGAACAGAGCAAAGCCTAATGGTGGAATGAAAGTGATCAACGCAGCAACTAAGCGGTTTGGCTTATCACTGCTTCTTTTAATCGTATCACCCAAGAACTCAAATAAACCAAGACTCACACCCAGGAAAGACGTCAGAAGTGCCAAATCTGCAAACACGCCAACAATATTCCCCAGGTTTGATTGATGAACCGTCAGTGACAACTGGCCAATAAGCGAACTCAATCCGCCATTGTCGATAAGTGTATCTTGACTGACTACACCTAACGTTACGATTTGCCAAAAGATGTAGATGACCAGTGGAATAGTTGAACCAATGATCACCGCTTTACGCAATGAAGCCGTATCTCCGTCAAGGTAGTTCACAATCGCCGGAATACTGCCGTGAAAACCAAAAGAAGTAAAAATCACAGGAATCGCCGCGACAACAAGCCCCTGCTCAATTGGCATACTTAACAGGTAAGACTGTGTCACGTTCGGTGCTAAGAATGACAATACCGCAACCATAGCAACAAGCTTCATTGCAAATAATGCGCGGTTAACCTTATCTACGGTGCCCGTGCCAATAGTCACAATCAAAGTCACGATAAGTGTGAAGATGATGGTGGAAGTCGAGCCTGAAATATCGAGATCAAACCACTGCGTTAAGCGGTCACCAAATTGTGCACCGCCACCAGCAATGTATGCCGCGCACAAAGAGTAGAAGAGAAATAGCATTGCAAAACTGGCGACCCATTTACCTTTCTGGCCGAGAATTTGTTTCGCCAACGTATGGAGTGTTGCGCTGCTTTCTGCATACTGATGAAGCTCGAGCATCAGTAAGGCAGTAAATGCCATTAGAGCCCAAAGCCCCAACATAATGATGAGGGAAGTAGAAAAACCGATACCAGCAGAAGCAAGAGGAAGCGCCAGCATTCCGGCACCAATTGTAGTCCCTGCGATAATTAGGGTACTACCAAACACTTTAGAATGACTCATTGTATATTATTCTTTACATCTCATTGAATATTAGTAGCACCAGATCGGGTGACTGAGACCCTAAATGACACCATATTTTGTTATTACCGTTATATTGTAGGATATTCACAATAAGATCAATCGAAGTGTAAGAATTAAAAACCATTGCTGTATAACTTTATTTACAGAAAGATATGCGAACGAGGAACTTCTATTGTTTTCAGATGAGACTCGTCACTACGATCAGGACAGAACTTAATAATATGATTTCTGGTAGGCTTGGGTTGGTATGGGACACTTGATGTGACGAAAGTGGATTCGCAACTCAGTTTGAAACGTTCTGTTGTAGGGCGATGACGAGACGTAAAGATTACGCCTCACCTGATACATAAAAAGAGGGTAAAGTGGGCAATTAGCTTGCTATATCTATTAAATTATCTCTTACGCCATTGATACGGAACCAACCTGCAATACTAAATCGCTCTGCATTAGTCGGTAATACTTCATGTGGGAATTGTTCTGACAAGAAAACAAGAAGGCGCCCTCCTCGCGGTGGTATCTTGGCGACTAGGTTGTCGTTAAGGTCATAAACGACCAGTTCGCCAGCGTCTTCTTCACTCCACGCTTCATTCATGTAAAACACGGTGGTTAAGCGACGATTTTCGTTGCCTTTAAAACTATCGAGATGCTTTTTATAAAAATCGCCTTTGTCGTACTTCGCAAAGTGAGACTCATATTCAAACAGTCCCAAAAATAAGTGGCGGTTCATCGCTTCACGAATGTCATCCATCTTGTTGAGGTAAGACGCTATCGGGCTCCCCATGTCAGGTCTTAGCCATTGAATTTTGTCGCTGCGAATCGACTCTATGCGTGTCACGTCTTCATTACGACCAATGCGCGCTTTTTTCCAGTTGTCGGGAACACATGCCCTTAGATCAACAACCTCTTGTTCTGAAAGGAAATCGTCCCAAATATAGTATCCATGAGTCGCTATAGCATCGATCAATTCGTTCATTTAATCTATTCAATCGTGTGGTTGAGATCGTTTATATATGTAATTCAACCAACAACGACAAATCTGATATTTTGTCGAGACGACAACCGTTTGATTTTATCGCTTGTCCCACCCCACTCCCGCACGGTTTGGCCATTAAGCCATGCAAAACCGAAGCTCTCTGTTTGACCAATAAGATTGAATGCAAACACCAAGCAACATGCTCTCTCCGATAGAACTTAAGCAACTCAATGCGTTATGATCGATAGTTATTCCACCTAAAAAATAAAAACTAGTCATATAAACTACAAATAATTGGTTTTATGACATGATAAATCATATATTTATTATTAATTTAGAACAAAACGAAGACGACTAATGGACTATATCACTCTATCCAGAATCAGTTTGAAACACCTCACTGTGTTACATATGTTGCTGATAACACATAGCGTCACTCAAACTGCTGAGCGACTTTGTGTCACGCCTTCGAGTGTGAGCAAAACACTTAGTCAGCTTCGTGAAACTCTAAAAGACGAGCTTTTTTACCGCGACGGTACCCATTTAGTTCCAACGCCATTTGCAATCAATATAGGTCCGTCTATACACGGTATTTTGTCGAGTATGAACGGCTTGTTGCACCAAGGCTCATTCAGTCCAGCTTGCTATCAAGGCGATTTTTCCATTGCAATGCGTGAAAGCTCATTGGAACTGTTTGCACCGGTGTTGGTTCACCTGTCACAACAGCTTGGCAACCATGCCTATTTAAATGTCCACTCTAAAGACGAGATGAGTTTTGATGCGTTAGTCAGAGGGCAAATTGATTTCTTGTTGCTGCCTCACGATCTCAGTCAGCCACCGACTCATAACAAAGATCTTGTTTGGCAAACCATTTTGAAAGACGAACTGATCTGTTTGATGAATAAATCTAACCCACTGGCAAAACAATCACTGACTATCGACGGCTACCTGTCAGCTCGACATATCGGCATTCATGACAAAGATCTTTCTCGACCGTATTTTGAGCAACATCTGCGACAAAGGCACCACAAACGAAACGTTGCTATACGCGTCGCAGATTTCGGCTCCGCGGCAGTCATGTGCCACCATACAAACTATTTGTTTACCTGCTCCAAGCGGTGGGCAAGAGTCGCGCTGCAAACGAAAGATTTGGCCGAGCTACCTCTTCCGTTCGATTTTGGGCAAATGTCTTACAGTTTGGTCTGGAATAAAGCGAGCTTGAATGATCCTGCTTTACGCTGGTTACAGCAGCAATTACTTGATGCATGTAAAGTTCTTGACGCTAGTGAATATTAGGTAAACAAAATGATGGCATAACTGTGGTGCAGTTGTTTGAATCATTAAGGTAGATTCCCCACCGGATGCCGTCACTACGTGGTAAACGTCTTAACATCATCAAATCGCACACTGCTTTTTCAGAGTAGCCAGTCATTTTTAGTTTAGATTGCGCTGATCTATCTCTGATACAGTGAACGCAGTGGGTTCACTCCTCTTTAAGCCAAACAACGTTGTTGTTTTTTCGAACTTCAAACACCGAGATTAAGGAATCAGCGTTTGAATCTACACCGGGAGTTTACTCCAGCCAATGAGTTACTACTAGTGAAAAAACCCAAACGTATCATTTCTAAAAAGGAAATAAGTCATACCTAAATTAGTACAACAAAATACAAAATCGCCGACGTTCTAGATTAGTCTTTGATAGTCAGTAACTTTCTAAATATTAGCAGTTATTTCATGGAATTAATTAAGCAATAGTCAAGAAGAATACTAAGTTGTTCAATAATAGAAAAGTATCTCCCTTGCAGACCATAAACGACGAAGAGGCCTTTTTGCAACAGCGCTGAGTAGCCAAACTCTCTCGTGTCAAAAAGTTATAATCGCCGATTGTATCTAGGATCTTCATTCACTACTTTTTATCGTAGGAATAGTACGACATATTTCCAATACAGAAATCAAAGACTGTAGAGGCGAATGTCTATTGGTCGGTGAGGTGAATTAACACGGCTACGATTTTGATATCGTAGCCGTGGAAGAAGTTTTTAAATGACAATACTGTGTTATCTAAGCCGTTCAAAGACCACACTTTGATCTAGGTGTTCATGGTATTGAGTGTAATCCAACCCTTTATCAAAGATGTATTTAGTCACTAAGTTTCTCACACATTCCACCAACTGACTTGCCTGCCACGGCTTCTCAAAATAACGGTCAATTCCTGCAGTGTTAATCGCATTAATCGTATCTGTGTGCGTCGCCTGACCGGTTAAAAGGACTTTTCTGGTATCAGTAAAACGACTGTCTTTTGAAATTTCAGCCAGGAGTTCAACGCCTGTTTTACCTGGCATAACATGATCAGAGATGATCAAAGCAATCATTTCACCCTCTGCATCAAGTTCATCCATCAGTTCTAGCACTTCATCTGCCGACTCACAATCTTCGATGTTTAGCCACTGAGTTAATGGCGCTAGATCAAGTAAAACCGCGCTTAACACCTCTCGTTGGTCATCAACGCAAATTAAATTAAGCTTCTCCATGTTCACCCTCTACCGGTAATTTGATTCTAAAAATAGTTTTGTCACTGTTACTCTTGACGACAATTGAGCCGTTGTATCCAGCGATAATTCTCTTCACAATAGACAGCCCCAACCCAAGCCCAAACGACAACCCACCTTTCTTGGTGGTAAAGTTTGGCCGAAAGATTTTTCTACGCGTCGCTTCATCTATCTCCGGACCGTTATTCGCGATAGTGACAAGGACTTTGCCTTTGCTGGCTCGAGTTTGTATCTCGATGACTGGCGAATCTACGCTAATGAGCGCATCACAAGCGTTTTTTAAGATATTCACCCAAATCTGTACAAGCTCAGTTTGCGAACCAACAAACAAAGGCAGTTCCGCAGGACTAAAACGAACTTGTACTCGTCTTAAATCACTCTGTAGCAATGCTATCGCTCGGTTAATCGAATCATTGATATTCAAAGCCTCATCCAGATCGATATCGGTTCGACCCAGTTGCTTAACAGAACGCACGATGCCAACCGTATGTTTGGAAGCGAGACGCAAATCATGCAGGTCTCTTCCCATCTGCCAGTACCTGATGGCTTCTTCCGGGCGTTTCAACCAATGCTCCGTAAGATAGTCTTCTGGTACCGCGCGAGCTAAGTCTCTCGCGATATCTCTCGGCAGTCCATAATACTTCTCAAAGTGTTTGCCTCGTTTACGTGCTTCACTAGAGGAGACTTTTTGTCCTTGTAGCAAACCAAAATCAAAAAACTGGCTAGCCTCCGGATGCACTTCTTCTAGCAGCTCCATAATCACCGTTTCTAACCGTTCGGATTTACTGCTCACCACCCCAATGGCGTTATTCAGCTCATGAGCGATACCTGCGGCCAGTTGCCCTAACGTTGTCATCTGTTCTGCGGTATGAAGCTTTTGCAATGCCTTTTCTTTTGCGAGCGCCTCTTCCATTGCACGGTGCTGACGACGAGATAACTCGTTGACCATTACCGGCATAAATTGCGTTGTCAGAGGGCCAAATTGTGACTCTTGCACCGCAGGAGTACTACGCTCTATCCAGGCAAGCTCTGCTTCGGTTTGAGCAACCACCGTGGAAGATGCCGTCCAGGTACCAGAAAAGAAACTATGCACCCCGATGAAAGCCCCCTCCGAGGCAGAGAACACTTTAATCGGCTTCTTGTCGTCTTCAGCGTAATAGCCCGTCAATTCGCCCGAGATCACGAAATATAGACGGTCGTTATAGCCAGCTTGTTCAATTAATACCGAACCAGCTGCCACATTGATTCGGCGTTCGGCATGATTGAAATAGCGCTCTACCAACGCATCTAATTTAGTTTCATACATGGATTAACCAATATGCCCCACAGAATGCAGTATCCAAACCATAACAAAGCTTAGCAGCACACCGACGACACCGAGTACCACGCCAATCCGAGCCATTTGATTACTTTGTACATGCCCAGTAGCGTGAGCAAGCGCGTTAGGTGGCGTACTGATAGGCAGAGACATGCCAAGCGATGCGGCAAACGTCACTACCAGAATCAAGGTCACTTCCCCACCGAGTGGCGTTAGTGATGTCATCGATGTGCCTAGTGCTGCCATGATAGGCATCAACAAGTTAGCAGTGGCCGTATGTGACATAAAGTTTGCCATTGCTAAACAAAGAAATGCCGCGCCAAACAACACTACATAAGGTGAATATTGATCGAATGGAATACTGTGCACCACTAACTTAGCCAAGCCGGTTTTATCCAGCGCCAAGCCAAGGGCAATACCACCAGAAACCAACCAAAGCACGTCCCAGGAAATTTTCTTTAAGTCTTCTTTGTTAATAATGCCTGTTAAAGAGAAAACAGCGACTGGAATCAATGCGACCGTATATGAGTTCATGCCGTGAGCAGAACCCATTAACCAGAGAATAATCGTGCCGGCAAACGTAACGTACACAACCATCGCTTTAGGTGTTTTTAAGAACTTACTCTTAATGTTCAAGTCGATTGTCGTCTGCTCTGCTTTGTAAAACACACCAATCAGTACCCATGCCAGTGCCATCATAATCACGACAAACGGAACGCCAAACATCATCCATTCACCAAAAGTAATCAGATTGTCACCGACCAAATATTTAAGCGCAATGGCGTTAGGCGGCGTACCAATCGGTGTTCCGATACCACCAATATTCGCAGCAACCGGAATACACAAAGCAAATGCGATTCTACCCGGGTCTTTTGGCCCGAACACAGCAATGACAGGCGTCAGGATAGATAACATCATCGCTGTGGTGGCGGTATTAGACATGAACATAGAAAAAATAGCGGTAATCAGCATTAATCCCAACATGACATACTTGGGATTTTGTCCGAATGGCTTGAGTAGTACACGCGCTAAGTTCACGTCCAAACGGTATTTCGTTGCCGCCATCGCTAAGAAGAAACCACCTAAGAACAGCATAATAATTGGGCTGGCAAAGGTCGCCATGATCTCGTTGTATTGCAACAGTTCGCCAAAGTGCGGCTGCCCTTCTTGAGCCCGAAACAAAACAACACTTTTATTCGAAACAAGCAGTAGTTCAAGAACGATAATCACCACCGAAGTTGCGTAAATTGGAATAGGTTCGAATACCCAGCATAATGCCGCCAACAAAAAAATCGCAATGACTCGCTGTTGAACAATAGTGATGCCATCAAATGGAAACGCAGATAACGGCATCAGCCAAATGAGTAACGGGATTACCGTTGGGATGATGTATTTAAGATAAGGACGCATAGTGCTACTTCTCTTCCTGAGACGGTGTTAAGACGTTAGGAGTTTCGTTAATAAACCAACACATTGCGGTTTCGAACACGAGCTTTGTAGAAGATGTAAATCCGAAATAAGCCAACGTAGCTGATTACGACTCCGATTCGGGATTATGCGCACTGTTAGAGGACAAAGATTTGGTGTTAGATCAATGAACTTGTATTCACATCAGAAAACATCCGCGAGATGTGTTCAACCTCACTAAATGCGTGTCATAAATAATAATTTTCGTGATAATTCACCACAAGAAGCACCTTATTCTCTGAAAACAATAATGCCGACTTTCGTCGGCATGTTGATATTTCTTGTAGTTTTAGATGACGAGATTCTAACCACTAAGTCAAAGTCAATTATTGACGAGCAAGACGCGTTTTTAGCACCATAACCTGTCGAGCGATAGCGTACGTCACGCTAATCACCAATGCGCTCGCTAGCATCACGCCCAAACCAAATTGGACAAACGAACCTTGTGCCTCTGCGCCCTGAACTAACCCATGAGACAAGCTGAATAGAATAATAGCTACCGATGCAACCACACTTCTCGCTCCACCTTTTTTTAATGCGATAAAAGCCAATGGCAAACCGATAAGCGAACTGACAACAAGGGCCTCTACAGAACTGGCGGCTGCCCACTCAAGACCAATCGCATACCCTCCAGCAATCGCCACCATGATGATTGCCGATATTTGGCTCGCACGGCGAATAGCAAACGCAGACAGAAACAAACCAACCAATGCTAACGCAGTTAAGTGATCCCAGCCTGTTAATGGGTGAAGAAAGCCTTCAGAAAAACTGGCCTCCATATGATGACCAGTATGGGCAAAACTGCTCGCGCTCACTAACACCAGACTTGCCGTCAATCCTTTGATTAATCCTTTCATATCACTATTCCTTATGCTTCCGTTACTTCAATTTTGACGTCACGCTTCTCCAGCATGCCGCGCTCAACAATAAAATTGATCACTTCCTGTAAGCCATCACCACGAATCAGGTTGGTGAATACAAATGGTTTTTCGCCACGCATCTTTTTCGCGTCACGGTCCATAACGTCTAACGATGCATTAACCATAGGTGCCAGGTCGGTCTTATTAATGATTAATAAGTCAGACTTAGTGATACCCGGGCCGCCTTTACGAGGGATTTTATCTCCCGCGCACACGTCAATAACGTAAAGCGTCAAATCAGATAACTCAGGGCTGAATGTCGCACTCAGGTTATCTCCACCACTTTCGACTAACACGAACTCTAAGCCGGGATGACGATCTTGCAGCTCATCAATTGCTGCCAAATTCATAGATGCATCCTCGCGAATTGCAGTGTGTGGACAACCTCCAGTTTCCACGCCCAGAATACGGTCGGATTCCAATGCTTCATTGCGCAGTAAAAACTCTGCGTCTTCTTTGGTGTAAATGTCGTTGGTTACGACCGCTAAATCGTAGTGTTGGCGCATTGCCAAGCATAACTGGCGTAAAAGTGCTGTTTTCCCTGAGCCAACGGGACCGCCCACGCCCACTCGTAAACATTGTGTACTCATCGCTAACTCCTAAATAATCTTGAATATTGGGTTTCGTGCCATGCACAGGCCATCGCAAAATTCGGTAAAGTTAGCCCAATGGCTTCATCTTCCACCGCAAACCCAGTCGTAATTGCTTGTTCAATTTGTGGCATCAAAGCAATAAGCACGCGTTGCGCAGAAGTCTGCCCCAACGGAACCGTTTTACATGCCACCGTGATTTGATTCTCCAGCCAAGACCAAAGCCAGCCCGTCGCTGCTTGTTCTATTGAGACGCCAAAATGCTGGCATGCTTTGGCAAATAGCGGCAAATAAGTCATCGACTTTGCCTGCGGAGGTAAATCCACATCTAAGCTCGCCAACAAACGATGGAAGGTTTGTCCAAGCTTTTGTTCTTCCATCACCAACTCGGCTGTTTCTCGATTTGCCAATAACACCGCTTGCCAATATTCCAGAGCTGCCAAGTCGTCTGTTTGCCACGCTTGATAACAGCGCACCAAAAGTGGTATTTCCAAATTGGCTTGAGCATGATTAAGAATTGGCTCAAGCCAGGTTTGTAGTGTCGCCTCATCGGTTACCCACTCTAGGTCTACCGCCGTTTCCAGCCCTTGGCTGTAAGCGAATGCACCAATAGGCAGACTCGGACTGCTTAAGTGCAATAGAGAGAGTAATGACTGTACGTTCATTAGTGACTATGCTCACCATGTGAATGAGAGTGACTATGGCCACTGCCGTGATACGCACCAGATTCAGGATTAAACATCGCCTGATGATGGTTGCACTCCAGACCAAATAGCTCGACCATCTCTTCCAACACGTGATCAGGTTGAAAACGCAGCCACAGTTCACCTATTTCCATCGGTACATGGCGATTCCCCATGTGGTAACACGCTTTGGAAAACGTTAACCAGTCTTTAGCTGACGCCGTGACGATGTCTTCCTCTTGGGCTTCGACCAAAAACACTTTTCCGCATTCAGTAAATAAGCAGTCACCATCTTGGATAACATCGCCTCGTGGTAGAAAAACGCCCACGTCCATCCCCGTCTTACTTGATGCACGAAAACGCCCACGCTGACGTACTTCATAGGCCAATACAATGGAGTCATCAATTTCACCATGATGATGATCGGAGCGACTAATTACTCGGTACATAACAAAATTCCTTCTTTAAACTGAGCGATTAGAACAAGGTGTAACGCTGTGCGAGAGGCAACTCGGTAGCTGGGTCGCACGTTAATAGTTCGCCATCTGCTCGAACTTCATAAGTTTGAGGATCTACCGTCACTGTTGGCATGTAGTCGTTAAGAATCATGTCGTTCTTGGTGACAGTTCGGCAATTCTTACAGGCGATCAGCTCACGCTGTAAACCTAATCTGTCTTTGAGGCCATTTTCACTCGCGACTTTGCTGGTAAAGGTGACGGACGTTGCAGAAGCGGCGCTACCAAAACCGCCAAACATGCGGCGATAATGAACAGGTTGAGGCGTCGGAATTGACGCATTCGCATCGCCCATTGGTGCTGCAGCGATAAAGCCACCTTTAATGATTAACGCTGGCTTAATACCAAAAAACGCTGGTTTCCAAAGCACGATATCCGCAAGTTTCCCCACCTCCAGAGAACCGACCGTATGGTCAACACCATGCGCTATTGCTGGGTTGATGGTGTATTTTGCGATATAGCGTTTCGCGCGGAAGTTATCCGCCTGAATATCTTTGTCTGGTTCCAGATAACCGCGTTGTACTTTCATCTTGTGCGCGGTTTGCCACGTACGGGTAATCACTTCACCCACGCGACCCATGGCTTGCGAATCCGAAGCAATCATCGAGAATGCGCCCAAGTCATGGAGGATATCTTCCGCTGCAATAGTTTCTTTGCGAATACGAGAATCGGCAAACGCGACATCTTCAGGAATATTTGGGTCAAGGTGGTGACACACCATCAACATATCCAGATGTTCGTCAACGGTATTCACCGTGTAAGGACGTGTTGGATTGGTTGATGATGGCAGTACGTTTGGCTGGCCACAGGCAACAATGATGTCAGGAGCGTGACCACCACCGGCACCTTCGGTGTGATAGGTGTGTATCGTGCGATCTTTGAATGCAGCGAGTGTGTCTTCGACAAAGCCTGACTCGTTAAGGGTGTCAGTATGAATAGCAACCTGCACATCGTATTTTTCAGCAACGGTCAAACAGTTATCGATCGATGCAGGTGTTGTCCCCCAGTCTTCGTGCAGTTTTAATCCGCAAGCGCCAGCTTCAATTTGCTCTGCCAACGGCTCCGGCAAACTTGCGTTCCCTTTGCCTAAAAAGCCAAAGTTCATCGGCATCTGGTCCGTACTGCGCAGCATTTGCGCCATGTTCCAAGCGCCTGGAGTACACGTCGTAGCGTTCGTTCCCGTTGCTGGGCCAGTGCCGCCACCAATCATGGTCGTGGTGCCTGCCATCAACGCTTCTTCGATCTGTTGTGGGCAAATAAAATGGATGTGAGCGTCGATAGCACCTGCCGTGACGATATGACCTTCGCCAGCAATCACTTCGGTACTTGCGCCGATGTCAATCGTGACATCAGGCTGAATGTCTTTGTTACCTGCTTTTCCGATCGCCGCAATGTTGCCATCTTTAATGCCAATATCCGCTTTAACAATACCCCAGTGATCAAGAATTAATGCATTAGTAATCACGCAGTCCATCACTTGATCACGACATAGCTGGCCTTGTCCCATGCCATCACGAATCACTTTACCGCCACCAAATTTCACTTCATCACCGTATACGGTGTAGTCCTGCTCAACTTGAATAAATAGCTCAGTGTCGGCTAGACGGACTTTGTCGCCTACTGTCGGGCCATACATATCGGCGTAGGCGCGACGAGAAATTTCTGCCATTGTTTAGTTCTCCTTAACCTTCAATGCTTAACATCTCACTAAAGCTGGCTAAATCTGTATTAGACCTTTCCCATGACTTCACCGCGGAAGCCATAGATGGTTTTCGTTCCGTCAATCTCGACCAACTCAATGTTGCGAGTTTGCCCCGGCTCGAATCGCACTGCGGTGCCAGCCGCAATGTTGAGTCGCATTCCTTTGGCTTTCTCGCGGTCGAAATCTAATGCCGGATTGGTCTCAAAAAAGTGGTAATGACTGCCTACTTGAATCGGGCGATCACCATGATTAATTACTGCCAGTTGCTCAGTGCGACGTCCACTATTCAGCTCGATTGGCACGTCACTTAAAATGTATTCACCAGGCTTCATGATTGCTCCTATTGAATCGGGTTATGAACAGTGACCAGCTTTGTGCCATCCGGGAACGTCGCTTCTACCTGGACTTCTTCTAACAGCTCTTGAATACCTTCCATCACGTCATTTTTGGTGAGCAGTGTACGTCCATCACTCATAAGCTGGGCGACCGTTTTACCGTCACGAGCGCCCTCCATGATTGCTGCGGAAATATAAGCAGACGCTTCTGGATAATTGAGTTTTACGCCACGCGCGAGTCGACGCTCTGCCACTAACGCTGCGGTAAACAGCAATAACTTGTCCTTGTCTCTTGGAGATAATTCCATTTGTAAACCCTCTAACCTTTACGTTACGTTGTTACTTTTTCTGCTATACGATGCAGACTACAGCTTATTTAGGTGTTCCAAATTCTTGGTGGGCATGCCGGACGCCGAAGCAGGTCTGGACGAATAAGTTGCCAGCACGCTCGCAGTTGCTGCTGAGCCTGTTCACTGCAATCACCAAGGTAGCGAACTAATAAAACATTGAGTCGATAAGTGATGCTCAACGTGCCATATGTATCTGCGGAAAAGTGTTCTCGCAGCGTTTCAACCGTAGTTTGACCATCATTCAATCCAACAACCGTTAAAGTGCCAGAGACTAAATTGCTGTTGAAACCACTGATAGCGGTTAAAAGCGGATCGTCTGCGGCTAGATATTGGCGTTCAAGTAACAGAGGCGTGCCGTCTTGATAGATGGATAAACGCTGCTCAACACTTCCCTGAATGAACGGAAAGTGGCTTTTTGGCCGCCCTAAACAAAAAACATCGATACCGATAAACTTCGCGTCACCGTAGAGATTTACGTTGGTGGTCAATTTACCGTGTGCGCCGTTGAAGACGATGGTTTCCATTGGTAGCCATTCACACGCGGCATTATCAACTTCGATATCGACATGCTGTTTTTGCTCGATGTTTTTACTGTCAGCCTTATAAATTTTGCCAGCAGACGGTGTGGTGATTAGCGCATGACTATCGTTTTGGCAATGAATCTGAATACTCAAATCGTCACCAGACACCAACCCACCCGGCGGGTGAAGCAGGTAAACGTGGCAGACATCCAATTCTGGGTAAAATGGTCGCTGTACGCGCAATGGTCCTTGAAACTCCATGCGCTTCATCTGCGTTTTGTCATCGGACTTACTAAAGCCGAGGGACAGATAAGCTGGCCAATGGCGCTGCGTTTGGGTCGACATGTTAAATACACTGTTCATCCGCTTACACCGTCAGGTATTTCTTAACTAACGTATCATCGAGGTCTTCCATTTCTCCCTTCGCCACCTGACGACCACGATCAATAATGCAGAAGTTGTCTGCGACTTTACGCGCGAAGGGTAATTTCTGTTCAACGAGTAACACCGTCAGGCCAATTTCTTTATTCAGACGGCGGATGATATCGCCAATTTCAGCGACGACATTGGGTTGAATACCTTCCGTTGGTTCGTCCAGAATAAGGAGCTTAGGGTCAATCACCAAGGCGCGACCAATCGCAAGCTGTTGCTGTTGTCCGCCGGATAAATCGCCACCACGACGGTGAAGCATCTCCTTCAATACAGGGAAAAGCTCATAGATAAATTCCGGAACTTGTCTCGCTCCATCTTTGCGCATCGGTAAGCCAATACGTAGATTCTCTTCTACCGTCAGCAACGGAAAGATCTGACGACCTTGCGGTACATAACCTATCCCGATTGGAGCGCGCTTCTCTGCGGCCATTTTGGTGATGTTTTGTCCTAAGAAGTTAATCTCACCGCTTTTGGTTGGCAGCAAGCCCATGATGCATTGCAACAACGTCGTTTTACCTACGCCATTGCGCCCCATCAGAACCGTACACTTGCCTTCTGGTATCTGCATGTCGAGATCCCACAGGGTGTGGCTCTGTCCATAGAACTGGTTTAATCCTTTAATCTCAATCATGCTTCTTCTCCAAGGTAGACTTCCACGACCTTACGGTTGCTTTGAACTTGGTCCATCGTGCCCTCAGCTAATACGCTGCCTTGGTGTAAAACCGTTACATCACGCGCTATCGATCGGACAAAATCCATATCGTGTTCAACCAGTACAATCGTGCGCTCTCCCGCCAATGACGTTAGTAATTCGCCCGTTCTGTCCATCTCTTGGTGGGTCATTCCCGCAACAGGCTCATCAACCAACAACAGTTTCGGGTTTTGCATTAGCAGCATGCCGATTTCCAGCCACTGTTTCTGACCATGAGATAATGCACCAGCCAATAAAGCACGCTGCTCGTACAAACCTATTTGCTTGAGTACGTGATCGATTTGATCCACCTGACTTGGCGTTAGTGTGGCAAACAGCGTTGAAAACACCGTTTTTGCCCCTGCCATCGCCAACTCTAAGTTGTGAAATACCGATTGAGATTCAAACACCGTCGGCTTCTGGAATTTACGACCAATGCCTGCTTGTGCAATTTCAGGCTCACTCATTTGCAACAAATTAATGTTTTGCCCGAACCACGCGGTGCCGGTATCCGGTCGGGTTTTACCCGTAATGATGTCCATCATGGTGGTCTTCCCCGCGCCATTAGGGCCAATGATGCAGCGCAATTCCCCTTCTTTAATGTAAAGATTGAGGTCATTGATCGCTTTAAAACCATCAAAAGACACGCTAATACCTTCTAGATACAATAAGCAACCATGGCCGACCTTGAGCATCGGGTTAACTTGTGGCTTCATAAACTCATAAACGTGTTCGCGGTCAGTGAGTTCTTTGGCAAGGCTTAAAATACTCATGAATGCACCTCTTTACGTTTGATTAAGCCGGTTACTCCCTTAGGCAGGAATAGCGTGACCAGAACGAACATTGCGCCCAAGCTAAACAGCCAGACTTCTGGAAGCGCTGCCGTTAAGTAGGTTTTGGCGTAATTGACTGCCAACGCACCAACCACTGCACCGTACAATGTTGCACGTCCACCAAGTGCTACCCACACGACGAGTTCAATTGAGTTAATCGGAGAAAATTCTGATGGGTTGATGATGCCTACCTGAGGAACATACAACGCACCTGCAACGCCAGCGAGTACCGCAGAAAAAGTGAAGACAGCTAACTTTACGTATTCCACTTTGTAGCCGGTGAAACGAGTACGTGCTTCAGCATCACGAACGGCCATGGCTACTCGACCTAGTCGGCTAACCACAATGAATCGACAAGCCATGTACCCTAGTCCAAGAGCAATACCTGATAACGCAAACAGCGTCAGGCGAGTCGCGTCGGCTTGCAAATCAAAGCCTAAGATATCTTTGAAGTCAGTTAAGCCATTATTACCGCCAAAGCCCATTTCATTGCGGAAGAAAGCAAGCAGTAAGGCATACGTCAGTGCCTGAGTAATAATGGATAGATAAACACCTGTTACACGGGAGCGAAAAGCAAACCAACCAAACACAAACGCAAGTAACCCAGGTGCCAATACCACCATTAACATTGCAAACCAGAACTGGTCAAAACCATGCCAAAACCAAGGCAGCTCCTGCCAGTTAAGGAAAACCATAAAGTCCGGTAGTTCTGGATTACCATACACGCCACGGTCGCCAATCTGACGCATCAGATACATACCCATCGCATAACCACCCAGCGCGAAAAAGGCGGCATGACCTAAGCTCAGAATACCCAAATAACCCCAAACCAAATCCACTGCAACTGCCAGCAGCGCATAGGTCAGATACTTACCCATTAACGTAACGGTGTAAGTCGAAATATGCAGTGCAGATCCTTCTGCAAAAAACAGGTTCAGCGCTGGAATTAAACAAAGCGCAGCACCCAATACAATCAAAAACATCAGTGTAGAACGATCGAACAATTTTGATTGATGATCCATGATTAACCCTCCGCCGAGCGACCCTTCTGAGGGAACAAGCCTCGGGGTTTCTTCTGAATAAATAGAATGATAAATACCAGCACCAGGATTTTCGCCAAAACGGCACCAGCCCATGGCTCCATCACTTTGTTAGCAATACCAAGCGACATGCCAGCGACAAGTGTTCCCCACAAGTTACCAACGCCCCCAAATACCACGACCATAAATGAATCGATAATGTACGCCTGACCTAAATTTGGTCCCACGTTAGTAAGTTGGCTGAGTGCAACACCAGCAATACCCGCAATACCTGAGCCTAATCCAAAGGTCATTGCGTCAACCCATTCCGATTTCACGCCCATTGCTCTCGCCATGCTGCGGTTTTGCGAAACAGCGCGAACTTCAATCCCTAAACGGGTGTAACGTAATACTGCAAACAACAGAGCAAACACGATCAAACAGAAGATGATGATGTAAAAGCGGTTCAGGGTCAGACTTAACAGCGGGTTAATTTCAATCACACCTTGCATCCAGTCCGGTGTTGATACGGAACGGTTCAGTGGAGAGAAAATCGTACGTACGGTCTGTTGCAAAACCAGACTGATACCAAACGTCGCCAGCAAAGTTTCTAATGGTCGTCCGTATAAGAAGCGAATTACGCCTCGCTCGATCAATATTCCCACTGCACCAGAAACCAAAAATGCCACAGGTATCGAAACTACGATCGACCAGCCAATATGGTTTGGCATCAATGTTTGAATCACATAAGTGGTGTAAGCGCCAAGCATGATCAGTTCACCATGCGCCATGTTAATCACGCCCATTACACCAAATGTAATCGCCAGACCAATCGCGGCAAGCACCAGAACGGAACCTAAGCTCAGACCAAAAAATAAGGTTTCACCAAAATGTGCCAGACTGACGCGCTGCTCTATCAAGCCAAGCGCTTTATTGGTGGCACTGGTGAGTGCTTCATTAGGTTCTGTGGCTAAAAACTGAGTAAGTGCATTGCGCGCGGTTGGCTGATAGCTATCACCCAGAGTTGCTATCGCTTTTTCTTGTGCCGCTTGGTCGCGCGAATGTTCTAATTGATATATCGCTAGTGCTGTATCTAAAACTTGTTGGACATCCGAGTCTTCTTCACTAAGTCTCGCTTTTTCTAGCAAGGTATACGTTTGTTCGTTCAGGTCACCCATAAGCTGTGTAACGGCATTGATACGGGTGCCTGAATCTGGATGACGGATATTAAGCGCGGCAAGTTGCGCTTTAATTTCGCCGCGAATCTGGTTGTTAATACCAATTTTTTTAACGGAACGGCGTTTGACAAGCTGTGGCTCTGCCGACTCTTGGGCAAAAAGAGGGGTGACTAAATACTGACTGCCCTTTTTCTCGACAATTTTGACCAGTTGCTTGGACTCTTTATCAAGATAGATATCACCGCTGAATAATAGCTCCAAAACTTGAATCGAACGCTCATCGCCACTCTCACCAATATTGATCACCGCTTGGCTGATTTGATCATAGTCGCGTGTCGCTAGGCGTTGTAGCTCGCTCTCTAACCCTGTCGTTGAGGCTAGAGTTTGAGAAGATATCAAAAGGCTAAAAAGAACCACGATAACGCTCGACGCTGAAGAAAATGTCGAGTAGAAAAATCGTGTAAGTCGCTGGAAAATAGATGTATAAAACATCGTAGGCAAACCTCTGGTTAAACGAATATTCTTCTCGAGTGAACGGAAAAATAAACAAAAGACTCGAATAAGTGACAGTGCCACGTATGAGTAAAAGGCACTGTCACTGACGTTTAACGATTGAACTCTGCTATGAGAGCGTGATGGTCAACTTAAAAGTTTTGACCAGAACATTTGCCAGTTTTGGTGTTGTAGTTACCGCAAGATAACGGTTGACGCCAATCCGAGATGAGATCTTTTGAACCCGGTAGGAAATCCGACCATGCATCACCAGCCACTAATCCCGACGTTTTCCATACCGTTTCAAACTGGCCATCGTCTTGGATTTCGCCGATAAGAACGGGTTTAGTGATGTGATGGTTAGGCATCATTGCGGAGTAACCACCAGTCAGGTTAGGAACCGTTACACCGACTAATGCATCACCCACAACGGCTGGATCGGTTGTGCCTGCTTTCTTAACTGCCTCAACCCACATGTTGAAACCAATGTAATGCGCTTCCATTGGATCGTTGGTTACGCGCTCATCGTTCTTGATGAACTTGTGCCATTTTTCGATGAACTCGTCATTCACGTCGGATTCAACGCTCATGAAGTAGTTCCATGCCGCCAAATGGCCAACCAAAGCAGAGGTATCCATACCGGACAACTCTTCTTCACCCACAGAGAATGCCACTACTGGAATGTCATCTGCTGAGATACCTTGGTTACCTAGCTCTTTATAGAACGGTACGTTAGCGTCACCGTTGATGGTAGAAACCACTGCTGTTTTCTTACCTGTAGAACCGAATTTTTTAATATCTGAAACGATTGACTGCCAATCAGAATGACCAAATGGTGTGTAGTTGATCATAATATCGGCTTCTGCCACGCCTTTTTCTTTTAAGTATGCTTCAAGAATTTTGTTGGTAGTTCGCGGGTAAACGTAATCTGTTCCGGCTAAAACCCATCGCTCTACACCTTGATCAAGCAGGTAGTCAACCGCTGGAATGGCTTGCTGGTTTGGCGCGGCACCCGTGTAGAATACGTTTTTCGAAGACTCTTCACCCTCGTACTGAACTGGGTAGAACAATAGACTATCGAGCTCTTCAAAAACAGGAAGGACAGACTTACGAGACACGGACGTCCAGCAGCCAAATACTGCGTCGACTTTGTCTTTCGAGATTAATTCACGCGCTTTTTCCGCAAACAAAGGCCAGTCAGAAGCTGGGTCCACAACCACCGCCTCAAGTTTTTTACCTAGTAAGCCACCTTTTTTATTTTGTTCATCAATCAGCATCAACATCGTGTCTTTGAGTGTTGTTTCACTGATTGCCATGGTGCCTGATAGAGAGTGAAGTACACCGACCTTGATGGTGTCTTCTGCCATTGCGTATCCACTCAGTAATGATGCCGCTAATACCGAAGTCGCCAAGAAATTCCGTTTCATTTGTCTTCTTCCTTTCACTAATTTGTTGATAACAAATACTAATTCACGTCGCGATGTTACTTATCCACTGGATAAATCCTGCTGACTAAATGAACGAGTTTGAGTATTGACCAGAATGGAAAGTTTGAATATGCGCGGTTCGTGCATAAAAACTACGTATAATTACGCATAGGTGGAAAAATAAATGCGAGCTATAATTGCGCGCGTACAAGGTGCACAGGACGTGCATTTGATAGTTTGAGCCACCAAATTGAAAAGTGCTTGTACTCAAACGACACTGTTAATTCTCAAGGATGAAGAGTTATCTCTATACATAAAGTCACCGTAACCCGACGTAAATACAATAAATTAGTCGGTAACGAGCTGCTCGAAGATTTCGCGTTGCGCTTTACTGCAAAGCGTGCACGAAAATGGTCGGCCAGTTGGATTGCGAATACCGCACTCGGTATCGTTTCGTTTTTGGTGCTTGAGGCACTGGGTGGGACTATTACACTCAATTACGGTGTAACAAATTCACTTTGGGCGATTCTCGCTGTTGCTTTGGTCGTCATTTTTTCTGGTATACCCATCTGTTATTACGCCGCGAAGCACGGTGTCGATATTGACTTACTTAGCCGTGGGGCGGGTTTTGGTTATATCGGTTCTACCATTGCCTCACTCATTTACGCCTCATTCACGTTCATCTTCTTTGCTCTGGAAGCGGCGATCATGTCGATGGCTATCGAACTGTTGTTTGATATACCTTTGGCTATCGCTTACGTGATCAGCTCCGTCCTCGTTATTCCTCTTGTCGTACTTGGGATTACCAATATCGGGCGTTTTCAAATGTGGTCTCAACCCATTTGGCTGATGCTACAAATCATACCTTTGATCTACGTTTTTACTCATCAAGACGCCAAGATTGATGAATGGCTGAGTTACACAGGGGTAAACGATGTTGGTCCTGATTTCAACTGGCTACTTTTTGGCTCAGCCTCAGCGGTACTGCTTGCGGTTGTGGCTCAAATCGGTGAGCAAGTCGATTTTCTACGCTTCCTCCCCGCCAAAGAGCGTTGCGGAAAACTGAAATGGTGGAGCGCCATGTTGTTAGGCGGTCCCGGTTGGATGATCTTCGGTTCGATGAAGCTCGTTTTAGGTAGCTTTTTAGCCTGGTTAGCCATCAGTCATGGTGTGCTGCCTAATCTTGCTGGCGACCCTGCACACATGTATTTTACTGTGTTTAGTTATACCTCGGACAACACGCAACTGGCTTTGCTGGCGGCGGGACTGTTCGTGATCATTTCTCAGTTAAAAATCAATGTAGCAAATGCCTACGCTGGTTCTCTAGCTTGGTCCAACTTTTTCTCTCGCCTCACGCATCATCATCCCGGCCGAGTGGTGTGGATGGTGTTCAACGTATTGATCGCCCTACTTCTGATGGAGCTTGGCGTGTATCAGCTCATCGAACAGACCTTACAAGTCTACTCCGCACTGGTACTGGCCTGGATAGGTTCGATTGTGGCGGATTTGGTCATTAATAAGCCCTTAGGATTGAGCCCCAAAACCATCGAGTTCAAGCGTTCTAAACTCTACGATATTAATCCAGTCGGCGTGGGTTCTATGCTGATGGCATCCGTTATCGGTATTACGGCACATCTCGATTTCTACGGAGAAACCGCCAGAGCCTTTGCCTCATACATCGCTTTTGCGTTACCGTTTCTGACGGTGCCAATCATCGCATTGCTTACCAAGAGCCGTTATTACTTGGCACGTAACGATATCATCGCATCCAGTGCTGACGAAGAACACCAATGTTCAGTCTGCGAACACACCTTTGAGCATGAAGATATGGCACAATGCCCAGCGTATGGGGGTAACATCTGTTCACTATGCTGCTCGTTGGATGTCCGCTGTCATGATAACTGCCGTCCTGATGCAACCTTTAGCGCGCAATTAAAACAGATACTGTCGCCCTACTTCTCCTCGACCTGGGTTAATCGGCTTTCATCCACAATTGCGCACTTCGTCATTGTTATGCTCACAGTAAGCTTAGCGATGGGAAGTATTCTGGCACTGGCATATTCTCAAATCCCCCAGCTAGAACAAGTGCACATGGATTCCATTTCAAATGGATTAATTAATGCGTTTGCTCTACTGCTTATCCCAATTGGCATCATCAGTTGGTTGTTCGTTCTAGCTCGTACAAGTAACCGAACTGCAGTCAAAGAGTTAAAATCGCATACCGCGCTGCTGACTAAGGAGGTGAACGCACACCACAAAACCTCTCAGGCATTACAACAAGCGAAACGTTCGGCAGAAACAGCCAATAACGCCAAAAGCCGATACCTCGCGAGCCTGAGTCACGAACTGCGCACACCTTTAAACATCCTGCTTGGCTATGCGCAATTATTGAGTTCAGACAACAAGCTGGATAAACAAACGAGACAGTATGCTGAGGTGTTAAAACGTAATGGCAAGCATCTGTCGGACATGATTGAAGGCTTGTTAGAGATTTCAAAAATTGAAGCGGGACGCTTAGAACTGCACCGTGACGAGTTCAGTCTCACCGCATTGCTGGAGCAGCTCGTCGATATGTTTTCCATGCAGGCGAAACGTAAAGGATTGGAGTTTGAATTTGAAACCTCCGGTTACTTGCCAACGTTTGTCGCAACTGACAAACAACGCTTGCGTCAGATACTCATCAATCTGCTTGGCAACGCGATCAAATATACCGAAAAAGGTACCATCATTTTTAAAGTGAGCTATCGCAATCAGGTGGTGTATTTTACGGTGCAAGACACAGGCATTGGTTTATCTGAACAAGATTTGGGGCAGATATTTAAACCCTTCGAACGGATTAAAAACCAAAAGACCGAAGCGATTCATGGCTCCGGGCTGGGGTTAACCATTTCGAATGCTTTAGCGGAGATCATGGGCGGTGAAATTTCCTGCACCAGTAAAGTCGACTACGGCAGTGCATTTGTATTAAAGCTGATGCTCCCAGAAATAAAAGATGGACGTCCTGAACCGGAGCTATTAAGCGATGCCGTGATTGGGTACAACGGGGACCGAAAAACGATCATGATCGTTGACGATATCGAAGATCAACGTCAATTGATGTCTCGAATTCTGACGCCTCTGGGCTTTAATGTTCTGTTGGCAGAGAATGCGCCACAAGCTCTCAAGCTAGTAAAACAGTATCATGTCGATCTGTTTATGCTGGATATTTTTATGCCACAAGTCAATGGCTGGCAACTGGCGATCCAATTACGCAAAGAAAACTTCCGTCAACCTATCCTGATGTTATCTGCGAACATTCAAGAACTGGAAACCAATAACCAACGACAACGCTACCATAATGACTATTTAACCAAACCCGTTTCAGTGCCGATGTTGCTTGCCAAACTCAATCGCTTACTCGACATTGATTGGCTTTATGATGAAACCAGTAATCAGGCATCAAACCTCAATAAGGAGACCGTGCACGTACAGCACCAAGCAATCCCGACTTATGAGCAATTGGTTAAGCTACGTGAATATGCAGAAATTGGTTTTATGTCTGGAGTAAGCAGCGAACTAGAGAAAATCGAACAGGGCCTGGCTGGGAATAGCGATTGGTTCGAGAAGCTAAAACAACAACTGCAGGAATGTAACTTCAACAATATTATCCTGCAACTAAACGGAATGATTAATGAGCATTATAACAAGCAATAACATCACAGTGTTGGTCGTGGATGACTCACCTGAATCTCTCAGCATGTTAAACGCCACGTTGAATCAGGCGGGACTGACGGTACTCGTCGCGCTCAACGGCGTTCAGGCTCTCACGATTGTTGAGAAAGTGCAGCCCGACGTAATCTTGCTTGATGCCATCATGCCTGAGATGGACGGGTTTGATACCTGTGTCCGACTAAAAGAGCTTTTGCCTTCAACACCCATTATCTTTATGACGGGATTAAATGACTCGAAACATGTCATGCGTGGTTTTGAATCCGGCGGCACCGATTACATCACCAAACCCGTCGTTCCCGATGAAGTACTCGCCCGAATCAAGGTCCATAGCCAATCTGCCCGTCTGGCAAAGTCGGCACAAGCGGCTTTAGATTACGCAGGGCAATATATTTTTTGTGTCTCAAGCAACGGTAACCTGGAATGGGCGACGCCTCATGCTCAGGAGTTACTTTCTTCACTGGGTGACGACTTCTCTGATACATGGCAAAAAATTCAGCAAGATATTGCAATTTGGTTGATGCAGTCACCGGCAGATACCCCACTCACCTTAAAACAGTTTTCGCCTCCGCTAGAAACCAGTTACGCGGGCGATTACAACCGTATTCACTCGCTGGTTCGTATTTCGACGCCCAAGCAAAACGGTTCAGAGAAAGATCTTCAAACCCATCTGGGTTTAACCAGAAGAGAATCACAAGTGCTCTACTGGCTTTCATTTGGAAAGACAAACTGGGAGATTGCTCAAATTTTAGAGATGAGCCCTCGAACGGTGAATAAGCACCTTGAGCAAGTATACAAAAAGCTTGATGTCGATAATCGAACTTCTGCGGCAAGTGTATCAATTAGAATATTAGAGCGAGCATAAGTAAGGCTAACTATCCTACCCTTGAGCACTTTTACTAACACAGTAAAAGTGCCGACGTTATCTGGGAAATGACGGATTATTCGCTAAAACACTTCTGAATAAATTCCGCTGCAGCCTTGGCTCCCTCTGGGGAAATAGTATGTTGCGTGTGATCTTCATAACGAGCTTCCACGGTAAAACCTAAGTCCGCCAATTGCTCTTTTGCTTTTTCACTTTCTGACCATGGAATAACAGGATCACTTTTTCCATGCACAAGAAACACGGGTGTCTCGTATTTTTTTTCATGAGGTTGAGGAGAAGAAAGACGCCCCGAGAACGCGACAACTCCCGCCAGCGGATAGCGACTACGCACCAACGCATCTAAAGACATAATCGATCCCTGTGAAAAGCCAACAAACACGACCTTGTCTCTGTCAGGATCAATGCCTTGCTCTGAGAAAATCCGGTTAATCGTCTCATCAAAACTCTTTCTGGCTTGATAAATTCGTTGAGGGCGATTTTCAGACGTCACTCCAATCAGACTAAACCATTGAAACCCTTCACCACCCTGATCAAAATGAAACGGCGCGTTAGGAGACAAAAATACCGTATCCGGCAGTACAGGCTTCCAGAAATCACCAAGCGCACTTAAGTCTTTACCATTGCTTCCGACACCGTGAAGCAAAATCACCACTTGTTTCGACATAACGATTAATCCTTTATACTGTTTTATATCCATACTAACCCAAGTCATTGCAATCATTAAATTAGTTTTAACCCATGGTTAACAACACAATGCTTATTTCTTAAACTCGATGCCAATCAATGACATCTTGATCTATTACTCTACGCTGGTATCAGGTACCGTTAAATGTACCTTGCACGGAATCCAGCATGACAATCGTCCGAACAAGACACACCCATCCTTTGCAGATAGATGAAGATGAATTAACGCCACATAGCGCAACGTCCTAGCCAGTAAAATCATTTATTCTGGAGCGCAACGTCAAACAAGCTGCAATCTTTCATGAGCCAAGACCAATCATCTAACTATAAAACCGTCCAGGGGCTGACCCGAGGGCTATATCTGCTCAATATACTTAACCGTCTTGATGGCGGTGCTAACGTACGTCAGTTATCTGAGTTGAGCGGAATTCATCGTACAACGGTTAAACGTATACTCGAGACTCTCAAACATGAGGGCTATGTGCGTTACAGTGACTCGGATAATAGCTTCCGTTTAACTATGAAGGTACGCGAGTTAAGTGAAGGGTTTCGAGATGAACAGTGGATCTCTGCAGTCGCAGCTCCCTTACTTGGCGGTTTGCTAGAAAAAGTGGTCTGGCCCACCGACATTACGACGTTAGATGTCGATGCCATGGTAATCCGTGAGACAACACACCGTTACAGCCGATTATCATTTCACCGTGCAATGGTAGGACGCCGCTTACCTATATTACAAACTGCATGCGGACTGACATATCTTGCCTTTTGTCCACAAAACGAACGGAGCAATATTCTTACCATTCTCGCTGAGCGCGATGGCCCTGAGTATCAATTGGCCAGAGAGCCACAAGAGTTAGACAAGATACTGCAACATATCAGAGAAAAAGGTTATGGCGAGAATAACCAGAGTTGGCAGCAGGAAAATAAAATCGCGGCAATTGCCGTTCCTATCCATGACGAGGACCGTTTACTCGGCTGTCTGAATCTGGTTTACATCGCCAAAGCTATGTCTTTGGATAAAGCGGCCGAAAACTACTTGGCGGACTTACAAGATGTGGCCAAACAAATTGAATCAGGTGTTTCAGAAAATACCATTCGTTTTGGTTATCCGGTTCAGTAATAAAAAACCAGCCTTACGACTGGTTTTTAAGCACTCAACATCGCCAAGAGGTTTATACCGCCTCTTTCGCCCTTGCCTGTACTGATCCCGTTTCTTGTTTAACGGTTGCCGTTTCTTTAGATAAGTAAACACCAATACCGGTTACTGCACATAACACACAGAACAACATCGCAATGTAATGTGTATTTGTGCCACCACCAGCTTGATCAAGTAAGGCCTGAGCGATTATTGGCGTAAAACCAGCACCGATCAGGGAAGTGAGCTGATAAGTTAGCGACAACCCAGTGTAACGCGTACGTGTGGTAAACTTCTCACTGATAAAGGCGCCCATCGGTCCATACATGACCGCTTGGATAATTGGGTTACCGATAATAAAGCCAAGCAACATCATCCAAGGGTTTTCATGACTGATCAGCTCAAACATCGGCCAAATCAAAATCATGCCCATCACGACACCAGTCAGCATAACTGGGCGGCGGCCATAGCGATCAGAAACCGCATAAGTGAGCGCAAAGGTCGCCAACAGGGATTGAATAAAAAGTGGAGCGATGCCAGATAGCGTTCCTAAGCCAATCTCTTTTGATGAACTACGAAACAGCTCAACAATTGGCACGCTAGCGGATTCCGATTTTTGTGCATCTGTGGCTTTCGCCTGTTCAAATTCAGGTGACTCTGTGACCCTGTAACGTAGATATAAGCCAATCACAACCAGTAATGCAGACAATAGGAATGGTATACGCCAGCCCATTCACCACCAACGGCCAGACCCTGCAAAATTCTCAATGCAAGAAGCGCGATGGGCGCTGCGATACCAATGGTTTGGTAAGTCGGTAGCAAGCCGATCAAAATAGACACGATACCCATCACCATCAGGGTTATGAATAGGATTTGCTTTCGACCGTACTTATCGCCGAAGTGACCAAAAAGTAGACCGCCTATTGGCCTTGCAATATATCCGGTTGCCAAGGTAAGGAACGACAGAATAATACCCAAGCTTGGGTCTAAGTCGCTAAAGAACAATGCAGGAAACACCAGACTTGCTGCGCTTCCATATAACAGAAAGTCTTAGTATTCGACGGTTGAACCAAAATA
Organism: uncultured Vibrio sp.; assembly: GCF_963675395.1. Taxonomy (NCBI): domain Bacteria; kingdom Pseudomonadati; phylum Pseudomonadota; class Gammaproteobacteria; order Vibrionales; family Vibrionaceae; genus Vibrio; species uncultured Vibrio sp. Next base: position 180,781 of record NZ_OY776223.1, on the reverse strand, counting down.
ACTTGAAATGACCGCACAGCGGCTTTCACGTTTTTTCTGTTCCAACTCCGCTTCACGTTTTGGATCAGAAATATTCCTCACTCCATGTAGAAATGGCCGGTATCGACGTGGAGTACCGGCTGTTAATATTTATTATTTATTGAGTGCTGTGATAATGAGTGTTGTCACAAAGAGAACGACTATCGGCTTTTTAGCAAATCAAGCGCAACGTCGACGATCATATCTTCTTGTCCACCGACCATACGTCGCTTACCAAGCTCAACCAGAATATCTACGGTCTTTAAACCGTACCGCTCTGCTGCTCGCTCAGCATGACGTAAGAAGCTCGAATAAACACCCGCATAACCCAGTGCTAACGTTTCACGGTCGACACGAACCGGGCGCTCTTGCAGTGGTCGCACAATGTCATCCGCAGCGTCCATCAAGGTGTACAAATCAGTGCCATGGTTCCAGCCCAGTTTATCTGCCGCAGCGATAAAGGCCTCTAGTGGCGCATTACCTGCCCCCGCGCCCATGCCTGATAAACTCGCATCGATACGGTTACAGCCTTCTTCAACCGCCACCAAACTGTTGGCGACGCCCAAACTCAAATTGTGATGAGCATGAATACCGGTTTCTGTTTGCGGGTCCAACACCTCTTTCAGTGCACGGAAACGATCACGAATGTCCTGCATGGTCATCGCACCGCCCGAGTCCACTACATAAATACAGGTAGCGCCGTAGCTTTCCATTTTTTTCGCTTCCAGCGCTAAGCTCTGTGGCGAGGTCATGTGGCTCATCATTAAAAAGCCAACCGTATCCATACCTAGCTTGCGGGCATGCTCAATGTGCTGACGGGATACATCCGCTTCGGTACAGTGCGTTGCGACACGTACGATTCGCGCACCTGCATTATAGGCGTTATCGAGATCGTGAACACTACCAATTCCCGGTAATAGTAACGTTGCAACTTTTGCGTGACTCAGCTCTTCTGCAACCGCCTCAATCCACTCGAGATCGGTATGAGCAGCAAAACCATAGTTAAAACTAGAGCCTCGCAAGCCATCACCGTGAGCGACTTCGATAGAGTCAACTTTGGCGGTATCAAGCGCACGCGCTATCGATTTGACGTGTTCAATCGAGTACTGGTGACGAACCGCATGGCAACCATCACGCAATGTCACATCTGAGATATACAGTTTTTGTTCATTCATGAGGGTATTCCTTATTGGTTCAGACAAGATTGAGCGATACGTTCTGCGGTCGCCATTGCTGCACAAGTCATAATATCCAGGTTGCCAGCATAAGCTGGGAGATAATGTGCTGCCCCTTCGACCTCAATAAAAGCGGAGACTTTGAGCCCACTGAACTCACCGTAACCGGGCAGTGTGACTGGCTTGTCTTCACCAATCGATTCAAACTGAACGGCTTGTTTTAGACGGTAACCCGGTACGTAGCTTTGTACCGCACTGACCATTTCTTCGATTGATGCACGGACTTTGTCTTCATCTTTGCTGTCACAAAGTACGTGGACAGTGTCACGCATCATCAAAGGTGGCTCTGCCGGGTTAAGAATGATGATCGCTTTACCTTTCTTCGCGCCGCCTACCGTTTCAATGGCTTGAGACGTGGTTTCAGTAAACTCGTCGATATTAGCGCGAGTTCCCGGCCCTGCGGATTTGCTGCTTATCGATGCAATAATCTCTGCATAGTGAACCGTCGCCACCTGTGCGACGGCCGCAACAATAGGAATCGTTGCCTGGCCACCACACGTCACCATATTCACGTTGTTCTTCGCCAGGTTTTGCTCAAGGTTTACGACGGGTACGCAGTAAGGGCCAATCGCCGCCGGGGTTAAGTCAATCAGCTTAATGCCTGGTTTTGCCTCACGCAGAAGGGCATCATTACTGATGTGCGCGTTAGCCGACGTCGCATCAAAAACGATATCGATGTCATTAAACTCTGGCAGTTTGATCAAACCTTCCACACCTTCATGGGTGGTGGTGACGCCCATTCTGCGGGCTCTCGCCAGGCCATCAGATTCTGGGTCAATCCCAACCATGACACTCATGGTTAAATGTTGGCTATTGCGCAGCACTTTTATCATTAAGTCAGTGCCGATATTGCCTGAGCCAATAATCGCTACCTTCATGGTTTTCATTTTTCACTCTCCTCTTGTTCTGTAAAGGAGACTGACACACGACCAACTCCTGTAATTTCGGCATCGAAACGATCACCCGGCTGCACCGCTGCCATCGGGCCTAACGCCCCCGTCAAAACAACATCACCGGCACGTAATGGTTCGCCAAATGCACTCATGGTGCGAGCCAGCCAAACTGCTGCATTTAATGGGTTGCCCAGACACTCCGAACCATCACCTTGGGATACGACTTCGTAGTTGCGTGACATCGTCATTGTCGCGCCACGGAAATCTAAGCCGTCTACTGTTCGAGCTGGCCCGCCAAGTACATACAAACCACTCGAAGCGTTGTCCGCCACGGTATCAACAAACTTAATATCCCAGTCACGAATACGGCTACCAACGATTTCTAAAGCCGGTACTACCCAGCCTATCGCGTCCATGACATCGGCAATAGTAGGGTCACTTTGCGGCAGATCTTTTGCCAAAATAAGCGCAATTTCCGCTTCAATTTTGGGCTGCATTACCGCTTCATATGGCACCACTTCATTGTCACCAACACACATGTCCGCAAACAGAGTGCCAAAATCAGGTTGATCGACGCCCAGCTGTGCCTGAACCTTAGGGTTAGTCAGACCGATTTTGCGCCCGACGATACGACGACCTTGTTCGACCGCCATGGATACATTCACACGTTGGATTGCGTAAGCTTGCTCTACGCTGGCCCCCTCGATCTCATCACGTAATGGTGATATAGGCTGGTTTTGCTGCTCCGCTTCACGCAGTCTCTGCGCCAGTTTTTCAATCTTGTCAGACATGGTTCTCTCCTTAATGCTTAATGAAGTCGACAACCAATCGGTTGAATGTATCAGCATGCTCCCACTGCACCCAGTGACCGCACTGGTTGAAAGCATGCAGTTGCGCCTGAGGGATACCAGCCATCAAACGTAAGCTGGTATCAAATGGTACAAAGCGGTCTTGGCGACCCCAAACGACCAAGGTATCGGCTTTAATCTCACCTAAACGCGCAGAGAAATCCGGGAACTGTTTTGGATTGGCTTCGATGCTTTTTACAAAATTATCAAGGTGATCCTGGCGAGAAAGAATGTTATTCAAACGAGTCTGGAACAGCTCTTCTGTTAGCTCGCTGGTATCAAAGACGAAGATATCCATCATCGCTTTGAGATTGTCGATAGTTGGCTCGCGGTAAAGTTGATTAAGGCGCTTAATGCCTTCTGCCGGCATTGGTGTGAACAAGCTTGCACCGCCAGTACCGCCACCCATTAGAATCAATTTACCTACTCGTTCTGGGTATGAGAGTGTGAATGCGACAGCCGAGTGGCCACCCATGGAGTTACCAATTAAATGCGCGCGCTCAATATCCAGCGCGTCCATTACACCTTTTAGTGCCGTCGCGTTGAGATCGGAACGAGATTGAGTAGAAACAATTGAGTCACTTTTCCCCCACCCCGGACAGTCGAGAAGAATGACGCGACAACCAGATTCGACCAAAGGTTGTACGTTGCGGTTAAAGTTCGCCCAACCTGTAGCTCCAGGTCCTGAACCGTGCAGCATGACCACGACTTCACTCCCTTCACCACAATCGTTGTAATGCAGTTTGAGGTTGAGATCACCTTCCTCAATTTGAACAAATTTGCTTGTCTCTTGCTCAGTAAAAATTAGATTAGACATTCCTATACTCCTCGTTTACAGCTTTCATTTTTGTGTTATTTGTTGTGGTTGCACTCATAGAGCCAAATCCAGCGATCCATTCTGGTATCTCGCGGTAATAGCAACCTTCGGTTTTATAAGGTCCGTAAGAAGATAGTGCCGCACATGCCGCCACCCAGGTTTTCACTTCATGAGTGGACTTACCGGCAATATCTGACAGATCCTGATTGTTCATCGCATCCAGTTTGCTTGTTTGCCCGTTGGCTAAATCTTGCATAAAGGCGCGATCCCATTCGGGATTGAGTGGGTGTAACGTGTTTTGGTCTTGAACAAATTCAACCGCGGCGTTAATCACACGCTGAGTTCTCGCGATACGCTCATCCTCGGGAAGACATCGACCGCTGCCTTTTAGTCGGTCTGCAATATGTTCGTCTGCAGTGGCCAGTTCAGGGACGGGTGGCTGGTGCGACAAACCGCCCGAAGCAAGCAGTAATACCCGTTTGTCTAGGCTCTGAGCGTATTCACCAATGGCTTCGCCCAGTAACCGAGCTCGCTGAAAGCCCGGCAATGGCGGCGCAACACCATTGATAAACACCGGAATAACCGGAACTCGCTCCAGACTGCCTAACAGAAACTCCAGAGGTTGGGCGAAACCGTGGTCTACTTGCATGTTGTAAGAAACCGCGGCGTCCACCCCTTTCGCTAATACATACTGCGCACACCCTTCAGCAAGCTCTTGAGGAACGTTTAACGGACCGGCCGCCGTGCCAAAATCACCAATCGCATGAGCGGCCATTCCGATACAAAAAGACGGCATAACGTCGTAGAAAAATCCGTTGTAATGATCAGGGGAAAACAGGATCACCAACTCTGGGTCAAATTCATCAATGCGCTTTTTCGCGTCCTCAATAACGCGATTAACCTCACCGAGAACCTCTGCCGCCGGGTCGAAATGACCAACTAATGGTGTATGCGACAAGCAGTGCAAATAGACTTTACTCATATCAAGCAGCCTTCCTGTCATGCGCACCAAGTTTAGTTGCAGCTTCGCAATGCTCAGTTGTAGCGCTCAAGGCCTTACGCACCTCCTGGCAAACTGCGTTGATCGACTGGGGAATAGCGATACTTGAAACGAATCGGTTAGGTCGGATAATAGCTTCTGAATCATAATAGGCAGCCGAGACTGTGCTTTGGGAAGTGGATACTGTCACTTTGAATTCTCCAGGTACGTTCAAGTTATGGGAACCCTATTTGATCACGTAGATCACTAGGGAAAGGCCTACTCATTCGATCACTGAAGGAGTTAGCCAGTACAAATGTTTTTATTTTGTTACCGAAACGTACATGCAGGGTGGCTATATCCACAATACCAACTCAACTTTATGTGCACATAGTGCACATCGTTGTTTTAAATATATATTTAATAATTAAACCTTGGGAAAACGGGCTTCTAGCACACTAGGAGTGACAAAAATTCGCCAATATTTAGTGATGCAAATCTCGATTTTTAAACGGAAAGTTACATGCCCGTAACAGTAAGAAGTCAAGTAATGATGAGTAGTTGTAACGCAAAGGGGGTGTTGGGGCTTAGAAGCGGTGGAAAAGCTGGTCGGATTGCTGATGAAATGAGGTTTGAAATTAAGAATTAAGGATGCGTTAAAAAGTGATAACAACGCCAGAAACTTGGGGACTTAAGCTTTAAAGACTAGGCCGATACTCTTTTGTATCGGCCTAGCTAAAGAGTTACACAGGCTGTTTAAAGAAATTCAAACTAAAGCAAGAATGCGCCGTAGGCTAAACTTGCGCAAATTACATAAGTTGGGTGCACTTTGAATTTTTCCAAACACAGACCAGCGACGACAAATAGGAAGGCAAAATGTCCCCAACCCGCCTCGCCACCAGACATGATCAGCTTGTAGCTCAGTAATAGCATCAAAGTGAAAATGATCGGCAGCACCCATGCGCCTAACGCTTTTACTTTTGGCGAGTTACGGTATTTGTACAGTACACTCATCGCCAGCACCATGATGATAATGGTAGGCGCAACTGTCGCGAATACCGCGATACACGCGCCAAGCGTTCCACCAACTTCATAGCCGATGTAACCCGCCATTTTCGTCGCAATCGGACTTGGTAGCGCGTTACCTAAAGCGAGTACTTCAGCAAACTGACTGGCATTCATCCAACCATACTGACCAACAACTTGTGCCTCAATTAAGGGAATGATTGCAGGACCACCGCCATAACCGACGATGTTAGGAATAAAAAATGCTAAGAAGATATCGATATAAAGTTGCATACTTATCCCTTTTTATTTTCTGGTTTTAGACCTTGCTCAGCCGCACTAGGCTTTGGGTCAGGTTTCACCAATACGGCAAGAAGTACTGCTGCGACAATCAGGCCCGGGTGTACACCCAATACCACGATAAACAAAATAGAAAGCGCGATACCAATACCAGTCGCAATTGCGCCAAGTGATTTGTAACCCTTCAGTAAGAAGTCATAGGTAAGCTTGGCCATCATCCAGGAGACAACGGGCAAAACTCCTTGAGCCATACCCGCTACCCATGGCTTATCGCGGTACTCATTGAGTAAGCCTAATCCCGCAATCATTACGATAATCAGTGGAATAATCGTCATGAGCACTGCATTGATACATCCGATCTTTCCACCCACTTTGTAACCAATATAACCCGCCATTTTGGTCGCAATTGGGCCAGGTAGCGTGTTGCCGATTGCAAGTACGTTGGCAAACTCGTCATCACTCATCCACTTATAATTGTCGACCACTTCTTTATGAACCAAAGGGATCATCGTGGGGCCGCCACCAAATCCAAACAAGCCAATGCGAAAGAATGCACTGGCCAGATCTCGTTGTGTTTTCATCGTTCTTTGTTACCTTGCTAATTATTTTATTGTTTCTTATAAACCGTTTGCTCTAACCACATCATACTCGAAGCGGTTACCCACTGATCTTGTGGACAGTCTATCATGGCCGCAATATCACTTAACTGGTGCTCTCTGTCATCGTATACACAAACAAATACCCGGTCACCATCAAGCAACTGATGGTCTTCACCGTAGGCTGTATAACACGGTGCGCCAATCGCAATGGTAATTTCACTGGGTTGATTCGCTTCAACGAACAAACTGTGCGTATTATGCATAGCACCGTCATCGGCTTGGTGGTTAATTGTCTCTACTAACCAGTCGGTTAACGATTGATAGAAGACATTGTATTCTGTTACCGACACGTCTTGGCTGCACAAGTGCCATTGCCCATTCCGGCTATGAAAACCGCACAATCTGAGATGATCAAGCGGTGTTTGCTCAGAAAATGAGTCAACAAGTAGATCGAGTTCGGCAATACCCTTACTAAATGCGCCCCAGTTTTTCTTCTCAGCTAGCTTAGATACCGTTTTATTCCGGTAGGTTGCATCATTGATTAACGTCAGCGCAAAAGGAGTAAGCGCGGCAATCTGGCCTTGCTCTGTATAGGTAACGCTGCACTTAATCGCAACCTCAGGCTCCATCTGAACCTTGGCATCTTGCTCTCCAGGCAACACCAATTTAGATGAACTGAAAGGCATCTGCCCGAGATAAGAGTCGCCAAGCTGACGAACGAACATCGGAAACAACGCTCGTGGGCGCTGTGCTTCCTGCAGCTCCGCCTTTTGCTGCTCGTTGAATGCTGATATCTCCCCAGTCTGCGCCAGATAACCTGGAGAGTTTCCTGCGATTCCCAGCACAACGGAATGAGTCAGTTCTTGTTTAGTTTCCATCGGTTTCGCGCTCCTGCTGAGCGAGGATCATTTGTGTCAAACATTGCAGAGCAACCGCGACGTCATCCTCTTGAACACTTTCCAGTGGGTTATGACTAATGCCTCTATCACAACGGACAAACAACATTGCAACGTCTGTTAAGTTCACCATCGCAAGCGCGTCGTGCCCTGCACCACTTGGTAAAAATACAGGTTCAGATTCTGTTACTTGCGCAACAATCTCGCCCCACTGACTTTGTAAAGCGTCATTACAAGGTACCGCGCTCGCCTGATAGAGCAATCGATTGGAGAAACTGACCTCACGACGCTTTGCAATCGCGTTAAGTGCCGTTAGCAAGTCGTCACACGAGCGCTCCAGTTGCTCCTGATTCAAGCTGCGGATATCCACAGTGAAGTTAACCTCACCGGGAATAACGTTGACTGAACCTGGCGAAACCTCACACTTACCGACTGTCGCTACAACTTTGTTTTCAGTTTTGCTCTGTTCGGTCGCATAGTTTTCTATCGTCGAAATCATCTCAGCTACAGCGCACAACGCATCCATGCGCATGCCCATTGGTACCGTACCAGCGTGTCCAGCTAAGCCTTTTACCTGAAACTGGAAACGTTTTGCACCGGCGATACCAGTCACCACACCAACAGGCTGGTTCTGAGCTTCAAGTACAGGGCCTTGCTCAATGTGCACTTCCAGGTAAGCCATCACGTCATCTGACGAACGGCTATCCTTGCCGACCTCTTGCGGAGACAGACCAAATTCAACCATAGCCTGTGACATTGTCACGTCATCGTTGTCTTTCAGGGACAGCCAGTTTGGGTCAAATACACCCGCTACCGCACTTGAACCAATCAATGTACTGTTGAAGCGAGTGCCTTCTTCGTCGGCAAACGCGACCACATCGACATGAAATGGCAGCTCAACATTCTTGAGTTGCTCCAACGAGGAAATACCAACCAGTATCCCCAGGTTTCCGTCATATTTACCCGCATCCGCAACCGTATCACTGTGAGAGCCGATAATGAGCGTTGGCATGGTAGGGTTGGAAGATACCTTCCTTCCCCACTGGTTCCCAACACTGTCCTGCCATGTTTCCAGCCCGGCTTGCTGCATCCATTCGCCAAGTTGATGGTGCGCCTGCTTATGCTCCGGCGATAAGTAGGTGCGTTTTAATCCATCTTGCATCGAGGTAAACGTAGCCAAGTGGTCAGCACGTTCCATAATGCGTTGGGCATCCAATTTACTCATCCTTGATTCACCCTCTTAATGGCATTAAACATATTTTTCCATCGCTGCAATCACTGCTTGGCCTGGAATGATTTTGGCTTTATTACGGATAAGGATGGCTTCCAGCGCGGCAAGTGTTGTTAAAACCGCTTCTTGGCGTGCGTTGTAACCCATTGTGCCGATGCGCCAGATTTTTCCATCCAATGGACCAAATGACGTACCAATCTCAATACCAAAGCTATTGAGCAGTTCCTGACGTACTTTATTGCCGTCCACTTCTTTAGGAATGTAGACACCCACAACGTTGTTCATTTTGTACTTCTGGTTACCAAACAGCTCTAGACCCATCGCTCGCAGACCACATGCCATTGCATCACCCGCTTGTTTGTGGCGAGCAATTACGTTATCAGCGCCTTCTTCAAGGTAGATGCGTGCACATTCACGCGCCGCGTAAAGCATACTGGTTGCTTCTGTGTGGTGGTTAAGACGTTCAGGGCCCCAGTAATCCATGATCATCGACAAATCGAAGTAGTTCGAACGAATGATCTCTTCTTCGCCCGACGTGTGGTGATCAGCGCGAATACCCGCTTCTACGTGTTTACGACGATTGATCAGTTCCGCACATTGATCGCTCAATGTAATTGGAGAGCTACCAGATGGTCCGCCAAGACATTTTTGTAGGCCAGCTGACACGGCATCAAGGTTCCACTCATCAACTTTAAGTTCATTACCTGCAATCGATGCGGTTGCATCACAATAGAACAACACACCGTGACGTTTACAGATTTCACCAAACTCTGCCAATGGCTGGTTCATGGTTGTCGAAGTATCACCCTGTACCGTTGCCAGAAGTTTTGGCTGAAACTCTTTGATTGCCTTTTCAACCAGCTCCGGTGGACACACTTCGCCCCATTCAACATCAATGGTTTTGACTGTTGCGCCAACACGATTCGCGATTTCACTCAACAGGTGGCCAAAACGACCAATAATTGGGATAAGTACTTTATCGCCCGGCTTAATCACTGAGACAAGAACTGCTTCGATACCTGAACGTGCCGTACCGTCAACCAGCATGGTTTGTTGGTTTTGTGTTTCGAATACACCGCGATACAGCGACTGAACTTGCGTCATGTAGCCCGTCATAACCGGATCATATTGACCGATTAAAGCCTGTGAAATGGCTTGGTGCACACGTGGATAAGCATTAATTGGGCCAGGACCCATCAACAAACGTTGTGGTGGGTTCAAAGTTTCAAATAGCGTTTGAGTTGTCATTATCTCTCTCCTAAAAATATATCGCCATCGCTGCGAGGGTCACTCGTTGCGTCTGCCTGTCCTTGCTGATCTAGGGTTATTGCTCCCGCGTGTCCCATCAGCTCACTCAAGTTTTCAACCTGAGTCACTTGGTGGCCCATCTGCGTTAATGTTTGCCCGTATTTGCTGTACAAGTCTTCTTCAAGTCGTAAATTGTTCGTAGCATCGCCCCAAGTTCTGCCCAGTAGCCATCGAGGCATAGACACCGCTTGTTGCAGAGACATGTTCTGATAAATGTGTCGGCTGAATAAACACGCCTGAGTTTGCGGTTGCCCTTCTCCGCCCATCGTTCCGTACACGATGCGTCGGCCATCTTTAAGCTCAGCATAAGCTGGGTTCAGGGTGTGGAACGGCTTTTTGCCAGGTACTAAAGCATTGTGATGTTCGGCATTGTGATGTTCGGCATCCAGAGAAAAGCTTTTACCTCTGACGTTCCACATAATTCCGGTAGATGGAAGCACAACACCTGAGCCAAATTCCCAGTAAACACTCTGGATAAAACTCACCATTGTGCCGTATTGGTCGGTTGCGCCCATCCAGATAGTGTCACCCGGTTTCGCCTGATAAGGCCATGGCAGAGCTTGGGTTAATGAGATACGCTCTGCACACTCAGACACCACACTTTCATCTAAGTAGTCTTGCAGTGGCTTGCTTAAATAGCGCTCATCGGTAACGACTTTGTCGCGGATAATAAATGCTTGCTTCGTCGCTTCGACGAGTAAATGAATATGCTCTAGCTCCGAGTTTGCTTGCGATGCTAAGCGATCGTATATCGCTAAAATTAATAACGATGCCAATCCTTGAGTCGGTGCACCCAGGTTATAAAGCTGGCCTTTTGAGGTCTCAACGTTTAGTGGAGTCGTAACCAATGCCTGATGCTGGTGAAAGTCTTCAATCGTTAACGGACTTCCCGCTTCTTGAAGCTCTTTCGCTGCCAGTTCTGCAATCTCACCTCGGTAAAAGTCATCCAGCCCTACCTCGGCCAATCTTTCCAGCGTTTTTGCCAGCGCCGGGTTGACCACTGTTGCACCAAGTTTTAACGTTTCACCGTCATCGAGAAACAAACGGCTGAATTCGGCTTCATCTTTTAAGCGCTCAAAGGTTTTTACACTCGCATCGACAAGGCTTTGTGTAACTTCAATGCCGTTTCGTGCTGCGTCAATAGAAGGTTGTAACAGAGTGCTTAAAGGCAGTTCACCACCGTTGATATCCAGCGCTTTTTGCCAGCCGGCTACTGTGCCAGCCATGGTAATAGACGCTTCGCCACCTTTTTCAGGCAGTTCGGTGCCCAATGCACGGTAGTAATCTGGGTCGATGGATAATCCCGCTGCTCCGCATGCATCGATAGCAACTGGTGCTTCTCCCGGCTTACTGATTAGCCAAAATCCGTCACCGCCAATGCTGTTCATATGCGGGTATTGAACCGCGATCATCGATGCAGCCGCGACCATTGCTTCAGACGCCGTTCCGCCTTTTTCTAAGATTTGTTTTCCCACTTCCGTTGCTTTGTGATGCGGGGCGGTAAATGCGGTTTGAAACACCATTAAGACTCTCCTTTGATTATGGCCGACGCCGTCGCAATCAGATCGTATTCACTGTTAGCTGAACCAAGTAATGACACACCACAAGGTCCATTTGTTACGTTACTCATTGGAATATGAAGTTGAGGAAATCCACTTAAACCCGCGAGACTGGTTAGCCCCATAAGATCAGAACGATATTCCGCTAAGTCTGCATCTGGAGTCGTGAGTTTAGGTGATTTTCCTGGGGTGGTAGGCAATACCCACAATGTTTCCTTATCCGTTAATTGCTCAGCCAGCCAGCTGGTAAACTTCGCTTGGTGTTCCTTGCCTTCACGGTACGCTTGAGCCGAAATGGTACGCGCCCATACAACTCGTTCTTGTATTGCAGGTGCCAGTGTATGTTGCCACTCATCAAGCCACGCGCTATGGCGAGCAATTATTTCGTAACCTTGTATGGTTCGAAATAATGCGCTTAAGTCGCCAAGGTCATAGCCTGCGTCTTGCAGAGCATTGCTGTATTCAAGCTGAATATTTGCACTGTCAGCCCACTGTTTTAGTTCCTCTAGGCGTTCATTTCCCAGAGTTTTTGACAAGCTTTGATCCAAAATCAGGGTTTGCGCGACAGTTTGAGGCTGAGTTTCAGGCCCAAGACATGTATATACGTTTTCCAACGTTGATAAGTCTCGGCTGAATACACCTGCGGTATCAAAGCTTTCTGCAAGAGTGAAACTGTTTGCCAATGACAACTGCCCCAAGGTTGGGCGCAAGCCGAAAAGACCACAGTAACTCGCTGGAACGCGAACGGAACCACCAGTGTCTGTTCCAATAGAGAAATCAACGTCACCTTTTGCTACCGCAACAGCACTACCGCTTGAAGAACCACCAGGTAAACAGTCAGGCGCTAAAGGATTAACTGGCGTTCCATAGTGAACATTAATACCATTCAGGCTGTAAGCGAGCTCATCCGTTTGAACTCGGCCTTTGCACTCTGCTCCTGCATTTAAAAGGGAGATGATTAATGGCGAAGTACTTTCTGCTTTGCTGTGAGTCTCTAGCCACTTAGGGTTTCCGGCTCCGGTGACGTATCCCTCTACGTCAAACAGATCTTTAAAGACAAAACTCAATCCAGTCAGTGAGCCTTGCTGCGAGGCCGGCAGATAGTCTGGTCCTTGAGTACAATAAATACGTTGATCGATTTCCATTCTTCTCATTCCTTTGAAGTAAACAAGCAACCACTCATTGAGTTACTTGTTTACTTTATCTTTAAGTTGGCGATTTAATTCAATTTAAAGCCACGCATAAAGTTCTCTATTGTTGCTTTGCTAAAGCTGCCTTTGATACCCAAAACATTTTCTTTTGCATCAGCTGCTTATAAACGACAGCTGAAACCAGGCCACCAATAAACAACGCGTAGTTCGCTAGTTCCGTGACAAAGAAGGTTGCAATAATGGCAGCGACACTTGCGATGACTAATGCATAAACACTGTTCATGTTAACGCCGTTTTTGTACCAGTACTGCCCTTGTGGCGACTCAGTGTAAAGCGATGGGATATCGATTTGTCCTTTCTTTACAATGAAGTAGTCAACAATGATGATGCCGTATAGTGGACCAATCATCGCGGCCAGAACGTCAACCGTGTAGTGAATCACTTCTGGGTTGTTAAACAGGTTCCAAGGAGTCAGTAGGATTGAACCAAACGCTGCAATGAAACCACCCATTTTAAAGCTGATTTTCTGTGGCGACACATTCGAGAAGTCGAACGCTGGTGCAACAAAGTTAGCCACAATATTGATACCGACCGTCGCGAAAATAAAGGTCAGTGCACCAAGAACGGTAATCAAGCCAGAGTCAAGACGTTTTACTGTTTCAACAGGGTCAACAATCATCTCACCGAAAACTGGAATCGATGCTGACACAATAACCACACTGAACAGAGAGAACAAAATAAAGTTCAGTGGCAGACCTAACAAGTTACCAATCTTCAAGTCTTTGTAGCTTGTACAGTAACGAGAGAAGTCACTAAAGTTAAGTGTTGGACCTGCAAAGTAACCTGCAACCAATGCTGTTGCGATGATCATTTGAATGATGGCGTCAGAACCTACCAGTGTTTCTTTACCAAGGTTAAAGCTGATGTTCTCCCAACCTGCCAGATTGATCATGTATGCACAAAGGGCAAACATCGCGATGTAAATCGCAGGGCCAGACCAATCAATTACTTTACGAATCAAGTCCATACCGAACATAAATACGATTGCTTGCAGTACCCACATTGAGCTAAAGCCAACCCAACCTAAGTAAGATAAACCTAGGAACGAGTCATTTGCTAAGCTCTCCATCGATGGGAAGAAGTACAGCAGCAAGATAATGAACGAACTTGATGCTAAGTAAGTTTGAATACCGTACCAAACGACAGCAATAATGCCTCGAATCACAGCTGGAATATTCGCACCAAACACACCAAACGACATACGAGCGACGACAGGGAACGGAACACCCGCTTTTTGTCCTGGCTTACCCATCAAGTTGGCAAATACTAATACAATTGATATCCCCGCTAACAAGCTGATGAACACTTGGATACCATTTAATCCAAGCGCAAATAAACTCGCTGCAAATACATATCCCCCTACACTGTGCACGTCTGACATCCAAAACGCGAAGATGCTATACCAGCCCCACTTCTGTTCCTTCTCTGGCGCTAGGTCCTCGTTGCTTAGCCTTGGGCTAACAGGTAATTCCTTTTTCATGTGCTTATCTCCATTACTAATTGTATACAATCCCAAATACAATTAGCGTGCCAATCCTGAAAACCCCCGCCATACAACGAATTGGTGAAACTTGCCCCATAAAATCGCCCTTATAGCGCACCAGATTTGACCATATCGCACATTTTTGGTGCCACAATCAGTGCATATATACTCAACTCACCTGTCCTATTGGTCAAGTAATTTGAATAGATAAACATTAAAGAGGCTATAACAGGCAAATATTTAGAATAAGATTGTATACAATAGTGCATGCAGAGTTGTTTAGTGGTATACATATTGCTTTGTTGGGTTGGATAAAAAATTTGGGTCGATTACCTATGTCAAACGATGAAAAAATCTATCAACAAATATTGAAAGCAATTGTTGAACACAAACTTGAGCCCGGAGAGCGTCTTCCTGAAGACAAGCTCTCAGAAGCTTTTGGCGTGAGCCGAACTGGCATTCGTAAAGTGTTGCAACGATTAGCACTTGAACGGTTTGTGGTTATTCAACCGAATAAAGGCGCACACGTGAACAGCCCTAGTAAGCAGGAAGCCGAAGAGGTGCTGAACAGCCGAATTTTACTTGAGCCACTACTGATCACTGACATTCTTCGTAACTGGGACGAAAAGCAGTCTAATTATTTGCGCTCCATTGTTACTCAGGAAGATAAAGCGACCCAACATGGTGATTTAGCCGAATCTATCCAACTGACAGCTAAGTTTCACTATGAACTGGCCAAACAGTCGGGAAATTCCGTATTGGCCGAATTTGTTGAACAGCTTTGTTACCGCTCTTCACTGGTCATCGCTGCGTACGGCTCAAAACATAGCGTGAGCTGCGATTGTGGCTCTCACTCAGAACTTATTGAACTGCTCGACAACTTTCAGGATGAAAAAGCTCAGCAATGGATGAAGCATCACTTAGTGGTGATCAAATCGTCATTGGAGTTGGAATCGAAATCTAAAGAGCCGGTTAATTTTCATAAACTTTTTTGCGAAACGGACTAATACAAAATGAAAATCAATTTGATCAACCCTAATACTTGTCAGGGAATGACAGACAAAATTGCGATCAGCGCACAAACCGTTGCCTTACCTGGCACAGAAATCATTGCGTCTTCACCAGTTAACGGTCCGGAAAGCATTGAATGTGCATTTGACGAAACTCTCGCTGCTGCAGCGCTTCTTGATGTGATTCGCACTGGCGAAGAGCAAGGTGTCGATGCACACATTATCGCCTGCTTCGGTGATCCAGCTCTTGACGCAGCACGCGAGATCGCGACTAAGCCAGTGATTGGTATCGCAGGTGCTGCGTTCCAGCTAGCGAGTTTGGTGTCTTACCGTTTTGGTGTCGTCACTACCATGACCAGAACGTTACCTGCTAGTGAACATCTTCTTCAACGTTACGGTTACCACCACTTGTGCAGTGGCGTACGTGCAACAGACATTCCAGTGTTAGAGCTTGAATCTCTAAGTATGGATACTTACCAGCTACTTGCTGAAGAATGCCGTAAAGCGATCAAAGAAGATGGTGCCGAAGCCATCGTACTCGGTTGTGCTGGCATGTCTGACTTAGCCAACGAGCTTTCAGAAGAACTGAATGTACCTGTGATCGATGGTGTTGCTGCGGCAGTGAAACTTGCTGAGTCACTGCACCAACTCAACTTAGTGACATCGAAAAGTGGCCAATACGGGGCACCGTTGGTGAAGCCAATCCACGGCATATTCAAACACTGGTCGCAATAATAAAGACAACACAGCAGCTATCGGATTTTGATCGCTTAACGAGCCTATGAGTTGAAACCCCAATTTTAGCTCATCTCGTCATTCCAGCGAGCATTAGCGAGACTAGAAATCTAATATCAGCACACTGATAAGTTTTAGAATTACCCTGACGTTAACGTGCTCGTAGGCTAGATTCTGAATCACGCTCCTCCGTTGCTGTTCAGAATGACGGGATGTGTTGTACATGTTGCTATGTATTAAGCGAGTAACACTTGGAAACTATCCCGCAATTAACTAAAAAATTAATATCAAGGTTTACTTTATGGAAGAAAATAACCCTCGCGATTATATCGGTTACGGAAGAGATAACGTCCCTCACGCTAACTGGCCTAATAACGCTAAGATTGCCGTGCAATTTGTGCTGAACTACGAAGAAGGTGGTGAAAACTGCGTACTTCATGGTGATGAGCATTCAGAAACATTCCTATCTGAGATCGCGGGTGCGGAAGCGTATAAAGACCGACACATGAGCATGGAGTCACTTTACGAATACGGTTCCCGTGTCGGTGTATGGCGAATCTTAAACGAGTTTAAACGTCGCGAGCTTCCGCTTACTGTATTTGGTGTTGCTACTGCATTGCAGCGTAACCCAGAAGTCACCAAAGCTATCGTTGAGGAAGGTCATGAAATTGCCTGTCACGGCCTTAAATGGCTGCACTATCAGAACACGCCAATTGACGTTGAACGCGAGCATATGATTCAAGCACTGGATATCATCGAGCAGCTGACAGGCACTCGCCCAATTGGTTGGTATACTGGTCGAGACTCACCAAATACACGTCAACTTGTCGCAGAGCAAGACGGCTTGCTTTACGACTCGGACTATTACGGCGATGACCTGCCTTTCTGGACACAAGTACCAGACAAAAATAACGCAGGCAACACCCGACCACACCTTGTGGTTCCGTATACATTAGACACCAATGATATGCGTTTTTCCTCTCCTTACGGCTTTAGCCACGGGGACGAGTTTTTTGAATACCTCAAAGACCACTTTGACTGCCTGTACGAAGAAGGCGCGGAAACGCCGAAAATGATGTCGGTCGGTCTGCACTGTCGTGTGGTTGGTAAACCAGGTCGTTTTAAAGCGTTAAAACGTTTCTTAGATTACATTCAATCTCATGACGCGGTTTGGGTAGCGACCCGTGAAGACATTGCGAGACACTGGATTGAGAATCATCCACCAGCGTAATTGGCTTTTGACTAGATAGATATCTAATCGTACAAGTAAGATTTCGTTAGCAACTATGGTCATCGAGAGCTTTTCAATAACTCTCGATGTCACACCCACTTTAAATACCTGCACTTATCTTTGAGTATTTTCTGGTATCACGTTTCTAACGCACGAAAAGCGGATAAAAGCTCCGAGCAGACATACTTGAGCAACAGATCATTTTCATTATCGCAGGATAGATTCAAGTGCAGTTTGGTTGTGTTGCCCTTACCAGTCACCTCAACCAACAACTTTTTCTCGTCGCCGCTCAACGGGATATTGAACAGTCTCAATAGCGATTCCGCTTGGCCAGAGGCGTTCTCAAACTCTAGATCGTGCTGATACTCTAGGAATACCTCTTCACCTTTCACAGCACAAGAATACTGCCCTGGTTGGAGGTAGGTACCAAGCTGATATTCAAGGTCCGCCATGTGCTCTGCCACGGTAGAAAGACGATGGTTTAATTTACTTAACATATTGCCACCTTTTGTTTCGCTCACCTCAGTACATTAAAGCTCATAAGAAGCATGACAAGGTGGATTTTGCTCAAAACTTTAGTGATTCCTTAATTTTTAGTGCCAACTAACCTATTAGAGCAGTGAAAACTGCTAGCAATTAAAAACACACCAAATTATTCATCCAGTTAATTACACCAATACCTGTTAAACCCGTTGATATGTGACCGAAGCGTCGGATTTTCGTCTTGCAAACCACTAAACTATATGCACCCCCAACAATAAGAAACGTAATTACAATGAAAAACCTTATTTATGACACACTCGTTAGCCTTGCAAGCCAGGAACCTGAACAACACGCCAAAATCCGTCAAGACTTGTATGAGCAGCTCGATCTGCCTTTTGACAAGCAGCTTATTTTGTATACGTGTGCACTTGGACCGGCAAGCTCTGGCAAACTCGACAATAGCGAGGCTCTTAACAACACGGTAGAGAGCGTCATTAAGTTACTGGAAACTCCTGAACGGTAATTTCTTTGTCTTGTTCAAGGTCCGTACCTCAACCGGGCCTTTTTTGAATCCTTTTGTTTCAACCGCAACAAGCTCGTCACGCCGTTTCTATTTCTACAGCCAAATAAATTCCAGTCCCACACAGGATTTGGTATTAACAACCAAAATTGGCAGAAAATAATATTTTATTGGGCTATCCGTTATTAAATTAAACACGCGAAAATTAATTAAACAAACGGATTTAATTACTTTCGCTCTCATAATATTTTGATTTCACGATAGAAACCAGTTCCTGCAAAGCTGGATTTTGATTCTCTTTATTCCACGCCATAATCAAATCTAACCGTGGGGCTTCACCTTGTAATGGGCGAAATACCACATTGCCTGAATTAAATTTTTCCATATAGCCTGGACAGATAGAAAGCCCTAGTCCCATACCAACTAAATTCATCGTAACCAAGATATTAGTCGATGTTTGCACAATATTTGGTTGGCACTCTGTGGCACTGAGATAATCCTTCACCATTGGCGACAATGCCCCTGAATAAAGCGGATCTGTGGCAATAAAATCCTGCCCATTGAGCATAGCTGGACTAATCACAGGTTGTGAAACCAAAGGATGCGATACAGGCAACATCACGATTAGCGGTTCGCTCAACACAACCATACGCTCTATCAATGGGCTAATAATAGGGTTGCGCATGAAACCCACATCAAGATGACCGTCTAGTATTTGGGACTCCTGCTCCGTGGTAACGACACTACTCAACTCTATTTGCATATCCGGATGTTCAAGTCGTAATAATGGAAGAACTTCAGGTAATACATTAACTTCTGCTGAGGGCACAAAACCAATTGTCATCGAATTATCCGTTAACATTGCTTGTCTTGCTTTAATCTTGGCCTTTTCGGCCATCTCCAATATCGCAGTAGCTTCCTTCAGAAATAACTCCCCCGCAGCAGTGATAGTCACTTTTCTTCGATTGCGCGTTAGCAGTGGAACACCCACACACTCCTCTAAATCCTTTATCTGACTGCTTAACGATGGCTGTGATGTATGTAACTTTGCTGCAGCCCGAGTAAAGTTTAACTCTTTCGCAACAGCAACGAAATAACGCAAGTGCCTCAATTCCATAGATTTATCCTATTTATAGGTGAAAACGATTACTTAATACAAATTAACTATTTCACACTTTCCCTACCAATCTGCAACATGATTAGGGACTCTACAAATAAGGTCAATAACTCTGTAACCCGAGGATATCAATAATATGACCACACACTCAAAACTGGACATTTACAGTCTGATCGATAGCAAAAATGGCCGTGTCACGCCAAGTATTTATACAGATCCTGAAATATACAACCTTGAATTAGAAAGAATTTTTGGTAGATGCTGGCTATTTTTGGCCCACGAGAGCCAAATTCCTAAACCTGGTGACTTTTTTAATACTTACATGGGGGAAGACGCCGTAGTTGTTGTACGTCAAAAAGATGGCAGCATCAAAGCTTTCCTAAATCAGTGTCGTCACCGAGCTATGCGCGTCAGTAATGGCGACTGCGGAAATACCCGCGCTTTTACCTGCCCTTATCATGGCTGGTCCTACGGTATCGACGGTAACCTGATCGATGTACCGCTCGAACCACGAGCCTATCCCCAAGGTCTTTGCAAATCCCAGTGGGGCTTGAATGAAGTGCCCTGTGTTGAAAGTTACAAAGGATTGATTTTCGCTAACTGGGATACCAGCGCTCCCGCTCTTAAGGACTACTTAGGGGATATCGCCTGGTATTTGGATGGTGTATTAGATCGCCGCGCGGGTGGAACCGAAATCGTAGGTGGTGTCCAGAAATGGGTGATCAACTGTAATTGGAAATTCCCGGCTGAACAATTCGCTGGTGATCAATATCATGCCCTATTCTCGCACGCATCTGCGGTTCAGGTGTTAGGTGCTAACGATGATTCAGACAAAAAACTTGGTGCCGATCAGACTTCCCGACCTGTCTGGGAAACCGCCAAAGACGCTGTTCAGTTTGGGAAAGATGGGCATGGTAGCGGCTTCTTCTTTACAGAAAATCCGGATGCAAATGTATGGGTAGATGGAGAGGTAGCCCGTTATTACCGAGATACCTACGAGGAAGCTAAACAACGTCTTGGAGAAGTTCGTGCTTTACGCTTAGCTGGCCACAACAACATCTTCCCAACTTTATCATGGCTAAATGGTACAGCGACATTGCGTGTCTGGCATCCAAAAGGGCCTGATCAGGTAGAAGTATGGGCATTCTGTATCGCTGATAAAACAGCCTCAGATGAAGTGAAAACCGCATTCGAAAATAGTGCGACTCGCGCATTTGGTCCCGCTGGTTTTCTTGAACAGGATGATTCAGAAAACTGGTGCGAGATTCAGAAACTACTTAAAGGTCACCGAGCTCGAAATAGTATTTTGTGTCTTGAGATGGGGCTTGGTCAAGAAACACAGCGAGAAGATGGTGTTCCAGGTATCACCAACTATATCTTCTCAGAGACAGCGGCACGCGGAATGTATCAGCGCTGGGCAGATCTTCTAACGAGTGATAGCTGGGAAGAAATTCAAACCAAGACCGATGCTTTTCAAAAGGAGATTTTGAAATGAAGCCAGTATCTCTTCAAATTCATCACGACATCAGTCAGTTCTTATTTCATGAAGCCACATTGCTCGATGACTGGAAGTTCCGCGATTGGCTAGAGCTATTGGACGACGAATTGTCTTATACGATGCGTACTACTGTAAACGCTCAAACCCGTGATCGTCGTAAAGGAAAGCAGCCACCGACGACATGGATTTTTAATGATACCAAATCGCAGCTTGAACGACGCATTGCCCGTCTAGAAACTGGTATGGCATGGGCGGAAGAACCACCTTCAAGAACTCGCCACTTAATTACTAACTGTCAGGCGGAAGAGACTGAACAGCCAGGCGTTTTTGCGGTGAGAGTCAATTACATACTTTATCGTGCGCAAAAAGAACGCGATGAAACCTTCTATGTTGGCACTCGCTTTGACTTGGTGAAACAAACCAATAGCGACAACAACTGGAGCTTGTTAAAACGAGAAATTATCCTCGATCAGGCAACTATCAATTCTCACAACCTTAGTGTGCTTTTCTGATGAACCGAATTAAAGCTTGCCTCGTTGAAGAGTTACCGGAAGGTGAGGCTCTCCGGATTAATGCCGACCCAGTTATTGCACTGTTTCATGTTGGCGACGAATTTTATGCCATGAATGATCGGTGCAGCCATGGTAATGCCTCTATGTCTGAAGGCTACTTGGAAGATGATGCGACAGTGGAATGTCCGTTACATGCCGCCAGTTTTTGTCTAAAAACGGGTAAAGCACTTTGCCTTCCTGCAACCGATGCCATTGCCACCTATCCGGTCAGTGTTGAGGGCGGCAGCGTCTACATTGATCTACCGGAGGCCTTATGAGTGATTTACAAGACAATGTCGTCTTGATTACCGGAGGTGGTTCCGGGCTCGGACTCGCGCTAATAGAGCGCTTTATTGAAGAAGGAGCAAACATTGCCACGCTCGACATCTCTGCAGACAAAATAGCCTCTCTTGATCACCAATTTGGAGATCGAATCATCGCCATTCAGGGGGACGTAACTTCAGTAGAAGATAATCAGCGTGTTGTGGATGCCGCTATAACGAAGTTTGGTAAATTGGATTGCTTTATTGGTAATGCCGGGATCTGGGATCACAATGCATCTCTGGTCAAAACACCAGCAGAAAATCTAAAGCAAGGGTTCAGCGAATTACTCGGTGTCAACGTGCTTGGCTACATTCTGGGGGCCAAGGCCGCCGCACCAGCGTTGATTGAAAGTCAGGGTAGTATGATTTTTACCCTGTCTAACGCCGCCTGGTATCCGGGTGGTGGAGGTCCACTTTACACGGCCAGCAAACATGCTGCGGTCGGTCTAATCCGTCAACTGGCATACGAGCTAGCACCAAAAGTGCGTGTTAACGGCGTTGGTCCATGTGGCATGGCGACGGATCTTCGTGGCCCCAAATCACTCAATCAGCAAGACTGCACAATTATGGATTCACTAACCCCCAAAAAAGTGGCTGAAATTCTGCCGCTGCAGTCTATGCCAGAAACCCAAGACTTTACTGGGCCGTACGTAATGCTAGCGTCGCGCCGCAATAACCGAACGCTGACAGGTGTAATGATCAACGCCGATGCCGGTCTTGGAATTCGCGGTATCCGACAAGTTGCGGGTGGCCTCGAGCTGTAAGGAGAATCCATGGAAAAACACTTCGTAATTATAGGTGGCGGTCAGGCGGGAGCGATGGCTGCCGCCTACTTACGTCAAAAAGGCTTTAATGGTCGTCTCACATTAATTTGTGATGAAGCCGTTATGCCCTATGAGCGTCCACCGTTGTCAAAAGCGTCACTATTGGACGATGATCCTCAGTTGCAATTTATACTACCGAGCAATTGGTGGCAGGCTAATCGAGTAAGCGTAATGCAGCAATGCTTAGTAAACGCTATTGAACCGCAACAGCAACGACTGAGCCTAGAGAATGATACGTTTATCAACTTTGATAAGTTACTCATCACTACCGGAGCTCGTGCACGGCGATTTCCGCTATTTGATGAGCTCGGAGACCGAGCTTCTACTTTACGTCATCATCTCAATGCAGAAGCCTTGAGGCCTCACCTGCAAAATCAGGAGCGTATTATCGTTGTTGGTGCCGGAACAATTGGTCTGGAAGTTGCTGCCAGCGCACGCCGAAGCGGATGTGAAGTGACAGTAGTTGAAGCGGCTCCGGTATTGATGGGGCGCAACACACCTAAGCCAGTCCAGGAATTTTTGTTAGATTTCCACCAAAATCGTGGCGTAAAATTTTACTTTAATGCCCAAGTTGAGCGAGCAGAGTCCGGCAGTGAAATCGTCCTTACTCTGCAGGACGGCCAGCAAATCAAAGGCGATCGAGTAGTCTACGGCATAGGTATTGAGCCAAATGATCAACTCGCTCAACAGGCAGGCCTGGAAACACACAACGGCATTATCGTGAATAACCAGTGTCAGACATCCAGCCCCAATATTTTTGCCGCTGGAGATGTCACCCTGTGTACAAATTCACAAGGTCAGCTGGTACGCAAAGAAACTTGGGAAAATGCTAACAGACAAGCGGATATCGCGACATCAGCAATGTTAGAGCAACCTGTTATGCAACAAGGAGCAGACTGGTTCTGGACCGATCAATACGATCTTAATCTACAGTTTATAGGTGATATTCACAGCGACCATTGGATGGTTCGCGGCAGTGTTCGTGCTCACAAAGCAATCTGGTTTAACGTGGTAGACCATCAGATCAAAGGCGCTATAACTTTAAATCAAGGAAGCGAAATTCGTGTACTGAGAAAGTTGATCGATTTGGGTAAAGTTGTCGATATACCGTCCATAACGGATGAAACTATCGCATTAAAAAGCCTGTTGAAATAACCCTAGCTCCACCAAGATAAGGTAGCCGAAACTCCCTCGGCTATTTTTTGTATTTATTCACTACCAATCGATTCAGACCGTTGACGACGCTCGTTAAAAACCTATTGGCTATTTCATCATTAAAATTGCCAACAATGACCAACGGCTCTTCTCAGTGAAACACAAACCAGCAATAAAACACATGGCCCTTGTACCATTACCGTTACACCAGCAATTTTTCTTTTCTCACGTATGACAACGGTAGCGATCTTATGACCCAACGTGGTACAGTCGTGCCCCTATTATTCTCGATCACTTATCTATGGGCTGGATTTATCGGAAAACGTTTAAAGAGAGCTCAATCAGGAGGCACTGAATAACCCTAGCGACTGAAGCGATTTTAACAATCGTTAATAACAACAAAAAATAAAAACACAATACTTTTGAAGACAATAACGTATCCCTCGCTTTCAACTACTTGTTATTTTAGAGAGAGATTACACCCCAATGAACAACGTAACTGGTATAAATGAATTAAACCAGCTCAGTTCTGACAGAGAAAAAATGGTTGATATTGTCTTAATCGGAGGAGGTATCATGAGCGGGACGCTTGGTACATTCATCCAACAATTAGAGCCCAACTGGACAATAGAAATGTTTGAGCGTCTTGATGACATCGCTCAAGAAAGTTCCAATGCATGGAATAACGCCGGAACGGGGCATGCTTCTCTAGCGGAGTCTAATTACACGCCTGAGGGGCCAAATGGCCAGGTCACGATAGGAAAAGCTGTTGATATTTATGAGCAGTTCCAACTGTCTCGTCAGTTTTGGTCCTATCTGGTAGAGGAAGGCACGATTAGTAAACCGGGTAGCTTTATCAAAAGTGTTCCCCATATGAGTTTCGTCACTGGCGAAAGCAATGTCGAATTTCTGCGTAAACGCTTTAAATTACTTCGAACGATTCCTCTTTTTGATGGCATGGTTTATTCCGAAGATGAACAACAGATCCGCTCTTGGGCTCCATTATTGATGGAAAACCGCGACCCAAGCCAGCCTGTTGCGGCCACCCGTTCACGTTTCGGTACCGATGTGAACTTTGGCGCTCTGACACATCATATGATTGATTCCCTGGGAAAAAATCACAACTTCAAGCTCAACTTGCGACACGAAGTCCGTTCACTGAAACACCAGCCTGATGGTAGCTGGAAAATAAAAGTGAAGGACCTGGGCACTAACAAAACGCGTACCGTACATAGCAAATATGTATTTATCGGTGCAGGAGGAGCATCGCTTACGCTCCTGCAAAAGTCAGGAATTAAAGAATCCAAAAGTTATGGTGGCTTTCCTGTCGGTGGTCAGTTCTTAGTGACCAAAAAACCAGATATCGTTAGAGCCCATAAAGCTAAGGTATATGGCAAAGCGCCCGTCGGTGCCCCGCCTATGTCAGTGCCACATATGGATACCCGAGTCATAGATGGAAGAGAAGTGGTTCTATTCGGCCCCTTTGCAACCTTCTCAAGTAGGTTCCTGAAAAACGGCTCCCTATTAGACTTATTTAATTCTGTAAGCCCATCAAACTTACTGCCAATGACACAAGTCGGGATGAAGAGCTTCGATCTTATTAAGTACCTCCTCGGCCAGTTAACACAAAGTAATGAAGACCGAATGAATGCGCTGCGCGAATTTTTTCCGTCGGCAGAGATCAATGATTGGTCTTTATTACAAGCAGGTCAGCGAGTACAGATCATAAAGCATGTGCCAGGTAAAGGAGGTGAATTACACCTCGGTTCTGAACTCGTGCATGCAGAAGATGGTAGCCTCACCGCCTTGTTAGGGGCATCACCAGGTGCATCTGTTTCCACGTCGATTATGCTTCAATTACTTGAACGTTGTTTCAGTAGCGAGATGGCTTCAGATAAGTGGCAGCATAAGATTAAACAAATGATTCCGTCATATGGGTTGTCATTAATCGATCACCCTCAATTGAATCAAGAGATTTTACGTAAAACAAGTGAAACACTGCACTTAGAGCAGGACTTACTTGAGGTTCGCTCGAGTAAAGAAAGCATAGTGGAACAAAACGAACCGGTTTTTGCCTACAGGGCTTAACGCCCTGCGGTTTTCACCGTTATATTCCCCTATTTTACTCAACTTCCATAATTATAATACCGTCCTCAAAGGGCGGTATTATAATCCTTTAGAGCGAGATCCTATTAACCGATCAAAGCGGGAATACCCGGAAGCTGACCAACGACAGCAAGAGAACCAGCACAAATGATAAAGGCAACGCCAGGAATCAGGTATTTGTCTTTGCTCGATAGCTCGTTGGCACGCTCATGGTCACCAATAAGTCCGAGGTTATCCAGCAGCATAGTTATTGCCCAACCAAAGACTGGGTTAACGAACGCACAAGCAAAAATACAGATACCTGCACTGAGTGAATCTTTATGCTTATGGATCATCTGCATACCCGCTTCAAGAAGTGGTAAGAATACACCGACAATCAACGCAACGCGCAGAACAGGCTCCCACATCGCGAGATCCATTGGGTAGCCAATTACTGCCGCGGCAATACACATTAAACCCGTTAACAGCGCGCCGCCAGGAATAGGACGTTTGGCAATCGCGGCTGGAATCATGTACGTACCCCAAGAAGAAGCTAGGTTACCGCCACCTAGTAGTGAGCCCACCCCCTGACGAACAGACGCTCCGACCATAGTGTCGTCGACATCCATTAGTACGCCTTTCGCTTCTTTTGGGTAGTTAAGTTCTTGAAAAACACGATGACCGAGGTAGTCAGGAGACCACATAGCTACCGCTAGTAGAGCAAATGGAGTAACGGCGATAAAGTGTTCTAGGGTTGGCCAGCCTAGTTGCCAGCCGGTGTTTTCACCCCACCAGTAGAATGGACTGAAATTAGGCAGGCCTGGCTCAGTGGTAAAAGTAAACTCAGCACCCATCACATAAGCAACAATACCCGCGAGTGCAGAACACAGTGGGATTGCCAACCAACGTTTGTTGATCTTGGCTAAGTAGGCATAAACCATAACAGTTAGACCAATTACCGCAAACGAGATATAACCTTGGTCCGTACTCGCAGCCCACGCCTCCGTCTTATTAATCTGTCCGAGCAACCCAACGGCGCCGAGGTAGATCAGCAACCCACCTCGAACCCCGATGCCAGTCAGGGTCATGAGTTTAGAACCACCTTTGGTAAAAGCGAGAATTAAGCCAAAAGCACAGACCATTAAACCGAGAGCCAGAGGATGCCCCCCTGCTGCAGCAATCATAGGAATCAACGGTATCATTGGGCCATGGGTACCGGCTAAGTTTGCGTTCGGGTTTAGGATTGCAGAAAACAGGATAACGAATAAAGCGCCCGCGATAAGCAGTTCGTAACGCACGTTTTCTGCGACGAACTCCGGAGATAAACCAAACTGAACAGCAAAGGCGGAAACCATGGCGGTTACCATAACCACTTTACCAATGGTTGCGGCTAATGCAGGTACCCAGTCTTCTATTTCAATACTGTAATCACGTGATGGTAAATGAATACCCCAGCGACGAAAGCTCATGATGGTTAAATCATGATTTAGAAAGTCTTCTCGGTTTTCAAATTCATGCGGTTTTTTGCGCACATCCCTGTAAAAGGTCTTACTTGTGTCAGGCATTGAGTTATCCTTTGTTATATTTCGACGTTGAACCATGTCAACTAGAGTTTCGCTTGGTATACAGACCTTCGACCAATACGAGACAACATCCACATCAAACATCGAGGCCATACTGAAACAGGTATGGAGCCATTTGATTTGAGCTTATTAAGCATGTGTTGCTAGCGGTAGGAATATTAGACATTAGTAAAAGGACAACAAAAATCTCACTTATCGCACAAAAATTTAACACAGCTTTAGAATGTGTTGATCTTCCGTAAGTGATTTCTGAACAAATACCCGCGATTTACCCCGAGACGTTCCCTCAAAATGGGTTGTAGACTGTCGGTATATTGGGTTTGGATTACCTGCTCTGCAGTACCTGTCGCGCTATCTTTACCGTGGAGTCTTGCCAGACAAAGACATCAAACCTGTCACAGAGAGCAAGGTCACCTTCAATAAGTCACTGCGTACTACTTACATCGTCATTCACAGTAAAAGAAGGGAAATTGAGCTCGAGCCTTATAAACTCTAGAAACAACAAAGCCCGCTAAAAGCGGGCTTTGTGTTTGTTCATAAAGAACGGAATTTGGTGGGTCCGGGCGAACTCGAATCGCCGACCCCTACCATGTCAAGGTAGTACTCTAACCAACTGAGCTACGGACCCAAATTCTGTGTTCCTACATACCATTCAAATCAGAATGGTGCGTCCGAGTGGACTCGAACCACCGACCCCCGCCATGTCAAGGCGGTACTCTAACCAGCTGAGCTACGGACGCATTTCTCTGGAACGAGAGGGATATTAGCTATAAGCTATCTGGGGTGCAAGCATAAATTCACTAACTTTGAATCGTTTGGCGAAAATGTAAACTCAACCCCCGTTTTCAGGCGTTTATATAAGCGAAACAGGCTTAAGCTGGACCGGAAAATGTGATCTGGATAACTTTTCATTTTTTATTTAATTATCATAAGGGACTTCATTCAGCATCCAGATCTGTAAGGTATAGGAAACATCCGGACAAAAGCCAAACAGAATTTGATATTTGGGCTCAAAAGGCTCACCAATATAGGTGGTGCGAATCAACTCACCGGTTTTAAGATCCACTTGAGTGATAACTCGCCCTTTGAAGTTTTGAAAAATGACGAACTGTTCGCTGTGATAAACCATTTGATCTCGGTAAAACAAGAAGTGGTCTTGAGGCGTATCTGTCAGCTGACAATCCAACGGTTTTAAATTAGGCAAAGCATTAGCATTTGAAGCAAACAGCAGCAGAGCAAAAATCCATCCATATCGCATAGCACTAACCTAGTTTAGTTTCTCTGTTCAAAGTATAGAACTTGTACCAAATTACCTCTGAATGCTTGGCCCCTAGATACAAAGGCTTTGACTCAAACAAGCCAAAGCCCCAGTAAAGCTAAATTTCTATCAACTGTTTTTTTGATTGTTAATCGTCTAGAGCTTCAAACACCACATTGTAGTTCTCGGTGTAAGTACAGTTTGGTTGACGACTACAGGTAAAAAAACGTCGCCCTTTAAACTCACCTTGGCTGGCTATCTTGATGATCATGGGACTGCCGCACTTTTTACAAAAGCGGACCTCTTTATCAGGCTCGATCAAATCGATGTGCGCCGCAAGTAAGCGACGCAATCGCCCGACCTGATAGCTGTGCTTTATCGATGTACCAAGTAACGGCAAATTGGCGGTTTTACATACGTGAATCAGCAGTTTTTGTCGTTTTGCTTTAACTTTATTCAGTGGCTTTCCATCATCCAGCTCTAGAATCACTCGCGGTTCTAACGTACGCGGGTCACAAATTACATAGTCAAAATAGCTTCTGGAAATACGGTTACTCGCCACAAAAAGCTGCCTTTTGTTTTTAATATCCTTCGGCGCA
Organism: uncultured Vibrio sp.; assembly: GCF_963675395.1. NCBI lineage: Bacteria > Pseudomonadati > Pseudomonadota > Gammaproteobacteria > Vibrionales > Vibrionaceae > Vibrio > uncultured Vibrio sp. Next base: position 151,427 of record NZ_OY776223.1, on the reverse strand, counting down.
ACCAAACTGGACATATTAACTTTGCTAAATATCACCGCGTGATCGCCAACAGCCGTTCTTAAGGCATTGAAAAACGCAGCTTCTTGCCCTCTTAACAAAGCGCCTTTTGAGCGATATGAGTAGTCTCGGGTGTCATCATGCTTGAGCACATACTTTTGAATAATGAAGAAAAAAGCAACCAGAAGAACTACGATGATAAAGATGTTGGTCATAGATAAAACGAGCCGAAAACAACAAGTTGCTCAAGCCTAAATCGAAACGTTGACCAGAGCAACAAAAGGACTCAATTTTGCAATGATGGTGAGATTCAGGGTAGGAAATGAGCTTAACAGATGCCTCTATTAAGCTCTAAGATCTAACTATTCGTATCCGGTTGATGCTCTGGCATGGCATCAATGAAGGCAGGAAGTTGGTAGCAGGCCTCTACAATCGAATTAATGACTGGGTAAGGCGACAAATCGACGCCAAACCTCAAGGCATTGTAAACTTGCGGTACCAGACAAATATCGACAATAGACGGCGAATCGGTGAGGCTGAACTTACAATCACCGTACGCTTTTCGATGACTCACCAGTTTCTCTTCTAATGAAGTAAAGCCCTTGTTAATCCAGTGATGAATCCAGGCGACCTTACGCTCTGCATCACACGCTAACTCCCCTTCTAAATACTGCAACACTCGCAAGTTGTTCAGAGGGTGAATCTCCATTGCTATATCCTGCGCCAACGCCAGAGCTTGATATCGCAAAGGCGAACGCTTTGGAATGACCGCAACATCCGGATAATTTTCTTCGAGATATTGGATGATAACAAGCGACTGGTTCAATCGCAGATCGCCATCCACCAGCACCGGTACCAGTTCCGAGGCGTTTAACTCATGGTACGCTTTACCGTGCTGTTCCCCTCCACCACGCACTAAATGCACCGATTTTGAGTCGTATTGAAGCTGTTTAAGGTTTAGGCAAATACGTACACGATAAGCCGCTGAAGATCGCCAATATCCATAAAGCGTGATCTGTTCGCTCATTCATCTTTCCCTTATACGATTGCGCATTAATGCTTCAAATACTGGCTAACTTGTTGCTCGATCGAACCGAAAATATTGTTGCCATCCGCATCAAACATCTCAAGCTTGATTAAATCACCAAACGACATAAAATTCGTCGACGGTTTGCCATCACGGATGGTTTCAATCATGCGCACTTCAGCGATGCATGAATAACCGACACCGCCTTCTTCAATCGATGTGCCGTGGTCGGTACCTTGCTTATTAGACACCGTGCCTGAACCGATAATTGCCCCGGCTGATAACGGGCGCGTTTTGGTGGCATGGACGATGAGATCCGCAAAGTCGAATGTCATGTCTACCCCAGCATTCGGACAACCAAATGGCTTGTGATTGTAGGTAGAAACGAGTGGTAAATGGACTTTGTTTTCGTACCATGCATCGCCGAGCTCATCTGGTGTCACCGCAACAGGAGAGAATGCGGATGACGGCTTAGATTGGAAGAAGCCAAATCCTTTCGCTAACTCTGCAGGAATAAGTCTGCGTAGAGAAACATCGTTCACCAACATGATGAGCCTGATCGATTCTTGCGCCTCGGCGATACTCGCCCCCATTGGCACATCACCCGTCACGACCGCAACTTCACCTTCAAAATCAATCCCCCACTCGTCGCTGGAAAATTCGATATTGTCACAAGGTCCGATAAACGCATCTGAACCACCTTGATACATCAAGGGATCTGTCCAAAAGCTTTCTGGCATTTCAGCACCACGAGCTTTACGAACCAACTCCACGTGGTTTACATATGCACTGCCATCTGCCCACTGATACGCTCGAGGCAACGGAGATTCACAATAGTGCGCTTCGAATTCTTCAAATCCAGCGACCGTGCCATTGTTCAGTGCGATGTACAACTCTTCTAATTGCGGTGCCACTATGTCCCAGTTGTCCAGTGCGACTTGCATCGTCGGCGCTAAACTTCTTGGATGGAACACTTCTGTCGCCGGCACGCAGCGAGTTAAGTCTTTACTCACGACCATCAACAGACCATCGCGAGTACCATTTTTCTTGGTTGCTAATTTCATCCTTGCCTCTTATTTTTCTTGCCAGCTATAGACGTATTCTTTGTTTTCTACCTTTTCCAGTTCATCCGAGAACTGAAGCGCGTGGCGCGTATCAATCATCACCGCCACTTCATCGGTAAACTTCTTCTTGTACTCCTGCCCCGCTTTAAAGGCTTTCGGGTGAGGGCCGTGCGTAAATCCAGCCGGGTGGAATGTCACCATGCCCGCTTCAATATTGTCACGACTGAAGAAGTCACCTGCGTGATAGAACAAGACTTCGTCGTAATCGTCATTGTTGTGATAAAACGGTACTTTAAGCGCGCCAGGATCACTCTCTATCGGACGAGGAACAAAGGTACACACCACAAATCCTGCTCCTACAAATGTAGTATGTGCGGACGGTGGTAAGTGGTATCGATGTGACATAAGTGGACGAATATCACGCCAGTTCACTTTTACTACGGCTAAGTCCCCATGCCAGCCAATCGCGTCTAACGGATTAAACGGATAAGTGATCACGCTAACTTTATCGTGACGCTTCACCTGTACCTGGGTAGTGTTCTCTGAATACTGCGCGCGGAACTGATCGTTTATCGACGGTGTTTCGAGCACCGCAGGATCAAATACGGCGTGGTTTCCAACCATGCCTTTTTCAGGCAAGGTGTAAGCCGCATCGGTGTTTTCGATCATCAGAATGAACATCGGCTCGCTCGGTTCTAAACGCCAGCTCGTCGAGCGCGGGATCATGACATAATCCCCTTCACTCACTTTTAAGTGCCCGTAGTCACAGTAAAGATCGGCAGTCCCCTGGTGGATAAACAGCAGCTCATCACCGTCGGCATTTCGTACCAGAAAATCCATCTTTTGATCCATGCGCCAAACACGGATTTTACAGTTGGCGTTGTGCAGTAAATGCGGCACTGCCCAAGGCGTTATGTGGCTGGCTTTCTCTACGAGATTGAAGTCAAAAGCTCGTGGGCGCAACTCACCTTCCCACTCAGACCAACCAGTTGGCGCGTGTTGATGATGAAAATGTGCCGCGGGGCCGAAGAATCCACTTCGACCCGCTTCACGTTCATAAATTGCCTCTTCCGGGAAATCAGCATGTGCTTGTTTTGAGCACACTCCCTCCCGGTGAGGGAATGTGATCCATTTATGCATCGTTCAGCACTCCTCGGCGAATTTGGTCTTCTTCAATCGATTCAAATAGCGCTTTGAAGTTACCTTCACCAAAACCTTCGTTACCTTTGCGCTGAATGATCTCGAAGAACACCGGGCCAATCACCGTTTGGGTAAAGATTTGCAGCAAGATACCGTCTTTCGTCGGTGCGCCATCAATCAGAATTTGTAAGTCACGAAGCTTATTCACGTCTTCCCCATGCCCTGCAACACGCTGATCTACTTTCTCGTAGTACGTATCTGGTGTTGGCATAAAGTCCATGCCACGGTCGCGCAACGTTTGAACGGTTTGATAGATGTCATCCGTTGTCAGAGCAATGTGCTGAATCCCTTCGCCATTGTATTCACGGATAAACTCTTCGATTTGCGATTTATCGTCAGACGATTCATTAATAGGAATTCGGATCTTGCCACAAGGTGCGGTCATCGCACGGCTGACAAGACCTGTGAGTTTACCTTCGATATCGAAATAACGAATTTCACGGAAGTTACCGATGCGCTCATAAAAACCAGACCACACATCCATGTTGCCCTGTTTAACGTTGTGGGTCAGATGGTCAATTTCGTAGAGGCCTACGTCAGATTGCGCTAAACGCTCTTGCGCATCATCGTAAAAACGGAAATCGACATCATAAATGCTCTGCTTACCGTATCGGTCAACAAAATAGAGCAAGCTCTCGCCAATACCATAAATAGCTGGGATGCTGAGTTCCATCGGGCCAATTTCGGTTTTGTACTCTGTACCACCGTTTTGTATTGCGTGCTCAAGCGCCGCTGTGGCATCTTTTACGCGAAATGCCATCCCACACACTGACGGGCCATGTACTTTAGCAAACCCTTCAGCTTGACTATGAGGCTGTGCATTAACGATAAAACTGATGTCACCTTGACGATATAACCATGCTTCTTTTGAACGGTGCTTCGCAATCTCTGCAAAGCCTAACGATACAAACAGTGCTTTGAGTTGTTCGATGCCTTTACTGTCTGCAGCCGTGTATTCCACAAACTCAAATCCGTCTGTACCTAATGGGTTGTATGCGTCCACCATGACTTTCTCCTTGCGTCATTAATTTGTTTACAGCGTTTCTAAACTATTTTTCTAACTTGGCGCAGGCGGAAGAAAATTGGAATACATCAACCAAAATCTCTGTTTTCAGGTTTCGAAGGTGTAAATGTAAAATATTTGTTACGCACAAACCCCCATCGACACTCACGCATAAACAACGCAATAAAACACACACTTTTCAGTAAATTAAACTGTCAACGTTAAATTCGATCACTGCACCCACATGTAAACAGACTGTTACCGTGGCGATATTTATTGGCAGTGTGGTGATGTTTTAAACAAATCATTCACTTAGATTAAAGAAGCGCATTTATCTCGTACTGCTTTCCTCAAGAACATGGCAATGCGATCAGTTTCTCAGCACGTCTGGTTATAATTCTGTCAAGCACCCAACTTTTTTGATTCATCTCAGTATCCATCACTCTCCAGTATGTAATAACAACGATTCTGTTCCGTTCGAGGACGTTGTCTGGCTCCATCGTTTACGCCCTCTCCCTACAAGATGAGACATCCAAATGACACAAATTAATCAACAACGTCTAGTTGACCACTTCTGCCAACTGATTCGCATTGACAGTGAATCGATGAATGAAAAACAAATCGCAGAAACTTTGGCTGAGCAACTGGGCGAGTTAGGCTTTACGGTGCACAAACTCCCTGTTCCGGAGCATATTTCGAATGGCTTCAATGTTTATGCTCGCCTAGAAGGCAAAAAAGAAGGCTCGATCCTGATGAGTTGCCACATGGACACCGTCACGCCGGGCATCGGAATTGAGCCGATCATCGAAGACGGCATCATTCGTTCCAAAGGCAATACGATCCTTGGCGGTGACGACAAATCAGGTATCGCCGCAATTATGGAAGCCGTACGTTGCATACAAGCAGAGAATTTGGAGCATAAAACGTTAGAGCTTGCTTTCACCGTCCATGAAGAAGGCGGCCTGTTTGGTTCTGAGCACTTTGACATGACCCATGTAACGTCTAAACAAGCAATCGTGCTTGATACTGGCGGTCCAATCGGTACCATCGTCACTGCCGCTCCGGGCCAGCAAAAGATCGTTGCGACGATTAAAGGTCGCCCGGCACACGCAGGTCTTGCGCCAGAAGAAGGCATCAGCGCAATCATGGTCGCGGCAGATGCAATCAATCAGATGAAACTCCTTCGTATCGATGAAGAAACCACGGCTAACATCGGTATGGTAAATGGTGGTCAGGCGACCAACATTGTTATGCCTGAGCTTAAAATTGTCGCTGAAGCGCGCTCTCTCAATGGCGACAAATTGGAAGCACAAGTCAACCACATGATCTCGACCTTTGAGTCTGTTGCAGAAAAACATGGCGCGGAAGTCGACATCGAATCTAAACGTGCATACGATGCGTTTGTTATTGAAGAAGATAATGCTCACGTGGCTGATATCAAAGCGTCATTCGCCGAGATGGGCATCGAAGCGTTTACCAAAGGCACGGGTGGCGGTAGCGATGCAAACAACTTCAACAAGAAAGGACTGACAACGGTTAACCTTTCTACTGGGATGGCAAAAGTGCATACCACTGAAGAGTACATCGCGATTGACGATATGGTTAAAATCACTCAGTTCATCAAACACTACCTGGTGAAATAATCGAAAACAGAGATATCGTCTCTTACTGGCGATACTGATTGAATACAAAGGCTCTCGCTCTTGCGATGGGCCTTTTGTTTACTCAGCGTCGAAAGCATTCACATCGCGCAAAAGCTGCGTTTTGTGGACGAGTACCGTCGCCCCACGCTAAAATGCGCTACTTTTGATAACTTCGTAAAACTCTATGACCGACGCTGATATCGAGCTTCAACATATTTGGTTGGAAGTTCAGGCAGAACGCTGGCACAACCTTCCTCGCTTCCTGTTTAGTTATTACTGCTACAAACATAATTTTGTCAGCAAAACGAATAAGCCGTGCTGGGAAACTGCCCGCAACCACCTTCCTGCATCGAGCACAATACAAGATCGTAATAACAGTGTGATTGAGCCTTTGGTTCCTGAAGAAGCTGTCGTTGGTTTGCTAAAAACTCAAAGCAAAGATGGAGAAATGTCTTTTGATGCTATGACGAAAACACTAGAAACGTTTTTGCACTACGTGGTGATAGCTAAACAAGAGCAAGCGAAGCTCAGACCGAATATGCCAGCAAGTTGGTATCAGGGAAATGAAAAACCGTTAAAAGCTCGTTTTGATCTTGCCGATATTTTAATTCAAGAAAGCTAAACTCAAGCAAGAAGCGAGTTTAGGTGCGTAAGAGTCGATACGTTTTTAGCGAGTGAATGGCACAAAGTAAAAAGCCGAAGCTAGTCAAGAAAGACTAACTTCGGCTTCATAGAGATGAATGCTTTAGATTAAAGCTCAGTCATAAAGGTACCAGCTGGTTTAATTGGCAGGTACTTTGCGTAAAAATCTTGGTAAGCACCTTCTGGATCTAAATCATTAAACACCTCTGGGTACATGATTTTGGCATAAAACTGGATCAAAGCACCATCGATGATTGTTCGGCAAGCACCATGGTAAGCCGCATACATACGATCATTTTTTACCGCAGAAATTGACGACCAACCGATACGCTTTTTGAAGCCCGCTAATCGCTCTTTTGCCAATGCTTCGTCAACACCTTCACCCATGATCATAGAATCATCGGCACTACCTGACTCGTAGCCAGTCATTACGATTACATCTGGGTTTGCAGCAATGATCTGTTCTGGGTTCAATTTACCCCACCACTCAACAAAAGGCGCAGAAATGTTGTCACCGCCCGCCATTGTTGCGATAGCGCCCCACATATTCTTACCGAATGTGTAACCAACTTCGCTAACACCAGAAGCACCGTATTCGGTATATACTTTTGGCTTATCCAGGTTTGCTTTTGCCAATCGCTCGCTGATCACCTCAACGTTCTGTTTGTATTCTTTGGCGATCGTTTCTGCACGCTCTTGCTGGCCCGTGATTTCGCCAATAAGCTTAGTCGTTTGAACATGGCGCTCTACCGTTTGAGCGTTGTAGTCCACTACCACAACCGCAATACCTGCACTCTTCATACGCTCAATGTCTGACTCCAGTGCTTTGAACTGCCAATCCGCAAGCATTAACACATCAGGACTTAGACTTATTACTTTCTCAACGGAAAACGAGTTGGTATCCACACGACCAATTTCTGGAATATCATCAAGTGATGGTCGATGCTCCACATAAGCCTGCCAGTTAGCTGAACGCGCCTGCCAGATATACTTCGACATGCCAACAACGTTGTCGTACGCCGCTTCGGTACCGATCGCCATGTAATCTTCTGGGTAAAAGCCTACCACCACTCTTTTCGCTGGCGAATCGAACGTAACCTCACGCCCCAATACATCTGTAACTGTGGTTTGTTCAGCAAAAGATAACGTGCTAACGCATACAGCAGCAAGCGTGAATAAGTATTTCAACATCAAGAAGGTTCCTTTTTATTCATGAGTCAGGTGGAGCAACTTCCACTCTAGCGCTGTATATTAATTCTTTTATTAATGATAATGCAACTAACTATCATTAATGATAGTATCATCTCCTTATCACAAGCTTTGTAGACCTCTCTGCTGGTCGTAAAATAGATAATAATTAGGTAGTAAGTCGTGCAATCTGCAGTTTTAGAACAACTCATTCAGCAACAACGCAAGAGTGAAAAACGTCGAATCTTGGTGATCGGTGCTTTTGGTGCACTCATTCTGGCGACCTTCGTTCTTGACATCATGACAGGACCTTCCCTGCTTGATGCAACCAAAGTACTCCACTCTCTGTTTGAGTTTATCGGCTTGCCTTATCAGGTTGAGCCATCAACTCAAATTATTGTGACCGAGCTAAGACTACCCATTGCGATCATGGCCATTGTGGTTGGTGGCGCACTTGGAATGGGCGGTGCAGAAATGCAGACCTTGCTCAATAATACAATGGCCAGTCCCTACACTTTGGGTATGGCAGCCGCTGCTGGTTTCGGTGCCGCGATTACCCTGTATATGGGTTCGTTTGGATTAAGTAGCTATTATGCCGTGCCTATGGGCGCATTTTTATGCTGTATGCTGTCGGCGTGTTTTCTATTCTCGTTAGCGTCTGCACGTCACATCAGCTCAGGACAACTCATACTGGCGGGTATTGCCCTATTGTTTTTGTTTCAGTCGCTACTGTCTTTGGTTCAGTTCGTATCGTCTCCGGAGCTTAGTCAGCAAATACTCTTTTGGCTGTTTGGTAGCTTAACGAAGGCAACATGGAATACCGTTGCGATCACCTCTGCTGTTGTGCTCATTGGCGGGGCTTTATTACTGAAAGATGCCTGGAAGCTCACCGCTCTTCGACTCGGTGAAGAGCGAGCGAAAAGCGTCGGCGTAAACATCACTCGCTTACGTTTGAAAACACTGTTTATCGTCGCGGTCATCACGGCTACTGTCACCAGTTTTGTCGGTATCATCGGGTTTGTAGGCATCGTCGCGCCTAACATGGCCAAATCTATGGTGGGTGAAGATCAGCGCTTCTTCTTACCACTCTCGTTCCTGATTGGTGCTTTCTTACTTTCTGGTGCGTCTGTTTTGTCAAAAATCATCGTTCCGGGAGCACTATTCCCGATAGGTATTGTTACGGCGATTATTGGCGTGCCTTTCTTCTTCTGGTTGATTTTAGTGAAGCGAGGTTAACGATGCTGGTAGCGAACAACGTAAATATTCAGCTTGAGTCACTCACCCTTGCCAACAACTTCAATTTCAAACTGGAACCAGGTCAGGTAACGGCCGTTCTAGGGCCAAATGGCGCAGGTAAAAGCACCCTGCTTAAAGCTATTTTTGGCGATGTGAATCTGGCCAGTGGCGCTATTTCTCATTACGGTGATGAACTGGATCACAAGTCTCTCTCTTCATGGCGTGCCAAGTTTGGCTACATGCCACAAGACATAGGCCTAGAGGTTAGTTTGACCGTCATTGAAGTGGTTTTGATGGGACGGCTAGACAGCCTAAGCTTGCGGATTGATGACAAGCTACTTGGTGAAGGCTTACAAATATTAAACAGCATCGGCATGGCGCATTTAGCCAACCGCAACGTGAGCTCTCTGAGTGGTGGTCAGCGTCAAATGATCCTGTTTGCACAAGCCATCATGCGCAACCCACAAATCATGTTGCTTGATGAACCCGTCAGTGCGCTCGACCTTCATCACCAACATGTGTTACTCGATCACCTGGTGACTCAAACCCGTACCGAGAACTACGTGAGCATCATGGTATTGCATGATCTCAACCTCGCCGCGCAATACGCCGATAATCTATTGGTGATAAAGCAAGGTGAATTGGTCAGTGTAGGCTCGCCAAAAGAAGTCCTGACCACAGAGTTAGTCAAAGACATCTATCAAGTGGAAGCCAATGTTCATCATGACAACGACGGCGTACCCTTCGTCAGAACGATGAAAGCCAGCTAGATAAAGAAATACGGCAAGTTGGAATGGATTAATTGGTTGCGAGAGAACGACTTATCTAGCAACCATTTTTAGCGATAAAGTGCGTGTACGTTTCCGATTCGGTACGATGCATGATCAAACCATCGGTTCGGCTGCGCCTATTTTATTTGGTGCTTTTCTAAGAAAGGAGTCAGTTTCTCAATAAGTTTGGGGTGAGCACGCTCAGCTTCTTGCAATCCTAGTTGAGCGCCTGCTTGCATCAATGCTGGCGACTTTTCTACAAGTTTTTGTCCTAAAGGTGTCGCGTAAAACTCAATCAATAATTCGATTTCTTGATGGCTGAAAGCTTGAGAATAAAGCGAGGCCATCTCAACGATGATGTATTGGCGATTGATATCATTGATGAACCAATCTCTATAAATGTTAACGAGTTCCTCCTTTTCAGTCGCATTCAACTGAAGGTTATTCGCTAATTGCTCGATGATTGGTGTCATTGCTTCAAAGCCACCAGTCAGTTGTTTCTCTACTTTCATAACCTCTAGTAAGCGATCGACTGCTTCCTGTTTACCAGCTGCCATACCACTAAATGGGCTAGCCACAAGTAAAGCTACCACTATAAACTTGCGTAAATTTTTCATTTTAACTCTCTCGTTTTTTAACATTCAGTTGAGGGGCGAGCAGCGCAAAGCAAAAATGCCACACGTTGCGAATCAATTTTAAATTGTTTGTTACGTGCGATACTTAACCAGCTGTTGCCATACAGTAGAGCTAAATACAGTACTTGGAATTCTAACCATGCGTCTATTCATACCCTCCATGTAAGTCAGTTCTAAATATGACCATATGCTAAAACCTGAAATCTCAACATCACAACCATGTCCATCCCAAAAAATAATCCCGCGAGTTGTATTGACAGAAAGATTTTTAAAGATATTTTGAAGATACTTTCGTTTATCAAAAGCTCGCCAAACAGATGATAGAACGAAACATACAAACAGAAATAAGCCAAACTCCCTAGAAATCGCATAAAGCGCGCAAAAAAATACAGCATCTTTAACTAACTCAATTCCCAAATACCTATCAATCTTTAATAGGTCTCGATCTTCCATATTTTCTCCAAAGCACATTACACCACATTACGGTGTGAGCAGCGCAGTAACCTGACCATGACCATTGCGACGTAAACACGTGACCCAATCCTGAGCTGAGAATGCCAAGCGTTGGGAATCCCTCTTGAACGCTTTATTAGCTATGTTTCTAGTTAGATGCATATTTTTTTGCAAAGTTACGCAAAACTTGTGCATTATTGGCGGAGAGCTGATCACCACAAACTTCGCCATCAACACTAATATCTGGACTCGAATATGCAGGAATTATGTCTTTTTCATAAGACATCACTGTACCTCGGTTTGAGCACGTAGCACCAAAGCTATACCGCTCATTTTTATGAGGGAAGGTATTCTTTACAAAAGAGTCCACATTAAATTTTGGGCTGTCCTCAAGTACTGTTTTCATATCGTGATTTGCACCACTTAAATGCCCTATTTCATGCTCCATCACACTATCGTAGCAATTCAGACCAATTACAAAGTAGTTGGCACTCGCCGATGCAACTCCACACCATTGCGACTTAAAGCTGTCAGCCGCATTTGAAAACAAAATTGCCTTAAAAATTGGAACACCAGAGCTGTTGGTTTCAGGAATTTCATATGCCGAATGATATTTCAGAAGATCTTTGGCGACATCAACATGTTGAAACCATGTACTATCTATATGCGAAAGGTACTCTACTTTTGTAACTTTTCTTGTTATTGGGATACATGAATTCTCTAGCGTAAGATTTGAATATTCCACCCAAGTATTAATTTTAGAGTCAACAAATTTTTTTGAGTACTCATCAAGCACATTTTCATCAATGTAAAAATAAATTTCCGTCTCCAATTTAGGAGAGTTAGGGCAATCAGGAAGCTTCAGCCCTCCTGCAACAGCGTAAACGCATTGAATTGATAAGATGACTATGAATATTTTTACTGCTCTCATTACTACCTCAAAAATAGCGAACGCTATTTAGATGTCACCAAGCCTGCATTTTTCTGTCAAATATGATGTCGTCTTTTTTTGAGCACTTCAAAGGATAATCAGTGAGTTAGCGATCGACACTACGAATTTAACTATACAATATTGCATTATTCTGGACTTTCAATTTGAAGAGGCCATTTGGGGAATTTTAGTTACGGGAAAGACACACAATCCACTTATGAGGGAGTGTTGACGAGGAATGACAGAGGGATGGCTGAAATAAAGCAATCCGTCAGTTCTAAATACCGAAGTAAATTAGAGCTGACGGGTGGAAAGAAGTAGTGGACAAATAAAGATAAGGCGAAACCTTAAATCTCACATTTCAAATCTCATCTATTTATTATCCGCAACATTTATCGTGATCACGCCAGCTTCGAGAGCCATATCAACCACCTTTTGAAACTCTGAAGGGTGAAGCATGACATAGCCCGTCAAAGCATACCCATCATGTTTGGACGTGGGATCTCTTTCGCCACTACCACTTATGAGGATCTCTCCGGCGACTAGCTCCGCCTTCCCCAACATCACAACACATTCGTCTTCTTCGATTTTATCCGTTGAAGAATATTCTCTGACAATTCCTACCTTCATGTTTATTCACTCATACAAGGGAGTTAATTGAATAGTAGTAACGCCCTGGAAATTCGTCAAAATAGAAAGCGAGATTAGATGACTGGTGGTAACTAATTTACTTTATTTAGCTACTTAAGCGTTCGCCACACCTTTCTTTCTTCTTTATTCATATAAGACCAGGCGATAAATCGGCTGACTTTTTGCCCTTGACTCATTTCTACTACGCGAATGGCTTTTACACCCAGTTTCTCGAGTTGCTTGCACATTGGGCGAACATTCTCTTTCTTAGATATCAGCGTTGTAAACCAAAGCACTTGGGCGCTGAAAGCTTGGCTTTCGTTGGCCATTTTTCGGATAAAAGCTGCTTCGCCACCATCACACCAAAGCTCTGCGTTTTGGCCGCCAAAATTAAGGGTTGGCTTTGCCGTATTTACACGCGTCGGTTTCACGCCCTTCTTGCGTTGATTGGCTTTAAGGTTATCGATCTTACGTTGGCTGCCCATCGCCGCTTCTGCTGCTGAACGATGGAACGGAGGGTTGCACGTTGTGACATCGTAACGCTCATTCGGCTGAATTACCCCGCGATAGATGTTTGCTTGGCTCACCTGACGAAGCAGTTCGATTCTGCCATTTAATGATACATTGCCATCGACAATTGCCTGAGCCGATTCAATAGACTTAGGATCAACGTCGCTTCCGGTATAGTGCCATCCGTATTCTGTCACTCCAATAATTGGGTAGATACAGTTTGCACCAACGCCAATGTCCAACGCTCGCACATCGTGATGCGGGTATTTACCTTTCACTTCCCCATCCAGTAACTCAGCGACACGGTGGATGTAATCCGCACGTCCTGGAATTGGTGGGCAAAGATAGTGTTCAGGGATATCCCAGAATTCAATATCGTAATGCGCGGCTAGCAAGGCTTTATTGATCATTTTGACCGCTTTTGAATCAGAGAAGTTAATTGAGTCTTCCCCGTTCGGATTTTTAATCACAAAAGCTTTTAGCCCAGGCTCACTTGCCGTCAATTTTTTAAAGTCATAGCGGCCACGATGCTGGTTACGTTCGTGTAATCCACTTTTAGCTACTTTAATGAAGTCCACATCGCTGTTCGTTGCCACTGGCGAATTAGCTTTCACCGCGTTTTTTTGCTTCCCACGCTTTTCGCCTTTTGCATCGCCTCTACTCTGCTTTGGCTTGGCATTTTTTTTAGATTTTTCTGGCTTAGCGGTGTGGTTATTGTTCTTCATTCGAATTCGCTTTTAAATCGAGGTAAATCATAAACAGACGGGCATCAAACTCTAACTGGTGATACTCGGGTTCCATATAACAGCAAAGTTGGTAAAACGCTTTATCATGGTTTTTCTCTCGCGTATGAGCCAGTTCATGTACCACCAGCATTCTCAGTAGTGGTTCCGGTGCTTCTTTAAAGACATTCGCAATACGAATCTCGTTCTTCGATTTGAGCTTGCCACCATGATTACGACTGATTACGCTGTGTAACCCTAGCGCATTATTAATCAAGTGAATTTTCTTATCGTAGACCACTTTACTGATCGGTGCTGCTTTCTTCATGTAACGATTTTTTATCGCTATGGCGTACTCATACAGCGCCTTTTCACTTTTAATTTGATGACGTTCTGGATAGCGCTTTTCAAACCAAGGAACCAGTTTACCGCTGTCTACCAGCGAGCTAACTTGCTCAACAATGTGTGGAGGGTAACCCTGAATGTATCGAAGTGACGGATGCATGGTATAAAGTCTGCTATGACAAGGGAAAGGCGCTAAATATACCTGAGATAATCAGCACTTTCACCCTCGCTTTGACAATAGATTTCGCCTTTCAATTGTCGATAAAGGCCGTTAAACTTCGCATCCCAAAGATAATGGAGAGAAATTCAATGAAACGTGTCGTTCTTTACGTCAAAGATAAATGCCCCCACTGCAAAGATGCTCAACGTTATCTGGATTCGAAAAACATCACTTATCGCCTGTGCAACGCGAAAATGCAACGTGGCCGTAAAGAGCTGGATGCGCTGGGTGCCCGCTCACTTCCAGTCCTGAAAATTGGCGACCAATTGATGATTGGCTGGAATCCCAAAAACTTCGAAAAGATGTATAAAGGTGACTAGGGACAGCTCCTAGTTTTTACCCGGCTACAAATAACGTTTAACAAAATCAATAAACGTTCTGTCTGCAATCGATAAATAACCGTCTTTCCGCCATGCTAGCGCCAGATCGAGCGTAACTGGCGGATTAAACGGAATCCCCACCACATCTTTTTCATGCTGAGTGACCAGTTCAAGTAACGCCGTAATCGCAAATTCATGCTTTACGATGCTGAGGATTAATGGCAATAAGTTGGTTTCAAATGACGACTTCATGGTAAAGCCGTGCTCCTCGCTGACCTGATCTAAAAACTCGCGATGGAAATAGCCGCGCTGGAACATCACCAATTCATGTTCAAAAAACTCATCAAAGGTGAGTGATTCACGCTGCGCTAACTCGTGCTCTGGCGCGACAACGGCAACCATCTGGCTGGTAAACAGATGATCGGTCTCGAGATCGTCAGGTACATTGTCACAACTTATCACCCCGATATCTAACCGCCCATCAAGCAACATACTTCTTATCGAATGCGTGCCCGCTTCCACCAGCGTTAATTTCAAATCCGGGAACTGGCTCTTAAACGCCATGACGATACGTGGGAAAAAGTAGCTTCCCATCATCGACGGCGTACCCAAGCGCACTTCACCTTTAGCCAACCCTTTCAGTTCATTAATCGCGAGCTGTGCATCGTGCAATTGCTGTATGACACGCTTAGCATGCACCAGTAAGGTTTCGCCCTCTTGGGTTAGATTAATTTTTTTATCTTCTCGCCGAAAAAGAGTCACACCCAGAGACTGCTCGAATTTTTTAATAGAGATACTCAAGGCAGGCTGAGCAATGTTCAGCACCTTGGCGGCATGGGTGATGTTGCCTTGCTCTGCGACAGCAAGAAAATGTTTCAGTTGTTTCGATTCCACTAGATCAAAAATATATGGTATCCATATTTTTAATATATTTTTTTAATTTACGATTAGCTGATAGATTGATCACAGTTTCTTTATAATTGCGATCTCGCATCAGGCAGGACACATGGTCATCTTCGGCACGCCAGAATACAAACGAATCACGCTTGCGCTTGCGCTGGGCTCGTTCCTGGTATTCTCCAATTTATATCAGTTGCAGCCGATGTTGCCGACCTTTGCTCAGTTGTTTGCCATTTCTGAAACGCAGGTAAACTGGTTGTTTGCCTCCTCCACGTTGGCGCTCTCTTTTAGCCTGGTACCGATGGCAGTATTGTCTGAAACCATCGGGCGAAAACCGGTCATGATGGCTGGCTTATTCGCTATCCCGGTTCTGTCTGCACTGATGTTACTTGGAGATTCATTCCTGTTTTTAGTTATCTGCCGCGCCCTTATTGGTGTTGCATTGGCGGCGTTTGCTGCCGTAGCGGTCGCCTATATGGCAGAAGAACTCGACAAACACGCCTTCTCCATGGCAATAGGTACCTACATTGCAGCCAACTCATTAGGTGGCATTGTGGGCCGTATTAGTGGTGGCTTATTGGCGGATAACTTCAGTGTTGATGTTGCTATTGAAGCAATCATGGTAGTGACATTGTTAGGGGTTATCTGCGTACATTATTTGTTGCCAAAGCAACGTCACTTCACCCCTTCTTCGAGTGGGTTAAGACAACAAAACCGAGCCATCTTAGGTCACTTCAAAAACCAGCGCATCTGGTTTGCAATGTTGATTGGTGGCCTTAATTTCGCGCTATTCGTAAACCTGTATTCAGTAATGGGTTTCAGATTGGTTAGTGAGCCGCACAACATCCCCGTCGGCTTGGCATCGCTTATCTTCGTTTGCTATTTAGGTGGTACGTTCTCGTCCCGTTGTGCTGGTCACTGGAGTAAACGTTACTCGTCTATTCTCGGTATGTTCTTAGGCGCTATTCTCAGCATGAGCGGAATGTGGATCGCCGCATTCGAAAGCGTTGCGGCAATGCTGTTTGGCTTGCTTCTGATTAGCTTTGGAGCCTTTTTCACTCATACCCTGGCGTACGGTTGGGTTGGCCAAAAGGCAACAACCGCAAAAGCAACCGCAACCGCTCTGTACCTAGTGCATTACTATGTGGGCGGGAGTCTTGGTGGGTTCTTGCTACTTTATTGTTGGCAGCATGGCGGATGGTCTACAGTTCTTATCGGCGGTAGCGTGGTCTATCTAGCGATGTTCAGCGCGATAGCTTATCTCAAACGCATTACACAGACACACGACACAAAGGAAAGTGAAGAAGTAGCCAGCTTGAGAAGAAGTTAATTAGGGTCAACAGACCCTGGTATATCTGCTATGCTTGCGCCACTTTCAAAATGATTTAAAAATCGTATGTCAACGCGCTCAACACCAACTAATCAAACTACAGATATAAACGCGATCACCCAACAAGTGGATCGATGGCTGAATGATGTCGTTATCGGACTGAATTTATGCCCGTTTGCTGCCAAACCGCAACGTAATAAACAAATTAAAATCTTCGTTAGTGAGGCGTCTCAAGAAGAAGCCTTGCTGGAAGATATTTTGTTGCAGTTAATTGAACTAAGTAACACAGAGCCAGAAAAGCTGGAAACGACCTTAGTCGTTGTTCCAAATATGCTCGACGATTTCTGGGACTACAACTTGTTTATTGATTGGGTTGAAGGCTTAATCAAGCAGCAAGATTGGGAAGGTATTTTCCAGGTGGCTACGTTCCATCCAGATTACTGTTTTGGTGGTGCAGAGCCAGAAGACGACGAGAACCTGACGAACCGCTCGCCTTATCCGATCTTCCATCTTATTCGTGAAGAGAGCATGGAAAAGGTGTTGAAACACTACCCTGACCCTGAGTCAATCCCAGATACTAACATCGCGCGTGTTTCTGCCCTTTCAGAGGAAGAGCGCAAAACGTTGTTCCCGTATTTATTTCGATAAGTTACGGCTTATAACCTTCAGAGCGGCACCCTACTTCACTCCAAGCGGCAGATTTAATAGCCAGTTAGACTCTTGTCTCTTGGGGAATAAAGAGCGGTTTGTTATCATGACCGCTTCAATCGATTCAATGGATATCAGAATGCAACTGTCAAAGCTAACCCAAGAGATTTTTGATCACCTATACCGTGACATCACCGAGTTCCGTAGCACGTTCGATCTTCCAGTCGCAGACGAAGCGAGTCTGGATGCGCAAGCGGATACGCTGCACACATCTTTGGCGATCGAAGAGCTGACTGAGCTGGCAGAAGCAGATTGTAAAACAGAACAAGCAGATGCAATCGTAGACAGCGTTTATGTCCTTATGGGTCGTCTTGTACACCTTGGTAACAGCAAAGTGGAAGACAATCTGGCGATCAGTTACCTGATTGACCTGCTACTAAACGTTGCGGTAAACCGTGGTATCGACTTTATCCCTTGCTGGGATGAAGTACACTCAAGCAACATGAGTAAAGTGTGCCGCAATGAAAAAGAATACACAGAAACAGAAGCATTCTACGCAGAACAAGGCATCAAGCTGATGGCGGTACACCAGGGTGAATACATCATCGCCAAATGTGCAGAAGACTTTGTATCTGAAGGCAAAACGGTACGTAAAGGCAAAGTACTAAAATCGGTTTACTACCGTCCGGCTGACCTTAAGCCACTGACCAACTAAGCCTCCACGGTTAGATAGAGTCAAAACGAACCTGATGGGGAATGATAATCGCTTATTAATTCTATCGATTGATAAGCGATCTATTTTCACCAGTCACCGTCATTCCGAGGAGCCTTAGCGACATCAGGAATCTCCTAACGGCAAGCACATTCGGTAATTAGACCCTGAATCACGCTCCTTAGTCTCAGAACAAGATCTTCTATCCAAGCGCCTCGTTACTAAAGCTGCTCTTAAAACTCCGTGGCAAGTTTATATTAGATTCCTAGTCTCGCTAAGGCTCGCTGGAATGACTGCAATAGATTTTTAGTTGAGCGCCAAGGCACTATTCGAAAAGCAGATACGGTTTCTCTTCAACCATCACTCTTCTTACCTGAGTGTTGAAAACCTCTCCAAGTCCCTCTTCTGTTAATACATCCTCAGCTTTGCCTGATGAGTGCAGCACGCCATTACTAAGCAACAGCACCTTATCAGCATGCCTTAGTGTTCGGTTTAAATCATGGTTCGCGACCAACACACCCACACCTTGAGCCGCGACTTCAGCGATCAGCTGATAAAGCAGCCCCTCCTGGGCGATATCTAACGGAGCAGCAGGCTCATCCAAAATTAGCAACTGAGAGGAAGGGTTGATATTGCGCCAAACCTGCAGGCAGACGCCCGCTAGTCTTACGCGTTGCCACTCACCGCCAGAAAGCGTCTGAATGCTACGGTGTAACTTATCCTGTAACTGAACCAGCGCAATCACTGCGTTTACCGCGTCGCGCACTTTGCTGTCACTGATCTTCACCCCACTTGGCAAAGACAACGCGAGATACTGGAATACGTCGACGTTAAATACTGGTCTGGATTGCTGACATAAATACCCTCTCAGGTAAGCCTGCTCAGACAGAGGCATCGCGAGTAAATCTCCGCTATTAACGCTTACTTCACCACTCACAGAATCGTGACTGGTAAGCGTGCCGGAAATCGCGGCTAACAGCGTACTTTTCCCCGAGCCATTTGGGCCGACGACATGCACGATCTCCCCTGCGTTACATTCAAACGACAATGGTAATAGTCGGTTTCCTACCGCAATATGCTTAACGTGCATCATGACTCTTCACCAGCATCCATATGAAAATAGGCGCACCAATCGACGTGGTCATTACGCCTAGTGGCAGTTCAGCAGAATCGAGTAATAATCTCGCACCGATATCCGCAAACACCAACAACGCTGCACCCGCTATCGCAGACAACGGCAGCAAGTAGCGATTCTCGGTACCAAATGCCAAGCGCAGCAGATGAGGCACAACTAATCCAACAAAGCTGATGATCCCTCCAAGAGCGACCGAACCACCAACAAGGATTGAAATCGCTAATATCAATTTCCAACGCATTTGATGAACATCGATGCCGAGCTGAGTGGCATGGATCTCACCCAACATCAACTTATCGAGTGGCTTACCCTTACAACACAGCCAAATCAAAACAGGTAGCATCACCAAAGTTACGGAATGCTGATACCAACTCGCCCCACCAATGCTCCCCATCAGCCAATACATTAACTGGCGAAGGCTGAGATCATCGCTGAAATAGAATGCCCAGGTCACAATCGCACTGGAGAATATTCCCAACGCCACACCAACCAACAACAAGCGTGCGGTCGTCAGGTGCATCACTCTTGCAATAGAAACCAAGATTAAGGTAAACAACATCGAACCCGCGATGGCGGCCAGCATAAAAATCAGCGGCGTCGGCAAGGTAGGAATAACAAACATCACCAATACCATAGCGAGGCTAGCGCCGCCGGAAATACCAAGTACGCCCGGTTCTGCGAGTACGTTCCCTAGCAGCACTTGCAGTGTTGCGCCAGAAACAGCAAGCGCAGCGCCAATAATGGCGGCAGACAGCAATCTTGGTAAGCGTAAATCCACTAATAACTTGTGCTCAAATGCGGAAAGCGATTGAAAAGGAGAAAGGAAAATCTCTCCGACCATCAGGTGAATGGCAGAGAGTAGTATGAGCACGGCGGACATAATCAAAAGATTGCGCCGCCAGCGACGCTCCTTGTTTAGGATAAGTTGTTGAAAATCCATAATAGCCGATAAAAACAAACGAGGCCTAACCTTACAGTTAAGCCTCAGTAAATTGCAACGACTTCGAAGCGTTGCAGACAATATTTCTTGTTATGGGTCTGAAAGCTTCGTTTTAATCGTATACCAATTCGCCGTCTTCAAAACGAGTCTTCACTTCACAGACCATTAGAGCCGCGCGCTGACCTATGGCAACCTTGCGGTTTGGAAAGACTATCGCTTCGTTATCATTCTTAGCCATCAACGGTTTATCACCGTCGTGACCAAACACTTCTCCATGGACAAACGACGTAAAATTTTCAACATCGTCATCAAACATAAAGTCGAAATCCTCATGCAAACGCACGATTGTACGGCTGACACGATATTTAATACACGGCTTAGGCAAATGCTCAGCTTGTGTTCCAGAAACTAAGTTGCGCATTGCTAGATCAAAGGCAGTAAGCTTGTCTAAATCGTTCTCACCAATTCTAGCAACGCGTCCTAGTTCCATTGTCAGAGCTTGCGCGCTAAAGTTCTCTGCACTGTACCAGCTGAAGGTACTTGCCGGAGAGTTTGATAACAGAACCGCTTCAATATGGCCACTGTCCAAGAAGTCCATCAAAGCTTGACTTCGAACCGGATGGCGTGTTTTTGGACTCACTGCAAACGTGTAGTGTTTGGAACCACGAATTGCACAGTGTAAGTCAAGATGCCAACGCGTTTCAGGGTCCGTACCTTTAAAAAAGTCACAGACGTGCAACTTCAATAAATCTGCAATAACCAACTCTTTGGTTGGAGCATGATCCTTTTCATCGAATAAGCGGTTGAGGTTTTCCTCAAGAAAACGCGTATGCGCCAGCGTAGACTCGGGGTGAGCGATGATGAATAGACAACGGGCATCGACCTTCATAAAACCGGATTCAATGTCTTTTATCATTGAATCAACCAGTTCCATCGGTGCCGTTTCGTCGCCGTGAATACCTGTTGAGATAATGATGTTTTTCGTCTCCTGAGTGTAGTTCTCAGGGACCACTTCTAGCACACCACGCTGATAGAGTTTTAGTGTCACTCCATTAGATAACGCCAGCTCTGCTGGCTCTACATCAACATGCATATCTAACGTATCAGCTAAAAACGATTGGCGAAAGAAAGACTTCGTCATGCGTTACTCCTTAATTGCACGGCGGGTATGTTAATAAATTGTACAAGGAATTTTTGTTGCTGCGATCCCACTTATGAGTAGAAATCGACATTTTCAACGAAAATCCAATACCGTTTCGAGACATACACTCAAACCAAGCAACAAACCGCTTATTTCTTAATCAATTATACCCAAATAACCTAATAAAAATGGCATCTCAAGTCACTTGGGTATAAGGCTGTGAACTTTAACACAGCCCTGATTAAGATCATTATGATTTCACAATATTTTTCGCGTCATGCTTATGCACTGTCACAATATTATGCGAGCTCGCCTCGTTGAGTAAGTAGACGCTCAAATTCATCGACCTTCTGCTGAACCAAAGCAACGCTCTGCTGCCAAAAATCAGGTTTTGTCAGATCCATCGACAAGTGCTTGTCTACTACCTCTTCGGCGGTCATGTTGCCTGTATCGCGAAGCAAGTGAACGTAATCGGTGTAAAAGTTTTCACCCTTTGATTCACGCTGAGCATAAATGCCTTTACTGAATAGGAAGCCAAACAGGTATGGGTAGTTGTAAAAGCTCACCCCTGAGATTGAGAAATGTAGTTTGCTTGCCCAGAAATACGGATCGGCTTCGCTCATCACATCGCCATACCAATCTTTCCAAGTTTCAGACATCAACTCACAAAACTCTTGCGCAGTCAGTTCACCGTTTTGGCGGCGTTCATAGAATGCTTTTTCAAATTCGTAACGAACAGGAATATTTACCATCAGTGCAAGTGCAGAAGAGAGCTCTTCCCATAGCATTTCCAACTTTTCATCGACACTTTGAGCTTTTGAAATCAGATGATCGCGAACGATGTTTTCCGCAAAGATTGAAGCGGTTTCCGCCAGCGTCATTGGGTAATAGGTCTGACAAAGCGGTAAATCGCGGATAACCCAGTTATGGAATGCATGACCTAATTCATGGGCTAGGGTCATCAAGTCTGAGCGACTGCCACTCCAGGTCATGAATACCAATGGCGTACGTGTTGCGGGTAACTTAGTACAGTAGGCTCCCAAACGCTTATTCGCGTTTGGCTTGGCGTCAATCCAACCGTTCTTGACCATCATTCGAACAAACTCTGACATGTCAGGGTTAACCGTTTCAAATGCTTCACAAATCACATCGATGGCTTCGTCAAAAGCGTAGACCTTTGCGTCTCCACTCAGTGCTGGCATCGCAGCCAGGTGATTCCACGGTTTCATCTCATCTAAGCCGTGAACTTGAGCCATGAGTAAACCCGCTTTTTGACCAATACCACGGTTTTGTTTTGCCACAGCCATCATCGCATCCAGTGTTTCAGCCTGAATGCGGCTGCCATGCAAACTTGGGTCGAGGAAATGCACTTCACGCTTAGTCGAGCGCTTTTTGTTTTCAGTCAGGCGCCAGCCTGCGAGCGCATTAAGAATGGCAGCAAAGGACTCTTGGTGGGTTGTCATTGCTTTTTGGACACCGCGCCAAGCGGCTTCCTGTCGGTGAAAATCTGAGCCATAAAGAATACTGGCTGCTTGAGAAAAACCAAGTTCTTCACTGGTTCCATCATCGTAATCCAAGGTCACTTTCAGAGAGCCTGTCAGATTATCGTACAATTTACCCCATGCAGACTTACCATCCACACTCATTGCTGCCAACAGTTTTTCTTCTTCGGTGCTTAGACGAGTATCGGCCAGGTTTCTTAAGTTCTGAATGGTGAACGCCTGACCACTAACATCTGTATTTTCATGATTCAAAACACGCGCAATAAAATCATCATCCGCGTGTGTTAGCGTTAACTCAAATGCGCTGAATGCTTGCGATAACTCAGAAAAAATACGAGTCATACGCCCTAACAACGCTTTTGCTTCCGCGTTTCTTGAATCAACAGATGAATAGCAATTAGCGAAATTAAAAATCGTACGTGCTAAGCGATTTGCTGCCTCGTTGGT
Organism: uncultured Vibrio sp.; assembly: GCF_963675395.1. NCBI lineage: Bacteria > Pseudomonadati > Pseudomonadota > Gammaproteobacteria > Vibrionales > Vibrionaceae > Vibrio > uncultured Vibrio sp. The sequence goes on along the minus strand of NZ_OY776223.1, from coordinate 128,136 downwards.
TAAAATGGCGTTTTGCATCACTTCAACATTCTGGCAATCCAATGACTGCTTATTGAGAAGTTCAATACATTGCTCTACCAAAGCAATGTCATCTTGAATTCGCTGATCAGCGAGATCCTGATATGCGATGGATAAGTCCCAACTTGGAGTGGTCATTTATCTTTCCTTTTTATGTAATCTGGCCAACCCTTCCCTGCTTAAATGGCTAGAGGGAATAACATTGGCCTCTTCCGTGACTTTTACGATCTGTGCTCAACCAAAGGTACACCTATCGAACGAACAGAGGCGTAGATTTGGTCATCAATAGTGATTGTTATATGTGTGATTGACGCATTGCTGATCGCTAACGTCGAATACCAACGAGGGTTGCGCCAATCAATGTCTAATATATGAGCGAGAATCATTCTAATAACGCCACCATGCGTGACAATCAGCAGGTTGTCATTGATATCATTGAGAATTTGAGACCAAGCACTAGTTACACGCTGTGAAAATGCGTTAAGGCTCTCAGCATTGGGTAGAGTGTGTTGTGACGGTGATTGCCAAAAAGACTCAAGCTTTTTCCATTTGTTGCTCAGCATATCAAACGGCACACCATCGAAGTCGCCAAAATTCATTTCTCTTAGTTCAGAATTTTCGCTCACAGGAAGCATTTGCTGCTCGCCGATGATTTCTGCCACGTCGCTGCAACGGGAAAGTGTAGACGTAATAATCCCGCTGACTTCACGCCCCTGCTCTTTCCAAGCCTGAGCAATAGCTTGCTGCTCGGACGCTTTTACCTTTAAATCCGACTGACCGTGCAACCCAGGTGCGGCATCCACTTTACCGTGACGCATGAGATAGATGTTAAGCGTTTTCATGATATTGAGCCCTATGCTTTGAGTACGAGTGGTAAGCCAGCAGCAACAAATGAAACTCGCTGGCACACGTGCGCAAGTTGTTGGTTCATTCGGCCGGCATTATCGACGAAATAGCGGCTAATCGCGCCAAGTGGAACGATGCCCATCCCGACTTCGTTAGAGACAAAGATCAACGTCGCTTTTGAGTGAGACACCGCTTCTACCAGTTTATGAACTTCTGCTTCTAACTTTTCATTTGAGCATTCGTCACCCAGTTCGAAAATCCAGTTGTTCAGCCACAGTGTCAGGCAATCAATCAGAACAACGTCATCGTGATTAAAGCTTAATAGCAAATCAGCAAGATGCAGCGGACATTCGTGTTCTTGCCATCCTTTTCCTCGTTGCTTTTGATGGTGATGAATTCGATCTCGCATCTCATCATCAAACGGCAATGCCGTCGCGACGTAATGTAAACAAGCGTGATGAGCGTCAGCAGCCTGCCGCGCGGTTTGTTCTGCTAACTTGGATTTTCCGGAGCGTGCTCCACCTAATATTAGTTGCTTCATGATGGGTGATAAAAGGCAATGAGAGTGAGATAAACCAGCAATTCAGATAACTGTTGCGCAGCCCCTAAGCAATCGCCGGTAAATCCGCCGATTCTTTTAGTCAGCCATCGTTTAAAACCATAGCGAAATACCGCTAAGATCAGCACAATAACGGCTGCCTGAGTAACGCCAAGACACAAGGTAACAACGCCACCGGTAAACAGTAGGATCGCCACTTCTAATGACGACTGTTGGTTGGCAAGGGGCTTACTTTTGGAAGTGTCGCTGTCACTGACATACGGCATGTCGTAGATAAGCGTAGCCGCCAAAGCGCGGCTGGCGGTGTATGCGACTACAATCATCAACAAAAATTGCGGCTCTTGAACCAGCTCGCCCCAAAAAACAAACTTCGCCAGCAAGGCCATCACCAGAGTTGCCGCGCCATAAGTGCCAATTCGGCTGTCTTTCATGATAGACAGGCGTCGCTCGACGGTCATACCACCGCCAATACCATCCGCCATGTCGGTTAAGCCGTCTTCATGAAATGCGCCCGTCAGCAACAGGCTAAATACCATGGTCAAGACGATCGAGACAGGATCAGGAAAAACCAAACTTAAAAGCGCAAAGGTCGCAGCACAGAGCACCCCCAACACAACACCGACCAGCGCGAAGTATCGCCCGGCTTGATTCATGCGAACTTCGCTATAAGGCAAATTGGCAGGCACAGGTAAGCGGCTGAAAAAGCTCACCGCTAACAGGAAAAGCTCCCATTGATAATGCCAGCTACCTGTGTTTGCTTGATGAGGTGTTTCTGACACTAAACGGTTACTCCCGCGCTCTCGAAACTCGCCATATTGTTGTAAAACTGCGCTGCCGCTTTGACTAACGGTAAAGCCAGTGCCGCCCCCGTTCCCTCACCTAAGCGCAGGCCAAGATCCAATAGGGGCTCTGCTTGCAAATATTCCAGTACGAATTTATGTCCCGCTTCTTCGGAGCAGTGTGCAAACAACATGTAGTCTCTCGCCTCTTCATCAAGCAGTGTGGCGATGTATGCCGCGACTGAAACAATGAAACCATCAACTAACACTGGCGTCTTAAGACGTTTTGCTTCCAAAAATGCACCAATCATTTGGACTATTTCAAACCCACCCACTTGGGCTAGTACTTCTTTCGTATCCAGTTCGTGACAACGCGACACACCGTGGGCAACGGCTTTAATCTTACGATTTAACTGGTCTTGACTGATGCCAGTGCCCAGTCCGACACAGTGATCCACTTCAAGCGGGCTCAGTGCGGTTAACAATGCAGAAGCAGAACTTGTGTTGCCGATTCCCATCTCTCCAAACATTAGAAGATTGGAGCCAGACAAAATAGCTTGCTCTGCCACCTTCGCGCCATACTCCAAACCAAGCGCCACTTGTTCTAGAGACATAGCAGTTTGTTTAGAGAAGTTCGCAGTGCCATTGCCAAGGCGTTTCTCTATCAAGTTCGGATGCGATTTAAAGTCCGGTACCAGCGTCTCTATCGGTGATAACATGCCACAATCGATCACTTTGAATTGGATTTGGTTAAGCTCGCAAAAACAGTTGATTGCCGCGCCGCCAGCGAGAAAGTTAGCGACCATTTGTTGCGTGACAGCGCTAGGCGCAATGCTGACGCCCTCTTCGGCTACACCATGGTCACCAGCAAATACCAGCATGGTTGGCTGACGAATTGTAATTTGTTCTACCGCTGCGCTTTGATCTTGGCTTTGTATCAGTGCCAGTTCCAGAGCGACTTTTTCAAGCAGCCCTAATGATCCAACTGGTTTGGTCTTGTTATCAATACGCGCTTGAATATCAGCGGCGAAAGTGCGGTCCATGTGTTCGGTTCCTTTTATTTATTGGGGACGAGCAATTGAGAAAGTTTTATCTAAAGTGGCGTACTCACTCCCGCCTAAACGGGAGAGCGGATCAACGGCTAATGCGTCCACTTTCAATCTGTCGCCCTGAGTTATTAGATGGTATACCTGCGTCGGGGCAAGAGTGCTTATGTCTACGTTCATTTCTCTTCCTTGATACACGTGAACCGAAATAATATCGCAAATTCAAACAATAAAGAAAAATAGTGTACCTTTCTCGGAAGGTAATTCACCTACTTTCTCCTTATTACGAAAACTTTTCACCAAATAGTGTCGATTTGTGCAGTAAAGCTACATCGTACTGTTTAGACGCAGCATCGACTACTATTTGTGTAGTCGCTCTCATGCCAGGTAAAAGCTGAGTATAAGTGATTGAAATCGGCTACAATCAATACACGATTTCTGCCATTTGAGAGAAGAAGCATGAGTAACAACACCTGTGTGATTATTGCTGGAGCCTCTGGCTTAGTTGGCAGCAAAGTGATTACACAATTAGTTTCCCAACCGGGTATACACACCTTATATTCACTTTCCAGACGCCCTCTTACCGGCATCTCGGATCCTGAGCAAAAAATCGTTCCAATGATCGACGCTGATCTTTCTATTTTAAATTGGGATGAGCAACACCTGACGCCAGAAATCGGTTTTATCTGTTTAGGTACCACACTCAAACAAGCCGGCAGTAAAGAGAGTTTGCGCAAGGTTGATGTAGACCTGGTGACAACCGTTGCCAGGCAAATGAAAATGATCGGTGTGAAGCGAATCGCTGTGGTTTCCAGTCTTGGCGCCAACAGTAAATCGCCCTCGCATTACTTGGCTTGTAAAGGGCAGATGGAAGCAAACATAGAAAAAATGGGATTTGACGAAGTGGTGTTCGTCCGTCCGGGGCCACTTGTTGGCCAACGCGAACAGCCAAGAAAGGATGAGAAAATCGTTCAAAGGATTTTTAGCGTGATTCGTCCATTAATGTTTGGAAAACTATCTAACTTTATTCCGATTGATGCCGAAGTCGTCGCCAAGGCTATGATTTATCAGATTTTCAGCTATCAAGAAGACTCCATCATTTATTTGCAACGCAGAGAAATGCTCGATTTATTGCGCCACTACGACTAGCCACAACGGCGGAAAATACGTACCGAGCACATGTTTAAAGCGGAACTTACGCCAAACATATTCTATTTTGATATATCTAATACTCGTTAATCATTTTAAAAGTTATATATTGAAAGCTATCTTACTGCCCCTTTATCATCGCGTATACAACCCTCAGCATATTAACTGAGCACTAAGGTAAGAGTATGAATTTTGCAGTAATTGCCTCACTTGCAGTCTTTGTTGGCATATTATTCTTTCTTTTTAACCAGCAACAGAAACAAAACACCCTTTCTCGACTCGTTTTAATTGGCCTTGTCACTGGCTCACTTTTTGGTCTTGCGCTTCAACTGATCCACGGTGAAAGCAGCAGCGTTATTTCTGAAACACTTTCATGGGTTGCTATTGTTGGTAGTGGCTATGTTGGCCTGCTGAAAATGGTGATCATGCCACTTGTTTTGGTATCGATGATCTCAGCGGTTGTGAAGCTGGAAAAAGGCGGCTCGCTAGGCAAGATTTCCGGCCTAGCAATTTCAGTCCTGCTTATCACAACGGCGATCTCAGCATTAATTGGTATTTTCGTCACGTCTGCATTTGGCCTGTCGGCAGAAGGCCTGACTGAAGGTGCTCGTGAAACGGCCCGTATTGCAGTATTGGAAAACCGCGCAGGAACGGTAAGCGACCTGACCATTCCACAAATGCTGGTTAGCTTTATTCCGACTAACCCATTTGCCGATCTCACTGGCGCACGATCAACGTCTATTATTGCGGTTGTTATCTTTGGTGTTTTAACGGGTATTGCAGCACGCAAAGTAATGATGGAAAAAGCAGAATTGGAAGCCCCAATCCGCACTTTCGTTGAAGCGGCTCAGTCTATTGTCATGCGCTTAGTTAAGATGATCATGGCGCTAACACCATACGGCATCGCGGCATTGATGACCAAAGTTGTCGCGACATCAAGTGCAGCGGATATTCTGAATCTGCTCGGCTTTATCGTTGCGTCTTACGTCGCGATTGCATTGATGTTTGTTGTGCACGGAATTCTGGTTTCTTTTGTTGGCGTTAGCCCAGCAGAATACTTCAAGAAAATTTGGCCTGTACTGACGTTCGCCTTTACGTCACGTAGCTCAGCAGCAACGATTCCTCTAAACGTAGAAGCTCAAATCACCAAGTTAAACGTGCCACCAGCGATTGCTAACCTTTCAGCATCATTTGGTGCAACGATTGGTCAAAATGGTTGTGCAGGTATTTACCCAGCGATGCTTGCTGTAATGGTTGCGCCAACAATGGGTATTAACCCATTAGAGTTCAACTTTATCCTGTCACTGATTGCTATTATCACCATCAGCTCGTTCGGTATCGCGGGTGTTGGCGGCGGCGCAACTTTTGCTGCTCTGATCGTGCTTCCGGCTATGGGCTTGCCAGTGACTATCGCAGCGCTGCTTATCTCTATCGAGCCACTAATCGATATGGCGCGTACTGCGCTTAACGTTTCAGGTTCTATGACGGCAGGAACTATCACTAGTAGACTATTGAAATCAACTCAAGCTGACGCAAAGCCAGAAGAGGCAAAAGCGTGATCTGAAAGTTGCACTCAAAGCAGTTCAGTGTCATCTCAAGCCGATGGTTCGCCATCGGCTTTTTCATCTCTACCAATGGTAGCAAAGCAAACAGAATAAACCTGGTAGACTTCGCCGACTCAAGACTTAACCATCGTAACCGCACAGTTGCTAAGGCGTGTCCCCTCAATGCCACATGAGTATTCAATCAGTGGGTAAGTCGTCAAAACTCGTCGCGTTAAGTAACATGACTTCTATTTCTTCGGTGATCTCTTCTCGGCGTAAAATATGACATTGCTGGGTCAATTCATCTGCTTTAGTCTCAAGGTGTTTAACCGCACCTTCAAGATGCATGATTCGATTGTGATTTTCCTCTAACATGGAGGTATAAACGGTTTCATGCAGAGCAGTAAAAAGAAACTGTTCGGCAACTTTGAGTAAAAAGTCTGCCGGGGGTAAGTTGAGCTGCGGAGGAGTCTGAAAATTCGCTGGCTGTTGATCGTTATGCTGAAATGGCGGCAATAATTTTTTTGTGGTAATCCCTTGTTCACCACTGTGGTAGACACTGTATAAGCTCATCAACGGCTGTTGCTGCTGGATCTTTGTCAGTACTTGAACCGTTTGTTCGAGAACGGTGGGCACGTCTTCGACAACATTAGGCCCCTCTATCTGCGCATATACATCCACTTCGTCTTGCATTAAGTTTTCGAGCTTGCGGCCAACAATAATTAAAGTCGGCTTTACATTGGAAGGAATCATTAAGAGCTGCTCAATATAATCCACCAGTTCCTGATTGAAGTCACCACAGAACCCGCGTTCGGATCCAATTAAAAGATAAACCGGGAAGACTTCTGACTCTTTTAATTGGGCTCCAGGATAAAAACTAAGAAAGTCGTTAGCCGCTGAACTGATGGCATCCAACGCACGATGTTGAGTGTCAAGGAATGCACCCAACTTGTGCGTTTCCATATAAGCTAACATTTTCATCGCATCCAAGATTTTTATAATTTCGTTCAGACTATGATGGTGATTGTCCAGGTCCAGGCGTCGGCTCATCACTTACTGTCCTGTATGTTGTTAGGCGATAACCATTTAGTGACCGCTACACGCCACTCTTCTTTGGGGCTATCAAGGGTTAGGCCGGAAGACTTCACCTCCTGTTGAAGAATATCCAGACGCGACGCCACTTCTTTTCGTTCGCAATTCTTAAAATGTCCATCATTAAAAGCCACAAGCCATGCCAGTTGAAAAGTCTCGTGAAGCGGGGAAAATTGCTCTTGCTTGAGAATTTCCCTCAATACCAGACCACGTTGAATCGCTTGCTCCATAGAAGCTTCAAGCCGGGCACCAAAGCGGGTGAAACTCTCAAGCTCCAGAAACTGCAGGTAGTGTAACTTCATACTTCCAGCTTCTTCCTTGATTCTGGGGTGTTGCGCTTGTCCGCCAATACGAGAAACCGATCGAGCAATATCAATAGCCGGACGAAAACCCGCTGAAAACAACCCTCTATCCAAATAGATTTGCCCGTCAGTAATGGATATTAAGTTAGTCGGAATATAATCGGCGATTTCTCCCTGGTTGGTTTCAACGATTGGTAACGCAGTCATGCTACCACCACCATGAGACGGGCTCAGACAGGTAGTCCGTTCCAATAAACCAGCATGAACTGAAAAAATATCCCCGGGATAGGCTTCCCGCCCGGGAGGGCGACGCAGAAGCAATGACAGTTCTCGGTAAATTTTTGCATGCGTACTAAGATCATCATAGACAACGAGAATATCGTGTCCCTGCTGCATCCAATACTCAGCAATAGCACAACCGGAGAAAGGCGCTATATGCTGTAATCCCGGCAGGCTACTCGCTTCAGCGACGACGACAGTGGTGTATTCAAGAGCACCAAACTCTCGCAGTATCTCGATCGTCTTAATGACCGTAGAACGCCTTTGCCCAATGAGAACATAAACACAACGCACATTTCTGTCTCGTTGGTTAATTACGGTATCAAGAGCAAGCGCACTGCGCCCAAGGCCTTCGTCACCAATAAGCAACTGCCTCTGCCCTTTACCTATAGGAACTAAGGTATCTATGATCTTGATCCCCGTATACAAAGGCGCATTAACAAAATCACGGCTGATTATCGGGGGCGACAACGTATCTAGACGCATCCATGCAGATGGAACTGGGGCCGCTTCTCCATCATGTGGACTGCCCAGGGGATCAATAACCCGGCCAAGCAAACTGTCACCCACCGGGACACTTAAAGGATGGCTGGAGTGATGTACAGAGGTTCCGGCGGTCAATAAACTGGTTTCATGCAACAGAACCGCACTGACCAACTCTTCCGTCAGGTCAAATACCATTGCCTGACTGCCATCCTCCATGGTTAAGATATCGTTCATCGCCGCCGAAGGAAGCCCAGATATCCTGGCAATGCCATCTCCGATGGATAGCACGACTCCCCGCTCTTCAAGGCGTAACCCTGGTTTGTAATCCTTGAGCCACCTCGCCTGCTGGGTCAACGGGCTATTGAGTGGGTCTTCATCGGGTAACATAGGCAAACTCCATAAACCCTTTTAAATCATCCCTTATATTGGTACGCAAACACCAGGCGCCTATTGTGATAAACAATCCAGCGATCAACTCAGGGTTCTCATCATATTGAACAGGGATTGATAATTGGCTTACGGTCTTCAGGGCGCTTTCCAATTCTTGCCGCTTTTGTTCAGGTATTGGATAAACGCTGCTTACCTCAATAATTTCGGGCATGACTCCCCACTGATGTCTCAAGCTGGCAGATTGCTCATCAGAAAGGGAATACAGATCCTCCAACAGAATATCCAGCAACCTCGCCTCCAGATCTGGTCCAGAAGCCCTGCTAAGCAAAGAAGTCGCAAATTGAGCGCTATGGAGTAACGCCTTTTGTTCACTATCACGAATCGCTTCCATACGCTGGCGAGATTCAACAACTTGCGCTTTTTTCTTTTCCTGCTCAATCGACTGCTTCAACAAATCTAACTGGGATACCCGCTCTGCATCAATTTCCCTGCTCAGTACCTCTCTTGCCTGCTTGCACTGACGCTCCCAATTAACCAGGCGGTTTTCATACTCATCTTTCAGTGCTGCCGACTCATCATTCAGTCGTTGGGATTCAAGTAACTGTTTATCAATATCAGCCTGACGCTGACTAACAACAGCCTTGACAGGCTTAAACAGAAAACGTTTGAGAATCCAGATCAACACCAAAAAATTGATGATTTCCAGCACAAAAGTAGTCCAGCTAAACTCCACAGTAATTGCTCCTCAGCGTGGGTCATAAACCATCATAGAGTGGTTAGCAGACGCTATTTTATAAGGTATTCAAGTAATGGATTACGGAACAGCACAATCAACACTATAACGAGCACATAAATGGCCAGAGACTCTATCATTGCCAGCCCGATAAAAAGCGTCCGCATAATTGACTTTTCAGCCTCAGGCTGACGTGCCAGAGCATCCATCGCCCGACTCACAGCCCAGCCCATGGCTATCGCTGGAGCCAAGACACCAATAGAAATACCGATAATGGCAACAGCTGTGGAAGTCAGAACAAAAGTTGATAATTCATTCATGAGTGGCTCCTTCTTGTTGCTGTTGTTGATATTGTAGGCTACCCGCTATATAAATGAGGGCTAGCATGCCGAAGATATAAGCCTGAACTAAGGCTTCAATGACATGGAGCATTAAAATTGGAACTGGCGCCAGAAATCCCGCGACTAACAAAAATAGCAAGGCTGCCATTTCAAGGCTCATCATGTTGCCAAATAACCTCACCGCTAAAGCAACCGTGCGCGTTATTTCACCAATCAGGTGAAATGGCAATAGAATCGGGCTAGGTTTGACATAATGGCTTAAGTAAAGCTTTATCCCTTGTAGGCGAATGCCGTACCAGTGTGTCGAAAGAAAAACTAAAATTGCCAGAGCAGAGGTAGCAGATAAATCACGTGTTGGGGAATGAACGCCGGGAATAAGCCCGCACAGATTGGCGATAACAAGAAATATCCATAGACTACCAATAAACGGCATCAGGCTTTTAACATGCTGAGGCGCGACTTCTCTAATCACATTTTCAATACTGGCAATCATACCTTCTACCGCAGTCTGTACCAGCCCGGGGTTGATCGTTAACTTCCGTGACAAAATCCAGGAAAACAGCCCGATTACACCAATGATTCCCCAAGTTGTGACTACTGTATTGTCTATCATAATGATCGCCCCACTGAGTCGGTTTACTTAATCCCAGTTAACATCCATGGCATTATTGCCGAATTAAAAGATAGACATTGACCATCCCAACGATCACGCCGAGCAGGATAAAACTTATTGTCCAGCGAACCGAATATCCCTCGATCATGCTATCTATCCAATGCCCAAGGTAAGCGCCTCCCACAATGGGTAACGCAAGCAATAACCCCAAGGTTCCAAGATAAATAGTTTGACCGATAAGGGTATGCCGTTCGCGCTCAGCCTTCTTCATACGGTCAACCTGACGCTCCGTTTTGTTTTTCAAATCATCAAGTTTATGCATGGCACTACATTGTCTCTCTTTTACCTATTTTCCACAGCCGCATAAATACCTCTTCCTCCATGTGGCGTAGGCTCTGTTTAAACGTCTGTGATTTTTCTTCTTCTGCCACTAATTGTTGCTCCAGCGCCTGGCTAATACGGCTATAGTCATCGTCGAGCAAAAAGCGATAAGTACATAATGTTAAGATGTTATTTTTAAAATAGAGCACCCCACCTGCCGCTGCCAAGTATTTCCAGCCACTATCCCCCGTACGGTACTTCGCGATTCCCATAGAAAGAACCGTCATAAAACGAGTGTGATTTTCCAACAAACCGAAACTACCGGTTTGGTCTTCGCCAATAAACGAAGTGACACCCTCAATCTCTTCAGAATGCGTTGCATCCAACAGGCAGATCACAAAACTTTTCATCGTGGTTGGTTCTCCATACTCCCCTGCATATAGCAGCGCTCTTCTGGTATTTCGTCGTAATGCCCTAGCAGAAAATGTTCACAGTCCTTTAGCGTACTTTCCAGCGGCACGGACACCCCCGGCATACCGGTATGAGATGCTGTTGTACAAAATGGCTGGGTCAGATAACGTTGAAGTTTGCGGGCACGCATGATGATGATACGATCAGCCTGAGACAGCTCCCCAACACCTAACATGGTGATAATATCCTCCAGCTCGTGGTAACGAGCCAAATGTTCCCGGACGCCTTCAGCAATACTGTAGTGACGTTCGCCCAATGTATGACGATCCATAAGCTTATTGCTGGACTGCAACACATCGACCGCAGGATATATACCTTTCCCCGCTTGTGCCCGGGATAACATAACCGTGCTATCCAGGTGACTCAAGATGGTACTGACCGCTGGATCGGTCATGTCATCAGCCGGAACATAGACAGCCTGTACCGAAGTGATGGTGCCATTATTGGTTGAAAGAATACGATCCTGAATCTCTGCTATATCTGTCGAGAGTGTCGGTTGATAGCCTACCGTCGCCGGCATCCGCCCGAGCAAGCTAGACACTTCACTGCCAGCCTGTACAAAACGGAAAATATTATCCATGACAAACAGAACATCTTTTTTCAGGGTATCGCGCAGGTATTCCGCATAGGTCAAAGCCGATAGTCCGATCCGAAAACGCACCCCCGGCGACTCGTCCATTTGCCCGAACACCATTAATGTCTGTGGTAGAACCCCTGCATCTCGGATAGCGTGCCAAAGTTCATGACCTTCACGTATGCGTTCACCAATCCCGGAAAAAACCGACACCCCCTGGTGTAATGAAGCCATCGCGTGCATGAACTCCATAATTAACACCGTCTTGCCAACCCCTGCACCACCGAGTAATCCTGTTTTCGCTCCCTCAATGAAAGGACAGAGAAGATCGATAACTTTAATTCCCGTTTCCAATACGTTTCCGGCACCGACAGATTCATGAATGGGGACAGGGGCACTGTGAACATTGCGAAACATTGACGCATCAAGTTCACTGCCGCCGTCCAGCGGTTCGCCAAAGATATTGAGCAGACGACCAAGACAATCCGGTGTTACGGGAACATGAAGCAAAGCCCCAGTATCATAGACGGTGACCCCACGATGTAGGGAGGAATTTTTATGTAGAATAATGGCGCGGATATGTCGCTTATCAAGATGTTGGTGAACCTCAAACAGATAGGTTTCATTATCGACATTGGCATATAAAGCCTGATGTAAGGGAGGCAAGGTATCACAGGTAACCACTGTTACTGGACCGTGGATCTCAGTAATGACACCAATGGGGGTATGTTTCCTTCCTGACTCCATCATCTATACCTCTGATTAGGCATATTTGCTTTAAGCAATTCTATTAACGAATGATTTCCGACTTCCGTTTATAGTATAGGGTATACCTGCGTAATTTGAGGCATTGTTATGCTTTGCGTAATTCGATGGAACTAAATCAAGCATCTGCCAGCACCCATGAATAGTCGCAGCAGAACTGAGTTTATCTAATGTAACCGATGCAGAAGTTCTTCCTAATTTGCTCAAGCAAACACGCCGAGGAATCATCGAGATATCTGGTGATGGTGCTTACGACACAAGGGTTTGCCATGATGCCATACGGGTCAAGCGAGCAGTTCCGCTTATCCCACCAAGAGAAGGGTCTGCCTTCCGGGAACAAGGACACCCTCGCAATCTAGCGGTGGGCTGCCAAAAGCTTTACGGCTCCAACAAGAAATGGATTAAGCGGTATGGTTATCACAAACGTTCGATCTCTGAAACTCAGGATGTTGTTTAAAAATCAAGCACAATAGCGCAGGCATGCCTTCTCTCTGATTTAAGCAACAAAGCCCTCATGACCTATAGCCAAGGTAATTTTTAACTCATTGTTATTTATTAAAATACACACCTAATCTTTGGAAGGTGTTTACTTTTACCAATGACTCTATTCCCCACATTTTGATGAGTACGTTGAATCGTTGTCAAACAATAAATACATAGATTGCATACCGTTAAATGAGGTTATCTATGCGCATTGGTAATAGTTTTTATGTAAATAAGTCATTTTACTCATACATTCATTTCCATGATATTAGTGAGGTTATTTAATCCTGAAAGTTTTCATATTAAACAGGCTTATGCGCACAAAATTTGGGTGCTTGGCGCGTTTGATATGAGAATTAATCTATTAGAGGAACAATCTATGACTAAGCTAACCGATGGCATCGTATTCCAGTCAGGAGGCAAGCTTCATAACCGAGTCGTAATGGCACCCATGACCATTCAATCCGCGTTTTTCGATGGTGGTGTAACGGAAGAAATGATCAATTACTACGCTGCTCGCTCGGGAGATGCTGGTGCTGTAATCGTCGAAAGTGCGTTTGTAGAAAACTATGGTCGAGCATTTCCTGGTGCACTTGGTATCGATACTGATAGCAAAATAACGGGGTTACGCAAGCTCGCTGAAGCTATTAAAGCAAAAGGCTCAAAGGCTATTTTGCAGATATACCATGCGGGACGTATGGCAAACCCAGAGTTCAACGGAGGCCATCAACCTATTTCTGCTAGTCCAGTTGCAGCTTTGCGTGATAACGCGGAAACGCCATTGCAAATGACCCAAGAGCAAATCGAAGAGATGATTGAATGTTTTGGGGATGCCGTGAATCGAGCAATTCTTGCTGGTTTTGATGGTGTAGAAATTCACGGTGCAAATACTTACCTAATTCAGCAGTTCTTTTCTCCCCACTCAAACCGAAGAACCGATAAATGGGGTGGCAACATTGAGAAACGCACGACGTTCCCGTTAGCGGTACTCGCAAAGACAAAAGAAGTTGTTCACGCGCACGATAAATCCGATTTTATTATCGGTTACCGATTCTCTCCCGAAGAGATTGAACAACCAGGTATCCGCTTTGATGACACAATGTACCTGTTAGATAAGCTAGCAACATATGGCTTGGATTATTTACATTTCTCTATGGGCAGTTGGTCACGTAACTCGATTGTGACCCCAGAAGATCTCGAACCATTAATTGCTAAGTACCGTAATTTGCAATCTGACATTTTAGCAAAAGTGCCAGTTATTGGTGTTGGTGGAATTGCTCAACGCAGTGACGCTGACAAAGCCCTTGAACAAGGCTATGACATTGTTGCGGTGGGTAAAGGCTTCTTGGTTGAGCCAACTTGGGCAGATAAAGTGCTTAACAACGAGTCGTGTGCCGAGTTTGCAGATATCGCGCAACAGCAAGAGTTGAAAATCCCAACCCCGTTATGGGAAATCATGGACTATATGATTGTTGATAGCGCAGCAGAAGCGATTAAGCACCAGCGAATTAAAGAATTGCAGAGTGTGCCAATCAAGTTTAATGCGGGTGAATACACTGCATATGGCCGCGGTCATAATGATGACTTACCGGTGAAAGTCACCTTCTCTGAAGACAAGATCCTCGATATCTTTGTTGATTCATCAAAAGAATCTGATGGTATTGCCAACCCAGCTTTTGAACGCATTCCTCAACAAATTTTAGACGGTCAAACTCTTAATATTGATGTTATTTCAGGTGCAACAGTCAGTAGCCAAGCTGTGCTTGATGGTGTTGCTAACGCAGTTGATCTCGCTGGTGGTAACTCTGAAGCTTTACGTTGTAAGGCAAGAGAGGCGGTTGAGTGGTCAACAAAGACAGTTGAAGAGACCGTTGATATTGTTGTTGTTGGCGGCGGCGGTGCGGGTTTAAGTGCAACATTAACTGCATTGGATAAAGGAAAATCGGTTATTTTACTTGAGAAGTTTCCTGCTATTGGTGGTAACACAGTACGTACTGGTGGTTGGGTAAATGCCGCTGAACCAAAGTGGCAAGGTGATTTTGCGGCACTACCAGGTGAAAAAGAGACCTTAATGCAGCTCGCAAATACACCTGAGTCTGAGTTTGTTGGAGAATATTTAACAGACTTTAGAACGTTGAAGTCTCAGTTAGATGACTATTTCACTGCTATAGAGACAGGTAAACCGTATTTATTCGATTCAGTTGAACTGCACCGTATTCAAACTTACTTGGGCGGTAAACGTACCGACCTCAATGGTGAAGCGATTTATGGTCAATATGATCTCGTAGAGACGTTAACCTCTCGTTCTATGGAATCGATTGATTGGCTGACTGAGAAGGGTATCGATTTTGATCGCAGTGTTGTTGAAATCCCAGTCGGAGCGTTATGGCGTCGAGCTCATAAACCAAAACGTCCGAAAGGTGTTGAGTTTGTTGACAAGCTATCAAAACGTATTCAGGAGCAGAATGGTCGAATTATCACTGATACTCGTGCTACTGATCTTATCGTTGAAGATGGCAAGGTCGTGGGTATAAAAGCCGTACAGGCAGATGGTACAAAGCTTACTCTGCATGTGAATAATGGTGTGGTAATGGCTTCCGGTGGCTTCGGTGCAAATACGAAAATGATCAAGAAGTACAATAAATACTGGAAAGACATTGCTGACGATATCAAAACCACTAACTCACCAGCGCTAGTAGGTGATGGTATCGAGATTGGCGAAAAAGCAGGGGCAGAGCTAGTCGGTATGGGCTTTGTTCAGTTGATGCCAATTGGTGATCCAAAATCGGGCGCCTTATTGACAGGCTTGATAGTGCCACCTGAAAACTTTGTGTTTGTTAACCAACAAGGTAAGCGTTTTGTTGATGAGTGTGGTAGTCGAGATGTGTTATCTGAAGCTTTCTTCGATAACGGTGGTCTAGTGTATATGATTGCAGATGATAATATTCGTCAAACCGCAGCAAACACTTCCGATGAAACCATCGAGCGAGAAATCAAAGAGGGAATCATTATTAAAGCGGACACCATTGAAGCGTTAGCTGAGAAAATTGGTGTGCCAGTTGAAGCATTGTCGAATACCATCACCCAGTACAATCATTGCGTAGACCAAGGGCATGATCCTGAGTTTAATAAGAGTGCATTTGGCTTGAAGGTAGAAAAGGCTCCGTTTTATGCCACACCACGTAAACCTTCAGTCCACCATACTATGGGTGGTTTGAAAATTGATATGAACGCGCGTGTGATTGGTAAAGATGGCCATGTGATTCAAGGCTTATACGCAGCAGGTGAAGTTGCAGGTGGTATTCATGCAGGTAACCGATTAGGCGGCAACGCACTGATTGATATCTTCACATATGGTCGTATTGCTGGTGAAAATGCTGCCAATCTTGTGTAAGTGTATCTAGGTATAGTAGGTTGGATAGAGGGGAGCTTTGCTTCCCTCTTTATTTTGTACTTAATGATGATATGACTATGAAAAGCTATAGTGCAAGATTCGAAATGATGGGTACCTTTATTGATTTGGTGGTTCATCATCAAAATGGTGAGCAACTCATTAAAGATGCGTATCTTCAATTGAAGGATTACGCGACTCGATTTACGGTAAATCAAGCAGATTCTGAGTTGATGCGCGTCAATCGAAATGCTGGTATTGCGCCTATCGTTGTTGCCCCCGATTTGTTTGAGCTTATTAAATTAGGAAAACATTATAGCGAACAGGTTAGTTCTCCATTCAATATTGCTATTGGTCCTTTGGTAAAAACGTGGCGTATTGGGTTTCAAGAAGCGACGGTACCGTCGCAAGAAGTTATTAATAAAAAGCTAGCGTTAGTCGACCCAACTCAGATCATTTTGAATGAGCAACAGCATTCGGTGTTTCTTAGTCAAAAAGGAATGGAAATAGACTTAGGAGCGATAGCAAAAGGTTATTTTGCTGACCAAGTAATGCAAAGGCTGATTGAAGCTGGTGTGGATAACGGTTTTATAAGCTTGGGAGGTAATGTACTAACGATAGGACATTCACCAAACAACCCTAATCAAGCGTGGAACGTGGGTATTCAGAACCCATTGTCCAAACGAGGTGATGTAATACGTATTGTACCGTTACAAGGTATGTCAATGGTAACCTCTGGTATCAATGAACGTTATTTTGAATCTAATGGTCAGCGTTATCACCACTTGCTGGATGAGAAAACCGGTATGCCTATTTCGACTGATATTGCGAGTCTTACGATTATCTCTAAACACTCTGTTGATGGAGAGATCTGGAGTACTGCCGGTTTTCTTCCTTCTGCTTCACAATCGATTAGCTATTTAAATACAATTGAAGGTATCGAGGCAGTTGCTGTATCGATAGATGGAGATGTGTTAACTACGAATGGATTGGTCGATCAATCTAGCAACTCCACCCTACTCTTTGCTGTAAACACTAAAGCCGAATCAAACCAATCTCACAACGCGGACTTTCAACAAAGTCACTGAAACCACGTGAAACTTACCACACCAGAGAAAGCGTCCTTTCAGCAAATAAATCGGCTTTTGAAACGACAAACCCAACGAGCCGAGTTTCAGCAAATAAGTTCGACTCAATGAAACCCAAAAGTCGCAGCACCAAAGAACTAATCACCCCGTTCAACGATGCCAATTTTGGATTTGAACCGAGATCGTTGACGCTGAATTTGACGTCCAAAACCACTACTTTAACTTTGAACTATTACCGCTGTATGTTGCGATATTGCTGATTTTCCTCTTGCCAACTAACGCCCTGCTAAGGGGGGAGCAACGCTACCACGACACTTAATTATTGCACCGTAAACACAAAAGCTAAATCAAACCAAAACCGCCGAGCGTTGCGAATCCGTCTTGAAGCGTTTGTTATGTTGTCGCTACGACATCCCAATTTTCTTGGACATATTGAAACCAGTAATCACAAAGCCGACTTCTTGGTACAGCTTGAGCGCGCGCTCATTTTGATAAGCTACTCTTAGCTTTATTTGAGTAATACCAACTTCTTGCAGCTGTTTTTCCAAAGCAGAGATAGCTTGAGTACCATAACCCAAACCACGGTATTCTTCGGACACAAAGAAATCATATATAAAGGTCGACTGATCTGTAATATTAATTGAATGCCACAAATAACCAACTCGGTTTAACTGTCCATCAACCTCAGCATCAATGCATAACAATGAATGCTCATTTCCCTCTAAGCCATTAGGAAAGCAACGATGCAGCTCCTTTTTAGCCAACTCAGTTGACAGCTCTATGGAATGACCATAATTCTTGGCTATTTCCTGACTGTAATCGTCGATAAAATACTGACAATAAGCCGGATATTCTTCTTGCCTCATTTCCCTAAGTACAACCATATCTATTCCTTTCAATGCGATGAACTCAATCCGCAACATAACGAATGACATGGATTCCCCCTCCCGAGGATCGACCACACTTAGGTGGTACTTATTTGCACTGGAGGCACCATGTCTGATTATTCTTATTTTGGCGGTATCGACTTAGCTAAAAATCACTTCAGTATTCATGTCGTTGACTCACAAGGTAAAGTCATCCTGCATAAATCCGTTACCCGCTCTAAGCTACTGCCTACATTAGCAAATATGCCACCTATGCGTATAGGCTTAGAAGCGTGCGGTGGAGCGCATTACTGGGCAAGGACACTCCATGGACTTGGCCATGATGCTCGCATCATGGCGGTTAAGTATGTCGTCCCACACCGTACAAAAGGTAAAAATGACCTCAATGATGCGGCTTCTATTTGCCAAGCTGTACAACACTCATCTACCCGCTTCGTACCCGTAAAATCCCCTGAGCAACAAGCCATTTTGTCGGTGCACCGTATGAGAGAACATTGGGTTCGTGAGCGAACTGCTTTAATGAACCGTATCCGAGCGCTACTTTCCGAATTCGGACTAATCATACCTGTTGGACGCTCATCGCTGATGAAGCAAGTTCCCCTCATGCTCGAAGACGCCGAAAACGAACTGCCTCATTTAGCCAGAACGGCGATTGCTGACGCTTACCATCATCTTGAAGCGTTAAACCAACGTATTGCTGACACAGAACAGGTCTTCGATGCTTTTGCTAAAGTCAGTGACAATGTTCAGCGGATTATGAAGGTGAGAGGCATTGGCCCTCAAACCGCTACGGCGATACTAGCGTCGATAGGGAGTGGCTCTCAGTTCGACAAGAGCCGAGATTTCTCTGCCTGGCTAGGGTTAGTCCCAAAACAATATTCAACTGGCGGTAAACCAAGGTTAGGCAGAATCACCAAGCATGGTGATAAATATCTACGAACTTTGCTCGTTCATGGTGCCCGAACGGTTATGGCAAACTTGGGAGATAAACAAGATAGGTTGAGTCAGTGGTGTCGCAGTATTCTTGAACGTCGGGGCATGAACCGAGCCATCGTGGCTCTGGCTGCAAAGAATGCCCGAATCATCTGGTCACTACTGCACAACCAAACAGAATACGAGAATTACGCTGCTTAAGTTAACACTAACTCAAGCAGCGTAACGAGAACACACCCACCGGGTCACTGCAGACGCAATGGATGGAGATAGGTTAAGACCACTTGCGGAGAGCCTGTTAATGCGGCGGACATACCAAATGTCATCTAACGAATAAGGCACCGCAGTCGCGCAACGTCATCAGGGTCACAACGTATGCGAATCGTTGATATAAAGACCGAATGTAGAGCGGCAGTCCAAAACCCATCACTTGAAGTTTAGCGGATGTTTGACAACCGGGGGAATCCATGTAGCCCTGTTAAGGTGATGAGATGGTCTCCCCCTACCTCTTCGCATGTCCATCGGCCATGCTTGGAGTGTTCAGGTCCCGAAGCAAAAGGAGAAGACAATGACTCAGCATAAAATCATCGGCATCGACTTAGCAAAAAATATCTTCTTTATTTTTGAAATCAATCATAAAGGAAAGAACCTCGGCCGTAAAAAACTTCAACGAAGTAAACTGCTTAACTACGTCGCAAATCAAACTCCATCTATCATCGCGATGGAAGCCTGTTCTGGGGCGCATTACTGGGCTCGTGAATTCGAAAACCTTGGACACAAAGTACTTTTATATCCACCCCAGCATGTTAAAAATCAGCGCCGCAAACAAAAGAATGACTATAACGATGCTGAAGCCATTGCTGAGCTGGCCCTTTACCAACGACATTACCCCGTTCCACACAACTCTATCGAACAGCAAGATATTCAATCACTGATTCGAATGCGTAGATTATGCGTCACTGAAAGAACCCGTTTGATTAATCAAGTTCGAGGACTCATTGCTGAATACGGTATCATTCTCCCCAAAGGAAAAGCCTCTTTTCGACAAGCCATTCCCGAAACACTGGAAGACGCCAACAACCAACTATCACCAATATTACGTGAACTTGTATCACGTCAATATGAGCGCTATTTATATATCGATGAGCAAATCAAATGGTTTGAAGACAAGCTAAACCAAACCATCAAACAATTCGATAATGCCAAGCGACTGATGTCAATTCCTGGCTTTGGGCCACTCACTAGCCAAGCAGTTGCCGTATGGCTAGGTTCAGGCCAACAGTTCAAAACTGGGCGAGATGCCTCTGCTGCGATGGGGCTTGTTCCAAGGCAAGACACAACAGGCGGCAACGTGATGCTTCTAGGCATAACGAAACAAGGCAATACTTATATTCGGTCCTTACTTGTTCATGGGGCTAGAGCCGCCTTACGACGAGCCAAATTTAAATCCGACAAACTGAGTAAATGGATGTTAGATCTCCAAGAGCGACGAGGGCCAAACCGAGCAGCAGTAGCATTAGCGAACAAACTCATGCGGATCGCTTGGGCCGTCACAACAAAAAATGAAGAGTATCAACCAGCATAAAACAACACACACCACCCTTTGCAAAGTACGTAGTGAGATGAATAACAGGATAAATCCTACACGTTGAAAACCTTGTGCTCACACTGGCTTTTAAAGTCGATAAGGTGATTAGGACTTCGTGTTCGACTGCCTCATCTTGGCCAAGGCAATAGCCGTTAAAACAGGCCGTATATATGGTAGTTAACCTGCGCTTTTAATCATGCTACTGACTTGCAAAACTGGGGGAGACCATATATGTGAGCAACGCAATGCCGATGCTGCCGCAAACCACCTTAATCACTTAAACCAACGCATAGTAAAAATGCCACGCGTTGTGAATCACTCTTAAACAGTTTGTTAGCCGCTCATTCACAACGGTTATTGCTTACTCAACAAGAACTTGCGTAAATCTCTCTCAGCACGCATAACAAACAGAATAAACACCTTGTCGCCGTCTTGCTTATAGAAAACACGACATGGATTGATGACAACTTCACGATAACTTAAATGTTCTAGCTCGGGTGGAATACGACCTGACTCCGGGAAAGTTTGTAGGCGTTCGACTTTAGAGAAGATCGTTTGTACTAACTGCTTTGCCGCAACAATATTTTCAAGTGCGATATATTCAACGATATCATTGAGGTCAGATAACGCTGGCTCAGTCCAGATTATTTCAGCCATTTTGACATTCTGTCCTTGGCTTCATCATGACTTACCACTTTACCGTCAGCTAGCGCGCGTTCACCTCTTGCGATACCCTCAAGAATAGCCAAACGATTTTGCATAAACTCGTAATCATCAACATCAACTAGATACGCGGATGGCTTACCATGCTCGGTAATTAACACTGGTTCTTTAGTGTCGTGGAGATCGGCGAGGATCTTAGTTGCTTGACGCTTAAGTGATGTAACTAGTTCTACTTTCATGAGAGCTCTCCAAAGGAATACTAAAGTGATACTATTCTATCACTTTGAGTATAGCAAGCTCCATGACGGCTAACGCCTTGCTAAGCTGTGAGTGAACGTGTGCCATGTCTGAGCGAAGCGAGTTCGGCACACGTTTACGAATCAGACTTAAGCAACTTGTTAGGTATTTTACTTCGCCAGATGTCCAGCTAGGACATCTTTTAACCCTTTTACTACATTCTCTCGGTTAATCCGATTAAAACCGAATGCAAAATTACCTTGAGATTTAATAAGCTCATCGAACCATTTTTCAGCACCAATTTCAGGCATTGGAGACAACAATTGACCGTTTTTTCCAGTAACTTTATATTCAAAATCCGGTCTGTCTGAATCAGCGTATGCATTAATGTCAAAGCACGCCCTTAGAAAGTACCTTCGAGGCTTCCCTTCACCAGCGATTAGCCAAACTTTCTCGTTAATTGACCCTTCAACAAACTCCTTGGGCTTTTTTGTATAAATACCCAGATCATCAACATCTATTGCAGGGTATCCCATCTTCTCTTTTTTGTGATAAACGACAAAATGACTCATAAATCCTCCTTGATACCTAACGAATGACATGGATTCCCCCTCCCGAGGATCGACCACACTTAGGTGGTACTTATTTGCACTGGAGGCACCATGTCTGATTATTCTTATTTTGGCGGTATCGACTTAGCTAAAAATCACTTCAGTATTCATGTCGTTGACTCACAAGGTAAAGTCATCCTGCATAAATCCGTTACCCGCTCTAAGCTACTGCCTACATTAGCAAATATGCCACCTATGCGTATAGGCTTAGAAGCGTGCGGTGGAGCGCATTACTGGGCAAGGACACTCCATGGACTTGGCCATGATGCTCGCATCATGGCGGTTAAGTATGTCGTCCCACACCGTACAAAAGGTAAAAATGACCTCAATGATGCGGCTTCTATTTGCCAAGCTGTACAACACTCATCTACCCGCTTCGTACCCGTAAAATCCCCTGAGCAACAAGCCATTTTGTCGGTGCACCGTATGAGAGAACATTGGGTTCGTGAGCGAACTGCTTTAATGAACCGTATCCGAGCGCTACTTTCCGAATTCGGACTAATCATACCTGTTGGACGCTCATCGCTGATGAAGCAAGTTCCCCTCATGCTCGAAGACGCCGAAAACGAACTGCCTCATTTAGCCAGAACGGCGATTGCTGACGCTTACCATCATCTTGAAGCGTTAAACCAACGTATTGCTGACACAGAACAGGTCTTCGATGCTTTTGCTAAAGTCAGTGACAATGTTCAGCGGATTATGAAGGTGAGAGGCATTGGCCCTCAAACCGCTACGGCGATACTAGCGTCGATAGGGAGTGGCTCTCAGTTCGACAAGAGCCGAGATTTCTCTGCCTGGCTAGGGTTAGTCCCAAAACAATATTCAACTGGCGGTAAACCAAGGTTAGGCAGAATCACCAAGCATGGTGATAAATATCTACGAACTTTGCTCGTTCATGGTGCCCGAACGGTTATGGCAAACTTGGGAGATAAACAAGATAGGTTGAGTCAGTGGTGTCGCAGTATTCTTGAACGTCGGGGCATGAACCGAGCCATCGTGGCTCTGGCTGCAAAGAATGCCCGAATCATCTGGTCACTACTGCACAACCAAACAGAATACGAGAATTACGCTGCTTAAGTTAACACTAACTCAAGCAGCGTAACGAGAACACACCCACCGGGTCACTGCAGACGCAATGGATGGAGATAGGTTAAGACCACTTGCGGAGAGCCTGTTAATGCGGCGGACATACCAAATGTCATCTAACGAATAAGGCACCGCAGTCGCGCAACGTCATCAGGGTCACAACGTATGCGAATCGTTGATATAAAGACCGAATGTAGAGCGGCAGTCCAAAACCCATCACTTGAAGTTTAGCGGATGTTTGACAACCGGGGGAATCCATGTAGCCGCATTAAGGGGTGAACAACGCTACCACCCAGACTAAACTATTGTGCCCTAAACACTAAAGCTGATTCAAACCGAAAATGCCTAGCGTTGTGAATCCCTCTTAAATGCCTTGTTAGCCCTTTATGTGTCTTTTTTAATTTTCAGTATTGACAGCATAGAGATAAAGGAGTTTAATTACTGCATGAAAAACAAACGAGGTGGTGCTATGTCTTTTTCATTAGATAGTTTAGTACAGATGGCAGAAGAGAAAAGGAAAGAGTTGGAAGAGCTCGAAGCTGCCATAAGGGTAATGAAACGCTTAAACAACGCCCCTACTATTGAAGAAAGTAGTATAGATAATCCTATAAATGAAACAGGCCTTATAGACATAACAGATCTTGAGGAGCCAAGTAGTGAAGGGCCAAAGAAACGCTCCCTAAAAGACGATATAAGAGATTTAGTAGAACGTTTTGGAGATCAAGAGTTTACAGTGAGCCACGTTGAATCTGCTCTTAAAAAGTTAGGTAAAGCATCTGATGCCAAAAACTTTAAGAATAGACTATCAATGCTAGTTCGTACGCTTTATGAGGATGGTGTAATCGAACGAACGTTTGAAGGTTCAGGTAAAACACCACATAAATACCGTTACATTACGAATAAATAATACTTCATTACCTTGGAGAACACTTTGAAGAAATATCACATTCAAGCACGACAGCAATGGGAGGTGTTTCATTATAATGATGAACAGCACTCTCTCAAGCACTTGAGTGCGCATGAAGTGTCTTTTAAAGGTAACAAAGATACATACAAATTTGTCGTAACATACGGATTACATTGTTTTGCGAAAGATGGTCAAGAACATAGCATTAATCTTAGTTACACAGACGGCTTCGAGACTAGGAATATAAACTTGGAGCGCTATGAGGCGTCAAAACACCTAAGAATGTGTATAGAAAATCTAGACAAGCAGAAGTTAATTTATGAAACAACTCAAGAGAAATACTTTACGTTTGACTCGATAACTAGTTTTCGTGGTTACCCAGAAAGTTATAAAGTATGCTTATGCATTTTTAAAGAAAATCGATTATTGAGAATACATGTAACTAGTGCGTTTTTTGACCGAGAAAACAAACCGATTACTAACAAACACTTTAGTATCTTTAAACTAGCTATGGATACGAAGAAAGCGAAAAAGAAGAGTGGGATTCCAAAAGAAGCTACCAGAAAGTAGCGACCCCACGTCGAAGCGTGGGGTCTCAGCCGCTAAAGCGGGGCAGGACGTTATTACTTAGTCATGGACTAACCATTTCTGGCAACGGGGTGCGACCTGATAGTCCCTGTAATCACCCTATGCACACAATTTAGCTCTATATCTGTAAAAAGTCAATCAGAGAATTTTAGCACCGTTAACCTCATAACCTTTGAAAGGGCTAACGCCGCATTAAGGTGATGAGATGGTCTCCCCCTACCTCTTCGCATGTCCATCGGCCATGCTTGGAGTGTTCAGGTCCCGAAGCAAAAGGAGAAGACAATGACTCAGCATAAAATCATCGGCATCGACTTAGCAAAAAATATCTTCTTTATTTTTGAAATCAATCATAAAGGAAAGAACCTCGGCCGTAAAAAACTTCAACGAAGTAAACTGCTTAACTACGTCGCAAATCAAACTCCATCTATCATCGCGATGGAAGCCTGTTCTGGGGCGCATTACTGGGCTCGTGAATTCGAAAACCTTGGACACAAAGTACTTTTATATCCACCCCAGCATGTTAAAAATCAGCGCCGCAAACAAAAGAATGACTATAACGATGCTGAAGCCATTGCTGAGCTGGCCCTTTACCAACGACATTACCCCGTTCCACACAACTCTATCGAACAGCAAGATATTCAATCACTGATTCGAATGCGTAGATTATGCGTCACTGAAAGAACCCGTTTGATTAATCAAGTTCGAGGACTCATTGCTGAATACGGTATCATTCTCCCCAAAGGAAAAGCCTCTTTTCGACAAGCCATTCCCGAAACACTGGAAGACGCCAACAACCAACTATCACCAATATTACGTGAACTTGTATCACGTCAATATGAGCGCTATTTATATATCGATGAGCAAATCAAATGGTTTGAAGACAAGCTAAACCAAACCATCAAACAATTCGATAATGCCAAGCGACTGATGTCAATTCCTGGCTTTGGGCCACTCACTAGCCAAGCAGTTGCCGTATGGCTAGGTTCAGGCCAACAGTTCAAAACTGGGCGAGATGCCTCTGCTGCGATGGGGCTTGTTCCAAGGCAAGACACAACAGGCGGCAACGTGATGCTTCTAGGCATAACGAAACAAGGCAATACTTATATTCGGTCCTTACTTGTTCATGGGGCTAGAGCCGCCTTACGACGAGCCAAATTTAAATCCGACAAACTGAGTAAATGGATGTTAGATCTCCAAGAGCGACGAGGGCCAAACCGAGCAGCAGTAGCATTAGCGAACAAACTCATGCGGATCGCTTGGGCCGTCACAACAAAAAATGAAGAGTATCAACCAGCATAAAACAACACACACCACCCTTTGCAAAGTACGTAGTGAGATGAATAACAGGATAAATCCTACACGTTGAAAACCTTGTGCTCACACTGGCTTTTAAAGTCGATAAGGTGATTAGGACTTCGTGTTCGACTGCCTCATCTTGGCCAAGGCAATAGCCGTTAAAACAGGCCGTATATATGGTAGTTAACCTGCGCTTTTAATCATGCTACTGACTTGCAAAACTGGGGGAGACCATATATGTGAGCAACGCTACCACGGTACTACATCATTGTGCCATAAACACGAAACCCAACGATGGAATGAAAAATGCCATGCGTTGGGAATCACTCTTAAATGCTTTGTTAGCCGTTTAGTTTGAAGCTTGGTGATGGGCTACATTTTCAAGCCTTTCAGCTAGCCAAATCTTAATGATCGACTGTCGTGTAACGCCTACTCGGCTAGCTTCACGGTCTAGTGACTCTAACATCCATGCTGGAAAATCAACGTTTACCCGCTTCTGTTTTTGCATAGGACGCTTAACTTTAGATAAGTCTAGATCACCTAAAATGTCATCGTCACTTTCAAACTTGGCATCAAACTCATGCGCTTTCATATAAGTTCACCTCCGCTTTTCGTGAACGCCTGACCGAAATGATCCTAATATTTAACCCACGATATGTAATAACGCCAGACCAGTGCTTGCCATTTAACATACCGATGACTAAATACCTAGGTTCATCACTCGTATTTGCAGGGATCTCGATAAGATCAGAATCGTTCCACAAACCTTGAGCTGTATAGAAATCAATTCCATGTTTTTCAAAGTTTGACCTGCTTTTATTTTCATCAAATTCAAATTTCAACATGAGTAAAACCTATACCCTTTTTACTCATTTTGCAACTTTAACGTTGGCTAATGGTTGTGGGGACGGCTAACGCCCAATTAAGGGGTGAGCAACGCTACCACCCAACCTAAAGCATCGTACCGTAACCACTAAAATTGAAGTAGATACAAAAATGCCAAGCGTTGGGAATCCCTCTTAAATTGCTTGTTATGTTTTACCACAAACACATGATTTACTTGAGAAAGAACTGCTATTTCTGACTAGGTTTATGAGCTAAACCACAGGCAAGAACCGACTTGGCCGCCAAAGGCGACCAACTTAAAACAAGTAATTCCACTTCCCTGCCCAATGAGGCAACCCGACTTCGCCTCAACAAGCGCCCTCTCTTTCCAACTAAAGCGCAGTACAATGGCAAATTGCCGAGGCAACTGCCAAGCCAACATGCTACGTGGAAAATACACTCAAAGCGACTTTGAACCAGTGACACTTAAAGCCATCCGACACGACCTGAAAATGAAGCAACCCACGAATATTGACATGTTTTACTGGCTGAGAGATTCACGAATTTGGGCCGACAATGCGGATTTGCTGAGGCAACTCGAATGAATTGCCAAAGGGACAAAGAACAGAGATCGAAGAATTTTAAGCCATTGAAATACAAATAAACATAACGCTAAGCTAAGTGGCTGCAAACACCACCAAACCCAAATTAACCACCTTAATCACACTAGCCAATTGAATCAAAACCGCCACAGGTTTGCAGTCCGTCTTAAGCGCCTTGTTAGCTGGTTGCGTTGAAGTTTGATGTTTACACCCAAATGCATAATTTGAAATACATTATGACTATACAGCCACAATGTAAAAGGGACAGCTACAAAACTGAAACCTAGCCCACGAAACATAACTAACCCAGAAAAATTACGATGAAGCCAACCATAACAAGCGAAGAACTTTATTAGTCACGAACCACTTTCAACTTCAGAGAAGCCACGCCAAAGAACTCAACAAACACACGGTTAAAAGTAAATTAGCATAGGTAAACTCAACTACTTAATTGAAAGTGCCACTGGCGAGATAGTTGAAATAGCTGAGCTTTCAGGTGTAAAGCTCGAACCACAAAACATGGACAAAGCTGCTCTTAACATTTCCAGCTAACGCCGCGTTAAGTGGTGAGCAACGCAGACCACCAAACATAAACCATTGTGCCGTAAACACTAAAGCTGAATCAAACCGAAAATGCCAAGCGTTGGGAATCCGTCTTAAACGCTTTGTTATATGCCACTTTCAGGCATAAAAAAAGCACCGCTATTGCGATGCTTAATATCTGAATTTATCTATGCTTTGGCAGGTCCGGCGAGACGTCCATAAGCAGATTTAGGAGCCTTTACCTTCAAAGCTTTACCAAACGATGATTTACTTTTAGAAGCATGAGCTTGCATACGCTTGATAGCTTTATCTACGTTCACATCATTTGTTTTGTTTACTGCTACAGTCAACATAATAGCCCCCTTAGTTTCCTTAACTATAACCGATCATCACCAAGTTGGAAAGCGGCTTAATCTTCATCTACTACAACACGTTTAAACAATGCATTATTCCTAGGGTCAAATGGATCACTTTCATCGAAACCCAACTCACGATAGTAGTTTAATAAGTCATCGTCATCAATTGGATCTTGGATACCAATCCAATCAGCCTCAATAGCAACAGCAAACAGCTCGGCACAGCGTGAAGCAATAGGAACGATATACCCTTTCAAAGGGTTTTCAACTTCACCACCCTGAATATAATTGATCTTAACAACCAATTTCCCTTCGCTGGCTTTTCCTATCATGAGACCGCAGAGCTCTTCAGCGTGCCAAACAGCAAGTTCCACCCTAGCCATATGATCTCTACGATATTGGTCTCGTACCTGTCGCCAATCCCAACCTATCTGACGATTTACCGGTATATCCCATTCGTCTTGAGAACGGATAGCATCTTCCGTGATTTCAGTTAAATCAATATGACCAATAAAATCAGCCTCGAATTGCTCAAACTCATTTTGAGTTTGAGCCAACACAGCAAGTCTAAGTTGTTGATATTTATTAGCAATGGCTTGGTTATTCATGCATTTATGTCTATCAATCATTAATTGAGATAGATAATATCACGTTTTTTGAGGCACTGGCATATAACGCCCAATTAAGGGGTGAGCCACGCGACCACGACACCCAATTTGGACGCCGTAATCACTGTACTAAACCCAAACTCAAAATGCCAAGCGTGGGGGAATCCCTCTTAAATTGTTTGTTATAACACAATTGCTACACATCACTTTCCGTTAGCATCTGACGACAATTTCGTACTGTGAGGATGCGAACTCCATGGCTAAGGCTATATATGATGCGATAGTGACCAAACAAAATTTCACGATAATGGGTATGAGGCAATTCAGGAACCATTCGACCCATTTCAGGCATACTTGAGAGTAAATCAGTTTTATCAAAAACCTCATTAACCCAGTTTTCTGCCGCCACTGGATTATCCAGTGAAATAAACTCGGCTGCATCACCTAACTTTTGTAATGCTAGTGGTGACCAGACTACTTTCATTTCTTAATGCGCCCCAATACGTAAGCACGAGCGTCTTCATTGGAAACACCTAAACCTGAAGCTAATTGTGCTTCAGCAGTACGCATTTCTTCCAGTAACTCGATTTTCTCTTGCATTGCTTCATATTCTGCAACATCAAGGACAACCGCAACACCCTTCCCACGTTGTGTGATAACTAGTGGTCTGCGAGTTTCGTTAATTTGTTTAATAAATGACGTTACGCCAGCACGAAATTCAGACAAAGGCTGAATATCTTGGTCAAAGTGGATACGGCTCATATCGAATTCCCAATAGTACAATTTAATGTACAAATAATAGTTCAACTGGCCATTTTGAGCAATAGTCTGATTTTGTGTTATAACGCCTTGTTAAGGTGTGAGGCACGCAATACCGAAGCTTCCGCATAGCACCTTAACCACTAAAACTGACGCATAGTAAAAATGCCACGCGTGCTGAATCACTCTTGAACAATTTGTTATGTGAATTTAATCCGGTTTAGCCAATTGCCTAAGACTATCAAAGACAAAAGAACTCTTATCGTTGAGCAATGATGCTGATTCTATGCTTTCACAATCAGTACAGAAGGCTGTCATATACTCTCCCTTGATATTCTTAATAGATAGTACATAAGTTGCACCTTTAATTAGCTCGTTAGCACGAACTACAAATTGCGTGTGCTCCTTTTCAGTTGAATTTTTAGCTGTAAAATTTGCCACCCAGAGATTGATTAGCTCAATAGCACGCATATCACGACCTTTAACGCAAACCACCAATTCCTGATAGTCCAAGGTGTCTACATTAGTGACGTTGCATGTATACGACTTACTTTCGTGCTTAAGATTATCAACTAGTAATTCTGAGACAGAAGCCGCCATTGCCAATGATGAAAACAATGTAGCCAAAATAATTGTAAGTACTTTCATATTCCCTCAAATTCACATAACGCCACGTTAAGGTGATGAGATGGTCTCCCCCTACCTCTTCGCATGTCCATCGGCCATGCTTGGAGTGTTCAGGTCCCGAAGCAAAAGGAGAAGACAATGACTCAGCATAAAATCATCGGCATCGACTTAGCAAAAAATATCTTCTTTATTTTTGAAATCAATCATAAAGGAAAGAACCTCGGCCGTAAAAAACTTCAACGAAGTAAACTGCTTAACTACGTCGCAAATCAAACTCCATCTATCATCGCGATGGAAGCCTGTTCTGGGGCGCATTACTGGGCTCGTGAATTCGAAAACCTTGGACACAAAGTACTTTTATATCCACCCCAGCATGTTAAAAATCAGCGCCGCAAACAAAAGAATGACTATAACGATGCTGAAGCCATTGCTGAGCTGGCCCTTTACCAACGACATTACCCCGTTCCACACAACTCTATCGAACAGCAAGATATTCAATCACTGATTCGAATGCGTAGATTATGCGTCACTGAAAGAACCCGTTTGATTAATCAAGTTCGAGGACTCATTGCTGAATACGGTATCATTCTCCCCAAAGGAAAAGCCTCTTTTCGACAAGCCATTCCCGAAACACTGGAAGACGCCAACAACCAACTATCACCAATATTACGTGAACTTGTATCACGTCAATATGAGCGCTATTTATATATCGATGAGCAAATCAAATGGTTTGAAGACAAGCTAAACCAAACCATCAAACAATTCGATAATGCCAAGCGACTGATGTCAATTCCTGGCTTTGGGCCACTCACTAGCCAAGCAGTTGCCGTATGGCTAGGTTCAGGCCAACAGTTCAAAACTGGGCGAGATGCCTCTGCTGCGATGGGGCTTGTTCCAAGGCAAGACACAACAGGCGGCAACGTGATGCTTCTAGGCATAACGAAACAAGGCAATACTTATATTCGGTCCTTACTTGTTCATGGGGCTAGAGCCGCCTTACGACGAGCCAAATTTAAATCCGACAAACTGAGTAAATGGATGTTAGATCTCCAAGAGCGACGAGGGCCAAACCGAGCAGCAGTAGCATTAGCGAACAAACTCATGCGGATCGCTTGGGCCGTCACAACAAAAAATGAAGAGTATCAACCAGCATAAAACAACACACACCACCCTTTGCAAAGTACGTAGTGAGATGAATAACAGGATAAATCCTACACGTTGAAAACCTTGTGCTCACACTGGCTTTTAAAGTCGATAAGGTGATTAGGACTTCGTGTTCGACTGCCTCATCTTGGCCAAGGCAATAGCCGTTAAAACAGGCCGTATATATGGTAGTTAACCTGCGCTTTTAATCATGCTACTGACTTGCAAAACTGGGGGAGACCATATATGTGAACAACGCAACAACTGAGCCTAAACCATTGCGTCGTAAACACTAAAACCAACTTAAAGTGAAAATGCCAAGCGTTGTGAATCACTCTTAAACGTTTTGTTATGTTTAGTCCTGTTAGGTGGAGTTAGAACTAGTTTTGGACGACATAGATATGCGCAAAAAGCAAAAAATAGGCTTGATGCCATAATTGACACACCTAAACCGGAAGACGTCATTTTGAAATTACCAAACTGGACTAGCATTTCGTTTGAGCCTGAAGCAACAGATAAGAGCAGGTTGCCACCAAAGTAAATGGCAAAGATCGCAGCAATAACAAGTGCTAGTGAAATCACTGTTTTGCCGATGACTACAATCTTTAAGACTGTGGAGTTTAGAGCTGTTTGTACTGGTGAGTTGTTATCTGGCTTGGCTTCCATGTCGTTCTCTCGATGGTAAATTTGGTTTAGGCTGCTTTGAGTATACCACCAGAAGAAATTAGATATAAGTAGATGATTTAAGTGGGGAAAACATAACGCCCAATTAAGGTGATGAGATGGTCTCCCCCTACCTCTTCGCATGTCCATCGGCCATGCTTGGAGTGTTCAGGTCCCGAAGCAAAAGGAGAAGACAATGACTCAGCATAAAATCATCGGCATCGACTTAGCAAAAAATATCTTCTTTATTTTTGAAATCAATCATAAAGGAAAGAACCTCGGCCGTAAAAAACTTCAACGAAGTAAACTGCTTAACTACGTCGCAAATCAAACTCCATCTATCATCGCGATGGAAGCCTGTTCTGGGGCGCATTACTGGGCTCGTGAATTCGAAAACCTTGGACACAAAGTACTTTTATATCCACCCCAGCATGTTAAAAATCAGCGCCGCAAACAAAAGAATGACTATAACGATGCTGAAGCCATTGCTGAGCTGGCCCTTTACCAACGACATTACCCCGTTCCACACAACTCTATCGAACAGCAAGATATTCAATCACTGATTCGAATGCGTAGATTATGCGTCACTGAAAGAACCCGTTTGATTAATCAAGTTCGAGGACTCATTGCTGAATACGGTATCATTCTCCCCAAAGGAAAAGCCTCTTTTCGACAAGCCATTCCCGAAACACTGGAAGACGCCAACAACCAACTATCACCAATATTACGTGAACTTGTATCACGTCAATATGAGCGCTATTTATATATCGATGAGCAAATCAAATGGTTTGAAGACAAGCTAAACCAAACCATCAAACAATTCGATAATGCCAAGCGACTGATGTCAATTCCTGGCTTTGGGCCACTCACTAGCCAAGCAGTTGCCGTATGGCTAGGTTCAGGCCAACAGTTCAAAACTGGGCGAGATGCCTCTGCTGCGATGGGGCTTGTTCCAAGGCAAGACACAACAGGCGGCAACGTGATGCTTCTAGGCATAACGAAACAAGGCAATACTTATATTCGGTCCTTACTTGTTCATGGGGCTAGAGCCGCCTTACGACGAGCCAAATTTAAATCCGACAAACTGAGTAAATGGATGTTAGATCTCCAAGAGCGACGAGGGCCAAACCGAGCAGCAGTAGCATTAGCGAACAAACTCATGCGGATCGCTTGGGCCGTCACAACAAAAAATGAAGAGTATCAACCAGCATAAAACAACACACACCACCCTTTGCAAAGTACGTAGTGAGATGAATAACAGGATAAATCCTACACGTTGAAAACCTTGTGCTCACACTGGCTTTTAAAGTCGATAAGGTGATTAGGACTTCGTGTTCGACTGCCTCATCTTGGCCAAGGCAATAGCCGTTAAAACAGGCCGTATATATGGTAGTTAACCTGCGCTTTTAATCATGCTACTGACTTGCAAAACTGGGGGAGACCATATAGGTGAGCAACGCTACCACCCAACCTAAAGAATTGTACCTTAACCACTAAAATTGAAGCAGAAGCAAAAATGCCAAGCGTTGGGAATCCCTCTTAAATTGTTTGTTATACCTCTTGGATTCAAGTACGAAGTGCGACACCTCTGAACATAAAAACAGTAAGGTGCGATAATCATGAACTTTGCTCCCGCCAAGAAGTAAAAAACATGAAATACACGCACCTCACTGAGAACGAAAGGTATATGATTTCTGCTCTCAGAAAGCAAGGAATTAGTACCGTTAAAATAGCTAAACAACTGGGGCGTCACAAAGCCACTATCTATCGAGAAGTTGAACGTAATTGCCGTTACAACAAGTTCTTCGATAGGTACTCTTATCAACCAGAACGGGCACAGCAAATGGCGCGCAACCGGCTGAGCCGCTCACGGCGAAATAAGCGCTACAGCAAAATCGACTTCAAGTTGCCTGAAGCCTTGCTACGACTGGATTGGAGCCCTGACCAAATCGTCGGATACTTAAGGATGAGAGGCTATCCGACAATGAGTCATGAGCTCATTTATCAGCACATCTGGAACGACAAAACTCTCGGTGGAACACTGTGGAAACACCTACGCCAGTCCACTAAGAAAAGGCGTAAAAGGTATAACTCAAAAGACAGCCGAGGACGGCTGGCGGCAAAGCGTCATATCACCGAAAGACCTGCAAAAGCTGAGCACAGAAAAGAGCCTGGTCATTGGGAAATTGATACCGTCGTTGGCCGCGGAACCAAGCACTGTATCGTGACTTTAGTCGACAGAATGACTGGCTACACTTTTATTGGGCAAATGGACGATAGAACAAGCGGGTCGCTCAACGTAAGAATGAGCAAAATCATGACCCGCTCTGACTTACCTTTTAAGACGATAACTGCGGATAACGGCACTGAATTTCATGGTTATGCACAACTAGAAAAACATCATAACTGTTTGTTTTACTTTGCAAATCCATACCATTCATGGGAACGAGGCACTAATGAAAACACCAATGGCTTGATACGACAATACTTACCAAAACGAACTTCCATGTCACACGTGACACAGAAGCTCTGCAATGAAATTGCGGACAAACTAAACACGCGCCCACGCAAAAGACTTGGGTATAGGACACCAACGGAGTATATTCATGCGCATCTGTAGAAAGTGTCGCACTTCAAACTTGATACTAAGCCTATTTTTCGACAAACTTAGCTATAGAGTTCAAGTTTACATAACCACCAGGAACAAAGCCTCTTATGGTACTTTCTTCAGCTGACAAAGTGTTCATAAGACCCGTGATAAAGTAAACAAACTCTGAAAAGTCAGCTTTTTCAGACGTATCAACACCACACCACTTTTTATCATCGGAGCTGTAAAACCAGTATCCCTTTCCCAATACAACTAAGACCATGCACGCTGGATTTTCATAGGTATCGTACTTCAAGAATCTATTGATCTCCGAACCTGAAATATCACTGCCAAAAGCGAAAAGTACATTTGTAGGTGTACCGCCATATACAAACGAACCATCAGATTGCTGTTGGGGAAAAGATCTTAAATTGCGAGTAGATTTGAATTTTTTTATCGAATCTTTTATCTGAGTCGCATTAAGTTTGGCTTTTACTTCAAATGTATAACGAGCACTCTCCACAGGGAAAAGACCTAAATCTTTGCTAAAAAAGATCGGAGGAACCAGTTTAGAATGATAAACAATCGCATCAATCTGATCTGATAAAACTTGATATGTATCGATAACCTTACCAGTTCCAACTTTAAAGCTTTGCGTCAGAAATGGTTCAATACAATCCTTCAAAGCCAGCTCTCTCAATTCACCTTCGAGTCCTGGATGTTCAATATCTTGCACCATATCATCAGCGGCTTTTTTAGCTGACGATATTTTATTAACTATGTGCCGATAATAACGACTTTTTTCCACAAATATCTCCATAGGTATAACGCCGCATTAAGGTGTGAGCGACGCTTGGCTATACTTGAGCGAAGCGAAACCGCCAAGCGTTGCGAATCACTCTTAAAGCGTTTGTTAACAGTCTTGGATTCAAGTACGAAGTGCGACACCTCTGAACATAAAAACAGTAAGGTGCGATAATCATGAACTTTGCTCCCGCCAAGAAGTAAAAAACATGAAATACACGCACCTCACTGAGAACGAAAGGTATATGATTTCTGCTCTCAGAAAGCAAGGAATTAGTACCGTTAAAATAGCTAAACAACTGGGGCGTCACAAAGCCACTATCTATCGAGAAGTTGAACGTAATTGCCGTTACAACAAGTTCTTCGATAGGTACTCTTATCAACCAGAACGGGCACAGCAAATGGCGCGCAACCGGCTGAGCCGCTCACGGCGAAATAAGCGCTACAGCAAAATCGACTTCAAGTTGCCTGAAGCCTTGCTACGACTGGATTGGAGCCCTGACCAAATCGTCGGATACTTAAGGATGAGAGGCTATCCGACAATGAGTCATGAGCTCATTTATCAGCACATCTGGAACGACAAAACTCTCGGTGGAACACTGTGGAAACACCTACGCCAGTCCACTAAGAAAAGGCGTAAAAGGTATAACTCAAAAGACAGCCGAGGACGGCTGGCGGCAAAGCGTCATATCACCGAAAGACCTGCAAAAGCTGAGCACAGAAAAGAGCCTGGTCATTGGGAAATTGATACCGTCGTTGGCCGCGGAACCAAGCACTGTATCGTGACTTTAGTCGACAGAATGACTGGCTACACTTTTATTGGGCAAATGGACGATAGAACAAGCGGGTCGCTCAACGTAAGAATGAGCAAAATCATGACCCGCTCTGACTTACCTTTTAAGACGATAACTGCGGATAACGGCACTGAATTTCATGGTTATGCACAACTAGAAAAACATCATAACTGTTTGTTTTACTTTGCAAATCTATACCATTCATGGGAACAAGGCACTAATGAAAACACCAATGGCTTGATACGACAATACTTACCAAAACGAACTTCCATGTCACACGTGACACAGAAGCTCTGCAATGAAATTGCGGACAAACTAAACACGCGCCCACGCAAAAGACTTGGGTATAGGACACCAACGGAGTATATTCATGCGCATCTGTAGAAAGTGTCGCACTTCAAACTTGATACTAAGTTTTACCACAATCGATTGATTTGATTGGCAAAGAACTGCATTGTTAACCGCTTTCTAAGAACTTTGTCACACGCTCAAACTCACTTGGCCGCCAAAGGCATGAAACTCAAAGCATGTAATTCCACTTTCCTTCCCAATGAGGCAACCCGATAAATGTTCAACGACCACGCACTCTTTCCAACCAAAGCGCAGAACAACTTTAAATTGCCGAGACAACTGCCAAACCGACATGCTGATTGGCAAATACACTTGCAGCAACTTTACGCCAGACCAACTATCAACATGGAGGCACGGCTTCGAATTGAAGCAACCCACGAATTTTGATGCGTAAAGTCGGTTGAGAAATTCAAGAATTTAAACAGACAAAGCTGAGTTGCTGAGGCTACTCGATCGAACTGTCAAAGAGGCCAAAGAATCAAGAGTCTAAAATCATTTTATTTCTTGAAAATCAAAGAAAACATAACGCCCAATTAAGGTGTGAAGCACGCAACCACGATACTTAACTAGACCACCGTAAACACTGAACTCAACCCAAACCAAAAATGCCAAGCGTGCTGAATCACTCTTAAATTGTTTGTTAGGTGAATTTACTCACCCATGTACACACCTTTACCTGTTGCCTTTAAGTCATTGAGCCAGCTTATAACTGTATCTCGATTAGCTTCACGTATAGGGTATTTACGAGCTTTACAAACCTCACGCGCACCTGGTGAAAAGTAAGATGAAGTAACAATGACGCCACTTTTAGCTTGCTCGTCAATAACATCTGCCCAAAGCGATTTTACTAAAACTTTATCAATTTTAGCTTTGGTTCTCTTACACTGAACTATCGTTACGGGAGCCTCCTCATGAGATGCATTAGGCGCCCAAACCCTTACATCTACACCGCCATCATTTCTTCCTGCACCAAGCTCAACCGTATAACCTTGCTTTTCATAGTATTCAGCGGTGAGTGCTTCAAATTTTCGCCAGTGCATCGTAGATATTTTATCTACGTTCTGGGCTAGATAATTTATGTAACGTTGGTCTAGAAACGTACCATACATAGAGTCTAATGACTCACTTTCAAATAAAGCCCTTAATTCTATTGGTGAAGACCAGTCTACAACTCTCGCACTGAACCAATCCCAAGGAGTCGCCTCTTCACTTAATTTTGTTAAGGAAACTAATTTCTTACTGATGCTAAGAGCATCGACACCGTACTTCTGTTCAACTTGTATAAAGTAGGCATCTTCATCAAAGCCATCAAATATTGATTGCTTCCCTTTATCGAAGTGAACTTCACCTAAGTACTTTAGTACATCACGAAATAACGCCTGCTCTTGCGGCTTATTCATATATTCGAGATCTAACAATGTCGGTGCGTGACCTACAAACGGTTTGTCGATTACCCCGAGACGATGTAATAAAATCTGAAATGAATCCAGAATATGATTAGTTCGAATACGGACTACTTCGTCAGAAGTATTGCTGACAATGCTTGCTAAGGGGTCTCTTGAATCTAGTAACTCCAACATATTTTCTCTAGATAAGGCTAAGCCCGACTTATAACCTACTCTATCACTGAGAAAAGACGTGAATTGGTTTGCTGTTGTAATCCAAGTGCCCATTTTGACCTCCGTTCACCTAACGCCGCGTTAAGGTGATGAGATGGTCTCCCCCTACCTCTTCGCATGTCCATCGGCCATGCTTGGAGTGTTCAGGTCCCGAAGCAAAAGGAGAAGACAATGACTCAGCATAAAATCATCGGCATCGACTTAGCAAAAAATATCTTCTTTATTTTTGAAATCAATCATAAAGGAAAGAACCTCGGCCGTAAAAAACTTCAACGAAGTAAACTGCTTAACTACGTCGCAAATCAAACTCCATCTATCATCGCGATGGAAGCCTGTTCTGGGGCGCATTACTGGGCTCGTGAATTCGAAAACCTTGGACACAAAGTACTTTTATATCCACCCCAGCATGTTAAAAATCAGCGCCGCAAACAAAAGAATGACTATAACGATGCTGAAGCCATTGCTGAGCTGGCCCTTTACCAACGACATTACCCCGTTCCACACAACTCTATCGAACAGCAAGATATTCAATCACTGATTCGAATGCGTAGATTATGCGTCACTGAAAGAACCCGTTTGATTAATCAAGTTCGAGGACTCATTGCTGAATACGGTATCATTCTCCCCAAAGGAAAAGCCTCTTTTCGACAAGCCATTCCCGAAACACTGGAAGACGCCAACAACCAACTATCACCAATATTACGTGAACTTGTATCACGTCAATATGAGCGCTATTTATATATCGATGAGCAAATCAAATGGTTTGAAGACAAGCTAAACCAAACCATCAAACAATTCGATAATGCCAAGCGACTGATGTCAATTCCTGGCTTTGGGCCACTCACTAGCCAAGCAGTTGCCGTATGGCTAGGTTCAGGCCAACAGTTCAAAACTGGGCGAGATGCCTCTGCTGCGATGGGGCTTGTTCCAAGGCAAGACACAACAGGCGGCAACGTGATGCTTCTAGGCATAACGAAACAAGGCAATACTTATATTCGGTCCTTACTTGTTCATGGGGCTAGAGCCGCCTTACGACGAGCCAAA
Source organism: uncultured Vibrio sp. (assembly GCF_963675395.1). NCBI lineage: Bacteria > Pseudomonadati > Pseudomonadota > Gammaproteobacteria > Vibrionales > Vibrionaceae > Vibrio > uncultured Vibrio sp. The sequence goes on along the minus strand of NZ_OY776223.1, from coordinate 88,745 downwards.
TTTAAATCCGACAAACTGAGTAAATGGATGTTAGATCTCCAAGAGCGACGAGGGCCAAACCGAGCAGCAGTAGCATTAGCGAACAAACTCATGCGGATCGCTTGGGCCGTCACAACAAAAAATGAAGAGTATCAACCAGCATAAAACAACACACACCACCCTTTGCAAAGTACGTAGTGAGATGAATAACAGGATAAATCCTACACGTTGAAAACCTTGTGCTCACACTGGCTTTTAAAGTCGATAAGGTGATTAGGACTTCGTGTTCGACTGCCTCATCTTGGCCAAGGCAATAGCCGTTAAAACAGGCCGTATATATGGTAGTTAACCTGCGCTTTTAATCATGCTACTGACTTGCAAAACTGGGGGAGACCATATATGTGAGCAACGCCACCACCGAACCTAAGTCATTGTGCCGTAAACACTAAAGCTGAATCAAACGAAAAATGCCAAGCGTTGGGAATCCCTCTTAAACGCTTTGTTATGAGGCTTGGATTCAAGTACGAAGTGCGACACCTCTGAACATAAAAACAGTAAGGTGCGATAATCATGAACTTTGCTCCCGCCAAGAAGTAAAAAACATGAAATACACGCACCTCACTGAGAACGAAAGGTATATGATTTCTGCTCTCAGAAAGCAAGGAATTAGTACCGTTAAAATAGCTAAACAACTGGGGCGTCACAAAGCCACTATCTATCGAGAAGTTGAACGTAATTGCCGTTACAACAAGTTCTTCGATAGGTACTCTTATCAACCAGAACGGGCACAGCAAATGGCGCGCAACCGGCTGAGCCGCTCACGGCGAAATAAGCGCTACAGCAAAATCGACTTCAAGTTGCCTGAAGCCTTGCTACGACTGGATTGGAGCCCTGACCAAATCGTCGGATACTTAAGGATGAGAGGCTATCCGACAATGAGTCATGAGCTCATTTATCAGCACATCTGGAACGACAAAACTCTCGGTGGAACACTGTGGAAACACCTACGCCAGTCCACTAAGAAAAGGCGTAAAAGGTATAACTCAAAAGACAGCCGAGGACGGCTGGCGGCAAAGCGTCATATCACCGAAAGACCTGCAAAAGCTGAGCACAGAAAAGAGCCTGGTCATTGGGAAATTGATACCGTCGTTGGCCGCGGAACCAAGCACTGTATCGTGACTTTAGTCGACAGAATGACTGGCTACACTTTTATTGGGCAAATGGACGATAGAACAAGCGGGTCGCTCAACGTAAGAATGAGCAAAATCATGACCCGCTCTGACTTACCTTTTAAGACGATAACTGCGGATAACGGCACTGAATTTCATGGTTATGCACAACTAGAAAAACATCATAACTGTTTGTTTTACTTTGCAAATCCATACCATTCATGGGAACGAGGCACTAATGAAAACACCAATGGCTTGATACGACAATACTTACCAAAACGAACTTCCATGTCACACGTGACACAGAAGCTCTGCAATGAAATTGCGGACAAACTAAACACGCGCCCACGCAAAAGACTTGGGTATAGGACACCAACGGAGTATATTCATGCGCATCTGTAGAAAGTGTCGCACTTCAAACTTGATACTAAGTTTTACCACAATCGATTGATTTGATTGGCAAAGAACTGCATTGTTAACCGCTTTCTAAGAACTTTGTCACACGCTCAAACACACTTGACCGCCAAAGGCATGAAACTCAAAGCGTGTAATTCCACTTCCCTGTCCAATGAGGCAACCCGATAAACGTTCAACGACCACGCACCCTTTCCAACCAAAGCGTAGGACAATGGCAAATTGCCGAGGCAACTGCTAAGCCGACATGCTACTTGGCAAATATGCTCAAAGCGGCTTAGAGCCAGTGAGATTCGAAACCAACCGCTACGACCTGCAAATGAAGCAACCCGCGGATATTGGCATGTTTCACGGGTTGAGAGATTCAAGAATTTAGGCCGACAATGCGGATTTGCTGAGTCAACTAGGGACGGATTGCCAGAGAGACAAAGAACTAGAGCCTAAGACATTTAAGCCTGTGAAATACAAGTAAACATAACGCCGCGTTAAGTAGTGAGCAACGCCACCACGAAACCTAACCGTACCACCATAAACACAAAACCCAACGATGGAATGAAAAATGCCATGCGTTGGGAATCTGTCTTAAACGCTTTGTTAGCCGTTTAGTTTGAAGAGTGATGATGAGCTACATTCTCAAGCCTTTCAGCAAGCCAGATCTTAATAATTGACTGGCGTGTAACACCAACTCTACTTGCCTCACGGTCTAAGGACTCTAACATCCATGCTGGAAAGTCCACGTTTACTCGTTTTTGCTTTTGCATTGGACGCTTAACTTTAGATAAATCTAAATCACCTAAAATGTCATCGTCACTTTCAAACTTGGCATCAAACTCATGCGCTTTCATATAAGTTCACCTCCGCTTTTCGTGAACGCCTGACCGAAATGATCCTAATATTTAACCCTCTATATGTTATGACACCAGACCAATGCTTGCCATTTAACATACCGATGACTAAATACCTAGGTTCATCATTTGTATTTGCAGGGATCTCGATAAGATCAGAGTCATTCCACAAACCTTGAGCCGTATGGAAATCGATTCCATGTTTCTCAAAATTTGACCTGCTTTTGTTTTCATCGAGCTCAAACTTAATAATGAGTAAAACTTATACCCTTTTTACTCACTTTGCAACTAACAAGTCTACTGATATTTGTGAGAACGGCTAACGCCCAATTAAGGGGTGAACAACGCCACCACCCAACCTAACGCATTGTACCGTAAACACTAAATTTGAAGTAGAACCCGAAATGCCAAGCGTTGAGAATCCCTCTTAAATTGCTTGTTAGGGCTCTGATGTTTGGCTTTCTCGAATATAACTTACTGCAGAAGAAAACAGCATCAGAACATAAAACATGCTGATAATAATTTGGGACATAACTACAAGCTTAGAGAGAGAGCTTTTCGGCGTGATGTCACCATACCCAACTGTTGAAGATGTGATTAAAGAAAAATATACACCATCGATCACATTTAAATCTGTCGCTGAAAAAGCATCGCTATCAAGATTTGAAATAAACACATAGATTACGCCATAGCCATAAACCATGAATAGATACGAAATAAATGCGAGAAACAAGACTCCAAACCCGCTAGTAATCCTCGGCTGAGGCTTACCAGTCCTAAACTCATGCATGTCAAGGAAAGGGAAAAGCCGACCACGCTTAAAACCGAATAGAGTGGCCGCAGATTCGAATGCAAACTCTGCGATAATCATCCAAAGCTGTAAGGTTAAAAATGCCGCAAAGCCAATTTCAACTGCTGATATTTCATTTGCTTTACTTGCTACAAATGCAGGTAGAACAAATAAGTAAAAGAATGCTGATGGAGTAGCAATAAAGATGAGGAATATTTTATATATCTTTCTGAAATTAATAGACATTTAAGCAACTTTGAATGATAAAATCGTGAGTATATAGCTAGGAAGTAACCAACTCAACAATGTATAGAAGAAATGCTGTTGCAACGATTACACTAGAGCCCTAACGCCCAATTAAGGTGATGAGATGGTCTCCCCCTACCTCTTCGCATGTCCATCGGCCATGCTTGGAGTGTTCAGGTCCCGAAGCAAAAGGAGAAGACAATGACTCAGCATAAAATCATCGGCATCGACTTAGCAAAAAATATCTTCTTTATTTTTGAAATCAATCATAAAGGAAAGAACCTCGGCCGTAAAAAACTTCAACGAAGTAAACTGCTTAACTACGTCGCAAATCAAACTCCATCTATCATCGCGATGGAAGCCTGTTCTGGGGCGCATTACTGGGCTCGTGAATTCGAAAACCTTGGACACAAAGTACTTTTATATCCACCCCAGCATGTTAAAAATCAGCGCCGCAAACAAAAGAATGACTATAACGATGCTGAAGCCATTGCTGAGCTGGCCCTTTACCAACGACATTACCCCGTTCCACACAACTCTATCGAACAGCAAGATATTCAATCACTGATTCGAATGCGTAGATTATGCGTCACTGAAAGAACCCGTTTGATTAATCAAGTTCGAGGACTCATTGCTGAATACGGTATCATTCTCCCCAAAGGAAAAGCCTCTTTTCGACAAGCCATTCCCGAAACACTGGAAGACGCCAACAACCAACTATCACCAATATTACGTGAACTTGTATCACGTCAATATGAGCGCTATTTATATATCGATGAGCAAATCAAATGGTTTGAAGACAAGCTAAACCAAACCATCAAACAATTCGATAATGCCAAGCGACTGATGTCAATTCCTGGCTTTGGGCCACTCACTAGCCAAGCAGTTGCCGTATGGCTAGGTTCAGGCCAACAGTTCAAAACTGGGCGAGATGCCTCTGCTGCGATGGGGCTTGTTCCAAGGCAAGACACAACAGGCGGCAACGTGATGCTTCTAGGCATAACGAAACAAGGCAATACTTATATTCGGTCCTTACTTGTTCATGGGGCTAGAGCCGCCTTACGACGAGCCAAATTTAAATCCGACAAACTGAGTAAATGGATGTTAGATCTCCAAGAGCGACGAGGGCCAAACCGAGCAGCAGTAGCATTAGCGAACAAACTCATGCGGATCGCTTGGGCCGTCACAACAAAAAATGAAGAGTATCAACCAGCATAAAACAACACACACCACCCTTTGCAAAGTACGTAGTGAGATGAATAACAGGATAAATCCTACACGTTGAAAACCTTGTGCTCACACTGGCTTTTAAAGTCGATAAGGTGATTAGGACTTCGTGTTCGACTGCCTCATCTTGGCCAAGGCAATAGCCGTTAAAACAGGCCGTATATATGGTAGTTAACCTGCGCTTTTAATCATGCTACTGACTTGCAAAACTGGGGGAGACCATATAGGTGAGCAACGCTACCACCCAACCTAAAGCATTGTGCCATAAACACTTAACTTGAAGTAGAACCAAAAATGCCAAGCGTTGGGAATCCCTCTTAAATTGTTTGTTATGTTTTACCACAACCGCATGATTTACTTGAGAAAGAACTGCTATTTCTGACTAGGTTTATGAGCTAAGCCACAGGCAAGAACCGACTTGACCGCCAAAGGCGACCAACCTAAAACATTCAATTCCACTTCCCTGTCCAATGAGGCAACCCGACTTAGCCTCAACAAGCGCCCTCTCTTTCCAACTAAAGCGCAGAACAATGGCAAATTGCCGAGGCAACTGCTAAGCCGACATGCTACTTGGCAAATACGCTCCAAGCGCCTTAAGGCCAGTGGAACTTAAAACCAACCGCCACGACCTGAAAATGAAGCAACCCACGGACATTTACCTGTTTGACGGGTTGAGAAATTCAAGAATTTGGATCGACAATGCGGATTTGCTGAAGTAACTCGAACGAATTGCCAGAGGGACAAAGAACAGTGTTCGAAGAAACTTTAAGCCACTGAAATTCAAGTAAACATAACGCCCTGTTAAGGGGTGAACAACGCAACACCGAAGCCGCCGCATACCACCTTAATCACTTAAACCAACGCACAGTGAAAATGCCACGCGTTGTGAATCCCTCTTAAACAGTTTGTTAGTTTGCAAACCCAAAAGATTGATTTTACGTTATTTTAAACTTTGCAAACAACAAACTTTATGTGCTTTGACGCACTTAAATCAGGCGTAGTACCAAAGCGGCTAGTCAATGAAACCACTTGGAAAAAACAACGCCGCAGAAAGCGAACTCACAACGCCAGAAGCCGCTTTTGGAAAAGCAATCTCACAATGCGGACTTTCAACAAAGTCACTGAAACCACGTGGAACTGACCACACCAGAGAACACGCCTTTTCAGCAAGTAAATCGGCTTTTGTACCAATAAACTCACAGAGCAAAGTTTCAGCAAAAAAATTCGACTCAGTTAACCCAAAAGTCGCCGCACAAAAGAACAAATCAACCGTTGAAACGATGCCAATTTTGGATTTTTACCACGCTAATTAACACTGAAATTGAACGCCTGTCAACGCCAGTTTAAAATTGACCCACTTATCGGCGTTATCGCCGAAGTAAAACTGACCCACCCACGTAATTAACTTCTACTTTCAGATAGATTTTCTAGAACCGTTGGTATGGTTCCAGCCGCCTTCTTTCCCCGTAATCGGTAGCTTTCTCCACTGATTTGTACGATGTGCGAGTGATGAAGAAGCCTATCCAGTAATGCCGCCGTCAGTGTCGTATCGTCGGCGAACGCATTTGACCATTGAGAGAACGGCAAGTTACTGGTTACGATAATGCTGCCTTGCTCATATCGTTTAGCGATGACGTTGAAGAACAAGTTAGCTTCTTCTCTGCCGAACGGTAGATAGCCTATTTCATCCACGATAAGGAGCTTTGGCGCAAGCACGCTTCGTCTCAAGTAGCTTTCAAGTTTGCCCTGAGCTTTCGCTGTAGACAGTTGAAGCATTAAGTCCGCTGCTGTGATGAACCGTGTCTTTAAGCCCTTTTGTACTGCTATTTGACCAAGGCTCACTGCAAGATGGCTCTTGCCGACACCACTTGGACCAAGTAGTACTACGTTTTCCTTTCGCTCGATGAACGCTAACCCTGTTAGCTCCTTGAGCTGCTTCCTTGGGGCGCCTGTTGCGAACTTGAAGTCATAGTCGTCGAACGTTTTTTCCATAGGGAAGCTGGCGAACTTAGTTAGCGTTGCTCGCGTGCGTTCAGCTCTCGCTTCAAGCTCAGTGTTTAGAAGTGACTCTAAGTAGTCGGCTAGACTCAACTCTCGACTGTTGGCGACTTCTGCTAGTCTTGGCCATTCCTGACCTATAGCTTGTAACTTCAGTGTTGCACAGGCAGCTTCGATACGATTCATTTGAAGGTTCATGGTCGCACCTCCAACAGTGCATCATACGTTGATAGTGGGTGCTGGAAGCTCTCCAGCGGCACCACATTATCACTCATTGTTAGCGTTGTGACTGGGCGCGTTGGCGATGGGAGTGGCTGAAGTATAAAGCGCTCTTCATCTAAGAGAGTTTGAGGCTTTGTACCCGTCGTGCCGTGGGTTCGTTGGTGAGCGACGGTTTCTAACCATGCGCCGATATGTCCATTAAGAACATCGACGGTGACCTTAAGTCCGTGTTGTTTGAGTGTCGCAGCAAGCGGAGTGACAAAGCTGCTTTTCAAGTAAGAGTTAAATCGCTCCACTTTCCCTTTGGTCTTTGCGCGATAAGGACGGCACGCTCTTGGTTTGAAGTTGTATTTCTTGGCGGCGGTGAGCAGTGCTGGATTCCAGCGGTGTTCACCTTCACCATAAGCATCACGCTCTATCATGATGGCTTTCGCATTATCGAACAGAACTTCTTTAGGGACGCCGCCGAAGTATTCAAACGCTTCTTCAAGACCTTCAACCCAGTCTTCTTGACGCTCTCGCTCACAAAAGCGAACGAACGTCGCTCTGCTATAACCAAGCGTTGCGACGAAGGCTTTAACACGCACGCCGTAATGCGTGATGGTGGTGAAATCGACTTGCATCTGTTCGCCAGGTTTAGTCTCGAATCGAACCACGGGGTCGATAGGCGTGCTAGGTTTGTATTGTTTGATGTGCTCCTTGAGCATCGTTATACCGCCCTTATAGCCAAGCGCTTTTAATTCACGAAGTAGGACTGTTGCTGGTATCCAATACGGTTTTGCTGCGTCAATGCGAGTACGCAAGTAGTCATGGTATGGCTGAAGTTTAGTTGGTCGCGATTGACGCTCGGGGTACACGGGGGCTTTGCTTCTATCACGGAGATAGTTACGAACGGTATTCCTTGAGATACCCAAATCCTTGGCGATACGGCGGATGCTGCACCCTTGCTGATGTAAAACATGTATTTCCACTAGTTGCTCCTGATTGATCATAATCCGCCGCTTTGTCCATTTACGAACGGATAGTTTGCCTCAGGTGGGTCAATTTTAAATCGGCGTTAGTGGGTCATTTTGACATCGGCGCTGACACGCCGATACGACAATTTCAACTTTGAGCTTTTACCGCTAGAACTTTCGATATAGCTGCGTTTTTCCTCTTGCAAACTAACGCCCGCTTAAGTGGTGAGCAACGCTACCACGACACTCAATTATTACACCGTAAACGCATAAGCCAAACCAAACCAAAACCGCCAAGCGTTGCGAATCCGTCTTAAAGCGTTTGTTATGTTTTACCACAATCGATTGATTTGATTGGCAAAGAACTGCATTGTTAACCGGTTTCTAAGAACTTTGTCACACGCTCAAACTCACTTGACCGCCAAAGGCATGAAACTCAAAGCGTGTAATTCCACTTCCCTGCCCAATGAGGCAACCCGATAAATGTTCAACGACCACGCACTCTTTCCAACCAAAGCGCAGAACAACTTTAAATTGCCGAGACAACTGCCAAACCGACATGCTGATTGGCAAATACACTTGCAGCAACTTTACGCCAGACCAACTATCAACACGGAGGCACGGCTTCGAATTGAAGCAACCCACGAATTTTGACGCGTAAAGTCGGTTGAGAAATTCAAGAATTTAAACAGACAAAGCTGAGTTGCTGAGGCTACTCGATCAAACACTCAAAGAGGCCAAAGAATCAAGAACCTAACATCATTTTATTTATTGAAAATCAAAGAAAACATAACGCCATGTTAAGGGGTGAACAACGCAATACCGATGTTGCTGCAAACCACCTTAATCACTTAAACCAACGCATAGTAAAAATGCCACACGTTGTGAATCCCTCTTAAACATTTTGTTAGCTGAATTTTTCCATGACAAAGTTCCTAAGCTTTTGCCCACGAATTTCAACCGATTGCTCGCACACAACATTAAAGCCAAACCTCTCATAAAATGGGCGAGCTGTAGTGCTTACTTCTGAGTAATACCTTGAAACTCCTGTGATTGACCAACGATTAGAACATGTTTCATCAAGCATCGACCAATGCCCTGTCCTTGATGGTCATTGTGGCAAAAGAAATGATCAATTAATCCACTTTTTTGAAGATCGGCATAACCGACAATTTGCCCGTCAATTTCAGCAACAAACGGAGATATTGAGTTCATTTTTTGCTGCCATACGTCAGACGAAAAATCATCTGGTGCCCACGCATTAACTTGTGCTGCTGAGTAGTCACGGATATTAACCTTATGCACCGTGTTATAGAAAATTTTCCACAACTCACTTGCATCTAATTCTCTGTACTCTCTTACAATGATCATATTGATGATGTCACCATTCAGCTAACGCCCTGTTAAGGGGTGAACAACGCAATGCCGAAGCCGCCGCATACCGCCTTAACCACAAAAATAAACGCATACCAAAAATGCCACGCGTTGTGAATCCCTCTTGAACAGTTTGTTAGTACGCTGCCCGTTAACCTTTGGCACAAGCCAAGATATTGAAATATAGCACGAAACTTTTGGCTTAAAACGAGGAAGATAAAGGGACAACGGCTAAACTAGAACTCAATCTCAAAACGCAAGTTAGCGAGAAGAAAAACTTGCTTAACCGCCCTATTTTCACCGCTTTCAAATTAACAAAGGATACTAGCTTCAGAACTAAACGACAGCGCCAGAAAAACTCAGATTTTGACGAAAATTTCCCAACATCAAAGAAACCACACCAAAGAAATAGCCCGAAAGTTAGAAACCGTAAACGGTGAAATTACAACAAACTCTACACATATAGTGCCACCGGAAAGAACGTGAAAGGCACATTTGATCAGGTGCAAAGCAAGGAAAAGAAACCGATAAACACCGGAAATTTTACCTTTGATGCCCATCCAGTACTAACGCCCTGTTAAGGGGTGAGCAACGCTACCACCTAACTTAAAAATAACGCCATAAACACATTACCCAATTTGGAGACAAAAGTCCCAAGCGTTGGGAATCCCTCTTGAACAGTTTGTTAGTTGCCAAACCTAAAGCTTTGACTTGAAGTTGATTGCCGCTTTGCCAGCACTAGCTTTACGTGTTTTGGAAAACTTAAATCAGGCGTGGTTTCAAAGCGCCTGTCACTGAAACCACTTGGAACACAAAACGCCGTAGAAAACGGACTAACAACACCAAAAGCTCTTTTAGACAGACAGTGTTACAGAGCTGACTTTCAACACATAAACCGGTTTCTGAAACAGAAAAACCAAACCATACAAGAAACCAACGCTCGATTTTCGCAAACCCAAATAAATAATAGTTGAAATACGATACCAAGCCAAAAACACGCAGACATTAGCCCTAAATATTCTGCTTTAGCCGCGTTTTTCTCATTGGCAACTAACGCCCAATTAAGGGGTGAACAACGCCACCACCCAACCTAACACATTGTACCGTAGACACTAAATTTGAAGTAGAAGCAAAAGTGCCAAGCGTTGAGAATCCCTCTTAAATTGCTTGTTAGTTGCCCTTACCTAACGCAAGTGCTAACATTTGTACACACGCAAATTTAGGAGCAACTCATGGACACTAGAATTCAATTTCGTGTTGATGACGAAATTAAACGCTTAGCTCAGCAAATGGCTGAGAGCCAAGGGCGCACACTTAGCGATGCTTGCCGTGAGCTAACCGAGCAAATGGCTGAGCAACAACGAAAAGTATTATCTCACGACGCTTGGTTAACTGAACAAGTAAACCTAGCATTTGAGAAGTTTGACTCAGGAAAAGCTTCATTTGTTGACCATGACTCAGCAAAAGCACGAATGGCTGAACGAAAAGCTAAGATTCGTAGCCGAGGTCAACAATGATTTTATGGGAAGAAGAATCGCTGAATGATCGTGAGAAGATCTTTGAGTTTCTTTATGACTTTAACCCTGACGCAGCCGAAAAAACTGACGAAATCATTGAAGCCAAAGTAGAAAATTTACTCGAGCAACCATTGATGGGTGTTCAACGTGACGGTATCCGAGGACGATTGCTGATTATCCCCGAAATCTCAATGATCGTTTCCTATTGGGTTGATGGTGCAATTATTCGCGTAATGCGCGTTTTACACCAAAAGCAGAAATTCCCTACCGACTGATTGTCGTCAGTGGGCAAACTAACGCCGCGTTAAGTGGTGAACAACGCCACCACCAAACTTAAACCATTGTACCTTAAACACTTAAGCTAACTTGAACTGGAATCACCAAGCGTTGTGAATCCGTCTTGAACGCTTTGTTATATGCGTGTTTGAGTAGAAAGAGTAACCAAGTCATCACTGTCGTACAAACGTTCCGTGGATTCTTGCATACCAAGCTTGCGGAGTAGTTTTCCTGATGCCAGATTTTCTATCACCGCTACACCATAAACTTCAGACACCAAACCCGATTCCAAGGTAAAATTTAAGACTGCCTTTGAAGCTTCAAAAGCGTACCCTTTACCTTGATATTGAGGTAGTAATGCATACCTGATATCCGAAAAACTCGAGTCAGGAACTAACTCAACGCCAGCATAACCGATTTTTTGAGATGGCTTACTCTTTAACGCAACAATGAAAGTACCATAGCCTTTCGACCAGTGAGCCACTTTGCTTGGTACGTAATTCTGAATATACTCCAAGCTAAAAGGCTTTCCACCCGGTAAATATCTTGTAGTTTCAGCGCAAGTCAGAAGTTTTGTATAAATATCAGAATCTTCTGGGGTTACAGGGCTAAGTATTAGTTTTTCAGTCTCGATCATCGAATTATCCATTTCCTCTAGAGCATATAACGCCGCGTTAAGGTGATGAGATGGTCTCCCCCTACCTCTTCGCATGTCCATCGGCCATGCTTGGAGTGTTCAGGTCCCGAAGCAAAAGGAGAAGACAATGACTCAGCATAAAATCATCGGCATCGACTTAGCAAAAAATATCTTCTTTATTTTTGAAATCAATCATAAAGGAAAGAACCTCGGCCGTAAAAAACTTCAACGAAGTAAACTGCTTAACTACGTCGCAAATCAAACTCCATCTATCATCGCGATGGAAGCCTGTTCTGGGGCGCATTACTGGGCTCGTGAATTCGAAAACCTTGGACACAAAGTACTTTTATATCCACCCCAGCATGTTAAAAATCAGCGCCGCAAACAAAAGAATGACTATAACGATGCTGAAGCCATTGCTGAGCTGGCCCTTTACCAACGACATTACCCCGTTCCACACAACTCTATCGAACAGCAAGATATTCAATCACTGATTCGAATGCGTAGATTATGCGTCACTGAAAGAACCCGTTTGATTAATCAAGTTCGAGGACTCATTGCTGAATACGGTATCATTCTCCCCAAAGGAAAAGCCTCTTTTCGACAAGCCATTCCCGAAACACTGGAAGACGCCAACAACCAACTATCACCAATATTACGTGAACTTGTATCACGTCAATATGAGCGCTATTTATATATCGATGAGCAAATCAAATGGTTTGAAGACAAGCTAAACCAAACCATCAAACAATTCGATAATGCCAAGCGACTGATGTCAATTCCTGGCTTTGGGCCACTCACTAGCCAAGCAGTTGCCGTATGGCTAGGTTCAGGCCAACAGTTCAAAACTGGGCGAGATGCCTCTGCTGCGATGGGGCTTGTTCCAAGGCAAGACACAACAGGCGGCAACGTGATGCTTCTAGGCATAACGAAACAAGGCAATACTTATATTCGGTCCTTACTTGTTCATGGGGCTAGAGCCGCCTTACGACGAGCCAAATTTAAATCCGACAAACTGAGTAAATGGATGTTAGATCTCCAAGAGCGACGAGGGCCAAACCGAGCAGCAGTAGCATTAGCGAACAAACTCATGCGGATCGCTTGGGCCGTCACAACAAAAAATGAAGAGTATCAACCAGCATAAAACAACACACACCACCCTTTGCAAAGTACGTAGTGAGATGAATAACAGGATAAATCCTACACGTTGAAAACCTTGTGCTCACACTGGCTTTTAAAGTCGATAAGGTGATTAGGACTTCGTGTTCGACTGCCTCATCTTGGCCAAGGCAATAGCCGTTAAAACAGGCCGTATATATGGTAGTTAACCTGCGCTTTTAATCATGCTACTGACTTGCAAAACTGGGGGAGACCATATATGTGAACAACGCGACCACCCCAACCTAACTCATTGTGCCGTAAACACTGAAGTTGATTCAAACTGAAAATGCCAAGCGTTGAGAATCACTCTTAAACGCTTTGTTATAACTCTACTTCGCAGCGAGAGATTGAAAACAAATAAGAGCCATCATTCTCAGTACCGATAATCACTAACTCATTATTAAGGTAAGCAACTTTCTGATTTTGTTTTAACTTGCAGTAACTGTGCTGCTCCATTTCGAAACTATAGGCAAAACTTTTGGTAATACCCTCAATCCTATCGCTATACCACGTATTATCGCTTAAAAAAGAGCTAGCGATATAAAATATGGTAATACAAGCAAATACTCTCCCGAACATTAAAGTTATCGATAACTCTTTTGTTGAGCTAAACATCTTTAAGCTCAAAAGGTTTTTAGCTGAAACATTTTGCAGCGAAAGTATCGAATTTAACATTGCTATCGGTATCAAGGGGATTGCAATGAATGCGAGCATAAGAGAGATAGACAAAGGCATTAACATTACTGAGACTAACGTTGTTGTATAGCGAAAAGCGCTTGTTGGTACTTCTAGAATACTATGCACACTCGATGACGCGAATGCCAAGTTAAACGTCGTTACACCTAATAGCAAAAGAGCTCCCAAAGCTCGCGCATACAAAACAGAACTTAAAGTGTTGGCGGTTTGATGAATCCAAACGGCAAGCCCATATACGAAAAAACCGAACCCCACCCAATAAGACGGGAACGGAATAATTGAGTTAAGAAGCCCAAGGACAAGTAAGAAGAATATCCCAAGTATGTACGCAGCTTGTTCATTATTTAACGTCGAAACACTTTTTTTATAAGTATCAACAACATTCAATCTCTATTTTCCTTCTTGAGTTATAACGAATGACATGGATTCCCCCTCCCGAGGATCGACCACACTTAGGTGGTACTTATTTGCACTGGAGGCACCATGTCTGATTATTCTTATTTTGGCGGTATCGACTTAGCTAAAAATCACTTCAGTATTCATGTCGTTGACTCACAAGGTAAAGTCATCCTGCATAAATCCGTTACCCGCTCTAAGCTACTGCCTACATTAGCAAATATGCCACCTATGCGTATAGGCTTAGAAGCGTGCGGTGGAGCGCATTACTGGGCAAGGACACTCCATGGACTTGGCCATGATGCTCGCATCATGGCGGTTAAGTATGTCGTCCCACACCGTACAAAAGGTAAAAATGACCTCAATGATGCGGCTTCTATTTGCCAAGCTGTACAACACTCATCTACCCGCTTCGTACCCGTAAAATCCCCTGAGCAACAAGCCATTTTGTCGGTGCACCGTATGAGAGAACATTGGGTTCGTGAGCGAACTGCTTTAATGAACCGTATCCGAGCGCTACTTTCCGAATTCGGACTAATCATACCTGTTGGACGCTCATCGCTGATGAAGCAAGTTCCCCTCATGCTCGAAGACGCCGAAAACGAACTGCCTCATTTAGCCAGAACGGCGATTGCTGACGCTTACCATCATCTTGAAGCGTTAAACCAACGTATTGCTGACACAGAACAGGTCTTCGATGCTTTTGCTAAAGTCAGTGACAATGTTCAGCGGATTATGAAGGTGAGAGGCATTGGCCCTCAAACCGCTACGGCGATACTAGCGTCGATAGGGAGTGGCTCTCAGTTCGACAAGAGCCGAGATTTCTCTGCCTGGCTAGGGTTAGTCCCAAAACAATATTCAACTGGCGGTAAACCAAGGTTAGGCAGAATCACCAAGCATGGTGATAAATATCTACGAACTTTGCTCGTTCATGGTGCCCGAACGGTTATGGCAAACTTGGGAGATAAACAAGATAGGTTGAGTCAGTGGTGTCGCAGTATTCTTGAACGTCGGGGCATGAACCGAGCCATCGTGGCTCTGGCTGCAAAGAATGCCCGAATCATCTGGTCACTACTGCACAACCAAACAGAATACGAGAATTACGCTGCTTAAGTTAACACTAACTCAAGCAGCGTAACGAGAACACACCCACCGGGTCACTGCAGACGCAATGGATGGAGATAGGTTAAGACCACTTGCGGAGAGCCTGTTAATGCGGCGGACATACCAAATGTCATCTAACGAATAAGGCACCGCAGTCGCGCAACGTCATCAGGGTCACAACGTATGCGAATCGTTGATATAAAGACCGAATGTAGAGCGGCAGTCCAAAACCCATCACTTGAAGTTTAGCGGATGTTTGACAACCGGGGGAATCCATGTAGCCGCGTTAAGGGGTGAGTGCCGCCTAAACCAACTTTACGCAGACCACTGTCACCACCAAAACCAACCGCATACCAAAAACGCCACGCGGCATGAATCCCGCTTAAACGCCTTGTTATGCTTAAGCTTCAATGGCTTACGTTTTACTAAAAACAAGATTAACTCGACTTTGATTTACAAACAAAAACCAAAACGTAGAAAACCGAAATGAATCATAGTTTTGATATTCAGGTTCGGAATTTTGGCAAATCTAGTTTGAAGTTTGAAAACCTAGAATTGGATTTCTGATTGAGCCAACCGCCCTAACCTCGCGCTTACCTGAAAATTGATTGAGGCAACGCTCTGAATTTTCAGCGCCAAAGAATAAGTGTCCGAAAGACAGCACTCAAAAAAGCCAACTTGCCGACAAACACCAAACTGAAAAGCCGAGGGAACAAAAAACCATAACCCACTGATTTTAGGTGATTAAGCATAACGCCTTGTTAAGGTGTGAGGCACGCAATACCGCAGCCTCCGCATAACACCCTAACCACTAAAACCAACGCATAGTAAAAATGCCACGCGTGCCGAATCACTCTTGAACAATTTGTTATATGCCAGTGCAGAGCCTATTCTCGATAGACGGATTTAGGACTTTAGTTCTAGGTTTTTACACATTTTTCCCCAAACCATTTCTGCAAAGTCTTTTATAGTAAATCCTTTAGGCTCACCCTGTTGTTTATACAACTGCCCAAATACAGCTTGAGACATACCAACTGAGTAACCAACCATGAAACCGCGCTTAGTATTACTCAAATACTCACCATTTGCGTAAAAGTCTAATTTTTCATACATATAGTTTGTAATTTGATTGCTAGCAGCATCATCATTAGTATAAGTTGCAGCAGCTGCACATAGAGAGTGATTAGACATTTGCTCATAGAATTCTTGCGTAGTTTGCTTGGATAAAGCTTGAGCACCAAACGAGATAAATAATGTTGCGAGAATCACAGAATATTTCATAGAGGTCACTTTCTTGTAATGTTGAATTTGAAATTCATTATATAAGATGCCATACCAACTGCATTCAAAGTTTACTGTAATGTGATAGAAGCATATAACGCCCTGTTAAGGTGATGAGATGGTCTCCCCCTACCTCTTCGCATGTCCATCGGCCATGCTTGGAGTGTTCAGGTCCCGAAGCAAAAGGAGAAGACAATGACTCAGCATAAAATCATCGGCATCGACTTAGCAAAAAATATCTTCTTTATTTTTGAAATCAATCATAAAGGAAAGAACCTCGGCCGTAAAAAACTTCAACGAAGTAAACTGCTTAACTACGTCGCAAATCAAACTCCATCTATCATCGCGATGGAAGCCTGTTCTGGGGCGCATTACTGGGCTCGTGAATTCGAAAACCTTGGACACAAAGTACTTTTATATCCACCCCAGCATGTTAAAAATCAGCGCCGCAAACAAAAGAATGACTATAACGATGCTGAAGCCATTGCTGAGCTGGCCCTTTACCAACGACATTACCCCGTTCCACACAACTCTATCGAACAGCAAGATATTCAATCACTGATTCGAATGCGTAGATTATGCGTCACTGAAAGAACCCGTTTGATTAATCAAGTTCGAGGACTCATTGCTGAATACGGTATCATTCTCCCCAAAGGAAAAGCCTCTTTTCGACAAGCCATTCCCGAAACACTGGAAGACGCCAACAACCAACTATCACCAATATTACGTGAACTTGTATCACGTCAATATGAGCGCTATTTATATATCGATGAGCAAATCAAATGGTTTGAAGACAAGCTAAACCAAACCATCAAACAATTCGATAATGCCAAGCGACTGATGTCAATTCCTGGCTTTGGGCCACTCACTAGCCAAGCAGTTGCCGTATGGCTAGGTTCAGGCCAACAGTTCAAAACTGGGCGAGATGCCTCTGCTGCGATGGGGCTTGTTCCAAGGCAAGACACAACAGGCGGCAACGTGATGCTTCTAGGCATAACGAAACAAGGCAATACTTATATTCGGTCCTTACTTGTTCATGGGGCTAGAGCCGCCTTACGACGAGCCAAATTTAAATCCGACAAACTGAGTAAATGGATGTTAGATCTCCAAGAGCGACGAGGGCCAAACCGAGCAGCAGTAGCATTAGCGAACAAACTCATGCGGATCGCTTGGGCCGTCACAACAAAAAATGAAGAGTATCAACCAGCATAAAACAACACACACCACCCTTTGCAAAGTACGTAGTGAGATGAATAACAGGATAAATCCTACACGTTGAAAACCTTGTGCTCACACTGGCTTTTAAAGTCGATAAGGTGATTAGGACTTCGTGTTCGACTGCCTCATCTTGGCCAAGGCAATAGCCGTTAAAACAGGCCGTATATATGGTAGTTAACCTGCGCTTTTAATCATGCTACTGACTTGCAAAACTGGGGGAGACCATATATGTGAGCAACGCAATACCGATGCCACCGCATACCACCTTAAACACTAAAATCAACGCATAGTAAAAATGCCACGCGTTACGAATCACTCTTAAACAGTTTGTTATGTGAAATTTCACAACACGAGTGATAACGTTACTCTGTGTCTGATTTACTCTGATTGTGAACTGGCATTTTAACTGGAATCTTAAAGCTCAAAGTTGCTGTATGACCCGATGAATTTGAACTATTACCTTTAACTCCACTGTTCACCACTGCGGCCACGACGTTTAGCTTGGCTTCACTCCCTGCATTTTCAACAACATTGACTGATACTTCAAAATCGATAGCTTGTATGCTAGTTAAGCCAGTTTCAATTACAGAAAGTTTAGTACTAGATTTAGGAACGACTTCTCCATATTCAATTTCCAACTGCGCATCATGAACCCCCCCATAATGTCTTTGATTGACTCTTTTATAAACGCTCTAAGTTCTATAAATCCTCTTTTCACATAACGCCCAATTAAGGGGTGAACAACGCTACCACCCAACCTAAAGCATTGTGCCATAAACACTAAAGTTAATTCAAACCAAAACTGCCAAGCGTTGTGAATCCCTCTTGAATGCTTTGTTAGTTGCCTTGGATTCAAGTACGAAGTGCGACACCTCTGAACATAAAAACAGTAAGGTGCGATAATCATGAACTTTGCTCCCGCCAAGAAGTAAAAAACATGAAATACACGCACCTCACTGAGAACGAAAGGTATATGATTTCTGCTCTCAGAAAGCAAGGAATTAGTACCGTTAAAATAGCTAAACAACTGGGGCGTCACAAAGCCACTATCTATCGAGAAGTTGAACGTAATTGCCGTTACAACAAGTTCTTCGATAGGTACTCTTATCAACCAGAACGGGCACAGCAAATGGCGCGCAACCGGCTGAGCCGCTCACGGCGAAATAAGCGCTACAGCAAAATCGACTTCAAGTTGCCTGAAGCCTTGCTACGACTGGATTGGAGCCCTGACCAAATCGTCGGATACTTAAGGATGAGAGGCTATCCGACAATGAGTCATGAGCTCATTTATCAGCACATCTGGAACGACAAAACTCTCGGTGGAACACTGTGGAAACACCTACGCCAGTCCACTAAGAAAAGGCGTAAAAGGTATAACTCAAAAGACAGCCGAGGACGGCTGGCGGCAAAGCGTCATATCACCGAAAGACCTGCAAAAGCTGAGCACAGAAAAGAGCCTGGTCATTGGGAAATTGATACCGTCGTTGGCCGCGGAACCAAGCACTGTATCGTGACTTTAGTCGACAGAATGACTGGCTACACTTTTATTGGGCAAATGGACGATAGAACAAGCGGGTCGCTCAACGTAAGAATGAGCAAAATCATGACCCGCTCTGACTTACCTTTTAAGACGATAACTGCGGATAACGGCACTGAATTTCATGGTTATGCACAACTAGAAAAACATCATAACTGTTTGTTTTACTTTGCAAATCCATACCATTCATGGGAACGAGGCACTAATGAAAACACCAATGGCTTGATACGACAATACTTACCAAAACGAACTTCCATGTCACACGTGACACAGAAGCTCTGCAATGAAATTGCGGACAAACTAAACACGCGCCCACGCAAAAGACTTGGGTATAGGACACCAACGGAGTATATTCATGCGCATCTGTAGAAAGTGTCGCACTTCAAACTTGATACTAAGGCGCTTTACTCGTAGTGTTGATGACACCATTTTTCCCAGTTTGTTTCACCCAAAAGCTTTCGAGCCTTAATAGTGCGAAATACGTTGATAATTCCCATACAAATGCCAAATAGAGATGATGAGACAAGATAAGTTACCCAATTTTCTGGCTCTGAATGCCAAAAAAACACCCACATCAACGCCCCCCATAGTAGCCCCATAAAGAAACCATGTGTTATGAGTATTTTTGCAGGCGATTGAAAAACTAAAGGTTTTTTAGATGGGTCTTTGTATTTAGACCAAATAAATGCAGTTGGCTTAGTTAAATCTGCTGGGACACCCTTCTCAATCAAGTGCTTTTGAATAAATTCTGCCTTTTCCATCTTCACCTCACTATACGTACGCCAATTTGAATTCTAAGGCTTTAGCACAATTTATCGAGAATGCTGATTGAACTGCTGCGACTGACTTCAAAGCCTGACTGCGCCATAACGCCCTGTTAAGGGGTGAGCAACGCAATACTGAATCTTCCGCACACCACCTAAATCACTTAAACCAACGCATAGTGAAAATGCCACGCGTTGCGAATCCCTCTTAAACAGTTTGTTAGTTTTCAGACCCAAAGGGTTGATTTTACGTCATTTTAAGCTTTGCAAGCAATAAACCTTATGTGCTTTGATGCATTTAAGTCAGGCGTAGTACCAAAGCGGCTAGTCAATAAAATCACTTGGAAAAAACAACGCCGCAGAAAGCGAACTCACAACGCCAGAAGCCGCTTTTGGAAAGGCAATCTCACAATGCGGACTTTCAACAAAGTCACTGAAACCACGTGGAACTGACCACACCAGAGAAAACGCCTTTTCAGCAAGTAAATCGGCTTTTGTACCAATAAACTCACAGAGCAAAGTTTCAGCAAAAAAATTCGACTCAGTTAACCCAAAAGTCGCCGCACAAAAGAACAAATCAACCGTTGAAACGATGCCAATTTTAGATTTTTACCACGCTAATTAACACTGAAATTGAACGCCGATACGACAATTTCAACTTTGAGCTTTTACCGCTAGAACTTTCGATATAGCTGCGTTTTTCCTCTTGCAAACTAACGCCCTGTTAAGGTGATGAGATGGTCTCCCCCTACCTCTTCGCATGTCCATCGGCCATGCTTGGAGTGTTCAGGTCCCGAAGCAAAAGGAGAAGACAATGACTCAGCATAAAATCATCGGCATCGACTTAGCAAAAAATATCTTCTTTATTTTTGAAATCAATCATAAAGGAAAGAACCTCGGCCGTAAAAAACTTCAACGAAGTAAACTGCTTAACTACGTCGCAAATCAAACTCCATCTATCATCGCGATGGAAGCCTGTTCTGGGGCGCATTACTGGGCTCGTGAATTCGAAAACCTTGGACACAAAGTACTTTTATATCCACCCCAGCATGTTAAAAATCAGCGCCGCAAACAAAAGAATGACTATAACGATGCTGAAGCCATTGCTGAGCTGGCCCTTTACCAACGACATTACCCCGTTCCACACAACTCTATCGAACAGCAAGATATTCAATCACTGATTCGAATGCGTAGATTATGCGTCACTGAAAGAACCCGTTTGATTAATCAAGTTCGAGGACTCATTGCTGAATACGGTATCATTCTCCCCAAAGGAAAAGCCTCTTTTCGACAAGCCATTCCCGAAACACTGGAAGACGCCAACAACCAACTATCACCAATATTACGTGAACTTGTATCACGTCAATATGAGCGCTATTTATATATCGATGAGCAAATCAAATGGTTTGAAGACAAGCTAAACCAAACCATCAAACAATTCGATAATGCCAAGCGACTGATGTCAATTCCTGGCTTTGGGCCACTCACTAGCCAAGCAGTTGCCGTATGGCTAGGTTCAGGCCAACAGTTCAAAACTGGGCGAGATGCCTCTGCTGCGATGGGGCTTGTTCCAAGGCAAGACACAACAGGCGGCAACGTGATGCTTCTAGGCATAACGAAACAAGGCAATACTTATATTCGGTCCTTACTTGTTCATGGGGCTAGAGCCGCCTTACGACGAGCCAAATTTAAATCCGACAAACTGAGTAAATGGATGTTAGATCTCCAAGAGCGACGAGGGCCAAACCGAGCAGCAGTAGCATTAGCGAACAAACTCATGCGGATCGCTTGGGCCGTCACAACAAAAAATGAAGAGTATCAACCAGCATAAAACAACACACACCACCCTTTGCAAAGTACGTAGTGAGATGAATAACAGGATAAATCCTACACGTTGAAAACCTTGTGCTCACACTGGCTTTTAAAGTCGATAAGGTGATTAGGACTTCGTGTTCGACTGCCTCATCTTGGCCAAGGCAATAGCCGTTAAAACAGGCCGTATATATGGTAGTTAACCTGCGCTTTTAATCATGCTACTGACTTGCAAAACTGGGGGAGACCATATATGTGAGCAACGCAATACAAAAGTCGCCGCATACCACCTTAAACACCAAACGCAACGCATAGTAAAAATGCCACGCGTTGCGAATCACTCTTAAACAGATTGTTATAAAACTTACACGTTTGAGTATTGAGGGTGACTCTGTACTAATCCGCTGAAATGGGAATCAATTTTCCCTAGTATCACGTCCTTTAAGACAGTGGTAATTCTATTAATTGATTTTGGACTAACCCGTTTTACATTTGCACTTAGTTCACCATGCCCAAATACATGACGGATACTTGATAACAACCTCGTTGGGTTATAGTCATGCCCTGCCAAAAAGGCGTTAACAGCATCTCTATGGGACTGATCTAAGTTTGGGCTATTAGCAATAAAATCATAAAAAACATTCATATCATTCCCAATGGCTGTAAGGGTACTCCGCAAATTCGTTTTCTCTGTAGAAGAATAACTTAAATACGTATATTTACCTCCAGAGCCTACTGGTAATAGCTTATGATAAGTTTCTGATGTACTCCAAATAAAAAGCGTTCTCATTAAAGCTTCATAACCTAACATCGTACTTTCTGTTGAGTTACTAATTGAAATGCCATTAAAGTCTTCTGCTAGCGCATATCTAGCGGCGAATCGATTAATATCACCAATTGCAGTTCCAGCTTTTAATGTGTAATTAGAAAAACCACCATACGTTTTTTCAATATCACAGAATTTCTTCCAATCTGTTGGATATCCTCTAGCCATTATTGTCCCTTTTTCTAATGAAGCCAATTTTTACGTGTTTTATAACGCCGCGTTAAGTAGTGAGCAACGCTGCCATCCAGCCTAAACCATTGCACCGTAAACACAAAACTCGACTTGAACTGAAAATGCCAAGCGTTGGGAATCTGTCTTAAACGCTTTGTTAGGGGGATGTTGTCGCAGTTTGTTCTTTAGCAGCGACTTTCAATTTATCAACAACCTCTTTAGCTACATTGATTAGCTGGCTCAAAGAGTCCAAAACTGGTACGAAATGATTCAAACCATTCAAAACCAAATCAACTGGTACATCTACTTCTTGCTCAATAATATTTGAAGGAGGTATTTTCGCCTTTCTTCGTTGCGTCCAAGTCATTGGCTTTACATTCCAAGCAACATCACGGTTGCCATTTCCTACACCACAATTAACTAAGCCAGAAGGAAAATCAGGTATTTTTTGCTGGAGTACTGCACTTGTTATTTTTGTGAAATTTCCAGTTGGGATAAGTAGCTTGTGCTTATCCATTACATCAAGATCATGAATTGCACACAACAGGTCATTCCCATTTTCTCGATATGGTTTCAGTTCACCTAAAGCATCTGCGAATAACTCGGAGACTCGAACTGGCAACCCTGGACGAATAGACTTATTAAATGCTTCTTTATTTGATGTTATGGGAAATTGTATGTTACGCCTTTCACCATCAGACTTAGCAAATTCAGATGTACAATCCCAATAGATATGATCTATTGCGGCTCTCAAGTTATGAACTACATCTCCAATGATTACCGCTGCTTCATCAACGACGTCTTGGTCTTTCTTTGAAAATGTAGCTCGCATCCCAGTCTTAAAGTTCGTTTCTACAAAATACCTATAGGCTTTACGTGTAGCTAACAAGCTCGCTAGCTCACTGTAATGTTTCTCTGCACGCTTAATCTTTAATAATGCACTACTCACCATTGCCTCCTTTTCCCCCTAACGCCGCATTAAGGCGTGAGCAACGCAACCGCCCTACCTAAACATTGCACCATAAACGCGAAACCCAACGCAGAGACAAAAATGCCAAGCGTTGGGAATCGCTCTTAAATGCTTTGTTATACCCCTTGGATTCAAGTACGAAGTGCGACACCTCTGAACATAAAAACAGTAAGGTGCGATAATCATGAACTTTGCTCCCGCCAAGAAGTAAAAAACATGAAATACACGCACCTCACTGAGAACGAAAGGTATATGATTTCTGCTCTCAGAAAGCAAGGAATTAGTACCGTTAAAATAGCTAAACAACTGGGGCGTCACAAAGCCACTATCTATCGAGAAGTTGAACGTAATTGCCGTTACAACAAGTTCTTCGATAGGTACTCTTATCAACCAGAACGGGCACAGCAAATGGCGCGCAACCGGCTGAGCCGCTCACGGCGAAATAAGCGCTACAGCAAAATCGACTTCAAGTTGCCTGAAGCCTTGCTACGACTGGATTGGAGCCCTGACCAAATCGTCGGATACTTAAGGATGAGAGGCTATCCGACAATGAGTCATGAGCTCATTTATCAGCACATCTGGAACGACAAAACTCTCGGTGGAACACTGTGGAAACACCTACGCCAGTCCACTAAGAAAAGGCGTAAAAGGTATAACTCAAAAGACAGCCGAGGACGGCTGGCGGCAAAGCGTCATATCACCGAAAGACCTGCAAAAGCTGAGCACAGAAAAGAGCCTGGTCATTGGGAAATTGATACCGTCGTTGGCCGCGGAACCAAGCACTGTATCGTGACTTTAGTCGACAGAATGACTGGCTACACTTTTATTGGGCAAATGGACGATAGAACAAGCGGGTCGCTCAACGTAAGAATGAGCAAAATCATGACCCGCTCTGACTTACCTTTTAAGACGATAACTGCGGATAACGGCACTGAATTTCATGGTTATGCACAACTAGAAAAACATCATAACTGTTTGTTTTACTTTGCAAATCCATACCATTCATGGGAACGAGGCACTAATGAAAACACCAATGGCTTGATACGACAATACTTACCAAAACGAACTTCCATGTCACACGTGACACAGAAGCTCTGCAATGAAATTGCGGACAAACTAAACACGCGCCCACGCAAAAGACTTGGGTATAGGACACCAACGGAGTATATTCATGCGCATCTGTAGAAAGTGTCGCACTTCAAACTTGATACTAAGTTAAGGCTACATCGTTTCCAGTATTTTTGTTAACTGACTACCCATTTCTTTTAATTGCTCAACCTGAGTATGACCAGAAGCACCGCCTTGAGGGTTTTTAGAAGCATGTTCAATTGAAGCTTGCATAGTTTCGATTATTGCTGATGCAGCATTAACTTTTTCTAGTCGCACTTTCGCTTCTATTACTTGAGGAGTTGAATCCAATATCGATGCTGTTGATTTCATAATTTGGCTTTGCCAGCCTTGAATAGCATCGTTAACTTGGTTTAATAGTAAAGCTGATTTGTCAGAGTCTCTCTTTGCTTGAACAGCAAACCAACACGAAAGAAGTGTTGCGCCTACTGGAATAAACCAAGTAGTAATAAATTCACCAATTTCCACGTATACCTCCTTTAGTAATATAACGCCGCGTTAAGGGGTGAACAACGCCAACCACCCAACCTAACCCATTGTGCCGTAAACACTAAAGCCGATTCAAACCAAAAATGCCAAGCGTTGAGAATCCCCCTTAAACGCTTTGTTATGTTTATGATTGCTAAGCGAATAATAAGGATTGCTCAGGTAGTTCTAAGCAATTCATTTGCTTTTAGCTCTGACCCCACCAATAGCTAGCCAGGTAGCACAAGCCGCAATTACCCCGTATTTGAAAACTCTTGCGTTAAATAAAGATTCGCCAGAATAAGAAGTATGTGGTCCAACAACAACATAGCCTTGTTCATACACTTCAAATATTGAGTAACAGAAATATGAAGCGATCGAAAAGAAAAACAACTTCATAATAATTGCCAACTTTGTATCCAAGTAAAACTTAACCATATCCTGTACCCGTTATTCCTTAACACTTTATCACGCGTCAATTGATTTTCTGCATGAACATAACGCCCAGTTAAGGGGTGAAGCACGCAACACCGACGTTACCGCATCACGCCTTAATCACTAAACCTAACGCATACCCAAAATGCCACGCGTGCTGAATCCCTCTTGAGAATTCACAGACACGACTCACTAGGTCTCAGCAACTCTCACACAACCACCTAACCACTTGATTTAAAATAGAATAACACTCTTTCATAATCATTATTTCTCACTACATCTCACAGCTCTAGTACCCCCTTGCGTACCCCTAAATCGATTGATAAGTTCAGGGGACATACACAAGAAAAGGAGGGTAACAGCATGGCTGCTATCTATAAATTATCAGACACACAAATTAAAAAAGCAGAACCAAATGATAAAGAATACACACTATCGGATGGAGGAAACCTCTACTTAAGAGTACGTAATAATGGCTCAAAGAACTGGTTATTTATCTATACAGAATCTAACACCAAAAAACGCAAGAAAATCGGGCTTGGTTCATACCCTAGCCTAGCACTCGCCGAAGTCCGAAAAATAGCAGAAGAGCTTCGTGAACAGATGGCAAATAACATTGACCCGAAAATCTATCGTGATAAGCAAAAACTTGACGGTGCCATTGTCAGTGAGCTTACCTTTGAGTCGGTTGCCGAGCTTATGCTTGAACGAGACGAAGGAAAAGAGACGACTACTCGTAAAAAGTTACTTGAAGAAGCTCAAAAGGAAGCAGAAATGAATGGTACAGATTTTGGTGAAGAAGAAATCAAACGCATTATGAATAAGGTGAGAACAAGTCATCGAAAGCGCTTGTTCTTGAAGCGTCATTTATACCCAAAGCTAGGCCACATACCGCTGAGCTTTATTACCACAACCGCCGTAATTGAAGTCATCAAACCACTTCAAGCAAAAGGACAACTAGAAAACGTAAAACGCGCTTGTACTTTTGTTAATCAAGTCATGTATTTTGCTCTTAATAGAAACTACATCAAGAGTAACTGCTTAGCCTATATCAAACATGAGTTTGTTAAACCAAAAGTAACGCATATGCCTGCTGTCCCTCCCAATGAGTTAGCAGAGGTAATGGCTACCATGTCAAACCACAATATGAAATTAGTCACTCGCTGCGCGTTTGAAATGCAACTGCACACGATGACACGTGCGTTTGAACTCGCCGCGATGCGATGGTGTGACATTGACTTTAAGTTGAAGCTTTGGACGGTGCCTAAGTTTTACACTAAAGGTGGGCGTGAGCATCTCGTTCCTCTTAACCAGTACACGCTTGGCTTATTGGCGTTTATGAGGCCCATTTCGGGGGACCAAGCGTATGTATTTCCATCTGATAAACAGAACACTAAGTTTCCACACATTAGCCCATATGCAGTGAATTCATCATTAAATCTCACCACGTTAAAAGGACGCTTAGTCAGCCATGGGTTCCGAGGCATCGCAAGCACCTACCTCAACGAGAGCACTAACTTCAAAGTGGATGCCATCGAAATGTGTCTTGCTCATTTGGATGCAAATTCTACTCGTGCCTCATACAACAGTGCGTTGTATCTCAATGAGCGATATGAGATTCATCAGTGCTGGAGTGAATATATCGTCGAATCGACCGGTAAATACTATTCCATTGCAGGGCAGTACCGTACCGAAAGCCGACAGAGCGCGTAATAGTCCGCTCTTGAGATGCATTACTGCTGAGCCTAGACAGCTTAGCTCCAATTAATTAGCTCACCGTCACTTATGACACCCTCAACCAGTTTAGGGTGCAGCTTTCTGCACCCTAAATTCAGCTAAGAAGGATAGTCTCCATGTCGCATTCACACTTACATCAAACTAACTTAAGCCAATTAGAAGTGAAACCCATCAGCGAACATCCACGCTTTGGTGAAATGCAAACACTGCACCGTTTACGTCGAAAGGGACGCCAAACTCTCACCTATCAAAGGGGAAACATCGAGGTAAATCAACATCGCCAGCTCCGCGCCTATCGCATTTCCACCAATCAGCATGGCATTTATCAAGTCAAAATCACACCGCAATTATCCTTAAGAGTCTCTGGCCACACTAGGTCTCATTATTTTGTGGCACTGAAAACAGATGAACCGCAATATGCCATAAGCAGAGCGAAAGCTGTTCACGCACAAGCCAAGTGTTTTTTCCAAAACACCCCGCATGCCCTTCCCGACGCTCTGTCATTGAGTCAGCAATTATTAGTGCAAGTTCATTTAATGGCTAAACATTTTCCTGTGGTTCGAGCTTACAAACACAAACCGTCAACAGACGATTTCCCAACCTTGCCCCCTCTAGACTTGAGCAATACAGAAGAGGACATTCGGTTTCCATACTTCAACTTGTTAAGTGAATTGATGGAAGAGCGCGAGCATTCAGGGATGTCTCGATTCAGACTCAATCAGATTGCAGATTACCTTCATCAGTTTTTATGCTTCGTTGATGGCAACCACTCCGACAGTAATGGAAGGTTATACATACAGACCCGAGACATTCGTCAATATCGTGAGTCACTCCGCCAATCTAACGTATGCCACAAAGAGCAAAAACAGCGTATTGACGCCATTCGTTTTTACTTCCGTTGGCTGACCTATCGAGGCTATTACACAACCCCAAGACTGACACGTCCCCTTTTCTCTTAATTAGGAGTTTAACCATGATGATGACTAACCCTATACGCCTCAGCGTAATTTCAGCACTCGATGAAGGTCTGGCTTACTCCCATTCCGACTACTTTGCTCCACTTCTGATGCAAGGCATCAGTGCGGTAGACATCGGTCTAATTGAACTAGTCACCACGATATTACGCACTGAACCGTATCTCAATGAAACTGACCTGCTCGATCGTGGAGTGAGTCCAAGGCAAATTAAACGTGTGTTGGGTGGTTTTGACAACTTCAAGCAACTGTTGAAGATTGATGATTATTGTTTTAGCGATTTACTGCGAGATAACAAATGGGATATTAACCACGGCATTACGCTCTCGTACTTCCAATACCAGAAATTTTATCAAGATATACGCAGAGACTACATTCAAGGCCATATTGCTGACATGCATCCAAACTTATCGGTGTTACTCAATGATGATTTCTCAATTCAGTCCGTTCCTATAACCCGAAGCCATTATGCCACTGTTCCCGCTACAGACGCCGAAGCAGCGGCGGTGAGTTTTGCTTTACTGTTCAGAGATTACGAATTCATTGAGTATAACGAATCGAAATCGCTCTTGACCTTACAAGCGCATCGCCGCGATAAAGCCGCAATTATCGAGGTGCGTTGCCTCGCTTCGAAATTTTGTCAAAACACCGCCGCTGGGGTTTGTGTGGTGGATGACGCTCAAGCCATGACTAAGCTCAGGAATCAGAGAAAAATTCTTGATTTTAAAACCCTGATTGAGAGAAACACACGTAACACCACAATACCTACTTAGGCACCTTGAATATCTCAAACTAGCCTTAGAACTAGAAATGCAGCTTTCTTTTAAGAAAGCTCAGATTGATGACGAACCCCACTTTTTTAAGTGGGGTTCGTTTTTATGAGCGGCCGTAGGCCGCGATCGCGATATTTTTTGCTAGATAAACTGTAGAGAGTTAGTGTTTTTAAATTGGCGTATATAAGCGAGGATTTGCGCTATGTCACCCCGATTTAGGCCGAGTTTGCGCAGATAACTCACCACCAACGCTATCTTTTTGATGTTTTGCGCAGCCGCTGCCAACCAGCACTGCATCTGCACGTTGGCTAACCCTCGAAAGCGAGCGTATCGATGACCATGATGTTGTTTGGCATCCGCGAAGCTTCTCTCTACCGTTTCGCTTCTCCGCCTGTAGGTTTTCTTTCCATAAGCTGAGAGCCGCATCTGGTTGGCTCTATCCATGGCTTCCGTATAGATATGCCTTGTGATGACCTTCTTCATGTTTTTACTTTGAGTACAGTCATCACGCATTGGGCAGAACGCACACTCTTTAGGGTCTGAGTGATACTCTCGGTAAGCGTCGCGTGACGTCGTCTTGTAGATAAGTTCCTGCCCGTTGGGGCAACGATAGCTGTCTTTTTCTTTGTTATAGATAAAGTGTTTCTTCTTGAAGGCATTCTTTGTTCGTGATGGTCGGCGATAGCCGAACACACCAAGTATCCCTCGGCGCTCAAGGGACTCAGCAACGGGGGCAGTGAAGTAACCGGCATCAAGGCCAACAGCGATGGGGTTGAGGTTAAACTGTTCAAGCGTGTGGTCGAGACGGCGGATATAAGGTTGAGAGTCATTCACATTCCCTGCGGTCGCATGGGTATCAACGATGATGCCGTGCTGGCCATCGACCGTGCGGTGGTCGAGATAGAAGAACCCTTGCGGCTTGTTGTCGCGGGTCATGAAGCCACTCTCTGGATCAGTCGTACTGCTCTTCGTGTTCTTAGCTTTCTGCTCAGAAGTTCGTTCTTTAAGCGGTCTCTTCCCCTCTTTAGCTCGGTCTAGTGCAACGTCTTCATCCAACATATCTAAATAGGCGCTCGCTCGGACCGCCGTTTGTTTATTGGTGTGCTTGTTTTTGTTCGCATTCGCTTTGAGATGAGTACTATCGGTAAAGAGCTCTTGTCCAGCGACTAAACCTTTCGCCATCGCTTGTTGAACGATGTTAATAAAGATGCGTTCGAAGACATCCGTACCATTGAAGCGACGAATACGGTTTTGACTAAGAGTCGAGGCATGGATGACCTTTTCTGTGAGGGACATACGGAGGAACCAACGATACGCGACATTCACTTCGATTTCTTTGACAAGCTGACGCTCGCTTTTTACTCCGAAGATGTACCCCAGTAGGATAATTTTGAATAGACGGACAGGGTCTACAGGTGGTCGGCCATTGTCTTTGCAATAAAGGTGGGCGACTTCATCACGAATGAATTCAAAATCGATAGCAGAGTCAATTTTACGAACGAGATGGTCTTTGGGAACAAGTTGTTCCATCGTCACCATTTCAAGTTCGTACTGTTGTGGAGAAGGTTCTTGAAGCATGTCGGGGTATCCATATTTCTATACTCCTATTAGATCAAAGGTCTAGCTTGAAAGCTAGACCTTTGTCAGCAGTCTGAGCTTTCTTTTAAGAAAGCTGTTTAAACTCTTTTTGGATAAAAGCGCGTTGCAGTTCTTAAATGGGGAAGTGTTTTTCCTCATACTCTTCAACCAATGCAGCTTGCTTTCAAGTTCATCACCTTCAGGAGTGCCTGGTTCGGCTGCATCAAACAGAGATTCAATTCGCTTCAATGCGGATTTGTAATCACTTTCAGAGGGGTCAAGGTCCAATTCCTCCAATGTTACCGCAACCAGCTCATCAACATGTGCAGTATAGGGTGCCATCCCATCAACCAGTTCGTTTTCTGAAAACCGCTTTTGCTCATAGCTGGCTCTTCCATTCAAAATGACATTAGATAATATATAACATAACGAGTTACTAGTTATAACGTTAGGTCTGTGCTGAAGCACGCAATGGAACACAGACTTTTCAGAAGTAAAAAAAGCCTCTATAAACACTTCTCAGCGATCTGTTTGCTCCGATAGCCTCAGAGCGTCTTACAGTTCAGCTCCAAGGTAACGAATAGTATTATCTAGCTTCGAATGCCCCTGTAAAATCTGTACCGCTCTAATATTTTTTTGTTCTAGCATAGATCAAGGTAGTTTTGGTGCGGCGCATGGAATGAGTACCATAGTAGTCCGCATTCAATCCAAGTTTTACAACCCAATTCCTG
This sequence comes from uncultured Vibrio sp., assembly GCF_963675395.1. NCBI lineage: Bacteria > Pseudomonadati > Pseudomonadota > Gammaproteobacteria > Vibrionales > Vibrionaceae > Vibrio > uncultured Vibrio sp. The sequence continues at coordinate 57,338 of NZ_OY776223.1, read as the reverse complement.
ATAATTGAACGATAGAATGAGTAGCTGATAGGTTGTCCTTTACGGCGACCACTTGGAAATAAAAAACTGCTTGCCTCCAAGGGTGCTGAGAAGATCCATCGGCTAATGCTTTATTGCGTTCTCGGAGTAATCTCATAGTGTACATCGGTGCCAGTTTTTTGCTGAATGCACTGAACTCTATCATAGATGACTCCTTGCGAAGAAACATCGTATACGTGCAGCTTTAGCAAATCACTAGCTCTTAGCTTACTATCAATAGCTAGGTTTAGCAGTACAAGCTGCATCAGGTTGTTTTCATTCTCATGTCTAGTTCTGATCCACCAGATTTCTTCAAGCTTAAATGGCCTTTTGATGCCACTGCATTTTACAGAAGATAACTTTCTCATGATGACCTCCTCTCAATGTGATTGGTCAACAGAAAGTTTGGCACTCAGGATGAACTGAAACGCCGCTGGACAAAATTGATTTAGAGTTTGATTTTCACCGCTATCTTTAGGATAAGTTTTTGTATGTTGAGATTTTTATTTGAACCTTATTTCATTCTCAAAGCACATAATAAGTTTATTAATATCAGAGGATTCTTAGAGCAGGCAGATTATCGCTGACAAAGAAACTGAAAATCACGTAGATCACTATCATCAAAATAAAAGTCCCGGCACATGTACGTGCCGGGCAAATGTCTTTCTAACTAAGCCTCAACAGAAAGTGGCTTACTACTAAAGTTACGGTCAACTAAAATCATCGAAATAGTCGCGATGATCCCCGGAATCGCAAGGACCAGGAAGTTTACTTGGTGTGGAAGAGCCATAGCTAAAAGTGTACCCCCCACCATAGGACCAAAAATGGCGCCATTACGACCAACGCCAGATGCCCAGCCTAAGCCTGTAGAGCGGATGTTTGTTGGATAGTATTGAGCCACATAGGCATACAGCAGAATCTGCGAACCGATCGTTGCAGCGCCAGCGATACCTACAAGAGTATAAAGCACCCAAGTTGGATTATTGTAGCCAAGCATGACCAGCGAAACAGAGCCAAGAATAAAGAAACATACCAGTACAGAGCGTAAAGAGAATCTATCCGCAAGCCATCCGCCACCAACGGCTCCGATAATCGCACCGACATTGAGTATGATTAGGAACATCAGACTTGAACTTAATCCATAGCCAGCCACGGACATCAATTTTGGCAGCCAAGAACCAAGTGCATAAACCATCAATAAACAACAGAAAAACGCCGTCCAGAACATCAAGGTACTAAACATTCGTCCGTCACGAAATAGTTTTAATACCGGAGCTTTTGCTTTTTCGGCTGATGAGACAAAAAGTACTGAGTCTTGATTAATATCGCAGTTAGGCTCCACTTTCGCGAGTAGCTCTCGAGCCTCTTGCTCACGGTTCTGCGTGACTAGGAATGTCAGCGATTCCGGTAAATATTTAATCATCAGCGGAAGCAGTGCTAGAGGGACCGCTGCAAGGAAGAACATAATTTCCCAGCCGAAGCGAGGTACAATCCAAATCCCCAACCCTGCAGACATCATTCCGCCGACAGCATATCCGGAAAACATCAACGCCACTAATGTACTTCGGCTTTTTTTCGGTGAGTATTCTGTCATGAGTGAAACGACGTTAGGCATCACGCCACCTATACCCAAACCAGCAATAAAACGCAGAATACCGAACTGCCATGGTGTGCTAGCTAAACCATTAATCGCGCTAACTGCACTAAACAGTACCACACACATCAGAATTGTCTTTTTCCTGCCAAGCTTGTCCGATAACATGCCGAAACCCATTGCGCCGAACATCATACCAAACAATGCGGCGCTTCCCAGCATGCCTGCAACATAGGGATCCAGGCCCCACTGACTCATTAATTTAGGCAAAACAACGCCATAAATAACGAGGTCATAGCCGTCAAAAATGATAATCAAAGTACACCAAAAGAGTACTTTCCAATGGAATTGGTTAAATTTTGCGTTGTCGACAGCTTCATTTACATTAATGTTACTCATACACAGCTACCCCTTTTAAGTTGGTAAGATGCTGGAATTCGTTGTTCATTGTGCTCTCCTTGCATGTTCTTTATTTTATGTTTTTACGTTATTAAAACCTGTTCCTTTTCTTTACTAACCTAAATCTCCTCCTGCCACAGGAAGCACTGTTCCAGTGATGTAACCGGCTGCATCAGAAGCCAAAAACAGGATTGGTTCAGCCTGCTCATCAAGCGTTCCATATCGATGCATAAAGCTGGTGTCATTCGTCTGGTCGATAAGGGTTTGATACCACCCTTTTTCCCTTTCCTGCTGGGGTTCACGATTGCGCGGTGTTAACCTTGCAGGCGCTTCTGTGCCTCCAGGTGCTGTGGCGTTTATTCGGATCCCGCGCTCGGCGTATTCGAATGCCATATTCACTGTCAGTGCATTGACGCCTCCCTTAGAAGCGCCATAGGGAACACGCATCAATCCGCGGGTAGCGACGGATGAGACATTGACGATAGCCCCACCCTTTTGCTCTAACATGTAGGGAATGACAGCCCGACAACACCACAGCGTCGGAAACAGTGACCGCTGAACTTCCTTCTCTATTTGTTCTGGTTGGTAATATTCGAATGGCTGAGCCCAAATGGTTCCACCCACATTGTTGATGAGAATATCGATATGACCATATTGTGCGTAGGCTTTCTCCATAACGGATTGTGCGCCTTGCCATGTTTCCAAGTCAGCTTGAAGCGCCAGTACTTCCGCTCCTTGATCTTGCAGTTGCGAAGCCACGCCATGCACATAGTCGGCGATATCGACCAGAACCAGCGTTGCACCTTCGCTCGCGGCCAGTTCGGCTACGCGTTTACCAATACCTTGCGCAGCCCCGGTGACAATCATGACCTTATTGACAAAGCGAACACTCATGCGGCCTCCTCAGAAGCAGGAGTGACGCTTGCAGTGAATTTCTCGTAATGGAAAGAATTCGGCTTAATTCCCTGGGATTCGAAGTGGCCTAATACCGCGTTCACCATCGGTGGTGGCCCGCAAAGGTAAACATCAACGTCACCATCATTGAAAAGCGCCTCTTCCATATGATTAGTCACGTATCCTTTGCACGGGTGATCACTTTCTTCACTCGCGACAACCGTTTTAAAACTGAAATTAGGGATACTCGCGGCAAAGGATTCCAAAGCAGATACGCACACCAAATCGTCATCGTTGGTTACGCCATAGATTAGATGTACTGGCTGGTCACACCCTTTTTCTTTCAGGTGTTCCAGCATAGAAAGAAATGGAGCTAATCCCGTACCACCAGCGAGCATAACAACAGGGCGCTCAACCGGACGTAAATAGAACACACCCATAGGACCAGTTAACGAGACTGTATCTTTGGACTTAGCTTTACCAACCAGCCAAGAACTCATCAGGCCGCCGGGAACATTTCGAATCAAGAAACTCAATTCCCGACTTCCAGGCAGTGAGCTGAATGAATAAGCTCTGGTTTCATTACTGCCCGGGACCTGTATATTCACGTATTGTCCAGGGAGGAAGCCGATATCACTTTGAGCGGTAATTTTTAGCTCGATGGCGGTCGGCGATATAAGGTTGACCACATCAACGGTTCCCGAAACGGTGCTGTTAGCGGCCTTACTGCACATTGAAGAAACTGCGGGAATTTCGACGACGCAATCGCTGGATGGCACCATTTGACAGGTTAGGATAAGCCCTTTTTCAGCTTCTTCATCCGTGAGCGCTTCATCGATGTATTCTTCGCCTAAATCGTATTTTCCTTGACGGCAACTGCCCTTACACGTACCGCAAACACCATCCGAACAGTCCATAGGCAGGTTCAATTGTGCGCGGTATGCCGCATCGAGAACCGTCTCGCCGTCGTTACAGTTAATGACACGGGTGACGCCATCTTCGAAATTGAGTGCAATGTTATAAGTCATATTGATACTCCCGCAATCCATTACAAGTGGTAAACATCAACTGCCTGATTGATGCAGTCGTTAGTCAGCACGATTTTTTTGAATGTGATGAGAGGGGTATCGCTGCTGATATCTAAGGTGTAAAAAGAAGTACCGTAGTATTCTTGTGTCTTCTTATAGCGATAAGACTTAGTCAGCCAGTTGAAACGCAGTTGCAACTCATTCCCTTCGTGTGACAAGATCTCCAACCCGCTGATGAAGTGTTTAGTGCGTGGTTCTGGCAACGAGCTTGCACCGGAACGTTCCGTTTTCAATCGGTAAACGCGGTCTTCTAAACCATCTCGGTTCGGGTAGTAAATCAGTGATATTTCGCTCTGAGGATCCTCAGTCAACTGATCGTCGTCATCCCATGCTGGCATCCAGTAAGTCACATCTTTGTGATAACAATCTAGCCAGTTATCCCACTCTTTATCATCGAGGTAGCGGGCTTCACGGTTGATAAACTGTTCTATATCTTGGTAATTCAAGCTCATGCGTCAGCCTCCTTGTTAAGTACCGGAATAATTTGGTCAGATTCAGCTTCAATAGCCCTTAGCATTTCGTCCTGCCAGTGGCGGTGATGATTAACATACAAACCTTCGTCTTCCGGTTTAGTCCCGCTCATTAGAGGCTTCATATCTAACTGGTTAGCATGGTCATCAGGCCCATTCATCCAATGAGAGGCACCACGGCTCATGTCATTCCAACGTGCACCTCTTGCCTCATATCCGTCCTGGCATGCGCGGAATTCTTCCAGATCATCCGGGGTCCCCATGCCAGATACATTGAAGAAATCTTCGTACTGGCGGATACGCTTGGCACGTAATTCTGCTGGTTCATTCTTTGGTGCGAAGGCATAAATAGTGACTTCAGTTTTGTTCACATCAATAGGACGACTCACCCGGATTTGGGTAGAGAACTGATCCATCAGGTAAACATTCGGATAAAGACAGAGGTTTTTCGTAGTGCGGACGATAGAATCAGCTCTTGCCTCACCAAAGGTCTTTTCCAATCGCGCTAGTTGGCTGAACACAGGACGAACTTCAGGATTTAATAAGCGGGTCCAGAGCATCATGTGGCCGTTTTCAAATGAGTAGAAACCGCCTTCAGCTGACCAGCTTTTCGCATCTACTGCCTCAGTGCCGCCTTTTTCATAGTTTCTCTGGCCCATGGTCGATAAGTAGTTCCAGTGCACTGAACTCACGTGGTAGCCATCAGCGCCATTCTCTGCCGTTAACTTCCAGTTTCCTTCGTAGGTGTAAGTTGAACTGCCGCGCAGTATTTCCAACCCATCTTCTGCCTGATCAACAATGTTATCGATGATTTTAGTCGTTTCACCCAGGTGCTCTTCTAACGGGAGTACATCGGCGCTCAAACTACCGAATAGAAATCCGCGATAGTTGCCGAACTTCGCCATCTGCTTCAAATCGTGGGAACCGTCAGTATTGAACTGCTCCGGATAACCACCCTTTTTCTGGTCTTTGGCCTTAAGGAGTTTTCCATCGTTGCGGAAAGTCCAGCCGTGAAACGGACAAGTAAAAGAAGCCTTGTTACCGCGCTTCTTACGGCACAGAGTGGCTCCACGGTGGGAACAGGTGTTTAGGATGGCTTTTAATTCACCGTCTTTGGTGCGAGTGATGATAACAGGCTGTCTGCCGACAGTGACAGAGTAGTAGTCACCTGGATTTGGAATTTGGCTTTCGTGAGCAAGATAAACCCAGTTACCTTCAAAGATGTACTTCATTTCCAGTTCAAACAGTTCGCGGTCGGTGAAGATGCCACGATCACACTGGTAACGTCCGGTGTTTGGATCGGCAACAACGGCGTTTCGTACGTTGTCTGCTAGTTGCTTAAGTTTGCTATTCATTATATTTATTCCTTTTGCATCCTGAGTTTCGGGTACAGGGGTGCTGTAACCACCTCCACATTGAGGTGGTTAGCACAGGGCAATAAGTAGGGGAAATTTGTTAAGCCTGTTGACCCTCAAGAGCGCGAAGGCGGGAGTGGCGGACTTGAAGCTCTGACTTTTCTGTACTGACCAGCTGGATATCAAATTCAACCTTAGTGAATGGACCTTCCAAGCCTAGAGCGTCAGCCTTAGCTGGATCTTCGATGCGTTGCGCTTCAACAACCAACTCTTCCAGGGTTGCAAAAGCGAAATCATCGTATGTGTATTCATCGCCAGCGAGGTTGATCTGAGTCGTTAGGTGCTTGTAACCCGGCTTAGAAATAAAGAAATGAATATGTGCAGGTCGGTTACCATGACGTCCTAACTGGTTAAGCAGTTGCTGAGTTGAGCCTTCAGGAGGACAACCGTAACCTGCCGGAATAATTGAGCGAGCGGTGTAGCGGCCGTTTTCATCCGTCTCGATTCGGCGGCGCAGATTGTAGTCACTTTGGGATTTATCAAAGTAAGAGTACGCTCCCATACTATTTGCATGCCAAATATCTACTACTGCATTGCAAATCGGGTTGCCTTCTTGATCCGTAACCTGTCCAGTCAGTAGCATCACTTCTGATTCTGTGTCGGTGCCATCATCCATGCGAGCAAAGCCTTCACTCTTCGGCGCACCTGCTACATATAGCGGGCCTTCAATCGTTCTTGGTGTTCCCCCGTAGAGACCAGCTTGCTTATCCGCCTCGTCCAAACGAATATCTAAGTACTTGTCGATACCAAGACCCGGAGCTAACAAAGCTGCCTCGCCATTCGCACCAAGCTGGTTGATGTAATACACGGCTGTCCATAATTCATCCGGTGTAATATCCAGATCTTCTATAATCTGGTAAACATCGTGCATGAGGCGATGCAGAATGGTTTTAACCCTTTCATTACCGTCAGAGTTATTGAAACCCGCCACTTTTTCTAGTAGCTCCTGGACTTCCGGTGTGTGCATAGTCTTAACGTTCATGATTGCTTCTCCTTGCTTTATTTTCTTTTTTCTTCAGTGAGTTAACATTGCTTGATTAACTTATCGGTCATCTTCGTGAATGGACGAAGGGTGACGGCATAATGGGGAAACACTGATATCCATGTATGGGAACAGTGGTAACTGGCTTATTAGGTCCTGCAGTTCAGCGTTATCTATTACATCAAAAATGCTGACGTTGGCGTAGCTGCCTGCTACGCGCCACAAGTGTCGCCACTTGCCGGACTGCTGAAGTTGTTGTGCGTAAGCCTTCTCTTTTGCTTTGATTTCAGCGACCGTGTCTTCCGGTAGGGAGTGGGGAATTTTCACGACCATTTCTACTTTGAATAACATGAGGGTTTCTCCGTAAAGTTAGCTTCTGCGGTAATAGGCAAATTTGTCTTCGTCGATCTCGATACCGAGGCCCGGGCCAGTCGGTAAATCAACACCGTTGTGGTGAAAGTTCAGTGGCTTAGTCACGATGTCATCCTTCATCAGTAACGGACCGAACATCTCCGTTCCCCAATGCAAGGTTTCTAGTGTTGACCAGGCGTGCAACGAGGCAGCTGTGCCAATCGTGCCTTCCAGTAACGTGCCACCGTAGAGACCAATGCCTGCGGCTTGAGCTACATGTGCTTGTTGTAAGGCTTGGATTGGGCCACCTGCTTTGGCGATTTTTAAAGCAACTGCGCCTGCGAATCCGCCTTTCGCGAGGTGATACATATCCTTAGCGTCTGCGACTGATTCATCGGCTAGAATCGGTAGGGAAAATTTCTGAGACAAACGAACCAAAGCATCAAAGTCTTTCATTGGTGTTGGCTGTTCGACCAAATCAACACCCGCTTCAGTGAATTTCGCCATAGCAATAGCTGCGCTGGATTCATCCCAAGCCTGATTGACATCGACACGAATACTCGCCGAATCGCCCACGGCCTGTTTAATAGCAATGACGTGGTTAACGTCATCTTTTAATGCTCCAGAACCAATTTTGAGTTTGAAATCACAATGGCGCTGAGCGTCTATTAAACTCAGTGCTTCATCGATATCTTGGTTGGTATTACCACTGGCTAACGTCCACAGAACTGGGAGATGTTGATGGACTGCCCCGCCAAGTAATTCAAATACCGAGAGGTTTAAGCGCTTCCCTTGTAAATCCAACAAAGCGGTTTCTATCGCCGACTTCGCAAGGTTGTTACCCCGGATGGCAGAATTGAGCCTTACCTTTAAGGTATTGATGTTGTGAGACGGCTGCCCAATGAGGTGAGGTGCAAAGTAAGTATCAATGGTCAGTTTGACACTCTCAGGGCTTTCAGGGCCATAAGCTAAGCCGCCAATGGTAGTCGCTTCGCCGATCCCCTCGAATCCGTCAGAATCTTTAATCCGCACAATCACCATCGTTTGTACGCCCATGGTTGTAACGGAAAGCTTGTGCGGACGTATTGTTGGGATATCAATCAGACTCGCCTCAATGGAATGAATGGTTGCTGACATATAGGCTCCAAGTAACTTTGTTAAACAATATGTAAATGAGATGTGAATCATTTGTTTGGTGAAGGTTATGTGTAATAGTGGTCTGATACAAATATCAAATAAGTAGTGAGCAATACCCAGGAGGTATGATGGAGTTAAGACACCTGCGATACTTTGTCGCTGTCGCTGAGGAAGGAAATCTCACCAGAGCCGCAGAAAAGCTATGTATTGCCCAGCCGCCGCTAACTAGGCAGATAAAGCAACTTGAGGAAATAGTTGGCGTTCCGCTGTTTATTCGTAAGCCCCGGGGACTAGAGTTGACGGATGGCGGCGCGTACTTTTTAGTTCATGCGAAACAAATTCTCGATAAAGTGATGGTGACGATTGAAGGAACGCAGCAGATAACCAAAAAGCGCAAAACATTATTTTCTATCGGCTTTGTTCCTTCGGTGTTTTACGGCCAGCTACCACTGATGGTAAGACGGCTAAGGAAAAACAAAAATTTAGAAATCGTGTTACATGAATTAACAACTCGTGACCAAATTGAAGCGTTGAAAACAGGAAAAATTGATATCGGCTTTGGTCGAGTCCATATCGATGACCCTGAAATCGAACAGGAACTACTGTTTGAGGAACCTTTATTAGCGGCGATCCCCAGCGGTCATAAGCTGGGGGAAGGTGAACCATCCCTAAAAGAATTATCCGCATTTCCGATGATCACGTTTCCAACTGGTCCCGGAGCTCAATTTGCTCATTTTACCCAGGGGTTATTTTATAACCGTGGTTTAAGAAGCAATGTCAGCCAACAAGTCAATGACTTGCAAACCGCACTTTCCTTGGTTGCTTCAGAGATGGGGTTTACGTTGGTTCCTGAACAAGTGCGTAAACTCAATCGAGAAGGTATTGAGTACGTCAGGCTCCAAGACTCCAGCATCAAAACACAAGTTATCGCTTCTCGCCGCCGAGGTGAAAACATCAATGCGGTCATGCGATTAGTGAATACCATTCTGGAAGAACTGGTTGAAAACCGTAGAACGGGCCGATACTCCTAACCCTAAAACGGGTTAGAGTACCTTTTGCCCAACTCATCAAACGCTTATGTGGCTTAAATGCCACTTTCTCCGCACTTCGCCTCACAAATTATTCTGTTTTGAAACCAATCGATACCCCGATTTTTCGCGGTTGCATTTACCCGCTAAATGTTCGATATGCGAACACACAAAACAACATTCGAACTTTTTTATTCTTTTTGCTTGACGATGGCTGATATTTTGAGCAAACATTATGTACGAATAGTGAATATTAGTGCGCATTTCGCACAATAACGTGAAGCACATAATCAGTAAGGAGACATTGTTATGGCTGAGTTCCTTTCTCTCAAAGAAGCGATAAGCAAGCATATTTTCCACGGCGACACTGTCGCGATGGAAGGTTTTACCCACCTCATCCCGTTCGCAGCTGGGCATGAAATCATCCGTCAGGAAAAAAGGGATTTAACGTTAATTCGTATGACCCCTGATTTGGTCTATGACCAGTTAATTGGCGCAGGATGTGTGAAAAAGTTGATCTTTTCTTGGGGAGGCAATCCAGGGGTAGGATCTTTGCACCGACTCCGAGACGCTGTAGAAAAAGGCTGGCCACATCAATTGGAACTCCTTGAGCATAGCCATGCAGCAATGGCATGCGCTTATGAAGCCGGAGCGGCTGGCTTGCCTCTCGCAGTATTCCGTGGCTACGTAGGAAGTGACCTGCCAAAAGTGAATGAACAGATCAAATTCATTACCTGCCCTTTTAGCAACGAACAGTTGGCTGCCGTGCCTTCAATTAGACCAGACGTGACGGTCATTCACGCTCAAAAAGCCGATAAAAAAGGCAATGTACTGATCGAAGGCATACTCGGTGTGCAAAAAGAAGCGGCCCTGGCCGCTAAACGTAGCATCGTCACGGTCGAAGAAATTGTTGATGAACTTGATGCTTCAGTGAACGCTTGCGTTCTCCCTTCGTGGGCAATCACGGCTATTTCACACGTTCCTTTAGGTGCGAAGCCTTCCTATGCCTTGGGCTACTATGAACGAGACAATAGCTTCTACAAACAATGGGATGGCATATCACGTGATCGAGCAAGCTTCCAAGCTTGGGTACAGGAAAACATTTTCGAACAGGGAGAAGCATAATGAGTTTTGAATACACGTCTTCAGAGATGATGAGCATCACCGCGGCTCGTGCACTAACGGATAACATGACTTGTTTTGTCGGCATCGGCCTGCCAAGTGAAGCCGCGAATTTAGCGCGACTGACTCATGCGCCGAATATTACCCTTATTTATGAATCGGGTACGTTACAGACCAAACCTAACGTCTTGCCATTGTCGATAGGTGACGGCGAATTGTGTCACTCGGCATTGAGCACCGTATCTGTTCCTGAAATGTTTCGTTATTGGTTACAAGGTGGTCATGTCAGCGTAGGATTTTTAGGTACGGCACAAATCGATCGTTTTGCAAACCTGAATACGACTCTGGTTGGTGATTACCGCAAACCAAAAGTGCGCTTACCAGGCGGAGGTGGTGCCCCAGAAATAGCCACCAACGCACAAGAAGTCTTTATCACTGTGAAACATTCAAAACGTACCTTTGTAAAAGATGTTGATTTCATCACCACTGTAGGATTCGGCCGTGATGGAAAGGCAAGAGACAATGTCCCTAATCTCGGCAAAGGTCCGACGGTTGTTATCACAGACTTATGCATCCTTCGCCCTGACCCTGCAACCAAGGAATTGATAGTAGTGTCGCTGCACCCTGGTGTGACTCGAGAAGATGTCATAGACGCGACCGGCTGGGAAATTCAGTTTTCGGATAACCTGGAAACCACACCAGCGCCAAGTAGCTTAGAACTAAAAGTATTACGCGAGCTAAAAGAAAGAACTCAGCGCCAACATGCCAACCAAGAGTGAGAACTACTATGACTAATGTTTACCTTTGTAACCCTCGACGTTCAGCTATCGGTCGCTTCGGTGGTACCCTTTCAAGTGTTCGCCCAGATGATCTTGCAGCCAAAATTTTCCAAGCTGTTTTAGAGCAGTCACCGAACCTGGATCCTGCTGCTATCGAAGAGGTAATTATGGGCTCGGCTAACCAAGCAGGCGAAGACAACCGAAATGTTGCACGTATGTCAGCTCTGTTAGCAGGCTTACCTACATCCGTTCCAGGTACCACGATTAATCGCTTATGTGGTTCAGGAATGGATGCGGTCGGAACGGCTTTCCGGGCTATCAAAGCGGGAGAAATGGATTTGGTACTGGCTGGTGGAGTCGAATCGATGTCACGCGCGCCTTATGTCATGGGCAAAGCCGACAGCGCGTTCACTCGAACCCAACAAATTGAAGATACAACGATTGGTTGGCGCTTCGTTAACCCATTAATGAAAGATTTATACGGTGTCGACTCCATGCCTGAGACAGCTGAAAATGTAGCGGAAACCTATAATATTTCACGCCAGGATCAGGACCTTTTTGCTTTTCGATCACAGCAAAAAGCGCAACACGCCATTACTGACCAGATTTTTGCACAAGAAATCGTGCCGATTGAAATTCAGCGTAAACGCCAAGAACCGTTGATATTCGATACCGATGAACACCCACGACCAAGCACGTTGGAAAAGCTCTCCTCACTCCCTGCCCCGTTCCGAAACGGTGGCAGTGTTACAGCAGGCAATGCGTCGGGTGTAAATGATGGTGCTGCGGCGATGCTTGTTGCCAGTGAGGAAGCCATCAGTCAACATAGCCTAACGCCAGTGGCCAAAATATTGGGTATGGCAACAGCAGGCGTGGAACCTCGAGTAATGGGTATTGGCCCGGTGCCCGCGGTGAAAAAACTGCTGGAGAAGCACAGAATAAGCATTCAAGATATCGATGTTATCGAGCTTAATGAAGCGTTTGCAGCGCAAGGGCTCGCGGTGTTGAGAGAGTTAGGGGTTGCCGACGACGATCCTAGGGTTAACCCGAATGGCGGCGCGATTGCGTTGGGTCACCCCTTAGGCATGTCAGGTGCCCGTTTACTGATGACAGCCGCATACCAATTACAACGAACGGGTGGACGTTATGCCCTATGTACTATGTGCGTTGGAGTTGGACAAGGTATCGCGACACTTATCGAACGAGCTTAAACAAGGAGATCGCATGGGTTTTATGAGCTATCAAGGTCGCGCTATCTGCTACCATAGCCATGGAGAAGAAGGGAAACCGCTGCTGATATTGGCGCACCCGCTTGGTATGAATCAGGCTGTATGGGAAGGTGTTCTGCCCTATTTGACTCCTTACTTCAAAGTTGTGACCTGGGATCTACCTGGTCATGGAGACAGTGAGGCTTTTGTCGAAGGCACCACAGAGATCACACCTAACGATTTGGCAGGTGAGGTACTTGCCCTAGCAGACTTGGTTGGGGCTGAACGTTTCCATTTTGTCGGTACATCGATTGGCGGTGTTATAGGTCAGCAGTTGCTACTCAGCGATAGTGAGAGAGTAATTTCCGCCGTGCTAACCAATACTGGAGCCGTCATTGGCACTAAAGAAAACTGGGAAGTTCGAGCTATTGACGTACGCACTAACGGACTCGGTTCGATGGTCGATCAAATAGTTCCGCGCTGGTTCGGTGCGCAGGCTTGTCGACAACAGCCATATCTAATGAGTACATGGAAACAAGCGCTCTCTAGGTGTGATAACCACAGTTATGCATCTCTGTGCGTCATGCTAGGACAAACGGATTTTCGTCATCAAAAATTAAATAATGATGTGCAGCTGGTCTTGGTAGGTGGCAGTGATGATGTAGCAACTCCCCCTCATTCGCTACAACAAATAGCTGACTTAAATAACGCTAGTGCTCCAGTTATTCTGGATGGTATTGGCCACGTTCCGTCAGTAGAAGATCCTGCTTTGTTCAGTGACGTAATCTTATCCCATATGCGTTAATTTGAGATAATCAGACATCGCCCGTACTGTGGCGATGTCTGATTACTATCTATGCTTTAACCACTTACCTATTGTCCAACCATTGATTGGCTCCATGCATTCGTGCGATAATCGCACAATTATTCGACTTTGGATGTAGTAAAATGGAACATGACGTTTCTGATAAAGACTTCCTGACCACGTTTGCCAAAGGTCTTAACGTGATTCGCTCGTTCGAACCAAACTCAATGAGCATGACCCTCACAGAGGTCGCAAAAAAAAACGATCTATCCAGAGCATCAGCAAGACGCTTCTTACTGACCATGCTAAAACTCGGCTACGTTGAAACCGACGGCAATCGATTCTCCCTTACAGCGAAAGTTCTTGAACTTGGGTATTCCTACCTGTCGACATTGGATGTCGGAGGCACAGTCTCTACCCAATTAGAATTGGTCACTCAACAGCTTGGTGAATCTAGCTCGGCAGCCGTACTCGAGGGAGAAAATATCGTTTATATTGCCCGAATCCCTGTCCGTCCTCTCATGGCTATCAACTTACAGATCGGTGCCAGACTTCCAGCGTATGCAACGTCGATGGGAAGAGTACTTCTGTCTGCACTTCCAGAAGAAGAGTTAGATCATTTGTTAGCGCAATCCAATCTTATCCAGTTGACACCAAATACGCTGACATCGCCTAGTGAACTAAAGGCAGAGATTGCCAAGGTTCGCTTACAAGGGTATGCCATCAATGACCAGGAACTAGAGCTGGGATTACGTTCCGTGGCAGTTCCCGTATTCAACCGCAACGGAAAGCTTCGATTAACCCTGAATGTAAGCTGTCACTCCAGTAAGACCACCGTAGATAGGATGATCAGTGAGTTTGTTCCAGTCATGAAAGATACTGCTCAGCGCATCTCTATGTCCCTGCCATAGTCCCGCGTCCAGTAAATTTGCCCCAAATTAGTATGAGTGACCTTTTACTCTTATAGGATGAGTATCCGATTTAACCAGTTCAGCTCACATTTAGTTGATTATGTTCACAATTTGGTTTTGGATAAAAGTTGTTTAGAACTGCTGTCTAAATTTTTCAACTATCAAACCCAAGTTATGCGTGATTGTTCTGTTACGGGCTTGTTCATGCACATCAGGAACAATATCTATATTAAAAAACGGTGAGGCCCTGAGTATCGCCGTTTTTAACACTGACTATCATTACGAAATTTTAAACGTTGCCTACTAGTTAGTTATCGTACTTGTAGTTTCAGCTTGGCTGACTCTTGCTATCTATCTTGAGTATTGATGACAAGCTAACCAGCTACATCTTTTAATAGAGGTGATGTTTTGCGCAATCTCACCTGTTACGTGTGTCTGCTGTTCCGCTGCTGTCGCAATTTGTGTTGCGATATCGCTGATCAACGAAACCACTTCATGAATTTCATTCAAAGCATTCGTTCCCTATCTCAGAGGTTTCTTGCCATATTGGTTTTCCAATTTAAAGTAAAATCTTCTATCAAGTTAAGACACCAGAGGTATAAAGCATTGGTTATTCGATGGAATTTACATTTGGATAGCGTGATTAAACAAGCCATGAGTTAAAACTCCGCCTAACTTTTATTCTAACCTTAAGATAATTGGTTGACCAATTCACCCAATACTGTCAGCATGTCAACCTAAATTGATTAAGGACGAATGAATTTCATGGCAAAGCGCATAAAAACTCTCGACGAGTTTATCATTGAAAAACAGCACGACTTTCCCAGCGCCAGTGGTGAATTGTCCGGTTTACTAGGCTCAATTAAGCTGGCAGCTCAGGTTGTGAATCGAGAGCTGAATAAAGCTGGTTTGCTGGATATTCTGGGGACGGTTGGTGTCACCAATGCTCAGGGTGAAGAACAGAAAATGATGGATGTGTATGCCAACGAGAAGTTCAAATCAGCTTTGGAAGCGCGCGATCAGGTTTGTGGTGTTGGAAGTGAAGAAGATAACGAAGTGGTTATTTTCAACAAGGAGATGAACCAGAACGGCAAATACGTGGTGCTGATGGATCCTCTGGATGGGTCATCCAATATCGACGTCAATGTCTGCGTCGGAACCATCTTCTCTATATATGAACGCATATCAGATCAAGGGACCCCGGCTAGGCTAGAAGATTTTCTTCAACCTGGTTCAAAGCAGGTCGCTGCCGGTTATATTATTTACGGTTCCTCTACAATGTTGGTATACACCACAGGGAACGGTGTTCACGGCTTTACCTTTGACCCTTCTCTGGGAGTGTTTTGTCTTTCGCATGAAAATATCCGCATTCCTGAATACGGCAATATTTATTCGGTAAACGAAGGTAACTATCGTTATTTCCCGGATGGGGTAAAACAGTACATCAAATACTGTCAGGATATCGATGAAGCAAGCCATCGGCCATATGTCTCACGATACACAGGTTCACTAGTTTCAGATTTCCATCGAAATATGCTTATTGGTGGCATATATATTTATCCAAGTTTTGCCAACTACCCGACTGGGAAACTACGACTCTTGTATGAGTGTAATCCATTAGCATTTCTAGCGGAACAAGCAGGAGGAGTGGCTGTTAATGGCTTGCAGAATATTCTGGATATCGAACCAACAGCGCTTCATCAAAGAACGCCATTCTTCGTGGGCTCCTGTAAAATGATCTCTGAACTGCAACGCTTCTTGAACAGATACAACGAATAAAGAAGGAAGTTCGTTCTGCTTTCAAGCTATACTGTGTCGTGCTGACAACCTAAACCAGCTTCATCTATTGCAGTGAGTGAGAGTCTTCACAGAAGTACGGTAGCTATCGATAGCTCGATGGGTAACTATGTCGATTAAACGCTAAAACTGCCAACGCGGTATATTAGCAACGTTATCTAGATAAAGCGCCAAAAAACATCAATATGATATGAAAATGCAGTCGAAGAAACAGGGGCCTTAATTAAATTAGTGTCGCTCTGATTGCATGGCTACCGTTAATAACTCTAAACACTCCCTCTTTAAAACTATTCGTAAAACAACTGAATATAATTAGTAAGTGACAGATCATATCTATGAGTATAAAACCCAACAGAACTTTAGCTATGAAGCTAATTATTGATCAGGCTAAACGAGAACTACCTCTCTATGAACCTGACACATTTGTGTGTGGTATTGAAGGTAAATGTATTGGTTGCCCTAAAAAACTAATGGAACTCGTAGAGTCAGAGCTTTCCTATTGGGAACATACAATATTACGCGGGATCGCTCCAAATTTTGATGATATTCGACGGTTTGGAAAACTCTGTACTAACGTTAAGAGAGGACTTGTTCGTAACAATATTTTGTAGTCTTCAGTGTCTCAGTTAACACTACCTAATAATGTTTGAGTTCTCATTATATATCTGGGGATCAATATATTAGAGGTGTTGATAAACGTGGGGCATTGAAAGCTAGAAACAGCGTTGCATTATGTAGACAACATTTGGGTTCCCTAGTGTGACGCGCAACATTCACCGAAATATACTCAGCAACCAGTTAGCGAAAAGTTAAATTGCACATTGGCCGAAATTTAAATAGTGCTCAACGAGATTAAGTATCCAAACCACATAGATTGTAGAACGTCTAGTGTTGTCAAAGGATTTGCTATTTCTGCTATCGACCAATTAAATAGACTTTATAAGGAGTAAAAATGATCATAATTAATGCCAGCCTAAGAGGAAAAACAGGATACTATTCTCTCGAATGTGAAGGCGGTAAGTTTAAAGTAATTACCGCTCAAAATGGAGTAATTTATGATGGTCAGGCTGACATTGATGCAAAAGGTAACTTGCTGTGCGCCCCGTTTGTCGAGCCTCACATTCACTTGGATGCAGTGCTGACGGCCGGTGAACCGAATTGGAACATGAGTGGGACTTTGTTTGAGGGAATTGAACGCTGGTCGGAAAGAAAACCTATGTTAAGTATCGACGACGTGCAAACACGAGTACTGAAAACCGTCGAACTATTACTGGAGAATGGTATCCAGCATATCAGGACTCACGTCGATGTCACCGACCCGGATTTAGTCGCTCTTAAAGCAATCAATGCTCTCCGACCTCAATTGGCACCCTACATTGACCTTCAAATTGTAGCCTTTCCACAAGAAGGAATTCTGTCTTACCCTAACGGCACAGAACTGATGGAAAAAGCAATTGAACATGGTGCAGATGTCATCGGCGGCATTCCACATTTTGAATACACTCGTGAATATGGGGTCCAGTCGGTAGAATGGTTAATGGATTTGGCCGAAAAGCATAACAAGCTAGTTGATGTACATTGTGATGAAATCGATGATGAGGCATCACGTTTTCTAGAGGTACTGGCTACCGTGGCGCTGGAAAAAGGAATGGGGGAACGCGTAACCGCGAGCCACACTACTGCCATGCACTCCTACAATAACGCATACTGCTACAAACTGTTTCGCCTGCTGAAGAAGTCGAAGATTAACTTTATTTCCTGTCCAACTGAAAGCATCCACTTACAAGGACGCTTTGATGCCTATCCCAAGCGCCGTGGCATTACTCGGGTCAAAGAGATTCGCGATGCGGGAATGAACATCTGTTTTGCGCAGGACTCAATCCAGGATCCCTGGTATTCACTGGGCAACGGCAAATTGCTTCGTGTATTGGACTCCGGTCTCCATTCCTGCCATATGATGGGTTATGAAGATTTAAGTACAGCTCTGGATTTGATTACCGACAACGGGGCCAAAACACTCAATATTGCCGAAAATTACGGCATCGAAGTAGGCAAACCTGCCAACTTCATTATCCTAGAAGGCCAAGATGATGTTGATGTGATTAAGAGACAAGGCGAAGTTCTGTATTCGGTGCGCAAGGGGGAAATTCTAATTGCGCGCCTACCGGCCTCATTGGTTAACAGAGTCTCTTTGATTAACTAATTACTACGCCTTGCGGAGCAGATTTAATACCTCAACCGTAAGGCTTAATTAACATTAATCTTATTTATTTGAATTTTACGAACCTAAGTTCAGTTGTTCGGTAGAAGTTCAGTTTATAGTTCGTACTGTTGTGGCTATTCAACCTTTAACATGAGCGCACTCTCAGGAAACAGCCCCCAAATTACAATAATCACCACCCAAGACGGTGGTTTAAGAATGACTAATAAAAGGCCTAGCTCGAAAACTAGGCCTTTGTAGAATCTGGCTTGAGTTAACTGTTGGGATTACATTGCAATGCTTATGACTAACGGAGTAAGTGTTTTAACTCATTACTAATGGAGGACAGCGTTAGGTACTTGCTCCATTACTATCAGTAACACTATTTCATATTCATACTTTAACCGACTGAACATCAGTTTCATGAGAAGTATTTTGTGAAATTTCTTCTTCTGTTATCGGCTTTAAATTCCAGAAGAAGTAATAAAGCAAGAAACATACAGCCATTGCAACACCAGGCATAACAAACATAAACGCTTTGATGCCGGATAAGGTTGATTCTGCCTGTACATCCAATGTAGCGTCGTAACCAACCACACTCAGTCCCATTCCGGCAATGAAACCAGCGATAGCCTGGCCCATTTTACGCATGAAAGAATAACTGGAGTAAATAAGACCTTCTTGACGTTGACCCGAAATTCTATAATTGTGGTCGATACAGTCTGCAACATTAGCCCAAATCAAAATGTTAGGCAGCAACATAAGTGGCATACCAATCACATAGTAAAAAATCGCACCATACAGATTCGTTGGTAGCACGAAGGTGATCAAAGAGGCAATGCTCGCACCACCAAAACCTACCAACATGAGAGTTTTAGTTCCAAAACGGGCAGATAGTTTTCCGGCACTCGGTGCAAGTAACACCGTTGCTACTACTTGCACACCCGCAGTGAAGGAAATGAACCACACAGCCCCTTCTAGGTTAAGCGACAAGTAGTAATAAAGTACGCTAGACTGGCCAAGAAAAGCTGTCAGTAAGAGCATAGACGCAAAACTCACACACAGAAATGGTACATTCTTACCCAAGGTTTTAAGAGTATCTTTAAAACAAATATCTTGATTTACCGTCTCTTCATGATGGATGTACTCCTCTGTCATACGAAATGCACATAGGTAGCAGATAAAAGAAACCACACCCAAAGCTACCACACCATATAGGTAAGCTTTAGACAGTTCATCGGCAAAGAATGACAACAGTGATGGCATAATAATGTTACAGCTCACCATTCCCATCAGACTGCCAAAAGCTCGTGCTCCGGACAGAGCTGCGCGTTCAGACGGCTCGTTAGTCATCACAGTCGCCAACGATCCGTAAGGAATGTTGATGAAAGTATAAGCCATGCCATAAACAATGTAAGTTACATAAGCCCAGATAAGTTTTTGTACATCGGACAGGCCTTCAGGTACCCAGAAAACCAAGATAGAAGCTACAATAACAGGCCAGCTACCTTTTAGAAGAAACGGGCGGAATTTTTCACCCCCGCTATGTTTGGCAAATAATTTGTCGCACAAAGTACCCATCATAGGATCGTTGATGGCATCCCACACACGCGCAACTAAAAACAGTGTACCCGCCGCCGCCGCAGATATACCAAGTACATCAGTATAGTATGCTAATAAAAACATTGATGTCAGGCCAAAGGTGAGCGAGTTGGCTAAGTCACCGAGAGCATAGCCAACTTTATTTGAGACTGTGAGTTTATTCATCCTAAATCCTTTTTGTTCACCAATGCTTTCTGCGCGCAGGTATTTTTAATAAATAGTTGTTGCGCTCAAATATACACGAACTGGTCAACCAAAAGAATGACAAGCTTCAAATTGAACAACCAACCATCAATTTATTTACAGAAATAGTGATAACAACCTCACTTTTTCTGATATTAATCACCATTACTCTCCTTTCATAATTCACCGAAAAGAAATAAGCTATAAAAACAATAGCTGGTCAACCAGAAGAATTAGCGGCCAATTTCTAAAGAAGTTGGCCCCTAACTACAGTACGCATAAACGCACCGTCCAACTTCTTTAACACGTTGTTCTATAACGTCTTAAATAGAAACAGTATAATTTTGACAACTTCAAAATACGTGAGAGCTTAGCTGTACCTACTCATGTTATTTATCCTTTTTGACTTAGCTAAAAATCAAGGGAGCATTGATCATGAGTCTAACTACAAGCTAAGCCAAGCTGGATGATAACTACCCATTGAAGTAGGTGTTTTGGGGACGTAACTAACAGTTTCTTCTACAATGATTAACGTTACTGCAGTAAAGGGTAAAGATAGAGCCAACGTTCAAATCACTATGAGCCTATGATATAAAAGCGTTTTATAATTACTAAACGGCAAGCTTAGACAAAATTGGGACATCCTTGTCCATTGAAGTATTAGATTATTTCTTGAATTGGAAATCAGGAATATTTGCCCAACGTTTACGTAAATGGTGGGCTGCCATCTTAGGTTGGCGGTTCCGGGTGAAAGCACCTTTTTTATTACCATCCATACGAATGATACCTTCCCAAGTTTGGAAATCGGCAAAGTTCCACATTTGTTCTCCCACTACCGCTTCACAACTGTCAAACGCAAAGTGCTGCTGATCTAAGTATTCAACTTGGTATTCTTCAGACCATTGAACGCTTGGTAGTTTGTGTACACCCGCCGTTGTATCTGCACCGTACTCAGTAATTATGATTGGTTTGCCCTCTGTAGCCCAACCAGCGAGTTCTTTCGCAAAAGCTTTACCAGAATCACGCATCTCGAGTCCTGACATGAAGTACCAACCGTAGTAACGATTTAGACAGATTACATCAACATGTTTATGAGCATGGCAGTCACCATAAAGGGCTTTCATGAAATTGACAAACGTCAGTGGACGACTTTGTGGGTCTAGCGTACGGGCAAAATCAAAAATCTCTCGGAAGTATTCGTCAGAACGTTTTTGCGATGTATCAGGTTCGTTAGACAGTGACCAAAGCACAACACAAGGATGGTTTTTGTCACGTTTGAACAACTCTTCAATTGCATGCTTATGAGCGGCCATGCCTTCAGTGAAGACGTCCTCATTAGAGAAGAATTCAACCTTTTCAACAGCCGCTTTACCACCAGCCCCTGCACCTGCGATCCCGCCGCCTGTCAACATCATATCCCACTGTCCGACCGCTGGGGTTTCATCAATTACAACCAAACCACGTCGGTTAGCTAACTGCATAAACTCTTCTGCGTAGGGGTAGTGTGAAGTACGCATTGAGTTTGCGTTAATCCAATCCATTAGCTCCATATCACGTAAGTTAACGACCGGATCGTACCCTCGCCCTCTGTGTTCAGAGTCTTCATGCTTACCGAAGCCTTTAAAGTAGAATGGTTCATTATTGATTAGGAATTTGGTACCCTCAACTTTCACTGTACGGATACCAACCTCTAAAGGGTATTGGTCAACTATTGCACCGCCTATTTTGATTGACGTTTCTAATGTGTACAGATAACCTTTGCCTGGTTGCCACAAGTGTACATTTTCCACTCGAAGCTGACCCTTTGCACCGATATTTTCAGCAACTTGTGTTCCGTTTTCATCATAAAGTTTTACGATTATTTGAGCATCTTCAGGTAGGTTGGCTTCTAACGTGTAATCAACTTTACCTAATGTACCCTCAAAATCAGTGACCACCGTGATGTCACTCAAACGATGTTTCGGCAATGCCATTAGTTTAACAGGGCGATGAATACCTGCGTAGTTGAAAAAGTCAAACCAAGGTTTGACCTCTCTGACACCATCTTCGTATTCATCTACATGCCCACATGGAATAGTAGTGCGTGATAATTCGTTGTTTACTACAACAACAATCTTGTTCTTATTATCAAAATCAACACAGTCATTTAATAAGCCTGCAAACGGCATGTATCCGCCAACATGACTAATGACTTCAATACCATTAACCCAAACCGTAGCTTTATGCGTAGCAGAGCCAAATCGAACGAAGATATCTTTATTTTTCCATTCAGATGGGATAATAACGTCAGTTTCGTACCACACATCTCCACAGTGATCACGCATCTCTTTTTCAGTAAAGATATCGTTATAGCTAGATGGCACCGCCATATCTATGGTATCTGTTAAGCCATCTTTCCAGTTACAATGATGACCTTCATTGCTTTTATCAAGCTTGAAGCGCCAGATGCCGCTTATATCTTTAACACGACGAGTCATTGTTTCTTGCGGGAACAAAAAGGCAGTCATAAAATCTCCTATTCAAATTCTGTACTTTCATTATTCTTTCGCCACAATTGGTCAACCAATGTTACTGATAAATAAATCTATAACCGAGACCTCTATCACAGCATTATCAAGTGCAAAATTGCAGTAGCAAGCAATTACAAGCCTCCACATATAAGCCATTGAATATACGTTAAAATTGGTAGAGGGCTTCGTACTACTAATTCAAAGTGAAAGAAGTGTCGCCTTGGCTTCGCCACCACGTTACATAATCTTGTTTAGAGCTTTAATTGTGCAGTACATTTCGGATCGGTTGATCATGTTGCTGTTACTGGTAATAACACTGTAGGTATCAAGGTAAATAAGATTCTTTATCTATTGCACTTCTTTATTTTGGATAAATTTAAATTCACCTTCTAACCAATAAATAAAGTACTTAATTTAAAAATTAGCAATAAAAAAGCCGCCGTATGGCGGCAAAATAAAGACTAAAAATAACAAAGTATTGCAAGTGCTGGAGAGAACTTATTTTTCCGTATAGAAAGCTCTTTTCAATGCTAATTCTACACCACGAATTTCTGCTAATCCTTTCAATCTACCAATACAAGAATAACCAGGGTTAGTTTGCTTTTTCAAATCATCAATCATTTGATGACCGTGATCGGGGCGCATTGGAATCAAGCGAACATTTCCCGATTGTTCACGACGATGTTCCTCTTTGAGCAGCGCGTTTATGACGTTGTACATATCTACATCGCCATCCAAATGCGCTGCTTCATGAAAACTCATTGGATTACTTTCTTCTCTGAGTGTGGAGCGAAGGTGAGTAAAATAGATACGATCGCCATAAGTCTCAATCATATTCACTAAATCGTTGTCTCCGCGTACACCGTAAGAACCTGTACACATCGTAATGCCATTCATCATGCTTGGAACCGCTGTCGTCAACGCTTCAATGTCTTCAATGGTCGAAACAATACGAGGCAATCCAAGAATTGGGCGCGGAGGATCATCCGGATGAACAGCTAATTTCAGGCCGTATTGTTCACAAATTGGCATTAATTCCTGAAGGAATAATACCATATGCTCCCGAAGTTTATCTTTATCAATGCCATTGTAAGTATCCAAACGAGCTTGGAATTCGTCTAGCGTATAACCCTCTTCTGCACCAGGTAAACCAGCGATGATATTTGATGTTAACTTATCAATTTGTGCCTGAGTCATGTTTTCAAAACACGTTTTAGCTTGAGCTTGCTCTTTTTCAGTATATGTAGATTCAGCTCCTGGACGTTTCAGTATAAAGAGTTCAAATGCCGCAAACTCTATTTGATCAAAACGTAACGCTTTCGAACCGTCAGGAAGTTGATATTCCAAATCAGTTCGAGTCCAATCAAGCACGGGCATGAAGTTATAACACACCGTATCAATACCACATTCAGCTAGGTTAGTAAGCGACTGTTTGTAGTTCTCGATCCATTGGACATAATTCCCAGAACGGGTTTTAATTTCCTCGTGGACTGGCACACTTTCGACCACTGACCAGTTGAAACCTTTTTCGTCCAAAATAGCTTTGCGCTTTAAGATTTCTTCTTTGCTCCACACATCTCCATTTGGAATATGATGCAATGCGGTTACAATTCCCGTTGCACCTGCTTGTTTAATATCGTCCAAAGACACAGGGTCGCTTGGGCCATACCAACGCCAAGTTTGTTCCATGACACTCACCTTTTTTAAGACGCACTTAACCACCTCAAAGCTAATGAGCTTTAAGTTAAATGCTATAACGACTTATTAAAGACAACTATTTAATTAAGTTGCCCAAACCGAACCACGATTCGATAGAACTTATTTATCGTTTTACATTCCCTAAAGATACAACGGGGTTAGAACTAAATAAGTAGCCATCGAAATTCGGGTCATCAACGTCAGACAGCTCTAATAAACACTGTTTAACATTTTCAAGGTGTTGCCACATTGCATTTTTGGCAGATATTGGGTCTTTCCGCTGGAGAGCAGAAAGTATTTTGGCGTGATCTTCCACCCACTCCGCGCGATAGTCTATGCCTTTAATACGAGTATGGAGCTTTTTCCACATCGGGCTACTTTCGCGACGTTCCCACGAGTGTTTCAACATATCGACCAAGACAGAGTTCTGCGTTGCTTGGGCAATACACATATGAAACTTAGCGTCTCCTTCACTCACAGCGGCACCACTTTCGAATTCTTGGCGCTCGAGATCGAGCGCCGCACGCATTCTCAGGATGTCCCCCGGAGTGACTTGAGTGGCAGCGAACTCAGCAATGTTACTTTCCAGCAACTGCCTAGCCTGCAGCATCTCAAATGGACCAACATCATCAGTAATGACATTCTCACGAGAACCAGAATCGGTTGGAATGTTAAGGACATATACACCAGAGCCTTTTTTTACCTCTACTAAGTTCTCCAGTTCCAGCATGATGATAGCTTCACGAACCACCGTTCGACTTACATCTAACTGCTCAGCAATATCACGTTCTGGAGGAAGCCTATCTCCGACCTTATATTGGCCATTAATAAGCTGTTTTCTAAGTACCAACCCTATTTCTTGGTAAGGTCGTTTGGGTTCAAAAGGCATCATGATGATCTTTTTCAATACGTCCATAACTATTTTCACCATAATAGCGACCAAATAAAATTGGTCAACCTACTTAAATGCAAATTGTGTACAACACCTTAGGTAATAAAGACATTCAGTAACGAGTTACTTCACATCTTGGATACGTTTAACCAACTGGCTGAGTTCAGGATTGCTGGTCTCTAGCTCTGCGTACATTGGTTGAACGGCAGCGACAAAAGCAGCTTTGTCAGGCTGAACAAAGGTTACCCCCATACTTTCTGCTTTTGAACGCTCTTTCGCTTCTGATTCTGCCCAAAGCTCCTTCATAAATTCAGATGAACCTTTGGCTGCTTTCATTAGTGCTTCCTGCTGCTCTACGGTCAACTTGTCATATGTTTTAGTCGAAATAACAAGAACATCAGGAACCATAGTATGCTCATCTAAACTGTAGTATTTTGATACTTCACTATGGCGACTTAGGCTAAACGATGGAATATTGTTTTCCGCCGCATCGACTACGCCTTGCTGTAAAGCAGTATAAAGCTCACCATATGCCAGAGGGGTTGGGCTACCACCAAGAGACTGAACCATAGCTATCGCAGTAGGACTAGGCTGAACACGAACTTTTAACCCTTTCAAATCTTCGGGAGTTTTAATTGGTTTGGAGGTATAGAAACTACGCGCACCTGCATCGTAGTAAGTTACACCTATAAAACCACTTTTATCCGAAGAATCAAGAATTTCTCTCCCTAACTCACCGTCTGTAACACTGTAATAATGCGCTTTATCTCTGAACAGGTAAGGTAAGTTGAAAGCGGAATAGGCAGGAGAAAAAGCTTCTAGTTCTGCGGCATTGCTCTTAACCATATCTAACGCACCATTTTGCATCAACTCCATAGATTCACGTTGTGTACCCAACTGAGCATCTGGATAAATACGGATTTTCACCTCGCCATCAGTTAACTCTTTAACGTCCTTAGCGAACTGATTCATCGCTTTATGTACCGCGTGATCGCGTGGGTGGTTGTGACTTAACTTGATAGTAGTCTCTGCAAAAGTAGAAGTGACACTACCAAGACTCAGTGCTGCTCCAACAAGGCTGAAGACTAGAGTTTTACGCATGTTCATTGCATTCTCCGTTTTATTATTGGTTTACCATTTGTGTAGGGTTTGTTTTTTCTGCAACCAATAATCAGTACATTCACACCAATCGTCAAACCAAAATACCAAATTAAATGACCAATATCACATAAAAACCATTAATATTGGTCAACCAATCCAAATGTGAAGCGGCTCACGTGAAAAATATATTGACAATCTTATAATCACTTCCGATTACAGCACGTGTTTTACATTTAAGATACGTAACTATGAGCCCACTTTGGTATACCAATTATTAGAGCGTGGGCATCTTTTATTAAAGGGATTGAACATGAACAAACTGGTCGGTTTTATTAACAGAGGACTAGCTGCCTTTACTATATCTCTATCCACCTTCCTGGTTTTCTGCGTAGTGTGGCAAGTCATATCACGTTACATCGTTGGCAAACCCAGTACGATTACTGATGAATTAGCACGTTACCTCTTTATGTGGGTCGCTCTAATTGGAGCTGCTTACACAACAGGTCTCAAGCGTCATCTCGCTATTGACTTACTAACAATGAAACTGAGCGGCAAACGAAAGCTCATCAACCAGCTATTTATCCAAATAGCGATTGCAGTGTTTTCATACGTAGTGCTCGTTCACGGCGGTATACAGTTGGCGTCAAAAACATTGGCAACAGGCCAAGTCACTCCAGCGTTGAACCTACAAATGGGCTATATCTATCTCTGTCTACCTGTCAGCGGCGCTCTGATGATTTTTTATTCTGCCGTATTTTCTTACGAGCATTTGAAGCAACTTATATGTGGTCGCAATTTAGCTACCGAATCTAAACTTGATTAATACAAGGACCCTACGATGGATTGGCAAGTCATACTGACCCTATTTGGAACATTTGCGGTGCTATTGACATTGGGTATACCCGTGTCTTTTGCAATCGGACTTTCATCTTTAGCAACAATTTTGATGGGACTACCTTTAGAACCCGCTATTGCGGTTGTTGCACAACGCATGGCGGCAGGTTTAGATAACTTCGCTTTGCTGGCTATTCCGTTTTTTATTCTGGCGGGAAATATTATGAACCAGGGCGGAATCGCACTGCGTTTAATTAACTTCGCTAAAGTACTTGGAGGACGCTTACCTGGTTCACTGGCCCATGTTAACGTAATGGCAAATATGATGTTCGGTTCAATATCCGGGTCAGCCGTTGCTTCTGCTGCTGCTGTTGGTGGCACGATGTCTCCCCTGCAAAAGAAAGACGGCTACGACGAGCACTTTTCAGCAGCGGTTAACATCACCTCTTGCCCGTCTGGCTTGTTGATTCCACCGAGCAATACATTAATCGTGTTCTCTCTGGTATCAGGCGGCACATCAATAGCAGCATTGTTTCTAGCCGGTTACATCCCCGGTATTTTGATGGGTTTGAGCACTATGCTGATCGCAGGATTTATTGCAAAACGCAGAGGATATCCTGTTGCAGAGAAACCAACCCTAGCAACGGTGTGGAATACATTCTTACAAGCTGCGCCTTCTTTAATGCTAATCATCGTGATTATGGGAGGCATCATCGGCGGCATTTTTACTGCGACAGAGGCCTCGGCAATAGCCGTTGTTTATACCTTTATGCTAGCAGTTCTAGTCTACCGTGAAGTGAAGTGGACTCAGCTCCCAAAAATTGTTCTTGAGTCAGCGGTCACAACCTCTATTGTTTTATTGCTCGTTGGGGCTTCAATGGGCATGTCTTGGGCAATGGCTAATGCTGATATCCCATATATGATCTCAGATGCCCTGCTTTCCATCTCTGAAAACCCAATGATGATTCTATTAATAATAAATTTGATTTTGCTTATCGTCGGGATCTTTATGGATATGACGCCGGCTGTACTGATCTTTACTCCAATTTTCCTTCCTATCGCATTAGATATGGGCATCGATCCCGTGCACTTCGGGATCATGATGACATTCAACCTGGCCATTGGTATCTGTACACCACCAGTAGGTAGTGCACTATTTATCGGTTGTTCTGTTGCTGATATTTCGATTGATAAAGTCATTAAGCCGCTGCTCCCTTTTTATGGTGCTCTGATTGCGGCACTGCTTGCCGTGACCTTTATCCCTGAACTGAGCTTATTCTTACCTAATCTTGTTTTAGGCTACTAACTCCCCATTCATTACACACCACTTCGTCGGTGGTCTATCCGACGAAGTTTAAAGGACGAAAAATGAAAAATATTGCTAATACCTCGCTTAATTCTGATGTTTCTCTGCCTCAATATGACCGCAATGCATTAAAAAGCCGCATAGTCCATTTGGGGTTCGGTGCATTTCATCGTGCTCATCAGGCTTTATTCACCAACGAAATGCTGGAAAAAACAGGCAGTGATTGGGGAATCTGCGAAGTGAACCTTTTTGGGGGCGAAGATTTGATTGAATCATTACGCGCACAAAATCATCTGTACACGGTGGCAGAAAAAGGTGCAGATAAGACCGATGTTAAAGTCATCGGTTCAGTGACGGAATCACTTCACCCAGAACTGGACGGTGTTCAAACCGTGTTAGAAAAAATGGCCGAACCGCAAGTAGCGATTGTATCTATGACCATCACAGAAAAAGGCTACTGCGCTGATCCGGCAACTGGTACGCTGGATAAAAATAACTCACTAGTTCAAGCTGACCTAAAAAGCCCTCACACACCGAAGTCTGCTCTTGGCTATATTGTTCAAGCACTTAAACTTCGTCGTGATCGTGGTTTGACACCGTTTACCGTCATGTCTTGTGACAATGTTCAGGAAAATGGTCACGTTGCTAAAGCAGCGATTCTCGAATTCGCACAATTACTTGATCCTGAATTCCGCGATTGGATTGAAACCAACGTGACTTTTCCTTGCACTATGGTTGACCGTATTGTGCCAGCCGCAACTCCAGACACTCTAGCCGAAATTTCAGTTCTTCTTGGTTGCGATGATCCTTGTGGTATTGCCTGTGAACCATTCCGTCAATGGGTCATCGAAGACAATTTCGTCGCGGGAAGACCAGATTGGGATGTTGCAGGGGCAGAATTTGTCGAAGATGTTGTGCCATATGAAGAGATGAAACTGAGAATGCTAAACGGCAGCCACTCATTCCTTGCGTATCTTGGCTATCTTGGTGGCTATGAACACATCTCAGATACTATGACTGATGAGGGCTACCGCAGAGCGGCATTCAATATGATGATGAAAGCTCAGGCTCCGTCTCTCAACATGCCTCAAGGAACGGATTTACATTCGTACGCGACGCTTCTCATTGACCGTTTCACCAACCCAAGTCTTAAGCACCGTACATGGCAAATTGCTATGGATGGTAGCCAAAAAATCCCTCAAAGAATGGGTGGAAGCTTGAAATACCATCTTGCAAATGGAACTGATTTCTCCTTGATAGCGACTGCTATAGCCGGATGGATGCGTTACGTTTCAGGCATTGATGAACTCCAGCAACCAATTGATGTGCGTGACCCTATGGCTGAGCAACTTCGTACTATCTGCGATCGTCATGGACTCAATGTTTCCGTCGTTCGCGCTTTACTGAGTGTGGAAGCAATTTTCCCACCTGAACTCGGACAAAATACTTCAGTAATTGAAGCAGTAAGTAGTGCCTACCAGTCCCTATTGGACAACGGTGCTCGTAAGACTGTTGCAGCTTTATAAGGATCGCAACGATGAAAGATTTTATGTGCGAAGATTTTTTACTGTCAACCGAAACCGCTCGACGCCTCTACCATGAGCATGCCAGTAAACAACCTATCTATGATTACCATTGCCATCTTAATCCTACCGAGGTTGCAAACGATCTTAGTTTCGAAAACCTGACTCAAATTTGGTTGGCCGGTGATCATTACAAATGGCGTGGCATGCGCTCCGCGGGAGTTAACGAGCAACTGATTACTGGTGATGCAAGCGACTACGACAAGTACCTCGCTTGGGCCAATACCGTACCACAGACACTTGGGAATCCATTGTATCACTGGACTCACCTGGAACTGCGTCGCCCATTTGGCATTACTAATACGCTGTTTGGACCTGAAAATGCAGACACTATATGGCAACAGTGTAATGAAATGCTCGCCTCCCCAGAGTTCAGCGCGCGTGGCATTATGCAGCAGATGAATGTTGTTATGGCCGGGACTACGGATGATCCGATTGATTCACTTGAACACCATCTCACTATCGCTCAAGACCCTAGCTTCGATATTGCTGTATTACCAAGCTGGCGTCCTGACAAAGCATTTAAGATCGAGCTAGAAGGTTTCGCGGATTATATTCTTCAACTGTCTCAAGTTGCGGACGTAGATATCGCCACCTTTGACGAACTGTGCGATGCATTAGAAGTCCGTTTACAGTATTTCAACGAATACGGCTGCAAAGCCGCAGATCATGGTATAGAAGTTGTTCGTTTCGCTAAGATCCCTGAAAAAAGCATCCTAGACGATATTCTCGCTCGTCGTCTTAATGGTCACGTTTTAAACGAACTGGAAGTTGCTCAATTTAGTACTGCACTTCAAGTCTGGCTAGGCCAACGCTATGCCCAATTGGGTTGGGTGATGCAACTCCATATTGGTGCACAACGTAATAACAACAGCCGCATGTTCCAACTATTGGGTGCAGATTCTGGTTTCGATTCAATTGGAGATCGTCCGTTTGCTTTTGAACTCGCCCACCTGCTGGATGAGATGGATAAATCCAATGAGCTGCCTAGAACTATTTTGTATTGCCTCAATCCAAGAGACAACGAAATGATGGCGACCATGATTGGTAACTTCCAGAGCGGTGGCATTGCTGGCAAAGTTCAGTTTGGTTCTGGTTGGTGGTTTAACGATCAGAAAGACGGTATGCAGCGTCAGATGGAACAGCTCTCACAACTTGGCCTGCTAAGCCAGTTTGTCGGCATGCTGACGGACTCTCGCAGCTTTTTATCCTACACCCGCCACGAATATTTCCGCCGTATTCTATGTGACATGATTGGTCGCTGGGCTGAAAATGGCGAAGTCCCGAACGACTTATCACTGCTTGGCCCAATGGTTGAGAATATTTGCTTTGGTAATGCCAAACGTTATTTTGAAGAGAGGGTTTAAGCAATGAAACACATCGCCATTATCGGTGAGTGTATGATTGAGCTGAACGGCAAGCCGTTCGGCCCTATGCAACAGACTTACGGCGGAGACACTCTTAATGCTGCCGTGTATCTTTGTAGAGGGCGTGAAGCCAATTTGCACCCTGAAAAAATTAAAGTCTCTTATGTTACTGCTCTGGGTACCGATCCTCTTAGCGAAGGTATGCTTAACCGTTGGGAACAAGAAGGGATAGATACGTCGTTTACACTACGCGATCACCATCGTTCGCCTGGCCTGTATCTGATTCAACTCGACGATCAGGGAGAACGAACATTTTTATACTGGCGTAATCAATCTGCGGCGCGCTATATCATGCAGCACCCCCAAATTGCCGATATCGAGTCCGCACTTACAAAAGTCGACATGGTTTTCGTCAGTGGTATTAGCCTTGCCATTCTTCCTGAAGAGGATCGGGTCGAGCTTCTGAGCTTATTATCCGAACTACGTCAGAATGGAGTGGAAATAGCCTTTGATAGCAATTTTCGCCAAGCGCTCTGGCCAAATGACAATAACGCTACCGTCAAATTCATCTACGAAACTATGTACCAGTTAACCGACTTAGCACTAGTAACCTTTGATGACGAGCAACAATTGTGGGGGGATGCGACACCAGCACGCACACTTAACCGATTACTAAGCCTCGGTGTACGCCGTTGTGTAGTCAAAACCGGACCGGATGGATGCTTGGTTCAGGAGGTTGAAAAGGAAGCTCGCATCGTCACCACTACCCCTGTCGAACAAGTGGTGGACACAACGTCTGCCGGTGATTCATTCAATGGTGGTTTTCTATCGGCATACCTAGACGGAAACGGATTGGTCGAGTCATGTCATAGAGGTAACCAACTTGCCGGAACCGTAATTCAGCATCGTGGCGCGATCATCGACAAAATTTATACTCAATCAGCTTTAAAAGCTCAATAAGGAAGAAAAATGTCTGACATTAAACAACAAATCAAAGATCTTAAAATTATTCCTGTTATTGCCATCGACAATGCTGAGGACATCATTCCTTTAGGTAAAGTGTTGGTTGAAAACGGGCTGCCAGTCGCCGAAATTACTTTTCGTTCAGAAGCGGCAGAAAAAGCGATTCGCCTGCTGCGCGAGTCGCAACCAGAGATGTTAATCGGCGCTGGTACAGTACTTAACCGTGAGCAGGTTATTGCAGCAAAAGAAGCAGGCGCAACCTTCATTGTTTCTCCGGGTTTTAATCCAAACACCGTGCGCGCCTGTCAAGAACTCAATATCGAAATCATTCCTGGGGTGAATAACCCAAGCGCTGTTGAAGCAGCTCTTGAAATGGGTCTTACCACCATGAAGTTCTTTCCAGCAGAGCCATCTGGCGGAATTAACATGGTCAAATCTTTGCTAGCGCCTTATACCAATCTGGAACTGATGCCGACTGGTGGTATTAAACCTTCTAATATCAACGATTACCTCGCTATCCCACGAGTAATCGCTTGTGGCGGTACCTGGATGGTAGAAAAATCCTTAATTGAAAAAGGAGACTGGGACGAATTAGCTCGGCTCACCCGTGAAGCAGTTGCGTTGATTCAATCCTAAAACTCGAAACAGAGTGTTTTTAATAAGGCACACTAATAGTGTTTAGGAATGCATTAAGCATTAGCAAAATCTCTTGATTAGCCCTTAATCAGAATGATTATGAAGTATTGACTGTTACGACTTATTGCCAGAGAGGCGATAAGTCGTTCGTAATGTGGAGATGTCACATGGAAACGTGGCTAGCACAAAGTGTTGGCGGCATAGCTTTTATCATAGGCTTAGCTGCATTTTTGCAGAAAAATGACCGCCGCTTTCGGATTCAAATGGTTATATTTTGCTTTTTTATGGCCATTCATTTTTTCCTCATGGGTGCATTAGTGGCTACTATTGGAGTGATATTTAATGGCTTGAGAAGTTTAGCCTCTATTAAAACTCAATCTAAAAAGGTCATGTGGTTTTTCATTCTATCGATGTGGGCGATGACATTGCCTAATGTCGATAGTATTTTTGAATTTATTACAGTATTCGGATCCTCTATCGCGACTTGGGCACTATTTACAAAACAAGGTATTAAGCTCAGGCTATTTATTTTAATCAATTCCTTCTGTTGGATAACACATAATATTTGGTTGGGTTCTATCGGAGGTTCGATGGTTGAAGGATGTTTTATTATTACGAATTTAATCACTATATACAGGCTATACGACATAAGAAAAAAACAACCTATAAATCAGGTCATTACTACAGACTAACACCTTATTACATAACTCATTACGGTGCCATATTCTGAATATATTTCAGCGTACTAAACCCATTGAAGAATGCTGGCTTAATTTAAGTCCAGTTAAGCTAAGTTAAATTAGGTCTTTTTCGCATCGCTTCAAAATTTCATTTCGTTGTCTTAAAATACTTTGGTTTACCAAATTAATAAATTGGGCGATCAATATCTCAATATTAAAACTATTTGGTTGAGCAATATTTAATCCCTGTTAACTTTTAACTGAACCCTACAACAGGAAAACAACAAATGAAAAAATCTTACTTCTGCCTTACTCCTCTGGCGCTAGCTATTTTATTGAGTGGCTGCAACTCCAATGACAAATATGATCAACCAATATTAGGGACACGAGTAGCGACAGTACTCGAGAAAGACGGCTATCAGTTCAAAGACCTAAACAAAAATGGCGAACTTGATCCGTATGAGGATTGGCGTAAATCAACTTCCGAAAGAATTTCTGATCTCGTAAGTCGTATGACTCTCGAAGAGAAAGTCGGCATGATGCTTATTGATACCATGAATGCAGCACCATACGGTCAGACCAACGAAACCCATGTCGAATATATCGAGCAGCAGAAGATGAATCGCTTTATATTCAGAAATTCAATCTTAACTCAGGATGAGGTAGATGCGATGGAAGAGTCTGAACGTAATCCAAGTGGAGATGTAATTACAGGCCGCAGCAGTGCTCCGATTTCACCAAAAGAAGCGGCTCAGTACATGAACTCTGTACAAGAGCTTAGCGAAGCAACTCGTTTAGGTATCCCTTCTCTGTTTAAGTCTAACGCGCGTAATCACTTAGACCCAAATGCCAAACCAGGTATCAACGTATCTGCTGGCGCATTCTCGGAGTGGCCTAAAGAAGCAGGTCTGGCTTCCATGGCTTTAAGTGATGGTAACATGCAGGGAATCGAAGAGTTTGCGGAAATCATGAGAAAAGAATGGCATGCCATTGGTCTACGCGGTATGTACGGTTATATGGCCGATTTGTCTACAGAGCCTCGTTGGTATCGTGTACATGAAACTTTCTCTGAGGATTCAGATCTAACCGCAGATATCATGACAGCTCTAGTTACCAAGCTACAAGGTAAAGAAGTCAGTAATGAAAGTATTGTTTTGACTATGAAACACTTCCCTGGTGGCGGCCCACAATTTCTAGGTTTAGATCCACATTATTTAGCCGGTCAACATCAAAGCTACCCAACCAATAATTTCGACTATCATGTAAAACCGTTTAGCGCAGCCATTAAGGCTGGTGTGGCATCAATCATGCCTTACTACGGTGTCGTTGGTGGTGGTGAATGGAAATTAAGCGATCTAGCAGCAGGTCAGACAGTCGCTGATGATGGCACTAATCTCTATGTTGGTACTAGCACGTCTGATGGGAAAGATCTGTCATTAGCTGATGTAGTTTCAACCCGCGTACAAGATACCATTAGGGTTCCTAGTAACGATTACAACACAGAAGCTACTGCCGGTACACCGACAGGTAACGTAGGTGTCGCATTTTCGGCTGGTATTCTTGATGGTCTATTACGTCAACAATTGGGCTTCACTGGGGTAATAAACTCGGATACCGGGATCATTAATGAGCCTAACATTGGTCTACCAGACGACGAAACTGTACAAAATAACCGTGCCTGGGGACTTCAAGACAAATCCAAAAACGAACTGTTTAAAATCGCAATTGATGCTGGAACCGATGTGTTCTCTGGTTTCCACCTGAATGCTGACATCCTGAGTGCAGTGCAAGAGGGAGAAATTCCTGAATCCCGTATTGATGAATCTGTAACGCGCCTGTTGACAGTACAATTCGAGCTAGGGTTATTTGAAAATCCATACGTCGACGCTAGTCTGGCAAACAGCATTGTCGGCAGTGCAGAACATCAGGCTAAAGCCGATCTTGCGCAACGTAAGTCAATCATACTGCTAGAAAACCAAAACTCACTTCTTCCACTACCATCTGGTGCAGATGCATCTAGCGTGAAGCTGTACACACTGGGTGTGAACGAAGGCGTTGCTGAGGATTACGGATTTACGGAAGTGACAGACATGAATACAGCTGATAAGGCCGTAATACGTGTTCGTGTTACAAACAAAAACACTGGCTTACTAGTCTTTGGTGGAGCCAAATTTGATGAAGTTGACGTACTTGACTTCACCAATATGGCAACAGCTGAAACATGGGATATCAGTCCTTCCCTCGCGGAAATCCAGCAAGTTATGAGCACGGTTGGAGCGGAAAATACCGTACTTTCAGTTTACTTCCGACAACCGTTCGTCATGGATGATGCAAGTGGTCTTAAGAATACGGGCGCAATTCTCGCGACCTTTGGGTCTAATGATGAAGCTCTATTCGACGTTCTTACAGGCCAATTCTCACCGAAAGGTAAACTGCCGTTTGCTCTAGCAAACAAAGCTCAAGCGATCGTTGATCAGGCATCCGATGCTCCTGGTTACTCTGAAGGAGATACGTTATACGAGTTTGGATACGGAAAAGACGGATACTGATAGACCAAATAAAAGTAATGTTAACTGGAACTTAAGAACCGAAAGGCGCTGGACTAAATCTCCTGACGCCTTTCTACTTATTTTCAATTGTGCGCAACTTTAACGAGGAATGTATGTACAAGGGAAACTTAGCAAGCCTAGACGGGGATCATATACTCTCTCCAGCTCTGCGCAACATAATAAAACAGGTAAAATACCAACTAGAGCAATCTATTGAAAATGGACGATATTTGATAAAAGGCGATGATGTATTTTTCTTTGTCGTTGATGACAACACTGAAGCCCTACAAGCACGAAAAGCAGAAATGCACAAAAAATACATTGATGTTCAAATTTTGTTAGAAGGTGAAGAACGCTTTGGCTTCAGCGTACACCCATTTCTAAGTATTAATGAAAATTATCTGGAAGAGCGCGACATTGCATTCGGTGAAGAAATCATCAACGAACAATATATAGATTTGAAGAAAGATGATTATCTAATTTTTAATACAGAGCAACCTCACCGACCGCTTATTTCAGTCAACCGACCAATGTCAGTGCGCAAAGCGGTAATCAAGATTTCTAGAACATGGCTGGAGACCCAATAATGAAAAAACTTCAATGGAACGATGAACAAATTCCTCATCAAATTCATCTCGACGTAAACGGTCAGCAGTCGCGTATAACCATGACGGTTGTTAAGGATGTCGAACCTGAAGTAATAACTTTAAGCCTCAATGTAAAGCTGGAAGAACTGCAACAAACATGGAACGGAGTTGCTAACCCTGTCTCGGAAGCATTCGATGATGGCACTTTGTACTCTCAAGTACGCTGCTTGTTTAATTTAGAGCAGGGGTGTGTCGTTTGGATGGTAAACCACATAACCCTTCCAAATAGTACAAAGATGTCAGCCGATAAGTTAGCCTATTTGCCAGGATTGGCAGTAAGGGCTGGAAAATTAGTGACACTCTAAGTCCATCATTTACATCAAATTCATTACACAAGCATCTCTGGGTCATTACCCTTTGATGCTTAAGTTACTATTTTAAATAAATCTCGCTCTTATTGGCTACAGTCATTAATAAATCGAGTCACAAGCATAATTCTCATAAAAGAACGACTAAAAGAAAGATAGATAAAAATATGGGTGATAATATAAATAATTTTAAATTTGATTTTATTGATAATGATTGTGTTAGAGTATTTATGGAAATAAATAAAAATACATTATTTGCAGACTTTAAATTTTTACTTCAACCTATTTTAGAACCTAAAACTGCGAAATTATACGCATTCGAAGTTTTAAGTAGAGTAACCAGAACTAGTAGTGAGTTTATGGAAAGTGAAGATTTTTTTAATTATTTAGATGATGATTTAATAAAATTTGTAGCGATAACTAAAATCCAATGGATAAACAAAGTATTTATTAGCAATAGAAAAGCATTAAAATTCTCACTTAACATTCCATTCACGTGCATCGAAGATAAGGAATTTTTAAGTAAAGTCTCATCACTTCATCGCAGGAATGTAATTGCTTTTGAGATTAACTTTAATGGTCATACCAGTAATGTTATTAAAAATAGAAACATTAAGACAGGACTGGATATACTTAGAAGAAATAATTTTTTACTTTTCTTTGAAAACTTTAGAATTAATAATAGATATAACCTTAACTTACTTTATATTTTCCATTGGGACTTGGTTAAACTTGATAGAGAATTGTTAGTTCATTATCACTTAGATGGTGAGTTAGGCTTCTTAATTAAAGCTGTATCTTCACATTGCTCAATGGTTTCTCTACAAGGTATTGAAACATCATATCAATATAATCAGTTTAAAAATATAGTTTCTCTAATGCAAGGATACTATTTTTTACCCCCACTAAATCATATAGATGCGATGAAGGCCTTCAATGTTTCAGGTATGGCAGAAAATCATGAGGATGATAGGTCTAGTGTTTTAATAAACAAAATTCAATAGCAGATGAATACTATACATTTAATCTAATGAGTTTAGATTCAGTCAAGTTTTCAAATTAAAAAAGACAACTTGTCTATAATATTAAGTCTCTAGGATTTAATGAGGTAATAATGATAAAAGAATTTTTCTGTATTAAAATAGAAAACTTGCGGATAAAATATTTTGCTATGTTCGCGCTCACTAGCTTAATCTTAGGAGTATGTGCATTGGTCTACATGACAGGAGGAATTAAATATGTATATTCCCATTCGATGTAGTATCTATTATTACTGAGTCGTGAATGATCTCTATACGCCCTGACTGAAAATTACTTTCGGATAATTTTAGGTGCGCTTCTCCGCTTTGTTGAATCTAACTCGGATATCAACTCTCTCTACCATACTGATAAGTAACTTCTTTTTGAACACTATGGACGATTTGCATTTTGACTCAACTCCGTTCCCAATTTATCAGTACTAAAGGACATAAAATTCACTCCGTTGAAGTGGATGAATCGACACAGATTATCGATGTGTATTGCCGAAAAGATCGTCGATTTAAAGAGCAGATCAGTCAGGGCTGCCCTGAAGGGCTAGCCAGCAGCTCTGTCTCCAAACAGGTCAAACTGGTTTCTCTTTGTGATGCGTTTGAAGCGATGACCAGCCAACGTCCCTATCGCGATCCTATGAGTAAACAGAGCATTAAACATCCTTAAAGCACATTTGGGGACACAATTTGATTCGGTTTTAATCCACTTAGGAAGAGGTGGTAAATCTGATCACATTATATTGCACTCGGACGAGGGGATCCCGTTGCAACATTGTCCAACGTGCGGCCACACCATTGAAATAATGCGACATCGGAACAACGGCGATCTCACTCGGTGTCGAGTGTGCGGCACTCAATATACCGTAAACTATGCCGCAATGCCCATAGACTGTCAGAAGAAAAACAAGCACATGGTTTATCACTTCATCGACGTCACCATCGACCACTTACCGTTAGCGAACTAGGCGGGTCGCGTATTGCCAGGCCCTTTGCTCTAAAGCAACCTCTCAATTTGATGGGGGGTTGCTTTGTAACTATTTAACTGAAACGTTAATAGATATTGAATGCAATATCTTCCCAATATTTGAAATGTTCATCAGACTCGAATTCATTTGGGGATATATGACGGTCAATCTCCTGTCCATTCTGGAAGACTAGGAAACCACAATCGCAGCCAAAAGCATACTGGTCAGCAAACCTTACCTTAAATCGGATTTTATGGTGCATCTTTGATAATGCAATAAATATTTGGTACGGAGTAGTATTCGCAGTAAAAAATGTAATTCTTCCGTAAACATATTCACCTCTGTCTTCGAGGCAACATTGGCTATCCCATGCATTCCACTTTGTTCCCCAATTCTGAAGATTCCAATCCACATTACCATGAATAACACTGCTCTCTCCTTCAAAAGAATTTGATTTCAAAGAGTTGGAAAGTAGCTTATTAAAATCCATATCACTACTTTCATTCCTGATCGAATCGCGAATAGAACTAGCATAGCATTTATCTTTAGTACGAAACTCGATGATATTATAAATATGGTTAGGCATGATCTTACTCCTGTTTTCTTTAAAAAATAACAAATATTCGTTTACATTAATTTAACTGATATTTTACCTTTCAGCTTATCTAATCGACAAAACCCTTTGAAGATATAAATACACAACACGGACTTCTTTATTCAATCGTCTTACATTGGTGCAAAACCATTTACTGGACAGCTGAAACAAATGCCTCAAAACTAGGATATTGTTTGAGAGGTGCTTTTAACGTGCTTTCTACTACTTCGAAATGTGGACTGACTCGACAGACAAACTTTAACGCATGCCTAACCAGCTCTTTATTATTGAAGTTATTCAGTCGATAAACACCATCTTGATGATGTGTGAACTGAGATGAGGTTAACAAGTTCTCATGGGATACACCTATCAATCGAGTATTGGATGACTGCATTAAAAAGTATTCAAACCCTGATAACAACGTGACATTCTGAGGGACGAAAAGTGCATCCATACTTTCCAATAGGAATAGTAAGGTTTGTTTTGATAGAGAGATTAATTGAAAGGCGTCAAATAGCCCCAGGTCCAAAGCGTTATTCAATTTGCTGTCAATTAATAGTGCTTTTAAACTCTCTCGTCGATGCGTGGACTGCGCTGCCAAAAACTGCTCTACGATACACTTGTTTCTCTCAAACCTTTGCCAAACTACATCACAAAAACTTGGTACGTCCCCCTCGTCAATCGAGGGTAAACGAACAAGGGTAACCCCTAACGTTGCCGCATATTGTTATATGTCATACAAGACAAATGCGGTTGCGGCATTCCATGGGGTGTTTGGCAACAAAACAACGTTATTATAAAGAATAGCAATGTTGAGTATGGCTTCAGTGTCATCAAGATGCGGTGGAAACCATTTCATATCACTTACCTTCAGATAGCTTTAAAGTGGTAATGAGGCTCTTTCTCAGCAAAATGGGTGAGCACTTTCTCCGCTACCTCAATGCGAAACACTGTCCCAGATTTGGCTTGAGTCACCCAATTTTTCTTACTACCACAGCTTGTGAAGCCGCCCGCTACGACACCTACCCCCTCTTCGACTCTTGCTCCTGAATCACGCCCAAATGCGCGTGCGATTGGGTAGCCAAGGCAACAAAGTGTCCCCTTTTCTTCGTACACATCATAGTCATCATTAATCGTAACTTCGACAGGCACTAGATGAGAATTGAAAACACAAGCCAGCTCATCAACCTTTTCTTCGATAAGGCCACTAAACACCCAACACTCACTGGACTTATCCCATTGCCCACCAAGAGCGCGGCATTTATCAACGAGATAGGTATTGTAAGTACTGGTTAAAGTAATAAAACCAGACTCATTTTGTTCCTCAACCGAGGATTTAAGTTTGAATATTAGGTCGGTTCCATACTTTGAACGAACGGAGATGTCTTCGACATCGAGCAGTTGCGTACCGATTGAGAGATTCTGAGATAGTTCATCGATTAAGATTCTGCACTTGTAGCCGTCAAGCGATGCAGCAAAATACTTTCGATTTTTCTTTAAGACGTTAAACTCTTTCATGTTTCCTCCGAAGTAATAATGAGTGACAACGTAATAACTTTTATTGATGGCTTTCAGCCACTTATCTTGTTTTTATCGTTATTATTTTTGCTGTTATATTATTATTCAGAGCTTTCAAAGAGCAGAGCGATTTGGAAGCCTTATCAAGCTAACTTAGCCTGTACTTTAATGTCAAGAGTTTTTATCCTCCTCAGCTTGATCGCAAAAGTCGTTGCGAATCTTGCAATTACCACTGAAGTTGAGCAAGCTCTGTGCAACGTATACACAGAACTAAAAGATAAATTAGTGAAAGTTCATGTACTGCAATAAAGGATTCGCTTGCTTAAGCGCTTGTCGCTGCGCAAGAAGCTCAGCGACCACACGCTTTTTATCTTCTCCCAAAGCGCATGCAATAAGAAACGCATCGACTTCATGCGACATGAATCCCACAGCCTTGGGACCCAGTTGTACTGCGGGCGGAAATGTGCCATCGTTTATACGTCTGTGAAGCGTGGCTTGGGATAAACCAACGCGTTTTAATACATCGACTTTCTTTTCTATTTTCAGTTGATTAATTGGGTGTATAAGCGCCATTGGACGCCTCCGTTTATTCTTATTCTTATGACTACAAGAGCCGTTGCAAATATAATATTCGTATTTAGAATTCAAAAGCAATCACTTTTTTCGAATTTATTTTACGAAATGGAAATATACAAACTCTATATATTTAACAACGAACAAAATATACATATACCGTATATTAAACATCACACAATATAATCATTCAAAGTGATAAAAATAAAGACATGATAAGTACATCCTTTATTTATATTTGACTCAGCCATCACGAACACACTTCCTACTGCTATTGCTTCTTAACTATATAACATTCGTCCCAACAACTACTTACTGACTATCAGTGATACGAAGTGAAAGCAGATGAAAGCGGCTGAGACGTAGTGAGAGTGCAGCGCAAATTCCTTGTCGCAAACGGCATTTTCGATGTTGTAACGCGCACTTTCCCTGTCGCATGCGACAAATTCCTTATCGTATTCCTCTGTTGAACTCCGTATTATACAATAATATATTTCGTTTATTTTAAATAAGCACATTTAATATCATAAATTATATTGTTATAATAAAAACAGTAACAAGCGGATACTGCGCTTCCCTATTTGTTCCAAATAGCGAAACTTGTAGCTTTAGCCTCCTTTCAGTCGGTTGCGATAACATGCTTCGCAGTTATCGCTAAGTTGCACGCTGTTGCTTCATAGACAATAAAAATAAAATAATAATAATAAAAGAGAAATAACAAAATGAACTTATCAGTAAAAGAATACTTAAATGAAATAATAAGAGAAATAGTATTCAACACAAAAAGAGAAAATAAAGATAAGCTAAGAGCACTTATCGAGAAAACAGATTACAGCTTAGAAGAATTACAAGTTGTTGTACCTTCTCTTCTTCCTCAATTTTCAAACACATCAAAAATTACATTTAGCTCTCATGCGCATTTTTGCAATCTCATAGTAAAAAGCATTTACGCTAAAAATAATGCAGATAACTTTGACGAAAATGTTGCTGCTGACTCGCATCACATCCTGGATGCAGTCGAGAGCGGTTTTAAAGAAGAGCGCAAAGAAACTAAAGACTTATACAATATTGCATTAAAAACACACATAACAGCAGAACAGTACAAACGTTTCATCGCCAGCAAGAAAAGTCACAACTATCGCTCTAACGCTGCTTTTCTTAGAGACATAGCTTTAAATCAAGTTGAACCTCGCCCAAGCAATGACGAAGAGCACTTAAAGTACTTTAAAGAAACCAAGGAGCTATCAAAAGCCCTACAAGTGCTTGCAGAAGACATTGAAGATGCTGACAGCGCTAAGATAGCTAAACTAAGCAAATGCATTAAAGAACTTAAGAAAAGCATTGATACTACGCGCAAGCTAGCAATAGATTCTCATTCATCAGCAACAGCTAAAGTACTAGCTTTAAAATACTTATCTTCTCGTCAATTGGATGAGCTATGCAAACAAAAGATACTAGAAGAAGCTGAATTATAAAGCCTGAATTCCCTCCTTAAATATAAGGAGGGCTTATCTACATTACTTATTACTTTCTCACTCACAATAATAAAGAGACAATAAAATGATATTTACAGAATTAGAATGCACTAGAAGTCAACAGACAGCCAAAGACGCACAGAACCTCATCGAGTACGGCGCTAAACAAAAAGACGCAGATAACCTGGTTAAATACGGTGCAGGTAAAACAAAACATGCTCCTGCATCGAAGGGTCACTCATTCTTCATCTGTGCTAACGAAATCGAATCCATTCCAGTTAGTATGGGTGGGCTGGCTACAGGTGCGGACTGGCACGATGCTATCACTGAACTGCAAAGCAGCTATAAGCACAACCCGACAGTCAAGCACCCTTTCCGCCACTTTGTCATCTCTATAGACGAAGGAGAGTACCTCACAGACAAGCAGTGGCGTAAAACAGTAAGAAAGACTATGAATCACCTAGGTTACGAAAACGCACGCTACATCGCGTTTAGACACGCAGATACTGATTCACAGCACGTACACATAACAGCATCAACACAAGACCTAGAAACAAACAAAGTAATAAGCAATTGGATGGCTGTTGAAGCTGCACAAGAAATCATGCGTGAACAAGAAAAGGAATTCGGTTTAAGACAACTAGAAAACTCATCAGAGATACTAGCAAGGGGCGAAGCAGTCGTTTCTGACAAGTACTCTCACTCAGTCAAGCTGATGGTAAGACGCTTAGTTGAATCAAGCATTAAAGAGCTACCAGCGCTAGTGCAATCCAGAGCAAATATGCTAAAGAAACTGGGCGTAAACGATGAGTACACCACTCAAGCGAGCTTAGCTCTTTATCAAATAGCACTGCTAAGAAACGGCGTTGAAATAGTACTTAAAGAAGACAGAAACAATGAGAAGTTCATCGGTCTTGTTTACAAATACAATGACTTCATCATACCTGCCTCAAAGCTTAGAAGCGGGAATAAATTCACGCTCGGTGGATTAATAAAATCAGGTGTTTTAACAAGTGATGCAAACATTATAAGTAACTATGACGAGTCACAAGTTGAAAATTATGCAGTTAGAGAAATATTTGAATCGCAAAAAGAAAATACAGTGCATAGATTTGAAACAGTAAGAAGAGATGCTGAAGCACATGCTGACAAAGTAAAGAAGCAAACCGAGGAATGGGATAAGCACATGCTTAACTGCTTCATTATCTCATGTAGAAAGCAATATCAAAAAGAGGTAGAGGATGCTATCGACTTTTGGCTTTATCATGGAAAACGTATCAACAAACGTGACAAAGCTTTCGTTCACGCAATTTACGAACAAGAGAAAGGCATATACTCAGCATCTAAAACGCTAAGTAAATTCTTCTATCATCTGCTTCTAATCTTGTTTGAACTAAGCAAGCAGAACCACTGGGAATTGAAAGCAACCCCTGTTGCGACACATGAAGATCAAGAGCTAGTAATTAACCAAGCCATTGAACAAATAGAAAAAGCTTATGAAAACGAAGGT
This sequence comes from uncultured Vibrio sp., assembly GCF_963675395.1. Classification (NCBI taxonomy): domain Bacteria; kingdom Pseudomonadati; phylum Pseudomonadota; class Gammaproteobacteria; order Vibrionales; family Vibrionaceae; genus Vibrio; species uncultured Vibrio sp. Next base: position 12,614 of record NZ_OY776223.1, on the reverse strand, counting down.
ATTTTTACTGACAACAAAAAGCGGAATAGAAGACGTAACATCAAGAAGAAATCAAAAGATATCGCTGATAATACATATTAATTAACTGATAACGTTACAGTTCCTACAAAGCAGAAAAAATCCCCTCTACCGCGATTTCAAAAAAACAAAAGTGGCAAGATGCTTTACATTATTGTCCGAGACCCTGAGTTAATAAATGGTAGCGACAACGAGACACATGTAACATTAATAGAGCTACCGAGCACTGCCCTCTCCTCTCCGCGATCTATAAAACACCTCATTGCCAAATATGGCACTGAAGAAGCGAAATCTGGAACGTACTGCGTATTTCCCCCCGTGTCAGCATAGTTGTCGTCTAGATTTTTAAGGAGATAACTATGCCAGCTAATCCAGTTCCAATTGATGTGAAAACGAAAGGTCAAACTTGGTTGTTACCACCATATAATTGGTCTCATCGAAGAATTGCTAAAGAATTAGATGTGAGTCCTTCCGTGGTATCTAAGTGGAGAAATGAACTTGTTGAAAGCGGCCTATTGCCTACAGAGCCGACGTTAGAAAATACTACTACTGATTATTCAGCGGAGCAGAGATTTTTCATAGTGATTGAAACTGCAACAATGTCTGAACGCGAGTTAGCTGAATACTGTAGGTCTAAAGGGTTATTTGTCGATGACGTTAAAGCCTGGCGAGCACTATCTATCAAGGCGCAGAGCGCAACATCGACTTCAATATCACACAAAGAAAATAAGCAACTACGTGAGGAACGCAGAAAGGTAAAAGCGCTGGAGAAGGAGTTGGCGCGTAAAGAGAAAGCACTTGCTGAAACGGCTGCACTACTGGTTTTGCGGGAAAAGTTCAATGCCCTCTGGGAGACCAGCGAGGAAGACTGATTCCTATCTCAGAACGGCTTAAAATAGTCACACTTGTTGATGAAGCTGTACGTGAAGGGGCAACAAAGACAAAGGCTTGCTCCACCGTTGGGTTATCAATACGAACGTTTCAGCGTTGGACACGGAACTCTGCCGAAGTCACAAGTGATATGCGTCAGCACCCTCGGCGCCACGAGCCTCATAATAAGCTATCAGAAGCCGAAAGGCAGCAGATATTAGATATCTGCAATACACCAGAGTATGCCGATTTACCGCCGAATATCATCGTTCCAATGTTGGCTGATGAAGGCATTTACATTGCCTCAGAGTCCACATTTTATCGTGTATTAAAAGCAAACAACCAGCTAGGTAAGCGAACTCGTAACAAAGCTGGTACAAGCCCTTCTCGACCAAAGGTTCAAAAAGCCTGCAAACCAAATCAGGTATGGAGCTGGGATATCAGTTATCTGCCATCGAAAATACGAGGGAAGCACTATTACCTCTATTTGATAATGGATATCTTCAGTAGAAAAGTAGTAGGTGCAGAAGTGTATGATCAGGAGCTAGGCGAATACGCAGCGGAGTTACTCCAAAGAACAGCATGGCGGGAAAAGTGTGTGCAAGGCAACATTACTTTGCACTCTGACAACGGTGCTCCTATGAGAAGTTACACCATGCTTGCAAAGATGCATGACCTTGGGGTCGTAAGCTCTTACTCTAGGCCAAGAGTAAGCAATGACAACCCATACTCTGAGTCGTTGTTCAAAACAATAAAGTATTGTCCTTCATGGCCAATGGAAGGGTTTTCTTCCATTGAAGACGCTCGGTGTTGGGTTGGTAATTTTGTTGATTGGTATAACAATGAGCATAAACACAGTGGCATAAAGTATGTAACACCTCAGCAGAGGCATTGCGGCGAGGATAATGAAATTCTCCGACAGCGTATGCAAGTCTACCGACGTGCTCAATTGACTCATCCAGGCAGATGGAGTCGGCAAACGAGAGACTGGAGTTATATCGATGAGGTGTACTTGAACCCTGAAAAGTGTGCAGCGTAATCATTCACGTTACTAAATTGTAAAAAAGACGACAACTTGCTTGAAAAACAGCGGAAATGACTGATCGGAATGCTCCGAAATATGCAAGTACGAAATTACTGAGCACAACCTTGACGGGATCATGTCTCACTTTAGACCAGCTAACGAGTTATATAAGAAGTACCGCAAAGAGGAACGACATGAAATACAATGTGTTGTTATCAATGAAAAAAACACTATCTTTGCGCAATTTCTGTGAAACCGCATGAAGCTCTAGAGATGTTTGACGAACTAGAAAGTGAAGATGAAATTAATGCTGAAGAAGCTCAAGAGCTACATCAAGTACTATACAGAATAAAAAACTAGACTGGATGCGGCGAAGTTCCCAGCCGTTCTATTTAATGACTACGTGTTCAGCCCAGGCGACAGCAACAATTTACAAGCTACAAGAGCGAAAAGAAAAAGCATTACATTAGTCTCTGATGCATCAAGCTTAAAAAGATTTACACCTTACGCAAGCACTTTAACGCCTTTCGATTACACGCCTAAATCGAAGAAAGCTGGCGAAGGTGCTCAAAAGCTAATCGCATACTTAACGAAAATAGAAGCAAACAGCCCCAAGGCTGCCTTTCCTTCTTACCCTTGACTGAGGGTAAAACCATAACTACCCTCGATAGAGGGTAAAAATGAGGAATTGTTATGTTGATAACATCGCCCAGACAGTTAGCATACATCTACGTGATGAAAGAAAACACAAGAATCTGTCGCAAGCTAAGGCTGCCGACCCTGTGGGTCTAAAACAAAACACTATTTCCAAGTTTGAGATTAATCCAGAAATGACTAGGATTCAGACATTGTTTCGCATCTTATCATCGCTAAATCTGGAAGTTCATATAGTGCCAAAAGGAGAAAGTATCGAGCTGAAAGCCGACAGTGGGAGCGAAGAGAAATGGTGAGTCAAGTCATTCCCACGCGTGGGAATGAGTACAAATCAAATAAAAATATAGAATCAACTGTATTAGCTCCGACTAGATCTGACACTTCAATTTGAAATGAAGAGAGTTACCCACTTTGATTAAAGGTGCTTAATCCGAAATCAAAGAAACTAAGGGGTAACTCTCATGCTTCATACTAGCAATCCAATCATCAAACACAAAGCTGGTCTTCTCAATCTTGCAGAAGAACTTGGCAATGTATCAAGAGCCTGTAAGGTTATGGGCGTATCAAGAGACACTTTCTACCGCTATCAAGAGTTGGTTGAAACAGGTGGTGTTGACGCATTGATTAACCAAAGTCGAAAAGCACCAAACCTTAAAAATCGTGTCGACAATGAAACTGAACAAGCGGTTTTAAAGTACGCGATTGATTTCCCCGCACATGGTCAAGTGAGAACAAGCAATGAGCTGCGAAAGCTAGGCGTGTTTATCTCTCCAAGTAGTGTCCGCTCAATTTGGCTTAGAAACGATCTTGAGAACTTCAAAAAGCGACTTATTGCTTTAGAGATACAGGTCAATGAGAACGGCATCATTTTAACGGATGAGCAAGTTGCAGCTCTATAGCGTAAAAAGCATGACGATGAAGCCTGTGGTGAGATAGAAACGGCTCATCCAGGCTACTTGGGCTCTCAGGATACCTTCTATGTAGGCAACTTGAAGGGACTTGGACCCATCTACCAACAAACCTTTGTCGATACCTACAGTAAAGTCGCTTTTTGCTAAGCTCTATAACACGAAAACGCCTATTACCGCAGCAGATATGCTAAATGACAAAGTGTTGCCGTTCTTCGAAGCGCACGAGCTACCAATGCTGAATGCTGCGAATACTTATTGACAGAGGTACCGAATACTGTGGCCTAGTTGAGCAACATGACTATCAGCTTTACCTCGCTATAAACGATATCGATCATACGAAAACCAAAAGCAATGACGGCCGCAAACGAACGGCATTTGCGAACGCTTCCACTAGACGATATTAAATGAGTTTTACCAAGTCACCTTCAAAAAGAAACTATATAGCTCAATTGAAGAGTTGCAGAAAGATCTGGACGAATGGATGGACTACTACAACAATCATCGTACTCATCAAGGAAAAATGTGCTGTGGCAGAACGCCAATAGATACATTAGAAGATGGGAAACCAATCTGGGCTGAAAAGAATCTAGCCCAGATATAATCTGACAGGCACCGAATCAAAAATGGGTAACTGTCAGATCAGGTCTGAATTAGTACAATTAAATGATATTTTAATTACAATAAATTTATATTATTTAAAGAAATCAAGACATCAAATTTGAATAGAAATAAAAAATCCCCATCGTGGCTTTTGGTTCTACTTTGTCTAATCGCTTATGTGATCCCACAAATCATAACGATTTATATATCTATTGAGATCATCTTCATATACACTATTAAGCTCATGAAATACTCTAGATGTGAAGTCAAGATCGCCGTAATGCAGCCCTTCCTTGCATTCTTCAATAAACTCATCGTATTCAGCTTCATTTTCAAAAAGCTTGTAAGCCATCAGTTTTTCATCATTAGACCACGCCTCTGCTAACTCGTAACTTTCAGCTAAAATCACAATCCCTTCACTGTCGATAACTTTGTATGCATTTAGATCAGTAGCTCTGCAGTAGAATGTACCTGTGATGCCGCTCTCATACGTTTTTTCTTCAAACTTTCTGTCTATTAAAAATTCAATTAGTTTTTCCACGTTTTTAATTCTCTTTTTATTATAGCTTTAAGTTTGAGTGTTTTCTCACTTCTTATTTTTATTAGTGCATGACTTTTTCATTGTGCTTCTTTTCCAAGTACTCATCAGTTTTGTTGAGCAGGTACTTTTTAAAAGCTATGTTCATATTTTTCTCTTTCATGTACTCATTAAAATCATGCATGATTTTTGGTGCGTGCCTGCTTAACCCACCCATTAAGAGCCTGTCCGTATTTGCCGGGCAACTAAACGGTTCTCTGTAGTTATCTCTCACTGCATTCACAGAAGCAACAGCTAATGTTTCACCCGTCTTTAATGATCTTACTTTTATATCTATATTTCTGTTCGATCCGCCCCACGCATGAATCTTTCCGACTTCAATCTCTACTTTAAACTTGTCGTCAAAAGTACTAGTTAATGCCTCAACTCTATCTAGCTGAGCTTGCTGTTGCGTTTGTAATTCAGCTTGTTGTTTGTAAAGTAAATCTATTGCTTCGTAAACCATAACTCAAACCTTTTTGTTATTATTTTATTATAAGAGTCTATTTTGTAATTGAAAATATAAACTTCCAAATAAAACATATTAATTTAATTTGTAATTTTGATTTAAACTACACATACAATAAATATTTATTCAGATTTCCTGCTTTGATGATTTTCTTGTTTTCCTTAAAACAATACACAAAGAAGATAAAAAGACAAAATGGCTATTTGATGTCAATTATCTTATTTAAACTCATGCAACTAAAACAGATAATTTATTTAAGATAAAAATTCCCCGACCAGTAGTGAGAAGGTCAGGGCAGAAAAAACCCAGTGTTACTGGGGTTGATAAGATAACTATAAACAAGAAGGCTTAATTGCTTGTCTATGATTATAATATTAAAACCAAGACATTGTAAGTTTATTTTGAGAACTATTTATCCGAACATGCTATTTCCATTTGCAGATAGAATAAAGCTTGAGTTCCGCTGTCTTTAAAACCATATTTAATTATTTTCTGCGCGTTGCGCGGAGTACAATAGAGCAACTTGCTGAGCATTGTTGTAGATGCTCTGTCACGATAAACCATGCCCTCATCGATCATTAGTTTTGATACGTCCTCCCCCGTCAACAGGGGAGTTTTCATTAGTTCTTTTACTTTTCTCATTTTATTGATTCCTATTTTTATTATTATTTTATTTATATAGATCTACTAGTACTTCTTCGTATTGCTCAAGACTTTTGAACTCGCTTGACGGTTCTTTCTCAAGCACACCCAGCGCTTTCAGAGAAGGTGCTGCAAGTGGATGTAAACAGTGCTTGTAACGCTTATTGTTAGTACTTCCGAAACGAGGACTGTCTATACCGAGCGCTTTAAGCAAAGCTCTCAAGCGCTTCTCAGCAGTGGCTTTATCATTAGCTTTTACTTTTGATTCAGTGATTCGTATCTTGTCTTTCTGAGAAAATGCTTTATTGAACTTAGCTTTGTTGGCATGAAGATAGCTGTACACTTCAACTGCATCAGCGATTACAAACTCTGTCGTTAAATCTAGTTCGATTTCATTACCTTCAGCATCAGTGATATTGCCCTTCAATGAATCTATAAAGATTTGCATTGCTTCTGCGATATTCTTTTGCTTTATAGTTTGTTTAACATCATACATCGCTTTGACAGTAACCTTGTCAGCAATGATTTCGGCAACTTTAACTGCATGGTCTTTCTTGAATTTCTCAGCGAACTTAATTGCTTTGATATCTACATCTTTGACATCAATAGCTAGCTTGTCAGCAACCTTTTTCTTTTCTACTGACATAGTAGTTTCTTCAGATTTACAGGTGCTTTGCTTTAATCTCTTAGCTGCTTCACTATCAATACATTCAGCACTAGCAATTGCTTCTTGCATGAACTTCTTGTTAGCTTTTTTAACAGAGTTCTGCTCTTTCTTAATCAGTGCTTTTTCATCTTCGCTGTAACGAGTTGGAGCTTGATGATTAAAGCCGAGGTTTTCTAGAGTTAGCGTAAGAGATAAAGCTAAATCACTTAGCAATACATCTCTTCTTTTAGCGAACTCAGCTTCCAGTCTTTCTTCAAGTGATGCTGCATATTCTAAGTAATTTGAAAATCCAAACGATGGTTTTTTGTCTGTATCAAGAGCAAAAATGATGTTGGTTGCTGTGCGTAGTCTTCTGCTAATTTGTACTAGGGGCATCGGAAGCAAGATGCCATGACATAGAACGATAACAGTGTTGCAGTAGTTAGCAGTTATGTTGAATCCTTCGCGCACACACGGGGTTACGATCACTGTTTTGTATTTCACAATTTCAGTATTTGGATTTTTAAGGAATGCTTTCTGCTCATTTTGTCCTTTATTGTCCGCATGAACCAAAAGAATTCTCGCTTTTAGCGCCGCCTTTTCATCAACGAAACCAGATTTCTTTACGTACCCAGAATCTTTCAACATGTTGATGGCTTCCCTTTTATTATCTGAAGCAATAAACATGTTTTCGTTATCATCAATTAGCTTTTTCTCAATTAGACGAGCCTCCATCATGTCGATGTCATCGATTTGTGTTGTGATTGATGAATATGGATTTTGCTGACAAGTGCCTGCTGATTTAATGAACGGTCTTGCCAGTTCTAAAAGCTGTAATGCAGATTCAGCACCTTTGCTTGTTTTTGCATGCGAAGGAGGAGTCGGCTCACTGTAGTTTAAATCGTAAGCGTTGACCTTTTTACCAAATGATCTGAGAAAACGAAGCGAAATGGCATCGCTAGCATCTGCGTCCATCGCAACGACTCTAGCTTGCTTCTTTTCGAAAAGTTCAGTTAAGCGCGAACGAATAGTTTCTTTTTGCTTCTGGTTCAAAAACTCAACTTCAGCACTATTACTTTCTTCAAATAGCGCTTGAATGTTTTTCTCACACTCGTCAAAGATGAAGTAGCCGCAATTTTTAACGAATTCGAAAACATGGTCTTTTAGAAGAGAGTGCATAGTGCAGCTAAAGTGATCAGCTTGTTCGAATGCAGAGATGCTCTTTTCGCTGTGAGCGACAACTGTCTTAGCTTTTTTAGGTGCGTACTGTTCAGCAACACTTCTTAGTGTTGTTATAGAACAGCTCTTCACTTGGTTGTTGTACGCGAGCCGACACAGCTTTTGTGCGTAAGTGGTTTTGTTAGCACCAGTCTGGGCTTTGATTAACTCGATAGTATCAACGCTTTCATTCGCACGATTGAACACCTTAACGTACATCTCTTCTTTTGAAGAAAGCTTGGTTGAGTAGTTAAGATTTGTTGTTGAGTTAACCACATTACGAATCGTAGAAATTGATGCATTAAGTTTTTTTTCTGCGATTTGTAATGGAATATCAGCAATGGAAGAAAGCATAGATATTGCTTCATCAACTGAAGCATGGACAGGAACTAGAGAACGAACAGCATTAGCAAGAATGCTAAGGTTTTTGTCAGTTGAGAATTCATCGTAGAAATATGCAAGAAGATGAACATCAGATAAATTACCATCTTCTTTTCTTTTTATAATCCTGTTGCTGTTTACATCTTTGATCTCAACTTTATTATACATACATGTTTCAACAACACTATGCACATTCATCATTGAAAAATCAAAAGCAACTAAAGCAACCTTTAACTTGGCTGATTTCATCGTAGCTACTGTTGATGATAAGCACTCTGAGCTTGTACTGACCAGCTTGTGATTTGTGTTTTTTATAATGCTGTCTATAGCATCTTGATTTGCATTATCTGTCACTATAATAGTAACGATAGTATCATCATTATTTTTTAATGGAGTGTACATATTAAGCCTTTGTATATTTATAATTATCTTTATTTTTATAATTTAGCACGAACAAAGTTCGCATTACAACAAGGTTATAATATTGTTTGATTTTTATATTTAGTGAAAACTATGTGGGTAATATTATTTTCCTCAAAGCTTTTAATATATTTATATCTAGCATTAGTTTTTTATATTAAGTGCAAAATGCTTTGCATGTTTGCTTGCCCTATCTGTGTTTTCTCTTTTGTTTTTATTCACGTAAAGACATGAGCTATGTTGCGTAATTCACTTTTGAAGCTGAATCGTCCTATTTCAAGTGAGCATCAACCAACACACCAAGTTTTAGGCATACCAAGCCCAGTAAGCTTATTCAACACTTTGACCATTGAGTAGGTTTCACCAACTTGTGCGTTGTAATGCCGTAGGCTTAATCGTCCTCCAAGTAACTGCTTCACACGATACATCGCTGTTTCAGATAGCGAGTGTTTGTGATAGCCATATCGCTCTTTCCAATACTTGTTCGAATCGTATAACTTTTGACAGCCAACCGCTAAGTTTCTTGGATGGCCTCGTTCCCAGAATGCTGCTTCCTCTCTTCGAGGGATAAGAGCAACGACTCGCCTAATACGGATTGCCGCGTGGCAATACTTCTGCATCAGTGCCCGTTGATAAACTCAGTTCGGCGGCAATAATTTCGTGACTACTTGTATCCACTACGATATGTAACTTGCGCCACACTCTGCGTTTGCCATCGGTGCCATGTTTTTTTGACCTCCTACTCGCCCTCACCATAAATCTTGAGACCTTTAGCATCGATAGCGAGGTGCTGCGGTCCTTTGGTTTTCGTTTTAAAACTCACATCAACCTCTTTGGCTCGGCGGCTGATACAGCTGTAGCATGGAGAACGCAGTGGAACCAGAGCAAGTCGAAAGACGGAATCAATAAATCCTTGTAAAGCGTGAAGTGACATTGAAAAAATACGCTTTACCATCAAAGCGTTTGCGATGGCTAAATCACTGACTTATTCTGTTTCTCTTGCTTCCACGAACTTATCGCTTCTTCGTCAATCCAAAACGTCAGAAGGTCACGGTTGATTAGAGATTGGTTGTATTGTTTCCAGTTGCTTATTTTGTAACGTGGTTTTGGCATGAAATTACAGACTTGAATGAATGTAGCCGATCAGGTCGTAAGCTGTTGGTTTAGTTCCATCGATTTACGCATCAAAGCCCCTCAGCCATTACATTACAAGGCTTAAAGGCAAATTAGAACTTAAAAATGGATAAAAGCCATTTCCTAAACTCATTAAAAATAAATATGAACTATTTATGATTGGTTACTCAAGACAAAGAGAACAAACAGAATAGGAAAAGTTAACTGCTTTACAGTTAACACTTCTATTCACTCCTCTTTTGGGTGCGACAACTTTCTCTCTTTTTCTTATATGAAATAATATTTTTCCTGTCGCACCTAAAGCCTTATAGCACAAGGGCTGAGAGCACTTCCACACTTACACTTTTTTAGAACAGCTTAAAAACACAAAAAAACACCAGAAGGAATCAGCACAAGTAGAATTGAAATATGATGTTGGATAAAAACTATAACGACAGCAAATCGAACTAGCCCCCCTGTGTCAGGGGGTAAACACTTGAACGCAGAGCGTTAATTCTTAGGCTGAACGATGACGTTTTTCACCCAGTAATTGGGGATGAACTCTTCCTGTAAGTAGCGGTTAGCGCTGTCCATATCCGCAATGTTATTCAGCCGTAATTCCGGTATCAGGCGGTCCTGGAAGGTATCGAAGGAGCGTTCAATACGCCCTTTGCCTTGAGGGGCGTTAGCGAAGATAATCTCAATTCCCAGCTCTTCACAGGCTCGCTGCATTTGTGAGAAGTTGCTGCGTTTAGGACCAGCGAAAATACCCGCCCTATCCACATACAGGGCCTTAAATATTCCTCGCTTCTCGATGTAAGCCTTCATCACTTTCATGCAGCCTTCCGTGGTTTCAGAAGGGAAAAACTCGGCATGAATGTCACTGGTTGCATCATCGACCATAGCGATCAGGCAAGAGCGTTCACCACCAAACCACCGATGAGGGCTGCCGTCCATCTGAAGCATTAGCCCCGGAGATTCCATCAGCTCTCGGTACTTTCTTACGCGACTTCTACGCCGTTTAGAGCGCTTTACATGATGAATGGCGTGTGTCCAGGTACGTAAAGTTTCTCGTTTAACCGCTATCCCTTCGTTCTTCACCAGAAGTTCGGCGAGATGCTGTAGGTTAAAGTCGTAGTACTTGGTCTGGATAAGCGTCTGAACTTCCTTTTTGAGCGATTCAGAGATCTTATTGACGGGGATCCGGCCTTTGTTGCCATGGATCACGAACCGAATGCCTTCTTTCCGGTATCGACTGAGATAGCGTTCAACGGTTCGCCGGGATTTGCTGAGCAAGGTAACAGCACTGTTGATACTGATCCTGCCATCGATGACTTTGCTAATGATATCGACAGTGAATTGAGATTTTGAATCCATGAAGAACATCCTTAGCACCCTCTAAAGCTGATTTAATTACTTTAAAAGGTACGCTAATGAGTTCCGTCAATTTCCCTCGGTAGTTATTGCAATGACAAAGTCGCTTGGTAATTAAGGTACGACAGAATCGCTTGGTGATCACAGTTACATGCCTCGTCAGCACTCCTTTGGACAGAAACGGTTTAGAACTGATGCTCCAAAGCGTTTCTGTCAGATTAGGAAAAGTAGGTTGATTCCTTGATCGTTTGTTATATTTCAACTAGTACCATTCTGACTGGTCATGCTCTTCAACATTTACCTCAATACTATGTGCCTTAGGTATATAGGCTCTTCTCCGCTTTGTTGAGTCTAACTCTGATATCAACTCTCTCTACCATACTGATTAGTAACTTCTTTTTGAACAATATGGACGATTTGTACTTTGACTCAACTCCTTTCCCAACTTATCAGTATTCAAGGACAGAAAATTCACTCCGTTCAAGTGGATGAATCGACACAAATTATCGATGTGTATTGCCGAAGAGATCGACGATTTAAAGTGGTTGATCCTGAGTCGCAAGAGCCTTGTACCGTTAACACTTATGTTTCACGAACCGTTTAGGCTCTTCTCCGCTTACATGAGCTTGACAGAAGGATAAAAGATTGAATATACCTCTGGAACGGATAGTTGCTTTATCTTCAGTTTGAAGTACTCGGTGTCTCTTATTCCCCGAGCTCTTCGGCGCAATAAACCAATAGATACGTTACCTGCTTCGATGATGGCACTGGTTAATTTGTCGTATTTAGCGAAGTTACAGATGCCTTCTTTGTGCTCCTGAAGCATGGACGCAAAACTTTGAATACTGAGTATTCTTGTCGCGTTTGCCAGTTGGCACCAGGCATCTAGTCGGTACAACATTCTTTGGTAGGTTGCTGCTTTCCAGATGCTTTTTAACTGCTCTTTAAGCACATAGATTTCGTTTAAGTGCCGATTAGCATGAAGTAAACGTTTGAGTTTATCTGTTTGGTTTTCTGACAGTTTGTCTGAGTTCTTCAAAAGTAGATAAAGAGAGCCTTTGATGAGTGCTTTATCGTTTCTATGGAGTGCTTTCTTGAATTCGTAAGACCGTTCACGACGAATAAGTTGACTGTAGTGCTGAACGACATGAAAGCGGTCAAAAACGATATCAGCATTTGGCAGATTTTCCCGAACGGCCTTTTGATAAGCTTTACCCATATCCATCGCTACCGCTTGAATACCTTTTGCTGTTTCTTCAGACAATTGGGTAAGAAATGACTCCAACACATGATGTGTTCGGCCATGCTCAACCCAGATAAGCTGACCGTTATCCATGTCATAAACCACGGTCATGTAGTCGTGTCCCTTGGCTTTGGCAACTTCATCAACACCAATACGTTTTAATCCACGAAGCTTTGAGGGCTCTGAAGGCGGCAACAATCTATTGAGTGAAGCTTTATCTATGTTTTTGATCGTTTCCCAGCGCAGTCCATAATGTCGGGCGATGACACTAATAGGCATATGCCGACACAAGCCACTAATCTGCTCGCAAAATCGTCTGGAGTAACGAACACCTTTCTCTACAAATTCACATGACTCAATACGTCGTTCACCTTGTGTTGTTCGCACTTGAGCAAGCTGTATATGGATACGGCAGCATTTCCCACTTATCGGTAAGTCATAAACGGTGGCTCTT